>JADJSZ010000113.1 GCA_016711405.1 Candidatus Hadersleviella danica | reverse complement strand
CAACTTGGCCACGGCCGAATTACAACTCATGCTGACAGCCCCCCAAATTGTGGCGGCCGAAGTTAGCCCTACGGCCGAACAGGTGGCCGCTGTGGTCGTAGACCCAGCCACCCATCAACCCGCTGTTTATGTGTACGACATGGCCACCAGCCACATGGAAATCATCCCCCTCCCCAGCCACAACAATTTACT
Organism: Candidatus Hadersleviella danica; assembly: GCA_016711405.1. Taxonomy (GTDB): domain Bacteria; phylum Chloroflexota; class Anaerolineae; order Promineifilales; family Promineifilaceae; genus Hadersleviella; species Hadersleviella danica. Next base: position 48,562 of record JADJSZ010000113.1, on the reverse strand, counting down.
TAGCCTCGAGTGGTCGGCCGAGGGGGAGTGGCTTTTGGCCACGGCCGCTGGCCAACCGTATCTCATCCACCCCGCCACGGCCGCCCTCTACCGCACCCCGCTCGCGGGTTGTTCGCAAGCGGCGTGGGTCGCGGCGGGGGAGTAAATAGGCGGCGGCTCCCCCTGTGGCATTTAGCCAAGCCACGGGAAACTAAGCTACAATAGCAAACAATGGCACGGTTCACCCTCTCCAAATTTGGCTGGGGAGAAGGGACTTGGGACGCTTCCCCCCCCCCCCCCCCCCCCCCCCCACCCCCAGGCCCCAATTGGGGAAATAACTTGAACCATCCCCAAACAATTAAGAATGAGGGGCACTTTTCTGACTAAATTACCATTGAATTTCCCTCCAATTGCGCTTGAATTGCGATTAGACTCAATAACTCTCCCAAGCTTATGCTCTTCAACAACCAAGTTGCCATCGTAACAGGAGCGGGACGCGGCATTGGCGCGGCCGCGGCCAAGCTATTCGCCCAATACGGGGCGCAAGTCGTCGTCAACGACCTGAATGCCGAACCTGCCGAGCAAGTCGCGGCCGAAATCACGGCCGCTGGCGGGCAAGCCCTCGCCATTGCGGGCGATGTAACCGACCCCGCCTTTCCCGACCAACTCCTCTCGGCGACGATTGCCGCCTACGGCAAAATCAACATCTTCGTCAACAACGCAGGGTTCACTTGGGATGGGATGCTCCACAAGATGAGCGATGAGCAGTGGCAAAAAATTGTGGATGTCCATGCCACCGCCCCCTTTCGCTTCATCCGCGCCCTTGCCCCCCACATGCGCGACAAAGCCAAAGAGGAGCAACTGGCAGGGTTGCCTCCCGAACCACGCTGTATCATCAATGTCTCGTCTACCTCTGGCTTGCATGGCAACATCGGCCAAGCCAATTACGCCACGGCCAAGATGGGCATTTTGGGTCTGACCAAAACAGTGGCCAAAGAGTGGGGCAGTTTTGGCATCCGTTGCAACGCTGTCGCCTTTGGCTTTGTGGAAACACGCCTAACGCAATCTAAAACGGAAGGCGAAAGCATTATGATTGGTGAAAAGGAGATTGCGTTGGGCATTCCCGAGCAAATGCGCCAAATGGCCAAGTTGATGATTCCCCTCGGCCGTGGGGCTACCCCAGAAGAAGCGGCAGGTGGTATCATCATGCTCGCCTCCCCATTTGCCGCCTATATCACAGGCCACTGTCTCGAAGTCACAGGTGGCGCAGGAATTTAGAAGTAGTCTTTCAGTCTGTCAGTCTGTCAATCAATCCCCATTCCGCATTCCCTATTCCGCATTCCCACCTCCCCAATCCCCATGATACCCCTACACCACTTCATGATTGGCCTGATGCTCTTCAGCGGCGGCATGTCTGTTTGGTTGGCGAGCATTGCGTGGCGGCGACACCCCGAACGGTGGGCGTTGCCCTTCACCACGCTCATGCTGGCCTTTTCATGGTGGTCTTTTGGTTCGGCCACAGAATTGAGCGTGCCCAATTTGGCGGATAAGCTGTTTTGGCTCAAAGTCCAGTATCTGGTCATTCCGCCCATCCCCTTCCTCCTGCTTTGGTTCTGCATTGTCTATACCAACCGCGCCCACTGGTTGCGCTGGTATGTGGTGGGGCCGATGGTGCTTATTCCGCTCATCAACATCCAGATGATGTGGTTTAACTGGGGCAATTTATGGCTACAAGAGGTGAGCTTAGACCTGACGGCCGATATTCCCACCCTCTTTATCGTTCACGGCGTGTGGTTTTCCGTGCAACTGACAGTGGCCTACCCCGCCATTTTGGGCGGGCTGGCTCTGCTCGGTTTTGAGGCGTGGCGCACAGTGGGAATGCGCCGCCGGCAAGCGATGATTGTCATCGCGGCCATGCTGGTGCCGACCATTGGCAACATGTTTATTGTCAGCGAGCAGGGGAGCATAGACATCACCCCCATCTATTTTGCCATTACAGGGGCAGGTATTTCGTGGGGGTTGCTCCGTTATCGTTTGTTTGATGTGGGGCTGACAGCGCGGCAATTGCTGATTGATAGTATGGTAGACGGCATGATAGCCGTCAACACCGAGAACCGAGTGGTGGATGTGAACACGGCCGTCACCAACCTTCTCGCCCTGCCCAAAGCGCAAATTATCGGCCGCGATTTACGTCTCCTACTCAGTAGCTACATCGCCATAAGCCAATACGACCATATACGCCACGCAGGGGGTGGGGAATTAGCTGTTGAACAGGGGGGAGAAACCCTTTCTTATGATGTGCGCCTTTCGGAGATTGGGAACCCACCCCAAGGGATGCTCATTTTGTTGCGCGATGTGACTGAGCGCAAGCGCGAACAAGAAGCTGTGCAAGAATTGCGCGAAACAATGACCCGTGCCATGGTGCATGATTTGCGTAGCCCGATTAGTGTGGCTTACACGGCCGCTAATTTCCTCAAGGAAGTTCTCGAAGGGGAATTATCCCCCGAAGATAACCGCCTCCTCACGGGCATGGAGCAAAACCTGACCCGCGCCATCAATCTCATTAACGAAATTTTGGATATTAGCCGGCTAGAAAGCGGCCACATGGCGCTCCACCCACGGCCGTTTGCTTTGGCCACTATGGTGGAAAATACTTTTAGGGAGCAACAAGTCTCGGCCGAGGCCAAGAACATCTCCCTCGAGGCTCAGATACCTGCCAAATTGCCACTGGCCGAGGGAGATTACCCCTTGCTCGAGCGAGTCTTCCAAAATTTGGTCAGCAATGGCATCAAATTCACGCCCATAGGTGGCAAAGTACGCCTTGTGGTGCAAGAACATGGCGAGCAATTGCAAGTGACAGTGCAGGACAGCGGGGCGGGAGTTCCCACGCAGATTCGGCCGTATCTCTTCCAAAAATTTGCCAAAGGGAACCAAGAACAAGCGGGGAGTGGGTTGGGGCTGGCCTTTTGCAAGATGGTGCTGGAAGCACACCAACAACGCATTTGGTTGCTGGAGCCAACGGCCGACCACAACCAAACAGGAGCCACCTTCTGCTTCACCTTGCCCATTGCACAAACGGCTGCCACGAACCAAACGGGCCAAAGCCCCCGTCCATTTGCCCTTTTGTAATAAATTTTTATTGCAAAGGGGCAAAAGAAGCATAAAGCAAAGGGGATTCGCATTTAGGGAAGAGCCTAGAGGAAGGGATTGGCGAGCAAAATACCCGATTACGGCCGTGAAAGGGTTATAATTGCCCAGTCATCTAAGCAAATCCGCACCGCCTCCCATCTTAGCGACATGTCCCTTGCCCATCACCTACTTATTGCGCTTTTACTCCTTGGGGCGGGGGTCTCTATTTGGTTGGCGGCCGTGGCATGGCGGCGACACCCCGAGCGGTGGGCGTTGCCTTTTACGATTTTGACCCTTGCCTTGGCCTATTGGTCGTTGGGAGCGGCCGTGGAGCTGAGTGTCCCCCGTCTAGAAGACAAAATATTCTCGCTGAACCTGCAATATGTGGCCATCGCCCCCGTGCCCCTGATATTGTGGTGGTTTGCCGTGGCCTACACCAACCGCACCCACTGGTTGCGCTGGTATGTGGTGTTGCCCGCCGCACTGATACCCCTGACAACCATGATTTTGGTGTGGAATGTGTGGGAAGGAGCATGGCGCGAAGATGCTGTGCTGGACACAACCATCACGGGCATCTCGTGGATCAATCCAACAGAGGGGTTTTGGTTCCCCGTGCAGATTGGATTTGCTTATTTGTGCATCGCCACCATGCTTGTATTGTTGAGCTACGAGGCATGGCGGACAAATGGGATGCGGCGCAGGCAGGCAATGGTGTTGATTGCGGCCGTGTTCATCCCCATGTCGGGCAACATCTTAACCATCACGGGTGTCGTCGGGCTAGACATTACGCCGCTCTTCTTTAGTTTGTCGGGCATTGTCATGGCGTGGGGGTTGGTGCGCTATCGGCTGTTTGATGTGGGGCTGACCGCACGGCAGTTGTTGATTAACAGCATGGCCGACGGCATGATAGCCATCAACAGGCACAACATTGTGGTGGATGTGAACGAGGCGGTGGTGAAGCTGTTGCAATTGCCGCGCAAGGATATTTTGGGGAAGCCATTGCGGGCGGTCTTGGCGGAGCAAATCAGCAAAGAGCAGTATGAGGCATTTCGGCGGGCGGGGCAGGGGAGTTGCACTTGCACACGGCCGCTGGCTCCTTCTGGTACGATGTGCGCCTCTCGCTGATTGGGCAGACGGCGAGTGCAGAGGCCACCCCAGCCACAGCGCAAGGCACGCTCATTTTGTTGCGCGACATAACCCAACGCAAGCAAGAGGCGCAAGCGGTGGAGGAGTTGCGCGAAACATTGACCCGCGCCATGGTGCATGATTTGCGTAGTCCGATTAGTGTGGCTTACACGGCCGCTGGCTTCCTGAAAGAGGTGCTGGATGAGGAGCTATCGGCCGAAGACCACCATTTGCTGACGGGGATGGAGCAAAATTTGACCCATGCCATGCGTCTCATCAACGAAATTTTGGATTTGAGCCGGCTGGAAAGCGGGCGCATGGCCTTGGACAAACGGCCGTTTGCGGTGACAGCGTGGTTGACGGCCGTGATGGGGCAACAACAGGTCGCGGCCGAGGCCAAGGGCATTGTGCTGGAGGTGAACGCGCCGCCGCAATTGCCTGCGGCCGAGGGGGATTACCACCTGTTGGAGCGGGTCTTGCAAAATTTGGTGGGCAATGGGATTAAGTTTGCCCCGCAAGGGGGCAAGGTGGCGATTACGGTGGAGCCAAACCAGACCCATTTCTTGCTAACCGTGGCCGATAGTGGCGAGGGCGTGCCTGCTTCGATTCGGCCGTATCTATTCCAGAAGTTTGTGAAGGGGAACCAAGAGCAGGCGGGCAGTGGGCTGGGGTTGGCCTTTTGCAAGATGGTCTTAGAGGCGCATGAACAGCGCATTTGGTTGATGGAATCGGCCAAGGGCGGGGAGACTGGGGCCACGTTTTGCTTTACATTGCCTATTGATGGGCATGTTTTTTAGCAGAGCAAGTCGAGATGGGGATAGGGCTAGGTTTGCCGACTCTATATCCCTTTATTGCCATCTCTAAACGGGTAATTATTCAGGTGTAATCCCCCTGAATGGTTATGAATTTGTGAAACAAAAGGTAGTTCTACCTAGCTGAGAGCCTCCCCCCCTAGATTTGTATTAAATTGATATCGTTTTGGTTGCACAGGAATTCATGTGGTTGAAAAATCCAGTTGGATTGAGAGTAAATCCAGCTAGATTGAAAGCAAATCCAGCTGGATTGAGAGCAAATCCAGCTGGACGAAGAGCAAATCCAGCTGGACGAAGAGCTAATCCAGCTGGACGAAGAGCTAATCCAGCTGGACGAAGAGCTAATCCAGCTGGACGAAGAGCTAATCCAGCTGGACGAAGAGCTAATCCAGCTGGACGAAGAGCTAATCCAGCTGGACGAAGAGCAAATCCAGCTGGACGAAGAGTAAATCCAGCTGGACGAAGAGCTAATCCAGCTGGATGAAGAGCTAATCCAGCTGGACGAAGAGCTAATCCAACAGGATTTAGAGTAAATCCAACTACCTAAATTGTGGGTCTTTTTTAGGAAAGCGGGGGTTGAGCAAGCTGGCGAATGGCACGGCCGAGGTGGGGGTTAACCTCGAAGTGTTGTTCGAGGTAATTGAGGATGGCCACGGCCGAGGCGGGCGTTTGCTCGTAACCTTGGGCGAACACGGGGAGGAGTTGGGAGGCTTGGGGAAGCCGTTGCTCACAGCGGCGGTCGGGGGAAAAGGGGTCGGGGAATGCTTGTTGCGCTGGCTCGAGCGTGGCGGCGAGAGCCAGCACCCTATCGAGGGCATACACTTGGATAAAGCGCATGGCGGTGAGCTTTTCGCCGCGCCAATAACGGCCGAGACCGACATACAAATTGGTGAGTGCCTCGTTTAAGTGCCATTCGGCCGTGTGCGAAGAGCGCGGCAAGGGCACACGCGGCGATCCCATGTCCGCAGGGGCATCATCTGCTTGCCAGATGATTTGCCCAGCGGCAAACGGAATGTTGGCCAGTTCATCTGGCTCGAAAACGGCCATCTCGCAGAAGATGCCATCGGCAAAGAGCGCTTTGTAGCCGTCGGCCGTGTTGAGGAAAGCGAAGACGAGCGGGCAAGGGGCGTTGAACCAGCTTAAATCATCGAGGAAGAACTGTTTATGGCCGGGGCGGGCGATGACGAAGAAGTCTAAGTCGGAGTAATTGTCTAAACGGCCGCGTTCTAATCCGACCGAACCAAGGCCGATGAGGCCCAAGGCGCGTTCGGTGGATGCAAGGGCACGGCCGAGTTCGTCTAAGCGAGTGAGGAGTTGGGTGGGGGTGGGCATAGGGGGGGCAGAGGGGCAGGGGAGCAGAACTGTAGGGGCAGGCTTTATGCCTGCCCAATTAGGTGGATAACCATAAAAGCAAAATGGGCAACCACAAGGGTTGCCCCTACGGGACACGATAGATGAGTATAGAGTAGCCGATGCGGTCGTCGGGGGGGCGGGCGCGGAAGTAGGGGAAGACGTGTTTGTCGGCGAGGGGCAATTCCCACAGGTTGCTGGCGCTGATGGCATAGATGCCGGGCGACGGCCGTTGCGGGTCGAAGGGCAACTCCCACCACAGATTGAAGTGGCGGGGCAAGCCGGGCAATGGCTCGTAGGCGATGTTGTAGTAGGCGGGGTCGGCCGTGCCAAACCACGCCAGCTTGACCGAGGGCACGTCGTTCTCGGCCATCCAGTCGCGCAAGCGAACCAAATCTTGGCCCCAGTCTATGTTGCTATCCACCAAGATGTTGTAGCCGTTGTTGGGGCCGCCCGAGGGCTGGTTGAAGAAACTGAGGTAGTGGGGGTGGATGAGGAGGGAGGGGAGGAGGAAGAGGAGGAGTGAGAAGTAAAAAGTAAAAGTGCTGAGTGCTGAGTGCTGAGGCTGGGGAGTGCTCCTCTGCTCCTCTGCTCCTCTGCCAAGGAACGACTAAAGTCGTTACTACGAACCTGCCTCCCAATCCCCAACAAGGACGGCAACAAAGGGAAGCATGGGCAAGAGGTGGCGGTAGCCGATGTTGAGGGCGCTGGTGAGGCTGAGGAGGAAGTAGAGGAGTGGGGGGGCGAGGAGGAAGAGGGCACGGCCGCGCATTTCCTGATTCCTGAGCAATAAAATAGCGGCCAACGGCCACGCCAAGAGGGTGGGCAGGGGGGTTTTAACCAGCCATGCCACGGGGAAATAGTGCCAGAAGCCATTATCAGAAAATTGGCCGAGGAGGAAGGTGGCACGGCCGCCGCCACTAATCAGCAAGATGCGTTCAATGCCTGACCAAAAGGTAGGCATGGGGCCTACATAGGCGTTGAGCCAGCTTAAACGCTCATCTAAAAAGAGGAATGGCCCCCATTCGAGGCCGAAGACGAGCCAGACGACGGCGATGGAGCAGAAACCAGCCAGCCACAGTTGGAGGAGACGGCCGAAGCCAGACCTGCGGGGGCTTAAAGACCCCGCAGGATTTAAAAAAGCCATCGCGCTCCAGATGAAGACGAAGAGGAGGGTGAGCAATTTGCTGGTGAAGGCGAGGCCGAGGGGGATGGCCAGCCACAAGACCCCCCGCCACCAATCCCGCGAGCCTGTGGTGTTGGTCGGCCGTTGCCATTGCCACCATAAACACATGGTGGCCACAAAGGCGGTGGCTGTGCCGCCCAAATCGGTGGTGATGAGACGGCCGTGAGCCATGATATTCGGGTCGAAGAGGAGGACGGCAAGGGCGAGCAAGCCCGCTCGGCCGCCCCACAGCCGTTGGGCAGAGGTGTAAACGGCCGTGCCCAGCAACAAAGTCAGCCACAATATGGGCAATCGCCCCAAAAAGATGAGCAAAGAGACCTGATGGCGGTTGTAATCCCACAAAAACTGGTCGGCAAAGACGTACCAGAAAATTTCGATGGGTTCCCGTGCCCAACTGGGCTGGTCGGTGGGTAAGCGCACCTCGGGGACAAGGTGCATCATCAGCCCGCTGAGGCCGTTGATGAGCGGGGGATGCTCGACGCTGAGGCGGGGGTCGGCCGTAAGCGCATACGCCGCCCCCCGCGCCAAATGGTTTTGCTCGTCCATCGTCGGGCTATCGCCGATGAGGCTGTTAAGACCGAGCCAGAAGGCGAGGAGGAGGAGGGGGAGGGCTAAGTGCTGAGTGCTGAGTGCTGAGGAGCGCATGGGGAGCAGGGGGGGCAGGGGGGCAGGGGGGGAGCAGAGGGGATATTGGTAGCTTATGGTCTATGGCTTCCGATTAAAGAGCTGTCTGCTGTGCAATAAAAATTTCAAAAGGCAAAGAGAGACTAAAGAAAGGGCTAAAAGCTAACAGCTTATAGCTCCTTCGTCGTCGTGGCGATTTCCCAGACGGTGTGGTTGCGCTTGTTTTTGAAGTCGCGGCGGCCGAGGGAGCGGCCGTAGACTTCCAAGAGAACGACGGCGATGCTCCACACAAGCTGTTTCGGCCGCCAATCGAGGTGGCGCAGGAAGAGGCGTAGGACACGGCCGCCGCTCATGGTGCTGACAGCGTAGCCCAACATCTGTTGCACTTCTAAATGGCCCGCAAAGATGCGCCGCCGCTGGCGCAAAAAGTCGGCGCGGTTCTCGGGGCCTTTGTTGTAGACGATGGCTTGCGGCACATAGCGGACTTTGTACCCTTGGCCGCGAATAATTGGCTCCACGCTGGCCTCGTCCACGGCCGTGTGGTGGGGGATGCGCTCAAAAACTTTGCGAAAGGCGACCATCTCCCCCGCTTTAAAGCCGCCTGCCATGTTGAGGTGGTGGTGCAAACCCCACAGGAGGTGGGCGGCAAAACCCATAAAAGTGTTGGGGTCGTTGACGGGCACGGGATGGCTTCCCGTCATGCCCATTTCGGGGTCGGCAAAGGGGGCGACAAGCGCTTCGATGGCTTCGTAGTCGGGTTGCAGGTCGGCACTGGAAAGGACGAGCACGTTTTCGAGCGCTTCGCGGATGAAGAGATTGATGGCGCTGGCTTTGCCTTCGCGCTGGGTTTGCACCAACAGGCGAATGCGGGGGTCGAAGTGGGCGAATTCTTGCACAATGGCTTCGGTGCGGTCGGTGCTACCGCTGGAAACGACGATGATTTCGCGCAATTCGGTGTGGATGAGGCGTTGTTCGAGGACGCGCTGGAGCAGTTGCCCAATGTTGCGCTCTTCGTTGTAGGCGGTGATGCCGAGGGAGATGGGGATGAGGGGCATGGGGGGGGGAGGGGTTTATTTGTTTATTGGTTTATTAGTGTAGGTTAATGGTTGGCGGAGGTGTTTTTACCTGCACAATACTCTTCTAAAATGGCTTCCACGGCCGCTTTTTGCGCGGCCGTGACAACAACCAGAAAGGGAAAAGACTGCCATCCTGCCCGTTGAATTTCTAAATACCAATCTAGTTTTACAGGCTCTATTAATTTCCATTGATATGCAACAACTTTATCCCAACTTAAAGCCCAAGGAGAATCAAAAATACCTGTTTTAGACAATTCCTTCTTATATAAGACCGTAAAAAACACAAAAATGCTTCCTGCTAAGTACAAAAAAGCGGGCATGGCCAAATACAACTCCTTGTGTGGTATTTCACGCCATGATTGAACTGCCCAAATGGCATCTTTGGTCAATAAATCCCCAAACTCAATCAGGCTGTACACAAAAAACAGGCTACCCCATAGTAATCCTTGCTTTTCATCTGCTGAACGTTCTAATTTAAGCAAAATTGTTCCTGCTTTGCGGTATTGCCATAGGAAAAACAAGATATAGGCGTATGGAATGGTACTTAGAAATAAGATAAAAATGGCTAACCATAAATAAGGGAGGGCGAAAAATGCCCCTACAAAAACAGCGATAAAAGCAAAGACCCGAAAGATGTATAGCTTTTGAGCCATCGCTGGGCTAGAGCCAGCGATGCGGTGCGGCCAGACATAGCCAAACAACAAAATGAAAGCGATTAAAGCGCCCCCCAAAGCATAAATTGTCCAATTAGAAGGAATCATTTCTTTAAACTCATGGTTTATGGTGTGTTGGAAGGATTCCTCCTTGTGAGCCGAATGACAAATAAACCACTAAACAAATACACCAATATACTCCTAAACCAAAACGGCCGTATAGAAGCCCCAAGTGCCCATTCCCCACGGCCGCCAAGCCCCTATTATCCCTTGTTATGGCACTGAGCCAAAGCCCCACGCCCCCATCTTGTGCTTCGCCCGCCCCTTGTCACTCGCTAAATTTAACCCCATTTAACAGTAGACATATCCCCTCCTGCATGATAAACTTTCGCAAATCGCACGGCCGTTCTAATTTCAGGAGATAACCCCCATGTCCACCATCCCCGCCGAACAGTTCACCAAAGCATTGCTAGCCCTGCTAGATGAAACCTTTGACCATGTCAACGGCTTCTACCTCGACCGAGGTACATCCTTCTTCGAGACCCTCGCCGACATTACGGCCGCTGAAGCCTCCATCCCCGTCGGCGGCAAATGCGCCACCTTGGCCGCCCAAGTCAAGCACACCGCCTTCTACCTCGATATGCTCGAGCAAGGCGTGCGCGAAAACAGCTTCCCCAAAGTAGATTGGGGCGAAATTTGGCGCACCGTCAGTGCCGTCACCCCTGCCGAATGGGCAGACATCCAAGATGGTCTACGCGCCAGCCAACAGCGCATCGTCGCCCTTGTGCATGACACGCACACATGGGGGGAAAGCGAAATCGGTGGCGCCATCGCCATGATAGCCCACACCGCCTATCACCTCGGCGAAGTGCGGCAGGCGTTGTGTACCTTGCGGCCGTAAATTTTCGGCCAGTTGGCAAAAAAAACGGCCGTTCTTGTAATCCCAAGAACGGCCGTAAAAAACAACCGAGTTGATGCGCAAACGCCAGCGGTTAATCCCATGCCCGGCCGTCTACCATCATCCGCTCCCCCTCATCAATCACATCCACAAACACAATCGCATCCACCCGCACCCGGCACGCCTGCTGGATAGCACCTCGGAGCGCATCGTCAAGGGCGGGGTTTTCGGCCGTGGCCACCCGCACCGTCAGAAAATCCCGCTGAGGGTCAGGGCGGGTCACAACCCCTTGCACGGCCGGGGGCGGGTAAACCCCCGCCATCATGGCCGCTTGGGTCACGGCAAAGCGCAACTGGGTGGGATGCACAAACATCCCCCGCACCTTCAGCGCATCCCCCCGTCGACCGACGATAATAATTTGCCGTTCCTCCTGCACACTTTCGCCGGGCAATGGGTCTACGTTGATGGCCAAATCCCCCGTGCCCAAACGAATGAGCGGGTAGACCTTGCTAAAGCCTGTCACCACAATCTCGCCCACCTCACCAGTCCCCACCAGTTCACCCGTATCGGGGTCTACCAGTTCAATGATTGGCTCAGGGAGCAAATCCATTGTTAGGCCCGGAGTTGTATTGTAGGCCAACAAGCCCAGTTCGGCCGTGGCATAGGTGTTGCACACCGCCAGCCCATACTCATCGGCAAATTTTTGGCGCAAGCTCGGCGGGAGGGGTTCGGCCGAGACCAAGACTTTGTTCAATTTGAGGTCGCGGCGGACATTTAATCCCAACTCTTCGGCACGTTGTAAAAGGTGTGCCAAAAAGCTGGGGGTGCCCACATAGCCCGTCACCCCTAAATCACGCAACAATTTAACCTGCAAATCGGTGTTGCCATAGCCACTAGGTACAACCGTTGCCCCCACGCGCAACAACGCCTCATCCAGCAATAAACCCGCTGGTACAAGGTGGTAAGAGAGCGTGTTGAGGACGATGTCGTCGGCCGTGAATCCGCCGCCGCGCAACACCGCCACGGCCATATCCCATGCCGTATCGGTTGGCTCGGGGGCGGGTTCGTAGATGGGGCCGGGCGACATATAAATGCGCGTAACTTCACGCGCGGGTACGCCCAACATGCCGCCAAAGGGGGGATTGGCCTGTTGCAAGGCAATCAGCTCATCTTTGCTCAGGATGGGCAGGCGCACCAAATCGGCCGTGGTTTGGATGTCGGCCGGGGTGAGTTCGGCCGCCTCAAAACGCGCCCGCACCGCTGGTGCGTGCTCATAAGCATAAGCCACAATGTCGCGAAGTTTCTCGTCAAGATTCATGGGGAAAGAAGCCAGTACGAGGGAAAACCACTAAGCGGGTTTCCTCATTCACAATTCACAATTAGCCATTCACCATTCACAATTAACTAGCCAAGCCAGCGCTTGCGCCGCTTGTAATGTTTCACATCGCGGTAGCTTTTGCGCTCGCCTACAGAGGTGAGGCCGAGGTAAAACTCTTTAATATCGGCGTTTTCAGCCAATTGTTCGGCCGCACCATCCAGCACCACACGGCCGTTTTCCATCACATAGGCGTAATCGGCCGTTTTGAGGGCTACGTTGGCATTCTGCTCCACAATCAACAACGACATGCCCGATTCTTGGTTGATGCGCTTGATAATATCGAAAATATCTTTGACTAGCAGAGGAGCCAGCCCCAACGATGGCTCATCCAGAAGCATGAGCTTGGGTTTGGCCATGAGCGCACGGCCGATGACGACCATTTGCTGTTCACCACCCGAAAGATAACCACTGGTGCGGTGGCGCATGGAAAGCAAACGGGGGAAAAAGTGGTACACCTGCTCCAAATCCGATTTCAGCACGGCGTTGGAAGCAGAGCGGAACAAGGCTCCTGTCAGTAAGTTTTCTTCCACACTAAGATGGCGGAAGAGCGGCCGTCCCTCAATGACTTGCACAATGCCAAGGCGCACAATTTCGTCGGCCGAGAGATTGTCTATCCGCTGACCTTCAAATTCAATCGCGCCACGGGTTACTTTGCCCTGTTGCGAAACCAACAACCCCGAAAGCGCCTTGAGCGTGGTGGATTTACCCGCTCCATTCGCCCCCAGCAATGAAACCACTTGCCCTTTCTGGACTTCAAGCGAAACACCCCGTAAAACGAGGATGACATCACTGTAGACGACTTCGATGTTGCTGACTTTTAGCATACGTATTTTTCAGTAGCGAGTCAGTAGTAAATAGTAAGTAGTAAGTAGTGAATCGTGATAACTCACTACCCACTACTCACTACTCACTAATTACTACTGACTATTAACTAGAGGTCTATCAGGTTAGTTCTGGGGCGCAGGGCGCATGTCGGGCAATTCGAAGTAATCTTGCACCACTTCGTAGTTGAGTTGTTCGCCATCCCACACCACACAGCGAATTTGCGCCATGCGGGAGGAGCGGGTTGTCTCGTCTACGTTGTAGGTGGAGATACCACCACCATCCACTGCCCCAAGGTCAATCATCGCGTTCAATACATCTTCACCCGTAATGTCGGCCGAACCAATGGTGTTGGCGGCGTGGATGAGGACGTTGCGAATGGCCAAGAAGCTGGCAAACGTCGTCAGATAGGTGGTCGAACGGTCTGATTCGGGGCGACCCGCCTCGGTGAAGGCGAAGTCGGCCGCTTGTACGCCGATGACATCGGTGTCATTCCAGTACGCATAGGGGAATACACCACAGTAGCCATCAATCAATTCGGGGTTATCGCCCAAGAAGACGGGCACATCGTCGTGCATAGACCAGTTCACACCGCTCATCTTGACGCTGTCCCACAAGCCAAGGGCACGGGTGGTGCCACCGACTTGGGCAGGGATGAAGGAGAGGCTTTGGTTCCAACTGACGTTCGCACCACCAACAACCAAGTTTTGGATAGCACCCGAAACCTCGGCCGTGGGCGAAAGCTCAACTTGCTCGAGAGGCAGAAGGGTGATGCCAAGTTCGGCCGCAAAGGCTTCTGTTTCAGGGGTGATAGCCCCAAAGCCAAGGGCGTTGGCCAGCCAATGACACCCACAACGATGTCGTCGCCCGCATCAGCAGGTTTGACATCAGCCCAGTTCTCGCTCAACCATTGCAGGTAGCCTGCAAATTGGTCGGGGTAAATGGGAGCCAAACCAACGGTGTAACCACTGGCGGGGTCATAGATTGCACTCGCTTCCAAACCAGCGGCCAAGTTGACGATTTGGTCTTCAAAGACGCGATCCTTGAGGACGATGGTCGCCGCGCTACCATAGGTGAGGATGATGAACGGTTTGGGGTCGGCCGCACGGAATTGCTCGTAAACAGCCACTTCTTGCTCGGCCGCGTAGTTGGTTTCGCCAAAGACAACGCTAACCGTCGCCCCACAGATACCACCTTCGCTGTTAATCATATTCACCGCATCTTCGGTGGCATAGGCGAAGCCTTGCCCCAAAATGGCGGCCAACGGGCCTTCACGGCCAGCTTGTTGGTAAATGACCAGTTCTTCACCCGTCAAATCTACTTCACACGCTTCGGTGGGAACCATGGTCGTGCTTTCTTCAGCAGGTTCTTCCGCAGGTTCCTCAACCACAACGCCAGCAATGGCGTTGCGAACTTGCTCGGCCGCGTTGGTGAACGCCTCATCGGCGGGTTGTTGCGCTTGGAAGATGAGCGTGACAGCGTCACCCCATGCACCCCAAACGGCACTCATTTCGGGGATGGCGGGCATCGCCCGGCCGTTGACACCAGCCGCACCAAAGGCGAGCAGGTCTGGGTCTTCCAACCCTTCCAAAACAGCCAAGTGGGCTGGCGGACGGTCGCCGCTGGCGAAAATTTGGGTCATCGCTTCTTCGGTGGCCACAAATTCGGTCAGGAACGCTTGGGCCAAGAGGGGGTCTTGGCTGAAGGCACTAACCATGAACCCTTGTACGCCCAAGAAGGGGGAGCTTTCTTGCGTCTCGCCGGGCAAGTTGGCGATCCCATAGTTGACACCTGCTTCCTTGAAGCGAGCAACAGCCCACGGCCCAGTAATCATCATGGCCGCTTCGCCTGTCTCAAACAAAGCATGAACAGCATCCCAGTCGAGGTCGGCCGACAAATGACCGTCGGCAATCATGCCTTCCAGCCATTGGGCGGCGGCGATGGAGCCTTCGCTGTCCAAGCCCACATCGGTGGGGTCGTAGCCGTTTTCATTCGTGCCGAACACATAACCACCAAAAGCGGTTTGGATGGGCATGAAGTGGAAAGCATCGGCGGGTTGCAAGACGTAGCCGTATTGCACAACGCCCTCAGCCTCGAGTTCGGCCGCCAGTTCTTGAACTTCTGTCCAAGTGGTGGGGGGGGTCTCGATGAGGTCTTTGTTGTAGAAGAAGGCGACGTTTTCGACGGCGTAGGGTAAGCCGTACAGCACGCCGTCATAGCGGAATGCGTCTACGGCCGCAGGGGAGAAGTCCCCTTCTTTGTCGCCGAGGTCAATTTCGGCCAGCAAGCCGCTGGTGGCCAATTCGCCCAGCCAGTCGTGGGCACCGATGATGATGTCGGGGCCTTCGCCAGCGGGGGCGGCGACGGTGAAGTTCTCGCGGATGTCACCAAAGCCGACTTGTTGGACAACGATGCCCACGCCGTATTCTTCGGTGAATTGGGCGCCGAGCGCTTCAATGACAGGTGCACGGGTGTCGTCTGCCCAGACAGTGAGGGTTACATCAGACACAGGGGCGGTTTCAGCCGTCGGTTCGGCCGTCGGTTCCTCAGCCTCTGGTTCGGCCGTGGGTTCCTCGGCGGCTGGCTCGGCCGTGGGTTCTTCAACTTCGGCGGGGGCAGAAGTTGCCTCAGGAGCTGGTTCGGCGGTGGGGGTAGCCGCACCACCGCAAGCCGCTACCAAGAGGGCCAGCAAGGTCAACAGAATCAATTTGCTATACCATTTTTTCATTTTTTTCTCCTCCAAAGAGAGTATCTAACAGATGGCCACAGCCATCAGAAACAACGGGGGGGGGATGGGGTTATTGGTTACTGGTTATTCGTTATTGGGTAGTTGGTTGGTCGAGTACGTGAGTAACCAATAACCAATAACGAGTAACGTTTTATCTCGCAAACGGCCGTAAGCGCCATGATGCTTTGATAAGCATCCAGCGGTGGGCAAGGCCACGCGGCTCGAAAATCAGAAAGAGCATGAGTGCCAAGCCGAAGAAGATAGGACGGAATGAGGTGAGCAGTTGGGCGGCTTGGTTGGGGAACATGGCCGCCAGCGAGGAGCCAATGGATAAGGCCAAATCGTCTATGACGATGATGAAAATAGCTCCAAAAAATGGGCCGAGGTTTGTGCCGAGACCGCCAATGACCAACATCCCTAAAAAGATAATGGATTCGTTGAGGTGGTAGCCAAATTCAGTGCCCACACCCCGTTCGCTGGCGGCGCGGAGTGCCCCAGCCGCTCCAGCCAACATGGCCGCAATAAAAAAGGCACGGAGTTTGTAGCCAAACAAGTTGATGCCGAGGAGTTCGGCCGCAAAATCGTTGTCGCGAACGGAGATGAAAGCACGGCCGAGGCGGGTGCGGCTGATATTGCTGGTTAGGAGCGTTGTGATAAACAGAACGACCAACGAGATATAGACAAAATTAGAGGTTTCGGCAAAGTGAACCGCCTCGCCCAAAAAGTCGGGCACGGGGACGGTAATCGAACCTCGGCCGCCACCTAAATAATCGGGAAAGGTGTGGCGGCTGAGCCACGGAATGATAAATTGGGCGGCTAAAGTCGCCATCGCCAAATAAAAGCCTTTGACACGCAAGGAGGGCAGGCCAAAAATGAGGCCGATGAGACCTGTGCCAATGGCGGCAATCACTATGGCGATGTAAAACGGCCACCCCAAATGAATAACCACCAAAGCCCCAATATAACCACCTACTAGCATAAAACTGGCTTGCCCCAATGAGATTTGCCCCGTATACCCTGTCAGAATGTTTAGACCTTGCAAGGCGATGACGGTGTAGGCGATTTGGTTGAGAATGCCGACAATGTAAGCGTGGCGGGCGGCGGGATAAATGCTCGTGGGCAAGATATGGTCGAGTTGGGGGATAAGTAGCACGGCCGCAATGGCCAACACAGTGCCCCAAACATGCCACGGCCGACGCAAAAACGCCTTATCATGTTCGTAGCTACGGTCAAAATCGCCGGGTGGTCTTAAAACAGCCATAGTAGGGGTTATTGGTTATTCGTTGTTCGTTACTGGTTCATGGTGCAACCAATCCCAAATCCAAAATCTAAAATTCAAAATCGCTAGATGCGTTCGATGCGTTTTTGGCCAAACAAGCCTTCGGGGCGTAAAACAAGCACAATCAGGAGAAGAATGTAGGGGGCAATATCGGCCGAGGAGCGCACTTGAGCCACCGAAGAGGCTTGCACCAGCGCTTGAATTAACCCCACGGAGATGCCACCTAAGATAGCACCGGGAAATGATTCTAGGCCGCCGAGCAAAATGGCGGGGAAACGCAATGAGGGCAACTGTCGAGAGGTTGATGCTAACCCCCGAAAGAGTGGCTAACAACACGCCGCCCAAGGTGGCGATAATGCCCGCAATGGCCCACGACAAACCGAAAACACGCGAGATGGGAATGCCCACACTTTGCGCCAATTCGTGGTTTTCCGAGGTGGCACGCATGGCCAAGCCTGTTTTGGTGTATTGGAAGAAGAGGATGAGCAAGATGGCCGCAATAATGGCCACGGCGAAGGTGGCAAAACGCGCATGGCCAATTTGGACAATGTCGCGGAATGCGCCGGGGAAGGGAATGTCCCATGTGTCGGTGGGGGCAAACGGGGTGGGGAAGTTGGCTTTTGGCTCTGTGCCAAAAAAGACGGTGACAAGGCCGCCCAACAGTTGGGAGAGGCCGAGGGTCATCAAGACAATGGAGAGGAGGGGTTGGCCTGTCATCGGCCGTAGGGCGAGCCGTTCGATGAGCAACCCCAGTAAAACGGCGATGCCGCTGGCCAGCACAATGGCCACCCACAAGGGCAAGGCAAATGGCTCTTCGCTTGTCACCCATTGGCCAATGCCGTCTGGGGTGGCAAACCACCATGTCAGGTAAGCCCCTATCATCACGCTATGGCCGTGGGCGAAGTTAAACACCTCTGAGGAGCGATAGACGAGGACAATGCCCAAGGCGATGAGGGCGATGGTGCCGCCATTGAGCAAGCCGTTGATGAATTGTTGAGGGACTAAGACCCAATTCATGTATTTCTCCTAGAAGAGAGTGAAGTGCTGAGTGCTTTTAGGCCGTGCTCATCACTTTTAAGCTGGTTTCAATGATGGCTTCACGGCCGTCTTGATAAGTAACGGAGGCGCGAATTTGCACCGAGGGTTGGCGGGCATACATCGCTTCGATGATGGTGCTGTATTTTTCGGCCAATACATTGCGGCGCAACTTGCGGGTGCGGGTCATTTCGGCCTCGTCCGCATCAAACTCTTTATGGAGCAAGACAAAACTCTCGACTTGCGCCCCACTGGGCAAATTGACATTGACCTCTTGCACCGCTTTTTGGATGAGGTCGTATACCTCGGGTTTTTGGGATAAATCCACAAAAGTGGTGTAACCCAAACCCCGCTTTTCGGCCCATTGGCCAACTGTCTCGAAATCAATCACGATAAGGGCAGAGACAAAATCGTGGGTTTCGTCGCCGAGGCTCATCACATCCAAAATGTAAGGGATTAAATTTGAGCCGCCCTTCGATAAATTGGGGCGAAAAGCGTTCGCCATTGGACAGGGTCATGATATTTTTGACCCTGTCGAGGAAAATGAGGTGGCCGTCTTCATCCACATGACCCGCATCGCCTGTGCGGAACCAGCGTTTGCCGCCTTTTTCCAAAATGTCTTTGGCCGTTGCTTCGGGGTTTTTGTAATACCCTTGCATGACAGTCGGGCCAGCCAGCAAAATTTCGCCGTCTTCGGCAATGGCCACTTCGATGCCGGGGGCGGGGATGCCGACGCTGGCAAATTTAATATCTTTGTCGCGGTGAATCGTCGCCCCGCCTGTGACTTCGGTGGAGCCGTAGACTTGTTTGAGGTTGATGCCGAGGGCGTGCAAATAGCGCATCGCATCAGGGCTGAGGGCGGCGCCGCCTGTGTAGGCGGAGCGAACTTTGGCGAGGCCGAGTTGGCCACGCAACGGCCGAAAGACGAGCCAATCCCCCAACCCATAAGCCATCTGCAACCCCACCCCAACAGATTGGCCAACCAACTTTCTATCCGCCATTTTGTAGCCAACGGGCAAAAACCATTGGTACAGTTTGCGATTGAGCCATGTGGCATCCTGCATTCGCACCTGAATTGTGCCCACAATGCCATCCCAGAGGCGGGAGTTGTAGATGACGGACTCCGGCGAGATTTCGCGCATGTTTTCGCGCACAGTTTCGGGTTCCTCGGGGAAGTTCATCACAAAACCGATGGCGACGTGCCCCGCAA
The DNA here is from genome assembly GCA_016711405.1 of Candidatus Hadersleviella danica. GTDB lineage: Bacteria > Chloroflexota > Anaerolineae > Promineifilales > Promineifilaceae > Hadersleviella > Hadersleviella danica. The sequence continues at coordinate 29,278 of JADJSZ010000113.1, read as the reverse complement.
AACCCAAAACGGGTTCGGCTATCCAGCCAAGGGGCAGGAAACTGAGGTGGTTGTCGCCTTCGTAGCGCGGGTCTACGTCGAGATAGGCATCGGCCGAGTACATGAGGTTGGCATGGCTGAGCATGACCCCTTTGGGCAAGCCTGTGGTGCCAGAGGTGTAGCAGAGGAGGGCAAGGTCGGAGCCACGGCCGACGGCGACTTCTGTCTCGTAGCGGGTTGGCTCTTGGGCGGCGAGTTCACGGCCGAGCTTTTGCACCTCACTAAACGAAATAAGCCACGGGTCATCGTAATTCCACAACCCGCGCTCATCCCAATAAATGACTCGTTTGACTTGGGGGATGCGCTCTTTAATCTCGAGGAACTTGTCGCATTGCTCTTGGTCTTTGGCAAGGGCAAAGACCACATCGCCGTGGCTGACGACGTATTCAATTTCGTTGGCGCGGGAATCGGTGTACAGGCCAATCATCGCCCCGCCCACCCCCATTGCCCCAATGTAGCTCCACAGGGCATAGCGGTCATTGTCGCCGATAAAGCAGACGTGTTCGCCCCGTTGCAGGCCAAGCTGAATCAGACCCAAGCCAAAGTGTTTGACCTGTTCGTAGGATTCTTGCCACGTAAATTCGCGCCAAATACCCAACTCTTTTTGGCGCACGGCTACTTTCGCAGGCGGGAAATTGGTGGTGCGCTCTAAAAAGTATTGGGGCAATGTTTCGGGTTTGGCCATAGTGTGTAATGAGGTGAAAGGTGAAAGGTCAAAAGTGAAAAGTGGTCTGTTACCACTTTTACTTCTCACTTTTCACTTCTAACTATTCTTGTCCCAGATACGCTTTGATGACGTTGGGGTCGTTTTTGACTTGGTTGGGGGTTCCGTCGGCGATTTTGACCCCGAAATCAATGACGACAACGCGGTCGGAGATGTCCATGACGAGGCCCATGTCGTGTTCGATGAGGACGATGGTGACACCGCGCCGTTCGTAAATGTCGAGGATGAAGCGAGCCATGTCCTCTTTTTCTTCGGCGTTCATCCCTGCCATTGGCTCATCTAAGAGGAGGAGTTTGGGTTCGAGGGCAAGGGCACGGCCGAGTTCGACCCGTTTGCGCAAGCCGTAGGGCAAAGCCCCCACAATCGCTTTGCGAATGTGGGCAATCTCAAGAAAATCAATAATTTCTTCGACAGTGTGGCGATGTTGGACTTCTTCCCGTTGGGCGGTTCCCCAGTAAAAAGCGCTTTGCAAAGCGTTTTGTTTCATGTGCACATGGCGGGCGGCCATGAGGTTATCCAGTGTGCTTAACCCTGTGTAGAGGGCGATATTCTGGAAGGTGCGGGCCATGCCGAGTTGGGCAACCTTATGGGGGGGCACTTTGGTCATTTCGTAGCCCCCAGCAGATCCATCATAAGGCAAACCCCCATTGTTGGGTAAAGGGTGGCCAGCGAAGAGGATGCGCCCTTTTTGCGGCCGATAAAAGCCGCTCATGCTGTTGAGAAGAGAGGTTTTGCCCGCCCCGTTCGGCCCAATAATTGCTCGAATTTCACCCTGCTTCACATCAAAGCTGACGTTGTTAAGGGCGACAGTCCCCCCAAAACTGAGGTGAATGTTGTCAACTTTTAAGATGGTGGATGAATCACTCATGCAACAGTTCACCAGAGAGAGATAAATTTAGGGAGTAAAAGCATTCTCTAAGTTAGGGGGAGAATAGAAGAATGTTGGGCACTTTTAACAATACCATAACATTTTTTATGTGCAAGATTTTTAAGGCGACGTGACAGGGAAAGGACACTGTTTTGTCACCGAAAAGACACGGGGGAGAGGGAAATGCGGAATGCGGAATGGGGATTGCGGATTGGCGCGGCATCTCTCTTCTCTCTTCTCTCTCGTCTCTCCCCCTACCTCTTCGCAATTTCGATTTGTTGGCGTTCGTCTGGCTCAAGGTCGTGGAGGATCATGATTTTTTGCCAGATTTTGCTGGCGAGGGCGGTGGTGAGGTCTTCGAGTTCGTTGACGGCCGCGACGGCCACCTCATCATCGAAATCTTGCACATAGAGGGCGGCGACTTTGCCGATGAGGGAGAGCATTTCGGAGCAATAGTTGAGATAGCGGGTTAACTCAAAGGGGGTCATGCTCTCTTTGGGGGAGGAGGTGGTGCGGGGGCCACGGCCGAGGATGCGCTCGGGGTCTTTGGTCAGTTGGTGCATGTCTATGACATGGGCCAAGACGCGCAACTCGTGCAGGGAGGCGAGGGTGCGCTTTTGTTTGATGCGCCGTTCGGCCGTGACCAAAAAGACAAAGGCGGCCCCGATGAGCAAGATGTTGTTCGTGCCCGCCTCGAGAGCCTGTAGAAATTCGCTCAGGCCAAATTGGGTGCTATCGAGGAGGACGACGCGGGGGATGGCATAAATGGCGGCCGTGGACAACAACGCGGCCAATCCCCCCACCCCAAGGCGAAGCGGCCATAGCGGCCGACTAATCCACGCTGTGCGCTGTTTCGTCTCTTGCGCCGTGGCCAGCAGTTCGGCACACACTTTGTTGAGGTTGCGTTCGGGGAATCGCTCCAACATGCGTTGTTGCAACGCTTCGATGCGGTCTACCAAAATATCGGGGTTGAGATGGCGATAAGGCATGGAGATTTTGGAGTGGGGATTTTGGATTTTGGATTGGGTAGTTGGTCGCAGTCTACAATAGGTGGGGTAGAATCGTCTACAAATTGGTTTTTTGTCATTGGTCATTGGCCATTTGTTAGCGACTTCCCATTCAGCAACTATATGTCTAAATTTTTGCCATTTTTCCTGTTTGTTTTGTTGGCGGCGGTGGTGCGGCCGAGCGCGGCCGTGCCCACCAGTGATACCACCATTGTCTATGCCAGCTATTTGGGCACGGCCGCTGTGGACAACGAAGCCGTTGCCCTTGAAATAAACGCCGCCCAAGAGTTGGTGGTGGCTCTGAACTTGAACGGCACAGGCTTTGTGCGGCGGGTAAACCCCAACACAGGCCAAACCCTTGCTGAAATTGGAACAGGCGGCCGAATCCATGACATGGACATCAACCGCGCCACAGGCGAAGTCGCGGCCGTAGGCGATTTTGGGCTGAAGGTGTACACAGCCGATTTAGCCAGCGACCAACCCAGCCGTGCCCAGAGCTTGGCCAGCGGCAACAAGCGCGTCGGCATGGCCAGCGACGGCCGTATTGTGACCAGCGCAGGCAACCAGATTAGCTTGTGGTCGGCCGATGGCAGTTTGCTCAGCCAAAACAGCATTGCCAGCCGTACCGTTCTCGATGTGGCTATCAGTGCCGAGCAAGGCAAAATCTATGTGGGTGGCTTTTGGCAGGCCAGTAGCCAATACCAATCCCCCTTCCTCTATGCCTATGCGAATAACGACCTCACCAGCCTAGTGTGGCGCAGTTACGACTACTGGAAATCGCTGGTAGACGCGGCCACACCGTATGCGCTCACGGCCGATAGCCGCCTCTACCGCATCGCCATCGGCCGCGACAACCAGCTTTACATTTTGGGCGAAGCGCACGGCGGGGTGACTGTCTTCAAGACCAATGGCCGCCGCTTCGATGGGATGCAGGGCAGTGATTTGGTCTACATTTCGGCCGTGGAGATAGACAATTGGAACAAGATGCACAATACCAACAGCGCCAAAAAAGCATTTGTAGCGCGAGTCAACCACCAAACGGGCTGGGTTGAAAAAGGGCAGTTTATTTTGCCCCGCTGGGATAACAACGGGGTGGCAGGGGCTGGCTCCTCCACCCGCAATTTCACCGTTAGCGACGGTAGTTTGGCGGCCGATGAACTCGGCAATGTGTATGTGGGTGGCTCTGTGGGAACCTACATGAAAGGGCGTTTTGAGGGAACGTTGACCCTGAATGGCCAACCGCTAGGTGCGCAACCCGCCAACGACAAGGAGATGACCATTTACATCATCAACAGCGATTTTACCCAACGACAAACATGGACAGCCTTTACCAAGGAGGCGGGCGATGGCACAACGACGGGAATTGCGGCCAGCAATGGCGTGGTGGCCATTAGCGGCCGTTCCACCCAAGGCACGCTCTACACCACGGCCGATGCCGCCCGCCCGACCCCCTTCAACCCCAGCACCACCGATTTAGAAGATGCCTATTTGGCCGTCCTGAGTGCGCCCGTCGATTTAACGGCCGTGCAACTGGCCGCCCCCGCCGTCGGTTTCACCACGCGCCCTGTGCGGGTTACGGCCACGGCCGTACCCAATAATGCCCACTTGCCTCTCACCTACCGCCTGTTTGTGGATGAGGTGCTGACGGCCGAGCAAACCATCCACAGCGCGAGCCACACGTTTGCCATAAACCTACCCACGGCCGCCACCTACGCCCTGCGCCTAGAGGCGGAAGATGGCCAAGGGAACAACACGGAGGCGACAACGGCCGTGAACGTCGTCATCCCTGAAGAGGTGTTTTTGCCGCTTATTCGACGGTAGGAAAGGGGGAGGAAGAGTAACGGGATGGAGGATTGGAAAAGTCAGGGTTGGGTGATTTCGATAAGGGCTTCCATTAGAATGGCGGCTCCGCCGGGGAGGAGGGGGCAAGGCTCGGCCGTGCAGGGGGGAGCTAAAATCGAGGCGAATCACTGTTTGGGTGGTGGCTTGGATGGCCATAAAGAGCCATGTGTCGCCTGCTATTTGTTGCTCTTCGGCCGTGGTCAGTAGCTCCAACACTTCTGGATCATAACCGATTTGCCAGTTGGGGCCGCGTGAGCCTTGCACGATAAATAGCTCGCCCACTTGCACTTGCTGTTTTTCGGTGTCGCCAATGACAATGATTTTTGGCTCGGCCGTGGGGGTGGGTGAAGAGGGGGCTGTAGGGGTGCAGATGTCACCGTGGGCGGGGCAACGGCCGTGGCCAACACCGCCGTCGGGTCGGCCGCAGGGGGACTGGTGGCCATGAGTGTGGGCAGAGGTTCGGCCGTTTCAGGAGTACACCCACACAAAACCACTACCCCGCACAGTATCCAAAATAGTTGCCAAAGTTTCATGGGTTTGAAGGAGAAGGCAGACCTTGCAGGTTTTAGAAACCTGCAAGGTCTTCGCCTTGGTAACAGCCCCTTTTACTTTTACAGGGTATGGGTGGGTCTACGCCACAGCCACAAGGTGGCCAAGGAGAGCAAGGCCAAACCCAACACGGCCGCCCATACCCACTGATTAGCCATGAGATTGAGAGCAGACGATTCCGCCTGCACTTGGTTCAGCCCCACGGCCGTGGGCACTGGCGTGCCCGTGCGGAACACGCTACGGCCGTGTGTATACGCATACAAATACTCCGTCCCACCCTCGGTTTCAATATCCATCCACTCCACCACCACCCGTGGGAAACCTTGGGCATAGAACCAAGTTGTGCCCCCGTCAGGGGTCACAATCACCCCACGGTCGGTGCCCACATAAATGCGGGTGCTATCCCCCGGCTGAACCAAAACCGAATGAAAGGGAATATCGGGCAAGGAGCCACCAAAAGCGGCCCACGTAGCACCGCTGTCGGTGCTACGCCACAAATGGGTAGCCCCAAAGGTGGAAACTGTTGCATATGCCGTGGTGGTTGTATTGGGGTCGAAAGCGATGGAGGAGACATACCCCCCCATGTTCGAGGTATCCGTCCATGCTGTCGCGTTGGTCGCAGTTGTGCCAGCTGTGGTGCGGTACACATTGCCAAGTTCATCTCCCGCCAATACCACATCCGAGTTGCCGGGTTGCACCGCCCAAGAGGCAACAGAATTAGTGCCAACCCCCGTTTGGTTGGTCACACTTGCCTGAGTCCAGCTTGTGCCTTGGTTATCGGTGCGCCACAAGGTGCGTCCCCCTGTCCACAATCTTTGGGAGTTGTTGGGATCCATCAAAAAGGGGTTGATAAACTGGAAGTTGGCCGAAGATTCGGTAATCCCTGTGATGGAATCAGTGAAAGTTGTTCCCCCATTGGTTGACTTGCGAATGGAGAGATTGGTCGTCTCCAAGAACAAGACATTGGTATTGCTGGGGTCGACGGCCACATACCCCCCATCACCACCATTAATTTCGGTCCAACTGGTGCTGGCGGTCGTCCCCCTGTTTGTGCCATTGTCTTGGGTTCCCCCAAAGAAAGTGGTGCCACTGGGGTAGGTATCGCCGTGGTAAAATTGGGTGACGTTGTAACCATTATTGAGGGTAGTCCAGCCAAAGGTAGAGGTAGATGCTGGATTACAAGCGTCCGTGGAGGTGGTTCCAGAAACGGCCGCATTTGTGCGATAAATCCCCCCATCGTTGGCCACGTACATCGTTTGGTTGGCCACCCCATTGTAATTGGGGTGGAATACGATGGCGTGTTGGTCGGCATGGACATACCAAGCGGCCGTATCATTCCACCACAGACTGGCCAATGCCCAATTCGCCCCGCCATCGGTAGATTTGAATAAATCTATGCCACCTACCCAAACCGTATTGGCATTGGTTGGGTCAACAGCGATGACAGTGTCATACCAACCTTGGTTTAGGTATTGGTCTGGTTGCCCAGCACAGCTTAAGAAAAAAGCATAGATGGGGTTAGAGAGCAAGACCGTGTTCAACTTGGTGGCACTGGTATTGTCTACCCGAGTAGACCATGTACCCAAGCCGCCGCCCGTGGTGGAGCGAATGATTTTGTGCAAGCCATTGTTAAAGGTTCCAGCGGCCGTGCTGGCGATAATCGCATAAACGGTACTTTGGCTAGAGGGAGCAATGGCTAAATGAGCACGCCCCATATTGGCTTCCGTAAATACCTCGCTCCAGCTAGAGCCATCGGTGGTCTGGTGAATTCCGCCTTGAATGGTAAAAGTACCACAAGCGGCAAAAACGGTGTCAGGGCTTACATCGGTGCGAATGGCCAAATCGGTACAACGGGAATTGCCCCCATCTGGGGCATGTTGCAGAGACCAAGTCACCCCTGCATCGGTAGATTTCCATATGCCTGTGCGGGTGGCGGCATAGACATGGTTGGAATTGTTGGAGCTAACCACAATGTCCATGACATAGTAAAAGTTGGAAGTATCGGTATTGGTGAGGTGTGTCCACGAAGCTCCCGCATCGGTGGATTTGAAGATACCACGGCCGCGTACAGCATCTGCATTAAACACCCCTTCTCCCGTGCCCGCATAAATAATACTCGAGTTGGCGGGGTCAAAAGCCAGCGAGTTGACCGCCAAGTTCTCCATAAAATCATCGGTCAGCGACCAACTCGCCCCACTGTTGGTGGATTTCCACACGCCACCCGCCACCGCACCTGCGTACATGGTAGTAGGGGTGCTGGGGTCTATCAGAAGGGCACGGGTACGGCCGCCGACATTGCTCGGCCCCAACTCCACCCAAGGCGCGGCCTCTGGGGCAAGCCCTTGAGCAGGTTGCCCTGTGGCGATATTAAACAAAGGGAGAGCCTCGAGAACATCTTCCCCTGCCTCATACAACGCAGGCTCCAGTGCCTCTACCCCTGCGGGCAGGCGTTGCGAAGCATAAAATTCAAGCGCTTCCTCAGGTTGGTCATAGCGAGCTACCTCTTGCTCCATCTCCTGAAGCCATTTTTCATAGCCCAAATCCGACATCCCAAACAGGTTATCCGCATCGGCACGAAGCCCTGTGATAACCACCAAACACAAAAGCACCAGCAAGGTACTTCCTAGCAAGAATCGTCCTGCTTTTTGCCACGGCGCAATTTTTTTCATCATAATTACATCTCCTTGATAACGACGAGCGTTAACCAGTGAACAACAACCCAAAAGAGGTGATTTTGATTTTTAGAGAGGTTTTCGAGCAAACCCGATCTTGTGGCAATGGGAAAATAGGGAAGAATAGGCATGGTTCAAACTATCTTTGGAACGTCAAGACGCAAAGATGCAAAGATGCTCCTAAACCCTTTACGCCTTCACGGCTTTGCGTTAAAGAACAGGTTTGTTCACCTTATTTCCGTGCTAATCCTTACAATTTCAGACTTGGAACGGGCGACAAGGGAGTGGTGGTCACAAGCATCCCCAGTCCCTTGCCCTCAGTCAAAATTTGTAAAGATGCTTTCTCGAGAGCCATGTACCATGCCGAAAAATACATAACCAAGACAAGGGAAATTATAAAGGGTATAGGGAAACTCCAAAACCAAAAAACAGTTCAGATTTGGTTAGAGTTTGTGCCAAAAGTTACCCAACAAGGAGTTTTGTGTTGTCTAAACGGCTCTATCTATGGCTTGCTCCTTACGTGTTAGGGACGATTATTTTGGTGGTGGTGCCTGCTTTGGCCACGGCCGTTATCGCCTTTACCCGCTATACCACCCTTGCCCCGCCCACCTTTGTCGGGTGGCAAAATTTCCGCGACCTAATCGCCAATCGCTACGCCACCTATGCTTTGTTCAATAGCTTATTCTTTGTGCTGTTGGCCGTGCCCTTGCGCCTTTTCGCCGCCTTCTTTTTCGCCCTGCTTTTGCAACAAAAAAGCGCCCTCAGTGGGGTTTATCGCACGGCCGTTTACATCCCCACCATCATCCCCGAAGCCGCCTACGCCCTCATTTGGCTGTGGGTGTTCAACCCCGTCTATGGGCCGCTCAACCTCCTCTTAGCCACCCTTGGCCTGCCCGCCCCCGATTGGCTCAACAATCCCATCCTTGCGCGGTTGGCTTTCGTCATCCTCTCCACCTTCCAAATTGGCGAAGGGTTCCTGCTCTTGTTGGTCGGCTTGCAAACCATTCCCAAGCAACTATACGAAGCCGCCGCCATAGATGGCGCTCACTCCGCCCAACGCTTTTGGTACATCACCTTGCCGCTCCTCACCCCGTGGCTCCTCATCCTGCTCTTCCGCGATTTACTCGCCAGTCTCCAAAACACCTTTACCCCCTCCTATATCATCACCTACGGCGGCCCATACTATGCCACCACCTTCATTCCGCTGGTGGTCTATGAATTGGCCTTCGATTTTTTTGAGTTTGGCATGGCCGCCGCCCTGCTCCTGCTCACCTATATTGGCATTGGCGGAGCCATTTGGGCTATCTTGCGGCTCTCTGGCCTCGCCCAAGGAAGCTACCATGTTTAGTTGGTTTCGCTGGCCACGCCTTGTATACCATCTCGTGGCCATTTTTTGGGCGTTGGTCATGTTGCTACCGCTCTATTGGGCCATTGTCGCCTCGCTGGGGGTGAGCAATGCCCCCCCGGCTGTGGGGGTGCAATGGTGGCCGCCAGCCCCACAATGGCAAAATTACGCCACCATTTTTGACCTGATTCCCCTGCGGCGGTTTTTGTGGAATTCGGCCGTGGTTCTCTTTTGGGCTGTTCCCCTCACCGTTCTCACCAGCTCGTGGGCAGGGTTGGCCATGATCCAACTCCCCTTTCGCTACCAGCAGTGGCTCTTACGCGCCAGCATTGCATGGCTGATTATTCCTAACACGGCCGTTTGGATCTACCGCTTCCAAATCTACCAATGGCTAGGCATCATCGGCCGTCCGGCCGCCCTCTTTGCCCCCGCCTTCGCCGCCACCAGCCCCCTCTACGTTCTGCTTTATTACTGGAGCCTGCAAAGATTGCCCTACGAACTATTTGAATCGGCCCGCTTAGACACCAACCACCAACGCCACTTGTGGTGGTTTTTGGCCATGCCCCTCGTCAAACCCACCACCATTGTCGTCGCCTTACTCAGCTTTCTGCTCTATTGGGGCGATTTCACCAGCCCCATTCTTTACCTCAGCAACACCAACAGCTTTACCGCGCCCATTGGTTTGCAATTTCTGCAACAAATGGACCGCACCAACTGGCCCATTCTTATGGCCGCGGCCGTGGTTATCCTTGCCCCCTCCTTGCTCCTCTTCCTCCTCCTGCAACGCTACTTCCTCCACGATTCCGCCCTTGCCCAGCTTTTCCACAAAGAGTAGGGCATAGATGTGCCACCTCCTGACAAATTCATGTCAAATTTATAACACCACTTCCCACCCGCCCAGTTTGGGCTATAATGTTTTTTATTGGTGCATCTGCGTAGGCATGTGCCGTGTACCAACAAACCACAACCAAATAATTGGCCATTATGCCAGATAAACTTCTACAGGTTACAAGTCACACCCAGCGGTCACTTGTGACCTGTAACTGTTTATAAGTGCTGAGTGGAAAGTATAGCTTACGGCTTACAGCTACTTAAAGGAGATTTTGATATGAACAAGCAAGCGATTATTGCGGAGGGGGTTGGTTTACAAATATGGGGCGTTGACGGCCGTGGATGGCATCTCCTTCACTGTCAGCGAAGGGGAAGTACTGGGCTTTCTCGGCCCCAACGGGGCAGGCAAATCCACCACGGTCAAGATGCTAACGGGGCAATTATTGCCCAGCGGCGGCCAAGCCACCCTGCTGGGGCTAGATGTGGCCCACAAGGCCAAACAAATCCAAGCCCAAATCGGGGTTTGCTTCGAGTTTAGCAACCTGTACGAGAGCATGACGGCCGCCGACAACCTCGACCTCTTCGCCCGCCTCTTCGGCGTGCGCGGCTTCAACGCCAACGCCATGCTCGAGCGCGTCGGCCTCGGCGGCAAAGGAAATCTGCGCGTCGAAACCTACTCCAAAGGGATGCGCCAGCGGCTGATGGTCGCCCGCGCCTTGGTCAACCAACCACGCATCCTCTTTTTGGATGAGCCGACCGACGGCCTCGACCCCGTCTCGTCCGAAACCATCCGCAACCTCATCCGCGACGAGCAAAAGCGGGGGACAACCGTTTTCCTGACCACGCACGACATGGTCGAAGCAGACAAGCTCTCCACCTACGTCGCCTTCATCGAAAAAGGGAAAATTGTGGCTTTGGATACGCCCCATGCGCTGAAGCAAAAATATGGCCAACGCGCCATCAAAGCCGAAGTGGTGGGGGCAAATGGCCAACTCGAGGTGCGCGAGATTGCGCTGGATGGGGCAGAGACGGCCGCGGCCGTGCAACAACTCTTCGCCACCGAAAAAGTAATCACCCTGCACAGCGAAGAAGCCACTTTAGAAGACATCTTTATCCAAATGACAGGGCGAGGGTTACTGCAATGAACACTGAAATGATTGGAGCATTGCTCCGCAAAGATTTAAAGCTCTTCTTTAGCAACCGCTTTTTTGCGCTGATTACCGTGTTGGGGCTTGTCGTCTATGTGGCCATCTACGTCTTCATGCCCACCGATGTAGACAACACAATGGCCTTCGCCCTGTACGCACCCGATTTTCCCGTGGCTCTGCGCGAGCAATTTGCCGAAGCGGGGGTAGAGATGGCCGATTTGCCCACGGCCGAAGCCGTCCGTGAGGCTGTCGAGGCGGGCGATTACCCCGTGGGGGTTGTCTTGCCCGCCACGTTCACGGCCGATTTAACAGCCGGCCAAACAAGCTCGGCCGAACTGTTGCTCACGGCCGATTTTCCCTCCGAACTGCGCGAGGCGTATGGGGCTATCTTTCAAGAGATTGGCTACCAACTCAGCGGCCAACAACTCCTGCTCGATGTGACCGAAGAGGTATTGGGCGAAGATAGGGCAACCACCCCCATCGCCACCCGCGACCGCATGTTGCCCCTCTTCGCCGTCTTCATGCTAATGACCGAAACATTGGGGCTGGCCAGCCTGATTGCCAGCGAAATTACCAGTGGCACAATTCGCGCCCTGCTCATCACCCCGCTCAAAATGGGGGGGCTGTTTGTGGCCAAAGGCATCTTTGGGGTGGGCTTGGCTTTTGGGCAAACAGCTCTGCTCATGCTGGTGACAGGCGGCTTGGCGCAATCGCCCGGCCTGATGCTTCTCACTCTTTTGCTCGGCTCGTTGTTTGTCACAGGGGTGGGTTTTCTCATTGCCAGCGTGGCCAAAGATTTAATGTCGGTCATGGGTTGGGGCATGTTGTTCATGCTGGTTTTTGCCCTGCCCACCTTTACGGTGTTGTTACCGGGCATCGTCACGAGTTGGGTGCAATACATCCCCAGTTACCATCTGGTGCAACCCGTTTATTTGTTGCTCAATTACAATGTGGGCTGGGGCGAGATTGCCCATCATTTGGGTATCTTGTTGGCCACGGCCGTGGCCACCCTCGCCCTCGGCGGGGCTATTTTGCAACGCCGTTTCACCAGTTAAGAGTGCTGAGTGCTGAGTGCTGAGTTAAAAGTATTGCTTACGGCTTACGGCTTATGGCTTACAGCCCAAGCAATAACCAAGGAATAATCCCATGAACATTCGACGCATTGCCGTTTTGTTGAGCAAAGAGTTGTGGTGGGGCCGAAAAATTTCATTTTTATCATGGCTGTGGTCGTGCCCGTTGTGCTGACCTTAGTGGTCAACTTGCTGGCAGGGACGTTGTTCTCGGGCAAGCCGCGCCTCGGTATGGCCGATTTGGGGCAGTCGGAGTTAGTGGCCATCGGCCGCGAAACAGAGGGCGTTTTGCTCTACGAATATGAATCGGCCGAGGCGTTGCGCAAGGCCACGGCCGCTGGCGAAGTAGATATGGGGCTGGTGCTACCCGCCAACCTCGACAGCCAACTACAGAGCGAAGAAACGGCCGCGCTCACCGTCTACCTCTGGGGCGAAAGTTTGCTAAAAGACCGCGCCCTGCTGGGCACGGCGATGGCGGGCATGTTCCACGAACTGGCGGGGCAAGAACCACCGCTAGACATCCAAACGACCATCTTGGGCGAAGGGGAAAGCATTGCGTGGGAACAGCGGCTCCTGCCCCTGTTGGTGATGATGACCATTATTTTGGGCGGCAGTATGATTCCTGCCACCTCGTTGGTGGAGGAGAAACAAAAGCGGACGTTGACGGCCGTGGTTACTTCGGCCGTTTCCCTCGAAGAGGTGTTTATGGCCAAAGGGCTGATGGGCTGGCTGGTTAGCCTGAGCATGGGGGTGTTTATCCTCATTCTTAACCGCGCCTTTGGCACCCAGCCCTTGCTCCTCGTCGGGTTGATGGCTCTCGGGGCACTCATGGCGGCGGCCATTGGGGTTCTGCTCGGGGCACTCGTCAAAGACATCAACACCCTTTTTGCGACGATAAAGGGGTTGGGGCTGGTGCTGTACGCCCCCGCCTTTCTCTACCTCTTCCCCTCCGTGCCCGCGTGGGTCAGCCAATTGTTCCCCACCCACTACATGATTTCCCCCATTATGGGCCTAACCCTAAACGGGGAAAGTTGGGTGGATATTCGGCTGGATGTGGCCATTTTGGTGGGGCTGATTGCGGTGTTGGTCGGCATTATTGCCGCCCTCTCCCGCCGCGCCCGCTCCAAGCCCAATTTGTTGCCGGGGCTAGCGGGGTAGTTTGAGAGTAAGAGAGCAAGTGAATCTAGTAGTCTGACCATCAAATTTTGGCGGATAGCATTCTGTAGGGGTAGGCCTTGTGCCTACCCTAAGCGCTGGGCAACCACAAGGGTTGCCCCTACGAAATCCCGACAAAATAACGCGGTCAGACTACTAGCACTTGCTCTCTTTTTTTGTTCCATTGCATTGACGTTCATCTATATGATGAATATACTTTTCTCGAAACCCCTTTGCTCATTGTTCCTTGGTAAATCTATGACCCAGCACATCAAGCAAATCAGCAAATTCCTCAGCCTTATTTTGCGCCACAATCCGGGCAAGATTGGGTTGACCCTAGACGAACAAGGGTGGGCGGAGGTGGATGAGTTGATGCGTTTGGCGCAAGGGCGCGGCCCCCATCTTTCCCGCGAACTCATCGAGGAGGTGGTGGCCACGAATGACAAGCAACGCTTTGCCCTGAGCGAGGACGGCCGCCTCATTCGCGCCAACCAAGGCCATTCCATTGCTGTGGATTTGGGGCTGGTTCCCCAAACCCCACCCGCCTTGCTTTATCATGGCACGGCCGATAAAAACCTGCCCAGCATTATGGCGCAGGGGTTGCTCCCCGGCCGTCGCCAACACGTCCACCTCTCGGCCGATGTCGAAACAGCCGTGAAAGTCGGCCAGCGGCACGGCCGTCCGATTGTTCTGAAAGTGCAGACAGGAGCCATGCACGCCGCTGGCCACCTGTTTTACAAGTCGGCCAATGGGGTGTGGTTGGTAGCGGCCGTGCCCGCGCCCTTTATTGCTCCAGAATGAGATGAGATAACCCTATGATGATTCGCCCTGCGCAACCCACTGATTTGCCCGCCATTCAAGCATTGCTGACCAGCCACCACCTGCCGCTGGATGACCTTGCCCAGCATTTGGCCACGGCCGTTGTCGCTGAAGAAGACGGCCGTCTGGTAGCTACGGCCGCCCTCGAGGTGTACGGCTCCGAAGCGTTGCTCCGCTCCGTGGCCGTGGCCGAGAGCCAACGGCGCACAGGCTTAGGCGGCCAAATCGTGCCAGCCATCCTCGAATTGGCCCACCAACAGGGCATCGGCGAGGTGTATTTGCTAACCGAAACGGCCGCCTCTTACTTCCCCCGCTTTGGTTTCCAGCCCATTGCACGGGCAGAGGTAGCCGAAACTGTGCAACAATCGGCCGAATTCACCACTGCCTGCCCCGCCTCGGCCCAAGCAATGCAGTTAACTTTGAAATCTAAACACAATGAACGAAATTGATTTAACCCACATTCGCCAATTGCGCATGGCTGGCGAGCATGAAGCGGCACAGAGCGAGTTGGTGCGCTTAGCGGCCGAATATCCCCAAGACCCGCTCGTGCAATATGAAACCGCCTGTGTGCATGATTTTTTGGGGCTGGAACGAGCGGCCGTGCCCTTCTACCACGCCGCCCTTGCCTATGGGTTGGCGGGCGAGGAGCGACGCAGTGCCTATTTGGGGCTGGGCAGTACCTACCGCGCCTTGGGCGAATACGAGAACAGCGCGGCCGTGTTTGCGGAGGGGTTGGCTCACTTTCCCGAGGCGGCCGAATTGCGCCTCTTTTTGGCCATGACCCAGTACAACTTAGGGCAAGCCCGCCAAGCGGTGAGTGCCCTGTTGCATTTGCTGGCCGAAAGTTCGGCCGACCCGTTTGTGCAACAATACGGCCGTGCCATCCGCTTTTATGCGGATGATTTGGACGCGGTGTATGAATAGGTTCGTTTGTCTCAAGGGAAGGGAACGGGAGCCACATCTGTCGCACGATTCAGCCCAAGGCCACATCAAGGGTCATCATCACCGCAAAACCGAGCATTGTGCCCAAGGTGGCTAAATCGGTGTTGCCATGCAACTGCGATTCGGGGATGAGTTCTTCAACCACCACGAAGATCATCGCCCCAGCGGCAAAAGAGAGGGCGTAGGGCAGGATGGGGCGCATGAGAAGCACGGCCGCCGCGCCAATAACCCCTGCAATCGGTTCGACCATGCCTGACGCTTGTCCATACAAAAAGCTCTGCCAGCGGGACATGCCTTCGCGGCGCAGGGGGACAGCCACGGCCGTGCCTTCGGGGAAGTTCTGGATGCCAATGCCCAACGCCAACGCGAGTGCGCCCCCCAAGGTGGCCGAGGGAATATCGGCCGCGACAGCCCCAAAAGCCACACCCACCGCCAACCCTTCAGGGATGTTGTGCAGGGTAATGGCCAGCACCAGCAAAATACTGCGTTGCCAACTCGTCTGAATGCCCTCGGCGAATTGGCGGGGAAAGCCGAGGTGTAAATGGGGCAAAATTTTGTCTACGCCCCACAAAAAGCCGCCCCCCGCCAAAAAACCAACCAAAGTGGGAATCCACGGCGTGGTTCCCATCGCTTCCGCCAAATCAATGGCGGGAGCGAGTAGAGACCAAAAGCTGGCCGCTATCATCACCCCAGCGGCAAAGCCAAGCATGGCATCCAGCACTTTGCGGTTGATGGTTTTGAAGAGGAAGACAACGGCCGCGCCGACGGCCGTGACAGCCCATGTAAAGCAGGTGGCTAAAAAGGCTTGCCAGATAGGGTGAAGGGTGGTGAACCAAGTCATGGGGGAGGTATGAAGGTGAACAAATCTGTTTTTTTAACGCAAAGACGCTAAGGAGCAAAGACGCAAAGGGTTCAGGAGCTTCTTTGCGTCTTTGCATCTTTGCGTTGAAAGAAGACCTGCTAAATCCATTTGTTCAAGCTAAAAACTTGGCGTTCCTAAGCGAGTGCGTCGCAGGGTTTATTCGCCAAGGAAGGGATTTGGCATGGCGTAGTAAATGGTGGGCAGGTTGAACTCATCCACGCCTTCGTAGCTGAAAGAGAGGCCCAATTTGCTGGCGACGCGCATGGAGGGGTGGTTGTCGGGGTCAAACGAAGCCCCAATTTCGGGCAGGCGCAGGGTGCGGAAGCCGTACTCTAAGACGGCCGCCGCAAACTCGGTGGCCAGCCCGCGCCCCCAATACGCAGGCGCAAAAATATAGGCCACCTCAGGGATTTTGCGTTCGGGCAACATCTCCAGCCCGCCAAAGCCACATAATTCCCCCGTCGCCTTATCCAGAATGGCCCACGCGCCAAAGCCATGTTCGGCATAGCTGGCTTGCGCCTCGGCTATAAATTCGCGGGTTTGTGCGGCCGTGTACGGCCGTAAATCCCCCACAAAACGCATCACCGCTGGGTCGCTGGTCAACCCATGCAACGCGGCAAAATCCTCATCAACCAAAGGGCGGGCAATTAAACGTTCTGTTTCTATCATAGTCTTTCAGCTAGTCAGTCTCTCAGTCTCTCAGCCTTTCAGTCTCCTCTGCCCCTCTGCTCCTCTGCTCCCCTGCCCCCCCACTCCCCAGCGTCAGCAACAAAGCCAAGGCCGACATGCCATCCGTAATTTGCCCCGTTTGGGCCATGTGCAAGGCGTGAAGGATGGGTGTGGGATGGATTTCGATGATTTCGAGGGGTTCGTGTTCTGGTTGGCCGAGTTGCACGCCAGTGGCCAAGTAGACGTGAAAGGCTTCGTCGCAGAAGCCGTTGGCGGAGAAGTAACGGCCGAAGTATTGCCAACTCTCGGCCGTGCCCCCAACCTCTTCGCGCAGTTCGGCCACGGCCGCTTGCTCGGCCGTTTGCCCCGCTTGGATGGCTCCCGCAGGCACTTCCCAACACCACTCCCCCACAGGGTGGCGATAACTGCGAATCAGCACCACCTCCCCTGCGGCTGTGATAGGCACAATAAAAACGGCTGGCCCTTTTTGGACAGTGTTGTACTCGGCCGTGGAACCATCGGCCAAGCGCAATACATCTTGCCGCACACTATACCAGCGGCATGACCAAACGATTTGGCTATGAGTAACTGCAAAGGGGGGAACTGTCATATGAATTTGGTAGCTGTGAGAAAAGGACGAAGTACGAGATCAATCGAGCAATTTCGTCCTTCGTACTTCGTCCTTCGTACTTTTTGATACAATCCGTATCATATCCTTAAAAACCCTCACCCCAGTTTATCACTATGTCCAACTTGCAACCCATTCCCTTGCCCCCCACCCGCCGCATTGTGGGCGCTTTGCCCAAGCTACGCCGTGTTGGGATGTTGTCCTACATGATTCACCATTGGCAAACCCACGGCGACATCAGCGCCATGAAGCTGGGGCCACGCCAAATGGCCCTGCTCTCCCACCCCGATTACGTTCACCAAGTGTTGGTGAAGAACCAACTTAACTACCAAAAAGGAACCAATTACGACAAATTGCGCCTTTTGCTGGGCAATGGCCTTGTCACCAGCGAATATGAGTTGTGGCGCGGCCAACGGCGCATTATGCAACCCTCGTTTACGCCCAAAAACACGCTGGGGTTTGCCGACATGATGGTTAAAGTGATGGAGAAAATCTTGGTGCGCTGGGAAACGATGGCCGATACCAACACCCCGCTCGATATGCAAGCCGAGATGATGCGCTTGACGATGAGCATTATTGGCGAGGCAATGTTCAGCGTGGATTTGAGTGCCGATGAGCATCAGGGCATCGGCCGTGCCTTTGGCCACGGCTTTGAGCACATCACCGACAACACGGGGCGCATTTTTATTCCCCCACCCTCGTGGCCAACCCCGCGCAACCGCCGTTTTAAGCGCACCCTCGAGACACTGGACAGCTTTATTGGGGAGCAAATCGCCCACGGCCGTCGCCACCCCAACCAACCCAACTTGCTCAACATGCTCCTCAGCGCCCAAGATGAGGAAACGGGCAAGGGTATGGATGATAAACAGTTGCGCGATGAGGTGATGACCCTTTTCTTTGCGGGGTTTGAGACAACCGCCCGCACCTTGGGCTGGGCTTATTACCTGCTCACCCAAAACCCCGAGGCGTATGCCAAAATGCACGCCGAGGTGGATGAGGTGTTGCAGGGGGCACGGCCGACCGTCGCCGCGCTCTACCAACTGCCCTACACGCGCATGGTGGCCGATGAAACGTTGCGCCTCTACCCCGCCACGGGCATTTTGGCCCGCCAAGCCATTGCCGAAGATGAAATAGGGGGCTATCACATGCCTGCGGGCATGATTGTCGCCTTTAGCCCCCATATTTTGCACCGCCACCCCGATTTTTGGCCGAACCCCGAGGCGTTTATGCCCGAGCGGTTTGCGCCCGAAAAAGTCGCGGCCATGCACAAATGCGCCTACATCCCCTTTTCGACAGGGCCGCGTGTTTGCATTGGCAACAATTTTGCCTTGCTGGAAATTGTGGTTGTGTTGGCGATGGTCGCCCAAAAGTATGAATGGCGGTTCCCCCGCCAAGAAGTTGGGGCCGAGTTACATGGCACGACACGACCAGAAAAGCCCCTCTACATGACCCTCCACCGCCGCTAGGTTGTAAGTATAGGTCTTTTTTTGACGCAAAGGCGCAAAGACGCAGAGGGCGCAAAGGAGATTCGCCAGAGAAAACCCTTTGCATCTTTGTTCCTTTGCGCCTTTGCGTTAATTTGGTGTACTGGTGTATTTGTGTATTTTGATACACCAATAAACCAATAGACTGATATACCCCTACCAAATATCAGTTCATATCCGTTGGCTCTGTGGGGTGGTCTGTTTGGCGCACGGCCGCGATAAACGCCCGCACGGCCGCATGGTCTTTGTGCCCCGGCGTAGCTTCCACCCCGCTGGCCACATCCACCCCAAACGGCCGTACCTCGCGCACAGCACGGGCGACGTTGAGAGGCGTTAATCCGCCCGCCAACATCAAGCCAGCGGTCATTTCCACCAGCTTTTGCCCAATCGCCCAATCGGATAGCTCGCCCGTACCCCCTTTCAGGGTGGGGTGGTAGGCATCGAGGAGCAAGGTCGGCCGCAAGTGGGGAGCCTCGGCCGCAAACCACTCCGCCTCCGCTTCCGCCTCGCCCAGTGAGGTGGGGCGCAACGCCTTGTAAGCCCGCCCATACAGCGGCGAACGGGGTCATTGACCAGCGCAGGCACTTCTTCGCCGCTCAGTTGCGCCAAATCAAGCTGGCACTGCTCGAGGATGGCCAAGATGTTGGCGGCCGTTTCGTTCACAAACACGCCAACAAGGGTGGGGCAAGACGGCCGTTGGCGCAACTGCGCCACAATCTGGCGCACCGTCTCGGGGTCGGCCGCCCGTTTGCTGGGCGGGTAAAAGATAAAGCCAAGGTAATCGGCCGCCGCCTCGGCGGAAACCAAGGCATCCTCCAAATTCGTCAGACCACAAATTTTAACTTTGGTGTGCATGGGAGTTATTCGTTATTCGTTACTCGTTATTCTGCTACAATTATCGGCAGAGGTCACAGAAAAAGCATATGCCAGATTTATTTATTAGCCACACCCCCGCAGACCATGAATTAACCGATGCCCTTGCCGAGAGCTTGTCGGAGCAGGACATCCATGTTGCCACAGAAATGGCGGAGCTAAATTTAGGCGATTCCCTGCGCCAAATCATGGAGAAAGCGTTCCAAAAAAGCAAATGCGGCATCATCGTCCTCAGCCAAGCCTTTTTGCGGATGCTTTGGTCGCGGCGGGAGCTGGATAGTTTGGCCACCATGCAAAACCAACATCTCCTCTTCGCCATTTGGCGGGATGATGTGTCGGAGGAGGAGGTGCGCCGCTACTCCGAATCGTTGCTCCAGTTGCAAAAATTGCCAGCGGAGAGCGAGTGGGACAAGTTGGTGGAGGCGATTAAAGAGGTGGTGGGCATGGCACGGCCGTCTAACCCCGCCGAAACACAGCCCCTAAACCCCCTCATTTCTGGCCAACAGGTCACCATCCAAACAGGTGGTGATTTTATTTTGGGCGATAAAGTTCAGAATAAATACACCAAAGCAGGCACCTTGCGCGGGAGCGATAGCCCCAGTGCAATGACCAGTATGCTGGCCTATCACTTTAGCGAGGCGGAGCTACGCACCTTGGCCTACCAATTGGGGCTGGAATACGACGAGTTGGAGGGGTACACCAAGGAAGAACGCGCCAAAGACCTCGTCTGGCAAATGTCGCGGCGCGGGGCGATGGACAAACTCTACAACGAAGTCTCCCAATTACGGCCGAATGCGGCTTGGTGAGTTAAGAAAGGACGAATTACAAAGTACGAATGACGATGCACCTCGAGCAATTTCGTACTTCGTCATTCATACTTCGTATTTTAAGGAAAAGCCTATGCCCAACGAATTGGATAATCTGACTGTGGCCGAATTAGGGGCGCTGTTGGCCACGCGCACGGCCGAGACAGTGGCCACCCGCCAGCAAGCTATTCTCGCTTTGGCCGCCTTGCGCGTGCCCGAAGTCATCCCGCTGTTGGGCAATGCCCTCACCCAAGACCCCGAGCGGGGCATTCGGCGCATCAGCGTGGGGGCGTTGGAGCAGGTGGATGTGCTGGCGGCCGTGCCTTATCTGCAAATTGCACTGGGCGATAGCGACGACATCACGGCCGACCGTGCCCGCTATGCCCTCGCCACCGCCCTCCCTCGCCTGATAGCCGCGCTCGACCACGCCGATGCGGTTGTACAACAACAAGCAGGGGTATTGCTCCAAACGCTGACCATCCCCACCCTGCAAACCATCCTAACCACGGAGGAGTTGACCGATTTGACGGCCGAAGAGCAATCGGCCGTCAAACGCTCGGCCACCATTGCCCTTGGGCTGATGGGCAATTCAGCGGCCGTGCCCATTTTGGGCGAGGCACTCATTTGGCCGATGCAAGAGCGGGGCATGGTTCTCGCCCTCGTCACCGCCCTCGAGAAATTCAACGACCCCCAAGCCATCCCCTTTTTAGAGAAGTTCCTACGCGAAAATCCCGATGCCGCCTTAAAAGGGCAAGCGGCGCGTTTGCTGGGCAATATCCCCCACCCCGAGGCCGTAACGGTGCTGACCCGTGCGCTGGTGGAACAACAGCAGGGCGAGGTGCGGCTGGCGGCCGAGGCCGCTTTGCGCCGCCACCCCGATTGGCAACAAAAGGCTGTTTTGCTCATCGAAGCGTTGCGCAATAGCGGCCAAGAGCGGGCGACGCTGGACAGTGTGCCCATTATTCGCGCCCTACGGCCGCCCGATAGCGAAATCGGCCGTAACCGCCACCTGCTGACCGATTACCTCATCGAGCAGGCCGTGGCTTTGAGCAACGACCCGCGCATGAACGCCATTATGGCCAAGCTGATTACCGACAGCGCCGATGGGATTCGCAATCTGGCGGGGGAGCGGCTGAACCATTACAAACAGCGCACCAACACGGCCGAGCCTCTCCTGCAAAACCTGCGCTTCGAGATTGGCGGCGCCACCGCCCTCGCGCCCGTCGCCACCTTGCTCCAAGAAGACCTTAAAACCTATTTCCAAAACCCAATTAAAGAGCTAAACGAGAAAACGTTGGCCATGTGGCAAGATACAATTCGGTTGGCGCGGCTGGGGTTTGCCCTTCGGGCTGGCATGAGCTTCATCTTGTTCATCGTCGGCATCTACCTCACCCTCAGTTCCTACCAGAGCTTTTTGGGCGGCACACTGCAAACAGAGGGCTTTTTTGGGGCGGGCGTGTCCTTTGTGGGTGGCTTGGGGCTGATGTTGGCCACTGTTTACTCAGGGCCGCTCAAAGACATTCGCAAATCGGTGACAGACGTGGGCACGGCCAACGCCGCCTTTATCGGCTATGTCCACCGCGTACAACAGATTAGCCACACATTTTCCTTTTTGTACATTCAAGAGCAAATCTCCCCCGAACAAGTGGAAGCATTGGGCAAACTCATCGAAGATGCAATGGGCGACACGATACGCATGTTGGGCGATGGGGAGCGAGCGGGGAGTAATGGGCAGAGGAGCAGAGGGCAGGGGAGAGGAGCCACTAACTACTAATCACCAACCACTAACCACCTCCTTCCCCCATGAGCATTTTCATCATCATGTTCCTTCTCTCGTTGGCGACCACGGCCGTGGGAACCCCTTTGGTGCGCCGTTTGGCCATCTGGCTGGGCTTTGTGGATATGCCCGCCAGCCGCAAACTCCACGCCGAACCAATGCCGCTCATGGGGGGCGTGGCCATTTTTGGAGGGGCGCTCTTCGCTTTTTTTCTGTTCTTCACCCAATTCACCTTTTCGCGCCAAGTGGCGGGCATTTTGGGGGCGATGCTGTTGGTGGGTGCAGTGGGGTTGGTGGATGACAAAATCGGGCTACGGCCGCGCACAAAGCTCATCGGCCAAATCCTCGGCGTGGCCATTCTCATTCTCACCGATGTCTATGTCCAACTGCCTATTCCCATGTGGGTCAATTACCTCATCACCCTGTTTTGGGTGGTGGGCATTAGCAACGCCCTCAATTTGCTGGACAACATGGATGGCCTTTCGGCAGGGGTGAGTGGCGTGGCGGCCGCGTTTATCGTCTTGCTGGCCACGGCTGGGGGGCAAGCCTTGGTGGCGGCGTTGGGCGCGGCCGTGTTGGGGGCGTGTCTCGGCTTCTTGCGCTACAACTTTAAGCCCGCCCAAATTTTTATGGGGGATGCGGGGGCGTTATTTTTGGGCTTTTTGCTGGCCGTGTTGGGCTTGCAACTCCGCTTTTTAGACAACACCCCGCTGGTGACATGGATGGTTCCCGTCCTCATTTTGGGCGTGCCCGTCTTTGATACGACGCTGGTGGTGATTTCACGCGGCCGACGCGGCCGTAACCCCTTCACCACCCCCGGCAAAGACCATATCAGCCATCGGCTGGTCGAACTCGGCTTCTCCCAGCGCGAGGCCGTCCTCATTCTCTATCTCTTCTGCGGGATGTTCGGCCTCACCGCCCTCTTCGTCGCCCAATCCCCCCCCTTCGAGGCATATGCTGTCGCCCTCCTCGTCGCCACATTATCCCTCTACTGCATCTGGTGGCTAGAACGGCGGCGGTCGAAGGGAGGATAAAGTACGAATTACGAAGTACGAATTACGAATTAGCCCCAAGAACTCGTACTTCGTAATTCGTAATTCGTAATTTACTCCTCTACTTCTTGCCCTTTTCCGTTTTGGCCAGTTTGTTCACCGAACCGCTCATTTTGGGTAGAGGGGTGGCTTGGGCGAGGCCGATTTTGACAAAGAACATGGGCGCGTAGAATGCGCCCCAAATGGCGACGAGCCAGTAGCGGACGAAGCGCAGAACCATTTGCAACCAAAGCGGCGAGGTCTCAGGGGCAATTTGGCCGAAGAGCGCACTGAGGCCGAAGAGAAGACCGAGAGCCACCCCCACGCCGAGCAGGTAGCGCACAATTTTGTGCCATAGCTCCGCCTCCACCACAAAACGGACGCGACTACCTTCCAAAATGAAGCCCATGCCCAGCCCCAACAAGATGGCAAGGGCGCTAATCGTGCTTTCTAGCCCATCTAGTTCGGCGGCTGGCACATAGGCCCCCCCCGACACGGCCGTATCCGCCCCACCCTGAAACAGCCGCACCAACGCATAGAGAAAGCCCAAAGCGATGGGCACACCCACGGCCACCCAAAAGCGTTGCCCCAAAATTAGCTCTTGGAATTGGGGATGGGCGTACTGCCGCCAGAGCAGGTAGCCGATAAAAACGGCCGTGCCCAAAACCAACCCCGCCAGCGCATCGTGCAAAAAGTGAACCCCCAAATAAATGCGGCTCAGCGCCATGAGGGCGATGATGAACACGGCCGCGCCCCATGCCCACCGCTGGCGAATCCAATTGGCCAAATAGAGATAAGTAACAGTAGCCGAGGTCACATGGCCACTGGGCACGCCGTACCCCTCTTCTTCAATGCCCAGCGAGGCATCGAGCCAAAACGGCCGTGGGCCGCGCAAGGTATGCTTCAATCCATTGATGAGAAAATTGCCCACCGCCAGCGTATAGGCCAAATGTTGCCCCTGCCGCTTGTCAATCGTCCAATAAATGAACAACATGAGTGCCAGATAAAATTCAAAATCACCCAAATCACTGACCAATTGGAGCAAACCCAACAGTTCTGGATAGCTTGTTTGCAACCACAAACTGGCCGATAAACCTGCCTCAAGCCATGCGTCCATCGCTAACTGACCTCCTATAAGCGAACTATAATCATGCGAAAATAATGGATTGATGTGCTGGCTTCCCATGCCCTACCTCTTCCTATGTGGGCGATTGTAACGACTACCCCACCCCAGTGCCAACTCGCTTTACACCCCTGTAATGGGTTACTATAATTTCAATCTGTCAGTTATTAGTCTGTCAGTCTATCAGTCTGTCAGCAGTTAATTACTAATTACCAATTACTGACCATTCACAACATTTAAACTCAGCACTCCTAAAGGTAAACACAATGGGCACAAAAATTTTGGTTGTCGAAGATGAAGAACGGATTCGCAACTTTTTACAACGGGGCTTAATTTTGGATGGGTATGAGGTGGAAACGGCCGCTGACGGCCAAAGTGGCCTGCACAAATTCCACGAAACCACCCCCGACCTCATCCTGCTCGACGTGATGTTGCCGGGCATAGACGGCCTCGAAGTTTGCCGCCGCTTGCGCGAAACCAGCAACGTCCCCGTCCTGATGCTAACCGCCAAAGAAGCCATCGAAGACCGCGTGGCAGGTTTGGACGCAGGCGCCGATGATTACTTGGTCAAACCATTTGCGCTCGATGAACTACACGCACGGGTGCGGGCACTCTTGCGCCGGGCGCCATCCGCCCCACCCCAAATCCACTCCTTTGCCGATTTGGAACTGGACACGGGCACACGCCAAGGGCGGCGCGGCATTTATAGCTTTGATTTAACCATCAAAGAGTATGAACTGTTGGAGCTGTTCATCACCAATCCGCGCCGGGTACTTACCCGCGATGTGATTTACGACAAGGTGTGGGGGTATGATTTCGGCCGTGAAAGCAACATCATCGAAGTCTACGTGCGCTATTTGCGCCAAAAAACAGAGCAAGGCGACATGAGCCGCCTCGTCCACACCGTGCGCGGCGTGGGCTACGTCCTGCGCGAAACAGAGGAGTAGGCAAGGACGAAGTACGAGTTACGAAGTACGAATAGATAAATTTCGTACTTCGTACTTCGTAATTGGTAATTCATATGACCATCCGCCTGCGCTTGACGGTACTTTACCCTGCGCTTCTGGCCGCTTTTTTCCTCGGCTTTAGCTTGCTGGTCTATTTTGTGGTGCGCTCCACCCTCATCTCGCCTGTTGATGTGGCTTTGGAGGCGGCGGCCGTGCAAAAATTGTCCTCGGCCGAGTTGTTCCCCACCGGAAACATCTCCCAACTCATTTCCCCCAGCGAGGGAGCCATCCTTTCGCCCACCAACTTTTTCATGGTCGCCGCCAACGCTGAGGGGGTGGTCGAAAGCCGCTCCCCCAATTTGCTCCCCAGCGATGCTATGTTGGATAGCGCGGCCGTGGGAACCGTTGAACCACGCTACCGCACCGTTACCCTCCGCAACACCTCCTTGCGGGTTTACACCTATCCCCTTTACGTTCAACCCGACGGGGAGCGGGTGTTGCGCGGCTATTTCCAGATTGCCCAATCCATTGAAACGATTCAAGAAGATTTGGATTTTCTGCTCCTCATCCTTTTTGGAGCCAGCATCGCTGTTTTTTTCTCCTTTTTTTTGCTGGGGGGATGGACGACACAAGAGTTTCTCAAGCCCATTCAAGAAATTACGGCCGTGGCCGTGCAAATCAGCCGGGCGGATGACCTCGGCCGACGTTTACCCGACAGCGGCCAGCGCGACGAAATCGGCCGTCTCGCCCTCGCCCTCAACCAAACCTTCGAGCGGCTCGAGAAGCTGTTCCGCGCCCAGCAACGCCTCTTGGCCGATGTTTCCCACGAGTTGCGCACCCCCCTCACCACCTTGCGGGGCAATGTGGATTTAATGCGCCACATGGGCGAATACGACCGCGAGGCGTTGGACATTATGCAAGATGAACTCAAGCGGATGACCCGCTTGGTAGGTGATTTGCTCCTCCTCGCTCGCGCCGATGGGGGCAGTTTGCCCGTCATGCGCCACCAAGTGGAGCTAGACACCATTTTGTTTGATGTGTACCGCCAAATTCAGCCCATGCAGGCCGAGTATGGGGTTACGGTTCAGCTACGGGAGCTAACCCCCACCCGTGTCATGGGCGACCCAGACCGGCTCAAACAGCTTTTGCTCATTTTGCTCGACAACGCCATCCAATACACCCCACAAGGGGGTGAAGTGCGCCTCAGTCTGCTCCACGAAGGGCGCGAGGCTCTGATGCACATTAGCGACACAGGGCCGGGGATTCCAGCGGAGCATCTGCCCCATATTTTTGAGCGGTTTTATCGAGTGGAGAAGGCGCGAACCCGCGCCCACGGCGGCTCGGGGCTGGGACTATCCATTGCCAAATGGATCGCGGAGATACATGGCGGCCGTATCAAAGTGGCCAGTCTTGTGGGGCAAGGTAGTACCTTTACCATTCATCTCCCTCGCGTAGAATAAGGGGACATAGCTGATTGACGTTGTTTTAGCTTTTTTTCTGGCTCCCTCCACTCTACCCTCCCTCAATTTTTATGGCTACCTACGAAGAAATCATCACCATACGGCCGTCGGCCGATGTATTAACCAAGCAAGGCCTGCCCAATTTTGTCGGCATCTCGGCCGAGACGGCCGGCGCACGAGGACTATCTATGAACATCGTCGTCGTGCCACCGGGGGGGGCGGCCGAAACCCACTACCACGATGGCTACGAAACCGCCATTTATGTATTGGCGGGCAGTGTCAAAACGCTTTATGGAGCCAACCTCGAACACGAAAGCATCAATGGAGCGGGCGATTTCATCTTTATTCCGCCCAATCTGCCCCACAAAGCAATTAACCTGAGCCAGAGCGAGCCAGCCCGCGCCATTGTGGCCCGCAACGACCCACGCGAACAGGAAAGTGTCGTTTTGGTGTGAGTTATCCTGCTGATTGACGAAGGTTTAGCTTTTTTTCTAACCGTGAAGAGCGTACAGGGCAAGGTGTAACGATTATTCTAAGCTTGAACTTTTAAATAAGGTCTCAGGTGCAGTTGAATAGTCTCACCATTGGTCAATAACCTGTAAATCATATCCCCCTCAAGAAGTACTACAAGTGTGCGCCACCACACCAAACCTCAGAGACCCTATTTAAATGGAACTTTTCTCAGATTGAAGCGAGATTTCTAAAGCAAAAGGGCAAAAGAGCAATAGGGCAAAAAGATATTCGACGGATGAAATTTGTCGTTGACTTGCTTTTTTTTTTGCCCTTTTGCTATACTGTGAGAGAAGTGGATTTGAGAGAAAATTCGTGTAATTCGTGTCTAAAAACATTCACCTCAGGATAGTTAAAATTTGGGAATGGCATTGAATGCCACCCTACCATTTCCTGAACAAACTACCCAATTATGCCCAGGGGCCAAAATGTGGAGATAGGCTTAAGGGCGTTTTGGCACAATTTTGGCAAGGCTCACTACTTTTTGTTGATTGACCCCGTACTTTGGTCATGTTAACATTGTTAACAAATGTAACCAGAGGGAAACCTCCAATCGGTGAACGACAGTTCAACCCAGAAACAAAATAACGTTCACGGCCGTGGTTTAACTCTACATCCCCATCTATTCCCGACCTTTAAACGGCTCCGTAACCAATGGCCAATTTATCCGCAGTACCCATTTTTTGAAGTAACTGCCAACAGACAACGCCAGGTTCATTATTTATTCCATTTTATTGTTTGTGGTATTTCAGGCCAAGCCCAGCGCCTAAAGCCGCCACAACAGTCATCATTAACGGGGTCATGGTCTCCAACGCTCGGCCAATCGAGACAGAGGTTTGTCAACTTCTCCGATTGGATTGACATTAACCCCAGCCCGTGCCGCTCGATGTCAGTGGTTATCAATCTCAGCGACGACCCTACCAACCTATCCATGTGGGCTTATTCCCCGCTGGCACAACCATCCCCGCTGGGATTTTGCGCAGTTGGGCTGATGGCGAAGATACAGGGCTTTTACACCACCCCCAAGCTCAAAGGGGTGGCGGAGTGCTGACATTCTCCACGGCGCCGCTGGGTACCTGTGCCTGTGGATGTGTGGGACCATACTCTAATCGAGCAACGGCTCGATATTTCCTACGGCCGTAGCCCTGATGGGAGCGAGCGTTATGGGCTTATTACTGATCAACCCAATTTCAATAGTTCTAACAATGGTTCGCCCAAGCCATCGCCAGTGTACCAGCGCACGGTCGCGCCAGCCCACCGTGGCTGGCGGCTTTTACCCCACAGGCCAAAGTGTGGATTCTGCTGCCACCACGGCCGCCATTTATTACACCCTCGATGGCTCGATACCGACCAATGGCCGCCACGCTTTACACAGGTGCGCCGATTGCGGTGGACGGATACGCTGCAAGTTCTGGAAAGAGCGGTATGGTGTTACCAACCCGTCAGCCCCATCACCACCCAAACTCTATTTCATTGACGAGAATTTCTTTTTACCTCCTTGCCCGTCATTTCCATCTCGGTCAACGACGACTATTTTTTGACCACAACATCGGCATTTACGTTCCTGCAAACTATGTACCCTGACCGGTTCTGAATGGACAGGCAATCATTTTGAAAGTTGGGCGCGTCCCATCGCCCTTGAGTATTACGACACGGCCGCCAAAAGCAGTTCCACTCGGATGGGGGCGTGGAAATCCACGGCAACCTCACCCGCAACCTGCGCCAAAAAGGGGCTGTATGTCATGACAGGCGGCCACCACGGCTCCGACGATGTGCGCTACCAACTCTTCCCCGATAAATCCCGGAGACCGGGCTTCGAGTCTTTCATCCTCCGCAGCCTCCAGCGGCGACCAATACGCCACCTTCTTCCGCGATGCCATGATGCAACGGTTGGTGACAGGGCAAATGGACATGGATGCGGACAAACAAGCGTATCAACCCGGGCTATCGTTTTTCTCAACGGCCAGTAATTAGCATCCACAACATCTCGCGAAAAAGTAGATGCGGGGTTTATTGACCAAAAACCACGGCTATAGTCAGAAACCGAGATTGATTTTCTTGAATTTCGGGATACGGTCATCGAAGGAAGCAACACCG
>JADJSZ010000112.1 GCA_016711405.1 Candidatus Hadersleviella danica | reverse complement strand
AACATTTGTAGGTACAATCTACAAACATTTGTAGTAACCCATTGTTCCCACGAGGAGGGAAAACCGTGGAAGCCCTTGCTGATAGATGATGATGTGATGAACCACCAAGGTATCATCACCCTCCCTTGCCTACCGTAACATTGCCCTGCACACCTGCTCCCACCTTTACTGAAGCACTCACTTATCTTGCCCAACATCCCCCATATCGGTCATCCTTGACCTTGTCATGCCCAACCTGGGCAGGGTTGCGCGATTATCACAAGCCGTTTGGGATTCAGGCCGCCCGCCAATTGAGCCAGCAGTATCCCCATTTGCCGTTGCTCATCTACAGCAACCATGTGCAACATTTGCCCGATTTGGAGGCGATGTTGAACCAACATCAGGCGGGAGCTTCTTATTTGCATAAAGGGGATGGGCCAGATGAACTGGAAAAATATTTGCGGGCCACGGTGGATGGCGCAAAATGGCGTAGCTCGTATGTCTCGCGCACGGCCGTTCCCCCTCCTCACAACCACCCCTACTTCTCCCCGAGCACCTCGCCCAAGTCAAAATTCACCCCCGCGAGTTAGTGACATGCAAATACGCGGCCGAGGGCTTTTCCAACCCCGAAATCGCCCAACGCATGGGGGTCACCGTTCACGCCGTGGATAGGCATTTCCACAACATGTATAAAAAGCTAGAGGTGAACCGAGAAGGGAATGGGGAAAATCGGCCGTCAACCTCGTACCCTCCTCATCACCCTCTACGGCCACCTATGTGACCGTGACGAATTGCCACCCCATTAGCTACTTAGACCTTGAGGTCTTTAAGACCTCCAAGGTCTGCCCCTCGAAAGGAGGGCGAGATGAGCTACCCCCACAAACTCAAATTATTTAGCTGGTTGGTCGGCTTCTTCTTTGTTTGGAGTGGAGCCACCATTCTGGGTGCGGCCGTCTCCCTCTTCTACCCCCTTGGCCAACAAACCTACGGTGGTTTTTACTGGGCATGGGATAGCGTCGGCCGCCATTACCACCCCAACGACGCTTATATCCACCCCACCCTACGCGGCCGCTTGAGCCACGACACCATCATTGTGGCCATCAATGGCTTGCCCATTGACGAACGGACTGATTTAACGGCCGTTTACGCCCTCTTTCACGAAGCCGCCCCCACCTGCGAAGCCATCCCCCAAGCCCCACCTCTCCAATACACCCTCATCGAAAACAACCAACGGCTTGAACGCGCCTTGCCCATCTTTTGCCTAACGATTTGGGAGCGCATCCCCTGCTCTTCCCTATTACCCTCTTGGCTCTATTTGTCCTCAGCACGGGCTGGACAATTTTCTTGCGCCATCGCCACCAAAGCGATGAGCGGGAACAGGAGTTGACCTTGGCCATTAGTTGGGTCATTGCTATTACGGCCGCTCACATCGGCAAACAGGCGTACAACGACCCCGGCATTCACACCTTGGGCACCTATCTGATGGGCATGGCTGTAAGTACTCCAATAGGAGCTTTTACGTGGCCTCGGTATGGCAAATTGCCACTTGCTTGTACCCCCTTCCCCGCTTTTTCGCCGTTTAGCTATCGGCATTTTGCTTCTGCTTAACTTGGGCGTGGTTAGCAATGGGCTTCAATTCTTTAACAGCTACTACACCACCACGGCTTTGGCCGAATGGTATCCCTAGACCGCCGCCTGACAGTTTTATTGATGATTTTTAGCTTGGCCGCCATTTCCTTGCGCGCCCGCGCCATTGCCCGCAACGAAACCATCCCGCTTACTTTTCGCAATCAGGGGCGAGCCGTGGCATGGTCTACCGTTTTAGTCATCGCCATCGTTGTTGTGGATTTTGTATATGGGCAAGCTACCCAATGGGTGTTTCTCCCGCCACCCCAACCCCTCTTTTTGGCGATTATAGCCTTTGCCCCTTTACTCATCGCTATCGCCAGTCTTAACCAATTGGCTTTTGCCCAGTCGGCCACCTATGTGCGTTGGCTCACTTTTGGAGGCGTTTGGGCAGTGGCCATTTCTGTCTTGACATGGGTGGTCTTGTTAGAGGGATTGGTCAGCAAATTGTGGCAGGTGGTGGTTTGCTCTTTCTCACCATTCTCGGCTTACGCGCCCCTATGGATGGCAACGCTGGCTCGAACGCCTCACTACCTACCGCACTATTCGCCAAGAAGACATCGAAGAGTACACGGCCGACCTCCAACGCACCCCCACCCACCAGCAACTCACCCACACCATCCCCACCGCCCTCAACCGCGCCCTTGGCACAGCCACGGCCGAACTCCACCTCTC
Organism: Candidatus Hadersleviella danica; assembly: GCA_016711405.1. Lineage (GTDB taxonomy): Bacteria > Chloroflexota > Anaerolineae > Promineifilales > Promineifilaceae > Hadersleviella > Hadersleviella danica. Next base: position 55,289 of record JADJSZ010000112.1, on the reverse strand, counting down.
CCCCCACATTCCCAGCCCCCTCCCCGACCAACCCCAAAAAGCGGGCGACAACTGGCTCATTCCCCTGCGCTACAACGAGGAAGAGATAGGACTCATCACCCTTGGCCCTCGCCCCTCTAGCGAACCATTTCACGAGGCAGACCGTGAAAGCCTGCAAAACATCGCCTACCTCACCGCCCTCGCCCTGCAAACGGCCGCCCAAGTCGGCCGTGCCCGACTCGACGAGCAAAACATCCGCCTCGCCGAACGGGAAGAACTCGGCCGTGAACTGCACGACACCACCCTTGCCCAGCTAAGCACCCTTTCGTGGACACTCGACAACTTACGCCAAACCCTCTCCCAACCCACTTCCGCCCAGCAACTCCTCCTCCACCAAGCCGAGAATCAGCGCAACAATGCCTCAACCAACTGCGCCGCATTGTCAACAACCTTCCCGCCCTCGACTACACTAACCAAACCTGCCTGCAGTTTATTGAAAACCTCTTTCACGAAGCCCAAACCCACCATCCTCACCTCGCCTATCACCTTATTTGCCCCACCCCGCCGACCCATTTCTTAGCGACCAAAAAAACACCCTCTTCCTCGTTTGCAAACAAGCCTTTGATAACGCCCTCCAACACGCCCAGCCTCCAAACCATTACCATCACCTTGGCTTTAGATGACACCCTCAGTTAACATTTTCAATTGCCGACGACGGCCGAGGATTCACCCCAATCACTCCCCCCAACCACCACGGCCTCACCAACATGCACACCACCTCCTCAGCCTAACGGCCAACTCACTATTATCAGCCCCCCACTTCGGCACCACCATCACAGGCCACATACCCTTATCAAAGCACTAACCAACCGACATTAAAAAGGCCCTGAGCCAAAACTCAGGGCTTTCTCTTCGCCTATTTTCCGTTTCTACCGCACCTTCTCCGCCTCCCCAAACAAAAGGCCAAAGCTCAGGGCTTTCTCTTATCAATGGCCTAATCAACAGACTAACTGCGGAGAGCGCAAAGGCTTCTTTAGCATTTCTTCCGTGTCTTCCGCACCTTCCGTGATGAAATAAGTTTTATCAATATTACTACCAGACCCTCGCAAATTTCCCCTACGAAACCGCCATATCCACCACATTATTCCCCCGCCGACGCGGGTCAAACAAATTCACCTGCTCCGTCATCGCTGGGTACATCACAGGGATGCCGTGCTTGCCCATCATGTGAATCCGCTCCAACTCCATCAACCGCTCCATATCATCCTTCGAAAACTGGCTAACCACCCGTTGGAGCCGCTCCAAAGCGCGAGCCTCGTTTTCAGCTTGCATCTCACGGCCGTGTGCCTCTTCCAACGCTTGCATCACATGCTTCGGCATATGCACCGCCTCCACCATCACCCGAATCACGTTATACCCCATCGGTTCCAGCCGCGTGCGGGCCAATTGGCGCACTTCCCGCTCCAACTTGCGGTGGATACCCGGCTGGCACAACTGCTCAATCGTGTAATCGCCAATCACATGGTGCAAACAGTTGTTCAGATGTTGTTTGGCCATCGCGGCCGATCTGGTGGGCAGTGCCCGCGCCATCTTGGGGCTCATCTCGGCCGTCAACTTATCGGGTTCCAAGCTGTAAGTCAGTGCCCATTCCACCTCTAGCGGCAAACCGCCAATCGCTTGGATGCCTTTCGTGTGCGCCGAAGCACTTTGGGCACTCGTGCTAATCCGTTCGCCCAAAATTTCGGTGGCTGGGTTAACCCAATGCGTGCCCGGAGCCAAAAACCGTACAAACCGCTCGCTCTTCCGCTCATACACAGTGCCCATGCTCAATTCAGGGATGGTCACTTTGCCCATTTTTTGCAAATAGAAGGCGGCCGTGCCCACAGCGGCCGCGCCTAATACCAATATCCCCCCTATCCAACCCCACATTGCCCCTGCCACAAACGCCATTGTCAAAATTGAACCAGCGATAGCTTTTAACATGATGATTTCTCCGTAATCTTTATCTCCCATCTTTCTCTTGATTGTGTGCTTGTTACACCAATTTTGTGTTGATTAAACACTATATAACAAAGTATAGTGTGGTAATAACACTTTGTCAACCACTAAAAGAATTACTCGTTATTGCCCTCCACCCCACCCAATAACCAATAATCAATAACGAATAACCAATAACCGAAACACCCCCATAACCTGCTATAATTATCCTAATTCTTACCCACGTTTTTGCAGATAGTAGGAGGTTTCGCATGTTAAAAAATGGCTCCTTTACCGAAGGCTGGACAGACCTGCCCCCTGCCCCCGGCTACCTTATCAACCAACAGCCCAATGGCTGGATGATGACTTGGGTCGAGCAAGATTCGCCCCTCTATGGCAGTGGCGATTTATCGAAAGGCGTGCCTGAATGTGTCCATAAACTGGCCAGCCAGTTGCCCCCCAACGAACAACTTGGAGCGCCAGACGCGCTCATTTTGGCGGGCGATGTCACCTACAAAATTTTCCACGCCAACGCCCCCTTCGGCGCTGAACTCAAACAACGCGTCACAGGCTTGGCGCCCGGCACGGCCGGCAAATTCATCGCCCCCGTCTTGGCCGTGCTACACGGCGACAACGACATGTACGGGTGCGAATCGGGCGCATGGGTAGATACCACAGGCAGTAGTAACCCCGATGATTGGGAAGGCCAATGGGCCAACGCCGCCCAAATGGGCAACCGCAAATGGTATCACCACGAAGTCAACTTCACAGTGCCCCCGAGCGGCGAAGTCACCGTCTACATTCGCGTCAAAAGCAAATGGCCCGCCCCCAAAGATTTCTTCATTGATGGGGTTAAATTAGAAGCCCAAGCTGGTGGCCCCGAAAGCTACACCCCCCCTGCGGGTTCCCACCCCACTACCCCCGTCCCCACCCCACCGGGCGATGCCAATACCATTACCGTCGTTGCCCCCCGTGGCCTAAACGTCATCATGGATATCAGCGACACCCCCAACACCATCATCGTCAAATTGCCCGCAGGCATGCGCCTGAACGTGCAAGATGCCGAATAGTGCTGAATTAAAAGTGCTGAGTGCTGAGTAAGTAAAATACTCAGCACTCAGCACTCAGCACTCTTAACTGTATGTCTCTGGCGGGCTACATCACCCGAGGCAAGACGGCGCGAAACCGTTTGCGGCGCGTGGATACTTATTTGTTGTGGCGCGAACGGCCGCTTCTCTCCCGCCGGGATGGCGCTTTTGCCCATGCCCTCTATGTGGATGTTGGTTACGGAGCCACCCCCGACACCTTTTTAGAAAGCATCGGCCGTTTGCGCCAGCTAAACCCCACTTTGCCCGCGTTGGGGTGGAAATAGACCCCCAGCGCGTGGCCACGCGCCCCTTCGCCACCCCCACCACCCACTTCCGCCTCGGCGGCTTCAATTTGCCCCTCCACCAACAGGAAACAGTCCGCCTCATTCGTGCCTTCAACGTCTTGCGTCAATATGAAGAAGAAGAAGTCACGGCCGCGCACACCCTTTTGGTCAGCTATTTGCTCCCCGGTGGCCTGCTCATCGAAGGCACCTCTGATCCATTTGGGCAAGTGTGGGTAGCCAACTTAATCCGCAAAAGGTTGAATGGGATGGCTCACCCCGAAGCTGTCCTATTTAGCACCAATTTCAAGCAAGGCTTCGACCCCGCCCATTTCCAGCCCGTGTTGCCCAAGAACTACATTCACCGCATGGTGGCAGGCGAATGGATTTTTGATTTTTTCGCGGCGTGGAACCGTGCCTACCAGATGTCACGGCCGTACAGCGCCTTTGGCATTCGCCAATGGTTCGTCCACACGGCCGTTCAACTCGTCCACTTCGGCCACCCCATAGACCTCTCCCCTAAACTCCTCCGCCCTAAACCTCCGCAACGGCTTTCTCGCCGTGTTTTTTTTAACCCAATGGGACAATCTTAAGCCAGAGCAAACCCGCAAATGACCAAGGACAAATGACAAATGACAGCTTATACCATAGAGACCCTCGAACAATTTATTGGCCAAACCCTCGGTACATCCGCATGGGTGCAGATTGACCAAGAGCGCATCAACGCCTTTGCCGCTTGCACAGGCGACCACCAGTGGATTCATGTCGATGTGGAACGCGCCAAAACCAGCCCGCTAGGCGGAACCATCGCCCACGGCTACCTAACCCTGTCGCTGTTGCCCATGATGATGTATGAATTGAATATGGTTCCCGCAGGGGTGGCCCACGCCTTGAACTATGGCGCCGATAAGCTCCGCTTTATCAACTTTGTGCGCGAAGGGGCGCGGGTGCGCAACCATGCCGTGCTGAGCGGGGTGGAGCGCAAGCCCGACGGCCGCGTTTTGCTCAAAGTGGAAAACACGATGGAAATTGAAGGGGAAGCCAAACCCGCCATGATAGCCGAAACGCTGACCATGCTCTTCCCCTAACCCGTCCCCTCGCCACCCATGCACCAATGGATGAGACGGCGCACAAAATCGGCCGTCGGGTAACGGTTCAGGTCGTGCCGCCAACGCGGCACGGCCGCTTCCTTGGCCGCTGGCTGGCGCGGAAACAACGGCCCTTCCACCCGCAAATAAGCCACTTCATCCCCCGCTTGGGGCAGGTGGTAATGCACAATCAACTTCTTGTTGCTAGAGATAACATGCAAGACCCGCTCCACTGGTTCAGGCGGAACGGCCGCCCCCACAAACCCCATCTCAGGCAAGCGCGGCTTCTCCTCACTCACATACCAGAGGTACTGTTGCCCCTTGTAATTCACCTTGCGTAACCCTTTCGTACTTACAGACATAGTCAGCTAGTCAGCTAGTCAGCCCGTCAGCCAGTCAGCCAGTCCCAATCCGCTGAAGTGCTGAAATGCTGATTAGCTGAAATGCTAAAAAAACGGCCGCCGAATCTCCGCCAAATCCGCTTCCATATTCCCTGTTGGCGTAAAAGCGGGCTGAATTCGCAACGCTTTTTTCTTATAGTCATTCACAATTGGCACAATAGGTACACCAGCTTGCAAAGCGATGTGATAAAAACCCGTCTTCCACTCAGACGGCTCCTTCTGCCGCCGTGTGCCCTCGGGAGCCAACCCCAAAACAAATTTCTGGTGCGACTGAATTTGCGCCACCACCTGCCCCACCGTCCCTTGCGGGGCGCGGCGGTCTATGGGGAAGCCACCAAACCAGCCGAAAAAGTAGTTGAACGGCCAGCGAAACAGGGTGTGCTTGCCCATCCAATGGTATTCCATCCCCAAGGCAAACACGGCCGCCATCGCCAATGGAAAATCCCACGCCGTGTTGTGCGGGGCAACGATAACCACAAATTTGGGCAAGTTGGGCATCTCGCCTGTGATACGCCAGCCCCCTAGCCACAGCCCTGCGAGGGCTAATTTGCGCCCCAACCAACTTCCGCGTCGGGGCACTTGGTTGCCCAAAACAGGTACACGTTGTTCACTCATGCGAGTTCTCCTAATTCGGGATTGTACCCCTTGGCATCTCTAAAAAAGCTCTGCAACTCGGCCACATCCGCCTCTAAATCCCCCGTTGGCTGAAACAACGCCCCAATGCGGACTTCGTGGCGGCTAAAGTCGAGGGCAACGGGCACAATGGGCAAATCGGCGGCCGTGGCGATGCGATAAAAGCCCGTGCGCCATTGGCTCACCTTGCTCCGCGTCCCCTCGGGGGCAAGGCCAAGCAAGAGTTGCGGCCGTTGGGCAAACTCGGCCGTCATCTGCTCCACCATCCCATGCGCGGCCGTGCGGTTGATGGGAATCCCCCCCACGCCCGAAAGAGCCACCTAAACGGCTTCTTGAACAGGGTGTGTTTATTCATCCATTATAACTCTAAATCCAACGCCCACAAACAAGCCAACGCCAAGGGGAAATCCCAATTGGAAGTGTGCGGTGCGCCAATAACCACCAGCTTGGGCAAATTGGGAATCTCTCCCACCACCCGCCAGTTAAACAGGAAGAGCACCACACGGCCGATAACCCGCGTCACCCCACTCCGCCGCCGAGGCAACGCCGCCCCCAACGCCGGCACCGAACCCCGCCGCACCACAGACAAAGGTGTCTCACTCATATGACCCATTCACCATTAACCATTTACAATTCACAATTCACAATTATAAACCTCGTGCCCATTGCGAACACTTTTGCTATAGTTGCCTTACCCTAACAATTAACACACATCCACCCAAGGAGTTTCCCATGCCCAATCAAGCTCCCCTACGCTCCGTCACCATCGGTGACAAAACAGTGACCTTTTTGCCCGATGGGGGCGGAACCTTAGCCCCCACCGCCCTTTTCCCCGTCTCCTCGGCCGAAGGCTGGCAAAGTTACCCTTCCCTCCTCGACGACGACGGCAATTTTGTGACCAGCGTCGGTGGCTTTCTCATCAAAACGGGCGATAAGCTCATCGCCGTGGATACAGGATTCGGGGCGTTGCGGGTTGACTTTCCCGGCTTTGGCCCCCTCATTGGGGGCGATTACCACAAAAGTTTTTCCGCCACAGGCCACCAGCGGGAAGATGTGACCGATGTCATCTTCACCCATTTGCACCTCGACCATGTGGGCTGGACAACGCTGGAAGTAGACGGCCAGCGGGAGCTAATGTACCCCAACGCCCGCTACTGGTGTGCTCAAGCCGAATGGGAATTTTGGCACGGTGGCAACAGTCCCATTGGCCCGCATCCCGAATTTGTGCAAAAACCCCTCGAGAACCTCATCCAATTTGTGCAAGATGGCGACGAAATTGCCCCCGGCATCAAAGTTGTCAGCACCCCCGGCCATCTTTCGCTGGTGGTAGATGGGGGCGAGGCGGGGCGGATTTTCCTCACGGCCGATGTCTTCCACGGCGTCGCCCAACTCACCGAATCCGATTGGGCTGTCGCTTTTGACAACGACCCTACACTGGCTCGCACCACCCGCGAAGCCCTCTACACCCAACTCACCCAACCCAACACCCTTTGCGCCATCAACCACTTCTCCAACGAAGTCTTTGGTCATATCACCCCCGCTGGCGAACGCTACGCATGGCAACTCCTTTCTTGAGTAGAAAGTAAAAAGTGCTGAGTGAAAAGTGACCCCACTCAGCACTCAGCACCCAGCACTCAACACTCAGCACTCTTACCTATGGCAGACAACACCCTCAACCGCGCCCAAGAGCCACTCGACGACACCATTTACGACCACAAGTGGGGTTTCCAAGACACCCGCTTTGTGGCCAAACCCGGCCACCTGACCACCGTCACGGGAAGCCGTTACCTCATTTCGGGCACTGAAATGCCCGAATTTTTGCCCTTTGTGGAGGAGATGCTGGGCATCAAAATCAATCTAAATGAGGTCAAGCCCGAGCTAAGTCCCAAACCCGTGCCCCCGCCCATCCCCAACGAAGCGTTTATGACGGCCGTGCGCGACTCCTTCCCCGCCAGCCAATATACCCAAGACAGCCGCGAACGCCTCGTCCACAGCCACGGCCAAACCACGGCCGACGAAGTGTACAAAGTCCTCTACGGCACCCTCGAACGGGTGGCTGATTTGGTCTTTTACCTCGAGAACGAAGCCGACGCGCAGAAAATCATTCAACTGGCGGCCGTTCACAACGTCTGCCTCGTGCCCTACGGCGGCGGAACCAGTGTGAGCTGTGCCCTACAACTGCCGGCCAACGAAAAGCGCATGATTGTCGTTATAGACACGCGCCGCATGAACAAAATCGAGTGGGTGGACAAAGAAAATTGCCTTGCTTGTGTCCAAGCGGGCATGACGGGAAAACAGTTGGAAGAGGCGTTGGCCGAAATGGGCTACACCTCAGGCCACGAACCCGACAGCATGGAGCTTTCCACCGTGGGCGGCTGGGTGGCCACCAATGCCAGCGGCATGAAGAAGAACAAGTACGGCAACATCGAGCAAATCGTGCAAAATGTGAGCATGGTCACGCCCCAAGGATTGATTGAGCAAACGGTCGCCATGCCCCGCGTGGCCATGGGGATGCAACTGCAAAACCTGCTCTTCGGCAGTGAAGGCACACTCGGCCTCATCACCAAAGCCGTTCTCAAAATCCACAAATTGCCCGAGGTGAAAAAGTACGGCTCCCTCGTTTTTCGCAACTTCGAGACGGGCGTAAAGTTCCTCTATGAACTGAACCAAGCGGGGGTATTGCCCGCCAGCATCCGTTTGCTGGATAACGTGCAGTTCCGCTTTGGGTCGGCGCTCAAGCCACGGCCGAGCACCTCCGAGAAAATTATGGGCGACATCCAAAAGTTTTTCCTGCTCAAGGTCAAAGGGTTTGACCCGCATGAGTTGGTGGCGGCCACCATTGTGATGGAGGGTACGGCCGCTGAAGTCGCCTACCAAGAGAAAGTCCTCTACACCATTGCCAGCAAGTACGGCGGCATTAAAGGCGGCTCCACAAATGGCCAGCGGGGCTACATGCTCACCTACGCCATCGCCTACATCCGCGACTATTTGGCCGACTTCGACATCATCGGCGAAACATATGAGACGACAGTGCCGTGGAGCAAGGTCATGGCCGTCTGCAACGCCGTTGCCCGCGAGGTGGAAATTAAGCACAAGGAGTATGGCTTGCCCGGCAAACCGTATATCTCCCCCCGCATCACCCAACTTTACCACACAGGGGTGTGCATCTACTTCACCCACGGCTTTTCCACCAAAGGGGTGCAACACCCTGATGAGGTGTTTAGCGCCATCGAGAAGCATTTGCGCCAGACGATTATGGATGAAGGTGGCTCTATCTCCCATCATCATGGGGTGGGCAAAATTCGCAAGGATTTTCTGCCACAGACAATTTCGCCGTCTACGGCCGAAATTCTCAAAGAAGTCAAACAAGCCCACGACCCCCACAACATCTTCGGCATTGCCAACAACGTCTTTGCTGAGTAGATAGAGGCGAGAGATAGAGATAGAGGAAACACAATAGGCTGACCGACAACACCCTCTATCTCTATCTCTAACCTCTATCTTTTTGTGCAAAATACACAATAAAACCCCACGGATTTTTGGGTGAAGAGCCACCCGACTGTTTGTAGCTTTGCGGCAATGATGGTATAACAAGGGGCGTTGGTTTTGTAATGGCAAACTGGTTAAACCATCCAATTGCTCTTCCCCCACACCAATGTTGATAATCCCCTCCCTGCATTATCACACCCCAAATAACCCATCTTCCCCCATATCTTGTTTTGCCAAGCGGCCATCCACAGTGAGCTAAGCCATTGTTTTGGTACGCAGATGTCATCCTTCAACCATCTCGGTGGTTTATAAGCCTTACGAATTCTCTTAAGTAGTGTGGCTTAAAAGGTGACAGTTGTTAGTTCGACAGAGTTCAATTTATTTTCTATGGTGTTTCATCCCTCGAATTCTCATGTTGGAGGGTTTTGTTCAAGGCCAACTAGCCCAGCATCTGCATCTAATGGAAGAAGTTTGCGTTCGGCGAAAGGCTTGTTAGGCCAAGGGCGGCCACAAACGACAATCAATCCGCCCTCGGCCAATAGGCTGACCCTAGCCCCGGCTAGGCCAGAGAGGAGAATGAGTATCAGGTAAATTTTCCAACTACCCCACCTTTACGTTTTAGCGACTGGCTAAAACGGCCGCACACGCCCCCGCCTGTGCCTTATTTCCACCCAATTTGCACCAGCCTACTTTGTTTCTATGGTTTGGCTGAGAAGCAAATTGCCCAAAGAGTGAGAACAATCCATGAGTGTAAAATCACGATTTTTAGCGATTTTGACAGTGTTGACTCTGTTTGCTGTTGCCGCCACCGCTCCCCGTGGCAATGTACAAGCAGGCGAGGGAACCACGGCCGCCTTGGCACCATCCCTCGGCAAATACGAAGGTGAGGTTATTGACCTCAACGAGCCTGCTTCCTATATTATTCAATTGGAAGCACCCGCTTTGGCCACCTATCGCGGTGGTATTGCTGGGTTAGCCGCCACCAATCCTGCCGCCAATGGCCAAACCAAAATCGAGAATAACGCCGCTACAGCCGCTTACCTCGATTACTTGGCTGGTGCACAAGCTTCCTTCCTCAATAGTGTGGATGCCAACCTCGGCCGTGCCGTTGAAGTTAAATTCACCTATCGCCACGCCTTCAACGGTTTGGCTCTCATCATTACCCCTGCCGAAGCGGATCAAATTGCCGCTATGGACGGGGTCAAAATGGTCACCCGTACCACCGTGGAAGAAGTCTTAACCGATTCTGGCCCCGCGTGGATTGGCGCACCCGGCATTTGGGATGGCTCTGGCGCACCTGACGGATTAAACACCCGTGGTGAAGGCGTTGTCGTGGCCATTTTGGACACAGGCGTCAACAGCCTGCATCCTTCCTTCGCCGATGTTGGGCAAGATGGGTACGACCACACCAACCCCCTCGGGTCAGGCACATACTTGGGTGTTTGTGATTCCACCAACCCCGACTACCAACCTGCTTTTGTCTGCAATGACAAGCTGATTGGTGTGCATGACTTTATTGATGGCGATGGCAACGACCCCAACTCCCCCGAAGATGGTGATGGCCACGGTAGCCACACAGGCAGTACCGTTGCTGGTAACGTCGTGACAGCGACTTTGTTCGCCCCCACGGCCGCTATCACCGACACCATCTCTGGTGTCGCTCCCCACGCCAATATCATTGCTTACGATGTCTGCCGTAACGGCCCCTCGGAAACGGGTGGTGGTTGCCCCGGCGATGCTTTGTTGGCCGCTGTCAACCAAGTTATTGCCGATGACCTCGTTTTGCCCAATGGCGTAGCTGTTATCAACTACTCCATTTCGGGTGGTGTCACCCCCTATGGTGACCCCGTTGAATTGGCCTTCTTGGCCGCCACCGATGCAGGCGTTTTTGTCTCTGCTTCCGCTGGCAACGCTGGCCCCGGCGCAGGAACTGTTGCTCACGTTTCCCCGTGGGTAGCCACCATTGCCGCCAGCACCCACAACCGCAGCATCATCAACCAAGTCACAGGTATTACCAGTGCGGGTGGTGGTTTGGCTGATATTACTGGTCTTGGCTTTACCGCTGGCTACGGCCCCGCTCCCCTGCTCTATGCAGGTGACTTTGGCGATGCATTGTGCCTTAATCCCTTTGCTGGCGGCACATTCTCGGGTCAAATCGTTATCTGCGACCGTGGCACCAATGCCCGTGTGGATAAAGGCGCCAATGTGTTGGCTGGTGGTGCAGGTGGTATGATTTTGGCCGACAATGGGGCTGGTCTGGTGGGTGATGCCCACTTCCTCCCCGCTGTACACATCACCCTTGCCGATGGCAATGCCCTTAAAACTTGGTTAGCCGCCAACCCCGATGGGTCTGCGACTATCAGTGGCTTCAGTGCCGACTTAGACCCCGCCAATGGCGACATTATGGCTGGGTTTAGCTCCCGTGGCCCTGTGGGTGCCTTTGGCGTGCTCAAACCCGATGTCACCGCCCCCGGCGTTGATATTTGGGCGGCCGTTGAAAGATGATGGCGATGCCACCCCGACTACGGCTTCCTGAGCGGGACTTCCATGTCCTCGCCCCACAATGCAGGTGCCGCCGCCCTCATGGCTGGCTTGTACCCCACTTGGACCCCCCACCAAATCAAATCCGCTCTGATGTTGACCGCCGATAACGTGGCCAACTTCAAAGAAGACGGGGCAACTCCCGCCGACCCCTTCGATTTGGGTGCTGGGCGTATCCAAGTTGCTGTCGCTTCTAACGCTGGCTTCGTCCTCAACGAAACCACCGCCAACTTCGAAGCGGCCGACCCCGCCCTGAATGCAGGCCAAGAAACCGCTTTGCAACAGTTGAATGTGGCCAGCTTGGCCAACTCCGGCTGTTTCAGCACTTGTGTATGGGTGCGCGAAATCGAAAGCACGATGGCTGTTACCACCTCTTGGGTGATTACGCCTGAAATGCCCGCTGGCTTGACCATGACGGTTGACCCCGCTTCCTTCGATTTAGCCCCCGGCTCTAGCCAAGTCATTACCTTCACGGCCGATGTCTCCAACATCGATACCGATGTGTGGACATTTGGCCACGTCTGGTTCACCGAAGTATCGGCAGTCCCCTACGCCGTAGTCGAACTTTCTAAGAGCGACGCTGGCGTAACGGCCGAAGCGGGTGACACCATCACCTACACCCTAAGCTACGTCAACACCGGTGATGGCGCCGCGACAGGGGTTTGGATTACCGAAACCGTTCCTGCCAACACCACCTTCAACGCCACCGCCAGCAGTGCGGGTTGGACGGCCGTGGATGCCGACACCTACACCTTCAGCATTGGCTCCTTGGCCCCCACTGAAGCTGATATGGTGTACTTCGCCGTGGATGTGGATAGTGACATTGCTACTACTGTCACCTCCATTGACAACATGGCCTACATCACAGGTGACGATTTGAGCGTTGGCAATGCCTCCGACTCAACCCCTGTCACCATCCCCTATGTTTGAGGGCCTTCCCCGCTCGTACCATCACCTACCCTGACCTACCTCCCAGCGATTTTCCTGTTCCCGATGCGACACGCCCCCGCTTGGGTGGTGGTGACACCTACTCCTCATGGTTGCCCTTTAGCAACCCCGCTGTCGTTTGCCGCGGGTGGCGATACACCTGCAATGGGTATGGCAACCGCTGCCTGCTCCTCCCTGCCGCCTGCGCCTGTCATTTACCTCCCCTCATGTCAGGGTTGGCCGCTGTCTCGGTGAGCTGTGCCGCACCCGACCTGTTGACCTTTGGAAGTTGATACGGACATGGGTAGCGAAGACCGCCTCCTCTGTGCGGAATCGCTCGAAGTTACCGACTTGCAAGTCGAATTGGCTGGTCTGACCGAAGGAACCGTCTACACCGATTCCTTGTCAACAGACCCCACCAATGGCGACCCCTTCGACAACCTCAATGATGGAACCGTCACCTTCATCACCGTCACCGTGAACAGCGCGGCGCGTTTGGTGGCTGAAATTGTCGCTTCCGAAGCCCCCGACCTCGATCTGTTCGTTGGGACAGGTGATACCCCCTCGGCCGCAACCCAAGTTTGCGCCAGTGCGAGTGGTATCGCGCTCGAGTATTGCAATATCAATGACCCTGCTGATGGCACATGGTGGGTTGTTGTTCAGAACTGGCAAGCTTCTGGAACACCGCCCGATGATGTGACCTTTGTCGTCGCCGCTGTGACGGCCGATGCAGGCAACTGGGATGTCACTGGCCCCAACATTGCTGGTGGCGATCCTTTGACAGCCACGATTAGCTGGAACGAACCCGGCTTTGATATTGGCACCTACTGGTACGGCGACTTTGTCTTGGGCACCGATGCCGGCCACCCCGACAACCTTGCACGGGTGAATGCGAACTTTGTCGTTGTTGGGACACCTGTTATCGAAACAGATACCACCGACTTAGCCAGCGCACAAGCCTCGGGCGAAGTGGTCACCTTTACGATGGCCATTAGCAACACGGGCACGGGCGATTTGGACTGGAACATCACCGAAGACAACGACACGCTCATGCGTGGTGTACAAGGTGATCTCTCTATGACAACGGCCTTGGTCAACAGCCCGCAGAGGTGCTGGTGGTGCTGATGAGAGTTTGTTACACAGTGGCTTGACCACGTTTGGCGTACAGCATTCCGTTGGTGGCTTGCGCGTTTCCGACCAATTTACGGTTACGGATGCGGTGGGCTGGACACTGACAGGGTTAACCTTCTATTCCTATCAAACAGGCTCCACCACCACTTCGACCATTACCGAGGTGAATTACAACATCTGGGATGGCTCCCGAATGTTGGTGGTCTGCCATCATCTACACCTCGGCTCCCAATGCCCTGAGTAGCACCGCGTGGACGAATATGTACCGTGTCGGCCGCCGCTGGAAATACCCGAAACGGCCGGTTATGGCCAGTGAGGCCTCAGCCGATGCCTTCTTGCCCCAAGGAACATACTGGGTGGACTGGCAATCAGGTGGCTCACTTCCCGCAAGGCTTGCCCTTTGTGGTGGAAGGCTTTGTGGGTGGTGCGGCTCTGCCTTGCGCCCTCACCAGCCCCATGGATTGGGTATCGGCCGCTCCTAACAGCGGCACCACGGCCGCTGGCGACGCCACCGCTGTCGAAGTCACCTTCGACTCCACGGGCTTGTCGATGGGTACCTACCAAGGGTATCTCTGTGTCAACAGCAACGACGCAGTGACCCCCCAAATTAGCATCCCCGTCTCGCTCACCGTCACCTCCTCCCCCGTGCTAATCAACCTGAACCTGAGTGAAGTGACTAGCACCCAAGATGCGGGTACGACCACCAACCAAGATTTGGAGATTGGCAACCCCGGTGGTGGGACGCTCAACTGGGACATTGACGAAGTAGATGGCTTCCTACGCCCTGTCGCTTCGGCCGATGTGGTTGAAAGTGTGGAAACGATCTCGTTTGCGCCCCAAGCTGGGTTTGGTCTTACTGGCAGTGGCCTCTCCGCCTCGGCTGGTCTAACCGCCTTGCCTGCCGCCCAACGGGTTCCCAACCAAACCATCACCCACTCCACCAGCCAAACGGTTGTGACGGGTTCTATCTCCTGCAACGCTGGTGGTTTACATGCCGATAACAGCTACTGGCGTGCCTTTGACCTGCCTGCCTTTGGCATCAATGGTGCCTTCGCCATTTCGAGCGTGGATGTTGGTGTGGAAACGGCCAATGGTGCCAGTGGTTCGCAACCTGTGGTTCTGCGGCTCTACGCGGCTCCCTCGGGTACCGCTTTCCCCGCCGCCTTCCCCGGTAGCTTCAACCTCATTGCCACCGAGAATGTCAATGTGGCCAACCAGACGTTGAGCTTGCTCAACATCCCTGTGGCCGCGGTTGTTCCCGCCAACTCTGTGTTGGTGATGGAGCTGTTTACCCCCAGTGGCCAAGCGACCAACAACAGCTTCTTCGTTGGCTCCAATGCGGGCGGGCAAAGTGCCCCCAGCTACATTTCGGCCGCCTCCTGTGGTATTACTGCCCCAACCGATTTGGCTGGTATTGGATTTGGCAACATGCACATTGTCATGAATGTGACAGGGGAAGAGACTGTGGCGCAAACCTGCGACACCGCTGTTGACATTCCGTGGCTCACCCTCACCCCCACCAGCGGTTCCGCTGGGGCGGGCATTACCAACACCGTCAACGTCGCGCTCGATTCCACAGGCTTGCCTGCGGGGGTCTACACGGGCACGTTGTGTGTGAACAGCAATGCCTCCAACGCACCCTTGGTGGAAGTCCCTGTGGCCATGACCGTAACGGTTCCCACGGGGTCCAGCATTGACATGGCGATGACTGTGGGGACGGACTCCTCCGTTTGTGCGGCGACGGATGAAATCACCGTGGCTTCGGGCACTGAGGTAACTTACTGCTACACCGTGACCAACACAGGTGCTATCACCCTCACCCAGCATGACTTGGCGGACACTGAGTTGGGGACTGTTCTGAATGGCTTCGCCTACAGTTTGGCTCCCGGCGCGTCGGCGTTCATTACGGCAACGACAACGCTAACGGCGACCACTGTTAGCACGGCCACATGGACTGCCTACAACCCCGGCCCCACCAACACCGCGACGGCCAGCGACAGCGCCACCGTCAATATGGCGGCTGGTAACGCCACGGTCACCTACTGCCGCAATGCGGTAAACATCGCCATCCCCGACGATACCCCTGCGGGTGTGAGTGATGTGCAGACTGTGACCGAAAGCGGCACCATTGTGGATGTCAACTTTTTCGTGAATGCCACCCATACATGGAATGGTGACGTCATTTTCACGCCTGACCCACAATGCGACTCCTGTGACAATGTTTGACCGCCCGTTACAATGGTTCTGGTTTGGTTGTAATGGGGATAACTTCCCCAACATGACCTTGGATGATGACGGTGGAACCCCGGCACACCTGTGGAAACGAGTTGCACCAACACAACGCCCGGCTACCCTGCCAACAGTTCTTACACCCCCAACAATCCTCTAAGCGGCTTTGATGGTGGGAATCTGAACGGCACATGGACTCTAAACGCCAGTGACAGTGCGGCTGATGATACAGGTACAGTCGTTGATTGGTGTGTGGTCATTGAATACACCCCCTAATCATGCTGTAAGCTAATCTCCCCGATTAGCCCTTAGCCAAAAGCCAGAGGTAGAAATACCTCTGGCTTTTGTGTTTAATGGTATATTGGTATATTCGTGTATTGGTATACACTGTTACACGAATATACCACTACACCAATGCACCCCATGCCCTCCCGCCTCACCTCCCTCCTGCTCGCCACGGCCGTTTGGCTTCTTTTGGCTGTGGGTTTGCTCCACAGCCAGCCCACCGTACCCGCCGCCACGGCCGAACGCCAACGCTACCTCATCTTCCTGCATGATGCCCCGCTGGCCACCTACGACGGCCGTGACGGCCGTTACCCCGCCACCAGCCCCGCCCACACAGGGCACAAACTCGATGAGCATTCACCTGCTGTGCAAGCCTATGCCAGCTACTTGGCCGACCAGCGCACGGCCGCCTTAGAGGTGGCCTCGGCCGCTCTCGGCCGTCCTATCGAGCCACTCATCCAATTTGGGGTGGTCGCCAATGGGTTGGGGGTGGAACTCACGGTGGAGGAAGCGGCCGTGCTGGCCGCCTTGCCCACCATCGCCCACATCGCCCCCGAACCTGTCTATGAATTGCACACCGATAGCGGCCCCGCCCACATTGGCGCGGCCGAGTTGTGGCGCCATCCTACCCTCGCCACACGCGGCGAAGGGGTATTGGTGGGTCTCTTTGATACAGGCATAGACCCGACCAATCCCAGCTTTGCGGCCACCTCGGCCGATGGCTACACCCACATCAACCCGCTTGGGGCGGGCAACTACAGGGGCATTTGCGACCCCAACCAGACCATGACCGAGACGCAGACCATTATTGGCCCGATTGGCGGAATTTTGCCCCATGACCCCACCTTCCCCTGCAACGACAAACTCATTGGCGTGTGGGGCTACGCATGGTCCGATGCCAGCCCCCGCGACCGCAACGGCCACGGCTCGCACACGGCCAGCACCGTGGTGGGCAACCCCGTTCAGCCCGCCGTCGTCATTGCTCCTACAATCAATTTGGGCATTAACATCTCTGGTGTGGCTCCCCGCGCCAGCCTGATCGCTTACGATGTCTGCCAAGACAATGGGGCTTGCTTTGGCTTCGCCATTATCATGGCCCAAAACCAAGCCATTTTGGATGGGGTGGATGTGGTCAATTTTTCGGCGGGCGGCCGTGCCGCGACCGACCCATGGGGCGACCCCATTGCCCAAACATGGCTGGCTATGCGCGAGGCGGGTATTTTCGTGGCCGTCTCGGCGGGCAACAACGGCCCCGAACTGGGCACAGTTGGCTCCCCCGCCGATTTGCCGTGGGTGACTTCCGTGGCGGCGGCCAGCCACCCGCGCCGCTTCCAAAAACAGCTCATCTTGCACAACAGTGCAGGGGATAATTTGACCCTGACGGGCGAGAGCCTAACTGCGGGCTTGCTCAGCGATACGCCCGTGGTCATCGCGGCCGATTACGCGGGTTATGGCACGGCCGAGCAGAGTCGTCTCTGTGCTCCGAGCAACTTTCCTCCCCAAACATTCGCGGGCACCTTGGTCATTTGTGCCCATGGCTTCTATTCTCGCCTACTAAAAGGGCAAGCGGTGCTAGATGGGGGCGGCGTGGGCATGATTATGACCCACGAATATGGGGTCGGTGGTTTGCTAATCGGCCCTCATCTCCTGCCCACTATTTTGCTGGATGAGACGGCCTCGTTGGCCTTGTATAGCTTTATCAGCGAGACACTGGCGGCCGAGACAGGGCCTGTGCTGGGGCGCATCACCTCTATCCAAGTCGTTCGCCCCGCCGAATTTGGCGATTTAACCGCCCCGTTTAGCTCGCGTGGCCCCAACGCGGGGGCGGGTTTGGCCAATGTGATGGTTCCCAAATTGACGGCTCCCGGCCGAAACATCATCGCCGCACTGGGGCAAGGGGCAGAGGGGGATGCGGGTACGCCCTCGTTTGGGGTGCTGTCGGGAACCTCTATGTCTAGCCCCCATGTGGCGGGCGCGGCCGTGTTGCTCCGCGCCTTGCATCCCACATGGTCGCCCGCCCAAATCGAATCGGCTCTAATGAGCACGGCCGTGCCCACCTTGTTGGACGATGCCCAAACCCCCGCCACCCCATTTGACGAAGGGGCAGGACGCATTGATGTGTTGGCGGCGGCACAAGCGGGGCTGGTGCTGGATGTCCCAGCGGGGGCATTCACGGCCGCCAACCCCGAACTTGGCGGCGACCCGCGCCAACTCAATGTGGCGGGGCTGGTAGATGGGGCGTGCATTGGGCAATGCGTTTGGACGCGCGTCCTCCAGAGTGTGGCCAACCAACCTGTCGTATGGCAAGCGTCGCTGGAAGGGGTAGGTGGCTCGGTCTCACCCGCCCAATTCACGCTCCAGCCGGGGCAAAGCCAAACGGTAATTATCACGGCCGAGGTGGCCTTGCCCGAGGGGTGGCAATTTGGGGCTGTGCGCTTGGTTCCCGATACGGCCGCCATTTCCCCCGCCCACTTGCCCATTGCCGCCTTTTCGCAGGCCAGCAATTTGCCCACGGCCGTGAACCTGCTCACCCATGAGTTGACGGGCACGGCCGTGTTGACGGGGTTGGAGGCGATTACCATCACTGAGGGAATCGTAACGATACAAGGCTTGGTGCGGGGCGAAATGACGCAAACACTTTTGGCGCAAGATTCGACACGCAGTAATCCATATGACGATTTGACGCGGGTGTGGGTGGTGACGACCACTGTGCCAACGGAAACGGCGCGGTTGGTGGTGGAATTGGTGCAGACCAGTTCGCGAGATTTGGATTTGTTTGTGGGGACAGGGCTGGTTCCCACAGCCACGGCCGAAATTTCGCGCAGTGCCACGGCCGAGACTCTGGAAGCCATCACCTTGCTGAACCCTGAGCCGGGGGTGTATTGGGTGGTGGTGCAAAATTGGCTCTCGAGCCAGCCCCGCCAGCCTGATGTGGTGCAGTTGGTGTTAGCGGCCGTGCCCCTGACCAATACGGGCAATTTGGCGGTGGCCATGCCCTCGGCCGTGCCTTTGCGCCAGCCCTTTGAACTGGCCTTTGCATGGGATGAACCGCGCTTGATGGATGGCGACCGCTGGTATGGTCTCGCCTCATTCTGGGCAGATGCCACGGCCGAGGCTCCCTTCGCCCAACTGCCCATCAACCTGCGCTATGAATTGGTTTACCCCATTTACTTGCCTGTAGTAGCCCGATAGCCCGTGCTCGGGGCAGTCTCCTGACCGCCTACAGCAAATTGCAACAGACTAACAGCAAATAGGAGCGGATGTGCTAAAATCATCTCTGTTGTCATGGTTATGGTAATCATTGGTTAAGTTAATGTCACGCATAATGAGCGATTCGATTTCTTTGGGCTTTGCCCTAACCGACCAAGATGCGCGGGCGGAGCGGCGCGATGCGGCCGCTAATCGCCAGCTTCTGCTGGAAACGGCCGCACGTCTTTTTGCCAGCCAAGGCGTGGCCAGCGTCCACATGGCCGATATTGCCAAAGAGGCGGGGGTGGGCAAAGGCACGCTCTATCGCCGCTTTGCGCACAAAGGGGAGTTGTGCCTCCACCTACTCGATAAGCAGTTACAGATTTTTCAGGATGGGGTGTTGTTTCAATTGCGCCACATGACAGCCGAAGGACGGCCGTACATGGCCCAACTCGACCACTTCCTCGATATGCTCGTTCCCTTTGTGGCCAACAATTTGCCGCTGATGATAGAGGTGGCCAACAGCCCCATGCCCGTAGATGGCATGGGACAAGATGTGAACCGCCCCCATTTTTGGCAAGAAATGACGGTGCGTGGTTTGCTCCAACGCGCCCAACAAGCGGCCGAAATCTCCCCCCTGCTCGATGTGAACTACATTGCCAGCGCCCTCATGGCCCCGCTAGATGCGCGCATTTTATATTACCAACTCGAGGGCCAAGAATTCCCCGTCGAACGCATCGGGGCGGGCTTGCGCCAATTGGTCGGTTCATTGGCCAATTAGTCATTCGTCATTTGTTGCCTCCAGTCCCCAGTCGCTCGTCCCATCTGCAAACAGCCCCATCTCAATGCGCCCACGGCCGGGAGTGACCGCAAAATAATGGCGCTGGCTATAATCGCGCACAGGCAAAATGAGCTTTTGCGCTTGGTTGGCAATCTCCCCATACCCCCCTCCCAAATACCATATCGCCGCCCCCTGCACCTGTGGATAGGCAGAGTAGAGCCGCGCCGCCCAGCGGATGTCCTCGAGGGCGGCCGTCGGTTCGGGCACATCTTCGGCATCCCAACCCCATTCGGTAATCAGTACGGTGGGGCGGGGGAGGCCGTATTTGTCGCATGTTTGGAAGAGGAATTGGAAACGGCCGACCAAATACGGGTAAATGTTGCGAATGTTTTCGGTAGCGTAGCTGTATTCGTGTAGCGAGATGGCCAAGCGGGTGGGATGCTGACCAACTAATTCTAAAAAGCGCAACATGGCATGCCCTTCCCAATGATAGGGTTCGGGTTCGCCACTAGCCCAACCAAAAGCGGCCCACTTGTAGCCATCGCGCAGGGCGAGTTGAGCTGTTTCATAGGCGAAAATAGCCAGCCATGTGGTGCGGTTCTTATCCACTTCGTTCATGGTTTCGAGCCAGACTAAATTTTTATCGAGTTCGGGGGGGAAAACGGCCGTGTGACGTGCCCAATGTTCGGCCGCCGCTTGCTGGGGTGGCAAATTGTAATTGGGCACATCATACTCCGCGCCCGTGCGCCGATAGACCAGCACATGGGGCACACCGCTCTGGCGCATCAATTCTTGGGCGTGGTAGATGGGTTCAGCGTTGTCGGCACTTTTGAGGAAAATGGGCACTCCCGCCGCATCCAAATCGCGCATCCAGCTATCCAAATCGGTTGTGTTGCCACCCATCCCCACATGAAAGCCGATTTTGTTGGTTCCTAGCAACAGCCCTTGGCTGGCCAAATTTTGGCGCACTTGCTCAAAATTGAGCGGGGTGGCACTGCTGACCGCCACGGGAGCGGGCAAAGGGGGCGGCAGAGGCACGGCCGTGGGGCGAGGCAAACTGTAGATAGTGGGGAGGTAGGCAGTGGTTTGGGGCACTGGTTCTTCCATTCCCCACGCTTGAATCCACCCCACCAACCCCAGCCAAACACCAAGCCCTATGCAAACAACTAGGCGCATATTACCCATTAACTATTCGTAACTATTCAGGTGGGTTAAGATAGAGTGTAGAGATAGAGATAGAGGAAGCCTTAGTCGGCGGAATAACCATGTTTCCCTCTATCTCTATCTGAATAGTTACAACTATTCACAATTCACAATTCACAATTCCCTACCGATAAATCGCATCACGGCCGAACAGGCAGGCCGCATTTTCAGTAGTCATGTTGGCAAATATAGCAGGGTTAAGGCCGCGCAGGTTGGCGATAAAGGTGGCGATTTCGGACACATAGGCGGGTTCGTTGCGACGGCCGCGTTGGCTTTGCGGCGCCAAAAAAGGAGCATCTGTCTCGACAAGGAGGCGATCCATGGGCATTTCCCGCGCCACCTCGCGCAGGCTTTCGTTTTTGGGGTAGGTGACAGGGCCCGTGAAGCCGAGGTAGAAACCCATTTCGACAGCATCCACGGCCGTATTCCAACTGCCCATGAACGAGTGCAACACCCCCGGCTTTTCCACTTCCTCATTGGCCAGCGGCGATTGGCGCAGGAGGCGAATCACGTCTTCGTCCGCTTCGCGGTTGTGGATGATGGTCGGCTTTTGCAACTCGTAGGCGAGTTGGAGTTGGGCGGTGAAAGCGGCTTGTTGCACCGCCTTGGGTGATTTGTCCCAGTAGTAATCCAGCCCGATTTCGCCAATGGCCAATACTTTGTGGTGGCTGGCATAGGTGCGAATTTGGGCCAGCCAATCGGGGGGGAGGTCGGCCGTGCTGTTCGGATGAACGCCCACGGCCGCATACACCCACTGGTATTTCTCCGCCACGGCCAGCACTTGGGGAATGCCCTCCAAATCCACTGCGGGAATAATCATCTTGCGGACATCGGCCGCCACCGCCCGCTGGATCACGTCATCCAAATCTTCGGCGAACTTGTCAAAATCGAGGTGGCAGTGGGTATCTACAAGCATGGGTGGGGAGGAGAGAGAAGAGAGAAGAGAGAAGAGATGAGGTGCGATTATTGTGAGTTATATTGGGCGAGAAACTCAGCCGCTTTTAGACAGGTAAATAAGTTTTGCGCCTCGGCCGCACGGCGGACGAATTCATGGTTTTCGGAAATCATGATATTGGCACGGCCGTGAAGAGCAGTCAAAAAAATAACCAAATCTTCTTTGGGGATATGGGGATAGCGGTTTGAGGGGATTAATGGGTGAGGTAGGGTGATAAAATCAACCTCAAAATCGTGCCATAACCGATTGATGAGTGTGCCAGACCAATCTTTGCCCCCCACTCGCTTGCCGACATTCTGAATTTGTTCTTGTAATTGGCTCGATAAAAGCAATGTGAACTTGTGTTTTTGCCGATGCAATAAGGTCAAAACAACAGCTTCTGGGGAATGAGAAGTTAAATGCCCTTCAATAAATATCTGCGTATCTACCAAGACACGAGTCATAACAGCCCCAACTCCTTTGCTTGTTCCAGTTTCACTTGGCGAATGAGAGCCGCCACCTTCTCGGGCGTATCATAGCCTGCCGTTACCATTGCTTCGCTGAATTCTAGGGCAAATTGCTGTTGGAACGCTTCCCAAGGTTGTTCGGCCACTGTTTGGGGGGGCGAGCTGTGGGTTCCATTCGTTTCAACTGCTTCATAAAGCAAAATCACCTCCACTTCAGGTGGCATATCAGCGGGAATGGGTTCGTTAAGCCGAATACGGCCGTTTTCAACCACACCTGTCAATTTGACTGCACTCATCGTTGTCATCGCGCACCTCTTAAAAGCCGTAAGCCATAAGCTACTACTCATAGATATTATATACTTTCCACGGGCATAATCTGGCTTTTGTTTAGAGACTCACCTGAGCAAAAACCCCTTTGCGTTTTTGCACCTTTGCGACTTTACTCTAAAAACCTCATTTTGCTTACAGCTTACAGCTTACGGCTTATAGCTTACTTAAGTCCTGCGATTTTCATGCCATCGGCCAAAATGTCGGCCACGCGCTGGCCGTGGGTTGTTTCGCAGTAGACGCGGATGATGGGTTCTGTGCCGCTGAAACGAACCAGCAACCAACCCCCATCTTCCATAATAAACTGGTTGCCATCAATAGTAATTTTGTCAATTACTTTCAGGCCGCCGATGGTTTCGGGCATGGCACGGCCGACTCGCGCCTCTATCTCGGTGCGTTGGGCGGGGTCAAAGGTGCTGTCAATGCGGTCGTAGAAGTGTTCGCCCACCAACTCGAAGAGCGTTTCCAGCAGTTGGGAGGGTTTTTGCCCCGTTTGCACCATCATGTCCAGCAAATACAAGCCCGCCAGAATGCCATCCCGTTCGGGGACGTGGCCACGGAAGGCATAGCCGCCACTCTCCTCGCCGCCAATCAGCGCATCCACCTCCACCATTTTGGGGGCGATGTATTTGAAGCCCACACCTGTCTCGTGGACGGGTACGCCATAGTGGACGGCCAGTTTGTTGAGCATTTTGGTGGTGGAGATGGTTTTGACGATGGGGCCGCGTTCGCCGCGCACACTGAGGAAGTAATAACCGAGCAGGCCATAGACGCGCAGTTGGTCTATGAAACGGCCGTGCTCATCCCCAAACCCCACCCTATCCCCATCGCCATCGTTAATGATAGACACATCTGCACCAATGTTGCGGGCGAAGGCGAGGCCGTGGTCCACATTGGGGATAATCGGCTCGGGGCGGCTCATGTGGGGGAAGATGGGGTTGCGTTCGTTGTGGACTTCGTACACTTTGGTTTTGCCATCGGCCAATAGTTCGGGGAACCAACCGCTGTTGTTGCCCCACATGCAATCCACGGCCAGCTTAAAGCCCGCTTGTTTGATGGGTTCCACATCTATGAGCCGTTTGAGTTGGGCAATGTAGGCGGGGCGGGCGTTGAACAGCGTGACTTTGCCGTCCGTGCGGGCATCGTCGAGCTTCATGCGCTTCACGCCGTTCATATCGGCCGGGATGAGCGACTCGATTTGTTGCAGGCCAGCAGGGGGGATGGCGCCGCCTTGGGGGTCGCGCACTTTGAAGCCGCAATCTTCGGGTGGATTATGGCTGGCGGTGATGTTGATGGCTCCTGCGGCTTGTTTGTCTACGACGGCGTAGGAGATGGTGGGGGTGGGGGTATTGGCCTCGGTGAGCCAGACGTGGATGCCGTTGGCGGCGAGGACTTCGGCCGTGGCGGCCGCGAAGTTGTTGGCGTGGAAGCGTTGGTCATAGCCAACGATCATCCCTTTGTCGGCCAACCCTTGTTGGTGTAAATAGTTGGCAAAGCCTTGGGCACAGCGGCGCACGTTGTCGAAGGTGTAATCTTCGGCGATACGGCCGCGCCACCCATCTGTTCCGAATTTTATGGTGTGCATGGTTGTTCCTTGTAGTGATTGGCTATTAGCTCTTGCTTTGCTAGGTGTGTTTTAGTTGAGGGCTCACCCGACTTCACTTGTAACCCGCAACCAGAATTTATTTTTGTTAGGCGGTTAGGCCAAAGCCACGGCCGCTCCCAGTTCCATTTTACCCCCTTTTGCCCATGCCTGCTCCCATTCGGAGGGGGGGAGGGTGGCGTGGGTGGTGGCCAGAACCGCTTCGTAGGGCAATTGTTCGAGGGGGGAGAGGGGGCGGTTGACTTCTTGGCGGACACGGCCGGCACAAGCCAGCAACTGCACCGCCAAGGCGGGCTGTTTCTCGGCCGCGCAACGCGCCAACCCTTCCCAGCCCTCCACCAAACCCGGTTGGTAGCCCAAACCATGCGCCAACATGAGCTGTTGACGAAAGAGGCGCACGGCCGTACCCATCTCCCCCGCCCGCAGAGCGACATCGGCCAGCCTGTTGGTGACGATGCAGATAGATTGTTGGTCGCCTACTTCCTCAAACTGGGTGAGGGCACGGTTGAGGTAAAAGCGGGCGGCCGTCCAATCCCCGCTTTCGGCCGCCAAGTCGCCCAAATTGGTATCGGCCGTGGCCACATTCCACTCATCGCCCACTTTTTGGGCGAGGGCGCGGCTTTGCTCGAAGAGCGCTTGTGCCTTGGTTGGCTCGCCAGCTTCGCGGGCAATGACCCCCAAGCCCAAGTAGACCAACGCCAAGCCTGAATCATTGCCTCGCTCCTCGTACAGTTCGACACATTGCTCGTAATACGCTTGCGCGGCCGTGTTGTCGTTCTCTTCACAAGCCAAATTGCCGAGATTGTGCAAGACAGAAACGGCTCCTACCCAATTTTCTTGCGCTTGGTAGAGGGGTAAACTGGCCGCATAGTGCCTGCGGGCCACAGCCGACCGCCCTTGGGTGGCCGCAATCAGCCCCAAATGACCCAACACTTGCGCCTCCCCTTCGGCATGTTGGATTTGCTGGTAAATGGCCAAAGCCTCACTACACCATGTGTCGGCCGTGGCATAATCCGCTTGCCGCCACGCCAAAATACCCATGCCATCGAGCAATTTGGCATGGGTTGTGGGGGAGACATCGGCTGAATGGGGCAGAAATTGTTCGGCCCATTGCCGCCCTTCGCGCAGATGGCCGCGCATGTACCAGAAACGCCACAGCGCGGCCGTGAGTTGTGCGCCCTGAGCAGGGTTATGGGTGTGTGCCCAGCGCAAAACATGACGCATGTTATCGTGTTCCGCTTCCAGCCGCGCCAACCATGTTCCTTGCTGGTTGCCCACCACCAAAAAAGGGTCGGCCGATTCGGCCCAAGTGGTGAGATGGGTGAGCAAACGGCCGTGTAACTCTGCTTCTTCGTCGGTATGGCGGTGTACAAGGTGATGTTGGGCGAATTCGCGCACCATTGTGAGCATGGTGAGGCGGGTTTCTTCGCCGACGGTATGGCGTTGGAGCAAGCTATGGTCGAGCAAAATCTCGAGGGATTCTTGTATGGCGGTCGCGCCCGCCTCTTCTAGGTCGCAAACGGCCGTTGCGGCGGCCACAGACCAGCCGTTGGCGAAAATAGAGAGGCGTGTGAGCAAAATCTGGGCGTGTTGGGGCAGTTGATCGTAGCTCCATGCGAGCGCGGCCGTGGCGGTGCGGTGGCGGGCATGGACATCGTCGCCTCGCTGACCCATTTGTAGGAAGCGTTGGGCAATCTCGGTGAGCAGTTCGGTGGGGGTAAAGAGACGGCCGTGCGCGGCCACTAGCTCGATGGCCAACGGTAGGCCATCCACCCGCACACAGATGGCGGCGAGGGGCAACGCATTGGCGGCCGTGAGCGCAAAATCGGGCGTGGCGGTGCGGAGGCGGGCGCACAATAAGGCCATTGCTTCGACTTGGGCTAATTGTTCGAGCGGGGGGAGTGGGGCGAGGGGGGGCACGGCCAATGGGCCGAGGGGCAGGGTGTGTTCGGCCGTCAGCCGCAGGGCGATGCGGCTGGTGACAAGAAGGTGTAGGCGGGGCACGGCCGCCAACCAATCGGCCACCAGACGGCCGATGCCTTGAATTTGCTCAACATTGTCCAAAATAAGCAGGGTATGTTGGGGTTGTAGGTGAGCCAGCACGGCCGCTGTGGCGGTTTCGTGCCCCTCTTGGCGAATGCCCAAGGCGGCGGCAAGGGCTGTGGGCACATCGGCCGCGTGGTTGACGGCGGCAAGCTCGACCAAGGTGGTGCCATGGGCAAAGTGGGGGGCGAGTTCGTGGGCCATGTGCATGGCCAAGCGTGTTTTGCCCACGCCAGCCGTGCCCAGTAGGGTGACCAAACGGGCGTTGTGGTGGGTGAAGAGGGAGTGGAGGAGGTTGCGCTCGGCCGTGCGGCCAATTAAGAGGGAGGAGGGGCTGGGCAGGGGCGCGGGGGAGGCGGGCACGGCCGCATGGGGGGCGGGACGAGCTGATGCGGCGAGGGCGAGGAAGTGTTGTCCTTCGGCCGAGCGGGGGTCTAGGCCAAGCGCGGGGCAAAAGAGGGCGATAAGGGTCGGTAAATCGGGCGGCCGTCGGCCTGTTTCGAGCCGCGAGATTTGGGCGTAGCTGTAGCCAACGGCAAGGCTGAGTTCTTGTTGGGTGAGTTGGGCGCGGCGACGCAGAAGGCGGAGCTGGGCACCGAAGTTTGTTTCGTGGAAGGGGGCAAGCATGGGCGTAATTGTCAATTGTCTAGGGGTAATTGTCAATTTTCACCCAGCAAACAATATGGTTTTTAGAAAGGTTGGCGTAGGGCTAAGAAGGCGGCGTATTGCGCCAGCGCAAAATAAAAGGGTTTGGCTCTTTTGGTTTCATGGGGTTGGTCTTAACGTGTCATTCTGACCAAAGGGAGGAATTCCTCAAACACTTGGCTCTTTCGTAATTCATGTGGTTGACAAAAGGTGGGGTTCATTTCTGCTGGCACAAAAAAACACGCTGGTCAAAATTGTAATTCTGTTGCGTAGTGTGGCGAAGCCACCTCAAAGCGAAGAATCCCTAAAACCTATACTAATCCGAGGCCAATGGGATGCTTTAGCGATTCCTCTCTTTGGTTGGAATGACACGTTACTGTCAACTACATGAGAAACAGAAGAGCCAAAAGTAAAAAATAAAAAGTGAAAAGTGAGAGGTGAAAAATGGCAGTTACTTTTTACTTTTCACCTTCCTCCTACTGGTTGACAATCCACCCCGCACGGCCGAAAATACCCCCATGACAACCTTTCCCCTCGGCCGTGTGGCCCAAATTTGGTACTACCCCGTCAAATCCATGCGCGGGGTCTCTTTACAAGAAGCACCTCTCCTCTGGACAGGGCTGGCTGGCGACCGCCGCCACGCCTTCGTCTTCGCCAACGACCCCTCGGGCTTCCCGTGGCTGACAGGGCGCGAATTTCCCGACATGGTGCGCTACATCCCCCACCACGACCCGCAAACAGGCGTGTTGCACATCACCACCCCCACGGGGCAGAGCTACCCCATCCAAGACCCCGCCCTGTTGGCGGAGCTAACGGCCGCCGCTGGCGAACCCATCCACCTGCTCAACTTGCGCCGGGGGGCGTATGACAGTTTGCCCATCTCGCTGGCCAGCACCGCAACAGCGCCAGCCCTCGGCCGTGGCCTTGATGTGCCGCTGGATGCCCGCCGCTTTCGGCTCAACATTTTCATCGAAGGGTGGCCCGCCTTTGCCGAAGAGGAGTGGCTCGGCCGTACCATTCACGTCGGCCGTGGGGAAGAGGCCGCCCAACTCTACCTCTCCCGCCGCATCAAACGCTGTTCAATGATCAACATCGAGCCAGACACGGCCGAGCGCAACCCCCACATCCTGCGCCACATCGTCCAAACCCGCGACGAATGTGTGGGCACCCACGCCCAAGTGTTGCAAATGGGAACCCTGCGCGTCGGCGACGAGGTGCGAATCAAGGAGCAAGGCTGATTGAGTTATTTGGATTGGCACGTAAATAAGGTGAACAAATCTGTTTTTTAACGCAAAGACGCTAAGGCGCAAAGACGCAAAGGGTTCAGGAGCTTCTTTGCGTCTTTGCATCTTTGCGACTTGGCGTTGAAAGAAGACCTGCAAATCCATTTGTTCAGGTTAAAAACTTGGCGTTCCTTAACCGCGGAGGACGCGGAGAACGCAGAGGAAACTCCCGAGAGAACTCCGCGCCCTCTGCGCTCTCCGCGGTTAAAAAAAATTGCGGCCTAATCCACCCTCACCACCTCAATCGGGCCAAACATCTCCTCCTGCAAGGCCATCACCTCATGCCGCTTGGTCAGTTCCAGAACGGCCAGCAGAGAAACAGATAGCTCGGCGCGGGTGGGCTGGGCAGAGAGCAGGGAGCGGAAGGAGACACGGCCGTACACCTTCATCGCCTGCCGCAAACGGCGGATTTGCTCCTCAATGGTGATGGTTGGCTTGTGCGCCACCTGCACACTGTCATCCAAACGCTCCATACGCGCCAAAGCCACCAACACCGCCTGTTGCAAATGGGAGATGCTCAAATTGCTCAAGTCGAGCTTGCTTTCTAGTTCGGGATGGGGGGCGGGGCGACGCGCAAATGGGTGCGCATCCCCTGTTCTTCGCGCTGATGGAGCCACACGGCCGCATCCTTAAACTGCTTGTACTCCCGCAAGCGGCGAGCCAACGCCTCGGCCGGGTCTTCCTCCTCCTCTTGCGCCGCCAAAATGGCAGGGGGCTTGGGCAATAAGGCCCGGCTCTTGATGAGCGCCAACTGCGCCCCCATGACCAAAAAATCCATCAACTGCTCCATCCGCTTACCCGTCTCCTTCAGCAAAGCCACCTGCTCCAAAAACTGCTCCGCCACCTTGGCCAAGGAGATGGCCGTAATGTCCAACTCGTTGCGCTCAATCAGGTGCAACAACAAATCCAACGGGCCGTTGAAGGTGGGTAATTGTGAATTGTGAATGGGTAATTGTGAATTGTTAATGGTCATTTGTCATTAAAAACGACGAATTACAAATTACGAAGTACGATAGCCCTCGAGTAAATTCGTACTTCGTACTTCGTAATTCGTACTTTATTCACTGCACTCAGCACTTTCAACTCAGCACTGAAATGAGCAAGGCGAGGACGAGGAAGAAGGCGATGGTGCCGAACACGGCCGCCCAAATCAGTTTGGCTTGGCGGGCTTGCGCTTGGCGACGGGCTTCTTCGGCCGCCCTTAGTTCGGCCACCTCGGCCGCGTGGGCGATTTGCCGCTGGCGGTCTCCTTCCTCTTGCTGGCCGCGCATCTCGCGTATCTCGGCCAACCGCGCCTCTTGTCGCCCCTGTGGGTTGGCTTGCTGGTGTGCCAGCAGGTAATCAATCAGGTCACTGCCCGTGCTGGGTTGTTGTTGGAGCAGGGTTTGCTCGTTAAAAGCGGGAGCCACGGCCGTATCCCCATGCTCGGGCAGGGGTGTGAGCGGCCGTGTTTGGCGGCGGCGCGGCCGTGCCGCTTGCCCCTCGGCCAAGCGGCGCACCTCTTGGGCAAACTCCATGGCTGAGTTGTACCTGTCGAATTTGTCCTTGGCCAACGCCCCCTGCAACACCTCCTCACACCCATAAGAAAAATCAGGCCGCACCGTGAGCAGGCTGGGCACGGGTTGCAAAATGTGCATCATCATCGTTTGGGCAGGCGTATCCGCTTCATAGGGCAAACGCCCCGTTAGCATTTCGTAGAAGATGATGCCCAAACTGTAAATATCGGTGCGGTGGTCCACGTTTTTGTCAGCCACAATTTGCTCGGGACTCATGTAGCTGGCTGTGCCAATGGTCATGTTGGTGGCCGTAATGCGGGTGGCGTTGCCTGTCAGTCCACATTGGCCGTTTTCACATCGCGGTGGACAATGCCCCGCTTGTGGACATATTCCAGCGCTTGGGCGATGCGGTAGAGGGTGGGCGCGGCCGTTTTCAGCCCCATCGCCCCCTGTTTGGCCAATTTATCCGCCAGCGAGCCGCCCGACATGTAGCCCATCACCAAAAAAAGCTGGTCGCCATCCTCTCCAAAATCATGCACGGGCACAATGCAGGGGTGTTGCAGGGCGGCAATGATTTCCGCTTCTTGCTCGAACCGCTGGCGCAAAACAGCCTCGGCCGCCAGCGCGGGCGGCATCACCTTCACCGCTACCTCGCGCTCTTCTTGCGGGTCATAGGCGCGGTACACCTTGCCCATCCCCCCTCGGCCGAGTTCTTCTTGTATTTGGTACTTCCCGATGGTTTGCATGAGAGTGCTAAGTTGAAAGTGCTGAGTGCTGAGTGACCTGCAAAAAGGCTTCTATTGCAAAAGGGCAAAATTATTTGAGAGAAAATTCGTGTGATTCGAGCAATTCGGCCAAAAACCTTTTTCAGTAGGTTCGGTGCTGAGTAGGGCAGCAAATGACCAATGACCAATGACAACCCCCTAACTGAGCAACAAATAAACCGCTACCGCCAGTGCAAATAGGACGATGATGGCAAAAACGGCGTAAACCCGTTGTTCTTGCTGGCGGCGCAGGTTGCGCCGACGGCCGACTTCTCTCTGCCGCTCCTGTTCTATCTCCACAAAATTGGCCATCCGCTCCTTCGATGATTTTTCGGTGGCGAGGCGCATTTGGCGCACTTCGTCGTAATGGCTTTGCAAATGTTGCGACCGCTCGGCCGACATACTGCTGGCCAACACATCCAAAATGTCCATCGCCGTGCCGCACTGGTTGCAATACTCATCGCCCGCCCAGTTGGTGGCGTTGCACTTGCGGCAGGTGCGTTCAATGGCGGAGCCGCAACGGCCGCAGGAACTCGTCTTTTTGGCATAATAGGCATGGCATTTGGGACACAAATGCCCCTGCACAATAAATTGGCTGTTGCACGCCTCGCAAACGACATGACGGCCGTGTTCCCGCACATCAATCGGGTTGCGGCAATTCGGACAAGCAATTTCGATGAGAATTTCGTTGGTCATGGCGGGTAAGAAGTGGTTAGTGATTAGTGGCTAGTGGTTAGTGCTGAGTGGAGGCTCTTCCTCTCCCTGCCTCCTGCTCCTCCGCCCCTCTGCTTCACTACCCGCTCGGCAACCACACCGTAAACACCGACCCACGGCCGGGTTCGGTTTGCACATTAATCTCGCCGCCCATCAGGTGGCACAATTGGCGGCAAATGTAGAGGCCAATGCCCATCCCCTCATAATGGCGGGTGGCGGATAAATCCACTTGGGTGAACGCCTCAAAAATTTGTTGGGCTTGCACGGCCGTCATGCCGATGCCCGTATCTTGCACCACAAATTGCACTCCCGCCACCCCATTTTGGGCATAGGGAGCTACGCGCAGGGCAATGGCGCCAGCGGCCGTGAACTTGTTCGCATTGTCGAGCAGGTTGTGCAAAATCTGGCGCACTTTGTCGGGGTCGCCCACCATGTCGCGCTGGCCAAGGGTTAGCTCAAAGTGGTTGCCCTGATGTTGCATCAACGGCCGTAAATCGGTCAAAATCCGCTCCAACTCCTGCCCCAAATCAAAGCGCACCGAGCGCAACGAAACGGTGTGCGCCTCAATTTTAGAGAGGTCGAGCAGTTCGTTGATGCGTGAGAGGAGTTGCACCCCCGCCTGCACAATTTTGTCCAAGTCGTGAGCCACGCTGTCGAAGCGGCCGTGCCGCGCATCTTCGCGTAGTAGCTCGGCAAAGCCCAAAATAGCGCTCAACGGCGTGTGCAACTCATGGCTGATATTGGCCA
This sequence comes from Candidatus Hadersleviella danica, assembly GCA_016711405.1. Classification (GTDB taxonomy): domain Bacteria; phylum Chloroflexota; class Anaerolineae; order Promineifilales; family Promineifilaceae; genus Hadersleviella; species Hadersleviella danica. Next base: position 23,044 of record JADJSZ010000112.1, on the reverse strand, counting down.
TGAACGCCTCCTTGGCACGCACGGCCGATTGCGCCTGCCACTCCGCATGGCGCAATGCTTCCTCTAATTCAGTAATGCGGGTTTGGGGGTCTGTTGTCATGGGTCATTTGTCATTGGTCACTGGCTTCGCTGACCAACATCCCTTTGCTCATTGCTCATTATTCCTTGCTCATTGCCTTCAGCCACACCAGATACTCCACATTCCCATCTGCGCCCTGAATGGGGGATTCGATGAGGCCGTGGCGTGTCCAGCCGTGGGTTTCTGCCCAGTTTAGCACATCTTCCAGCACTTGTTGGCGTACTTCCACATCTCGCACCACCCCACCTTTGCCCACTTGCCCTTTGCCCGCCTCAAATTGGGGCTTAATCAGGGCGACGACATCGGCGGCTTCGGATAGCCACTTTTGCACAACGGGCAAAATCAGCTTGAGCGAGATGAACGACACATCAATGCAGACAAAGGCGACGGCTTCAGGCAGGCTTTCCAAATAGCGGGCGTTGGTGCGTTCCAGCACCACCACGCGGGCATCTTGGCGCAGTTGCCAATCGAGTTGGCCGTAGCCCACGTCTATCGCATAGACCTTGGCCGCCCCGTTTTGGAGCAAGACATCGGTGAAACCCCCTGTGCAAGCCCCCACATCAGCGCACACACGGCCGCTCACATCCACCCCAAAATCGGCCAACGCCCCCGCCAATTTATAGCCGCCCCGGCTGGCAAAAGGGAGCGGGTTGGTTACTTCGATGAGGTCATCGGCCCCCACGGCCGTGCCCGCTTTGTCCACCACCTCCCCATTCACGCGCACCTCCCGCGCCATAATCATCCCCCGCGCCTTGGCACGGGTCGTTACCAACCCCCGCTCCACGAGGGTAATGTCGAGTCGTTCTTTCGTTTTGGCCATAGTGAGTTTTGAGTGCTGAGTGCTGAGTGCTGAGTTACTTAGCACTCAGCACTTTCTACTGATTAAGCCATGCCGCTTGGCCACAGGTGAGATAATCGTGGAAGAGGCGTTGGTGGTAATTTTGGCGCGGGGCAACGAGGTGGGCCGATTGCTCATCGGTGAAAATGAGCCATTGTTCATCGGCCGACCAATCCGCTTGCCAGTTGGCCGTATCCGCCTCACGCCCTAGCTCGGCCGTGTAGCGATAGGTGCGCCCTTCGGCCAAATCCAGCGCATACAGGTGGGCGCGGTGGCCTTCGCTCGTCGGGGCAAAGGCGGTGAGGGTGAGCCAACGGCCGCTGGGGGAGATGGCCAGCCGCCCCGGCGCGGCCGTGGTGCTGAACAACAACTCGCCCCGCCGCGTGGCAGGTTGATAGGCAATGATATACGTCTCGGGCTGGTTGTGCAGGTGGAGCCGCAAATAGAGCGTGCCTGTGGGCGGATGCACCACCAGCGTATCTAGCAAAGGTTGGGCGGTGCGATAGCGCAACGGTTCGGGCAAACTCAGCGGGGGGACGGCCGCGAGAATGTCGGCCGCTGTCAGCACCTCTTCCCGCCCCGCCCCTTGCCCATCGAGGCGGGCCAGCACCACGGCCGTCTCGGAGAGCATCACCCCCCCTTCGTTGATGAGGCGCAACGGCCGCAAATAGCCATACCAATCATCCGCCAGCCAAAAGGGGAGCGTGCCCGATTCCAGCCGCGCCAGCCGTTGCCCCAACCCATCCCCCAAGTGCAACCCCTGAAAACTGGTCAGCAACGTATACTCCCCCGTTGGCGACCAGATGGGCAGGCCGCGACTGGGGGTAAGGGGACACCCCTCGGCCGTGCAGTTGGCGGGGTCGAGCAGGTGGTATTGGGTAAAGCCCAGCTCGGGGTCGGGCGAGGTCATTACCAGTGGACGGCCGCTGGGGTGTGCCCAGCCCGTGTAGGCCAGCGGTGTGCGCCAATTGCTGGCATCAAACAGGTGGAACCCTTGGCCATCGTCGTAGACCAGCAAGCTGTACCAGCTATTTTCGGCGGGGTCGAGCGGCATTTGTTGCCATACAAAGCCATCATCGGCGGGCAAAGCGAGGTGGCTGAACTGATAACGGGCGGCACTGCCCAAGGTGTTGCTGGCCGACCATTGCGGCGCATCCCAGTGGCTAATCGTGACATATTGCACAGCTTGGTTGCTCTGGGTGCAGAGCAACCCGACAACTTGGCTGGGGTAATTGGGGGCAGTGGGGCGGGCGGACACGGCCGTTTGCTCATACACATGCCGCTCCCACGCCCGTTCGATTTGCCACAAAGCCAGCCCCGTGCTTTGCTCCAGCCATGCCGTAAAACTGGGCTGGGTCAGCAGGCGTTGCAGGTCGAGCGGGGTGTGTGCGGCCGTTAGCGGGGCCAAAAAATCGAGCAATTGGCGGGCGCGACTGGTCATTTGCACCTCGTCAGACAAACTGACCACGCTCCAGACGGCCTCGTAGGCCAACAACTCATCGTAAAAAGCGGGCACGAGTGACCCCGCTGGAGGGAGTTGGGGGGGCAAGCCGAGTTGGCGCAACTGCGCTTCCATCAACACTGCATCGAGCGGTTCGGCAAACATGCGCCGCCCAATGACCCATTCCCGATTGACGGCCACAAGTACATAGGCGGCATATTGGCCGTAGAGGGCGCGTTGGCTCGCTTCATCTACAGGCTGGCCAATCAGGCTGGGGGTGGGCAATTCCACCCTGAAGGAGGGAGCGTAGGCACGACGGCCGTTGAACAGTTGGGGCAGGCTGGCGGGGTTGCTGGTCAGGTGCAAATCAATATGGGCGTTGGGGGGGCAGAGGCGGCCGAGTTCGGCGCAGTAACGGCCGAACGCCTCCTCCACCACCCCATGCAAATCGCGCACCAACGCTTCATCGCGGGCGGGGTAGGTGGTGGTGAGGGAGGGGCTGGCGAGGGTTTGCTGGTCGCCCCAAAAATCGGCGGGGGGGGGCGCGTAGAGCCAACGGCCGTCGCTACTCCGCTCAAAGAAAACTTGCTGGCGCAGGGCGATGGCGGGGCTGGTTTCGTAGCTCAGGTGGTAGCTTTGGGTGAGGCTGACTTCGGCCGCTTGCCAGTTGCCGCTGAGGCTGACCGCCACTTGTTCTTGGCTGGGCAGGGGAACCCAGCCGCTAAACGGCCGTTGCAACAATTGTCCGCTCAGGAGATGACTCTGCTGTTCGTAGCTCCAGCCCGAATCTCGGCCGCTGAGGACGAGGCGCAATAGTTCAATGTCGCGCTGGGTTGTGGCGCGGGCGAGGAGGTGGTAGCTGGCCTCGACAGCGGCCGTGGCTTGTTGCTCTTGGGCGGCCGTGTAATTCTCCCACCAGCGGCCGAGGCCCACGGCCGCCAATAGGAGAAAAACAAGCCCCAAGCCACCCCCCCACGGCCGAGGCGGAAGCCACAACGGCCGTCGCCCCTCCCGCTTCGGCCAGACAGTTTCTTCTTCCTCAGTGTGCCAGTCTAGTCCCATGATGTTGGGGCAGAGGAGCAGAGGAGCGGAGGGGCAGAGGAGAAACTAGCCACTAACCACTACTCACTAACCACTGCTTACCCCTCACTCCATTCCAACTCTTGCTGGCCAATTTGGACCATGTGCCCCGCTTGGATGCCCGCCTTTTCCAGAGCGGCACTAATGCCCATGCTCTCCAAAATGCGTTGGAAGCGGCGCACAGTGGCCGAGTATTCCCAATAGGTCATGGCCGCGACTCGCTCGATGCGTACCCCGACGATGCGCCATGTTTGCTCGTCTAGCTGTTCAATCGTAAAGGCGTTCTCGTCTAGCTCAGGGCGAATCACAATCAATTCATCGCTGGTGATAGCTTGGCGTGGGTCGGGGGCGGCTTCCACCAAGTGCCAAACGCGCTGGAGCATTTCGCGCACCCCTTGGCCTGTCACGGCCGAAATAGAGCAAAACTCATACCCCTTTTTGGCCACTTCTTCGGCGACAAGTGGCTCCCACGCTATCGTATCGTGCAAATCCATCTTGTTCAGCACCACCAATTGCGGTTTGCTTTCCAGCCCTGCATCATACAAAGCCAATTCTTGGTTGATGGCCGCCCAATTTTCCAGCGGTTCGGGGTCACTGCCATCTAATAGGTGGATGAGAACGCGGGTGCGCTCGATGTGGCGCAGAAAATCGTGCCCGAGTCCAATCCCCTGCGCCGCCCCTTCGATGAGACCGGGAATGTCGGCAAAGACAAGCATCTTGTCGTCGTTTAATTCGACAACGCCCAAGTTGGGGTGCAGGGTGGTGAAGGGGTAATCGGCAATTTTGGGGCGGGCGGCGCTAATTACCGAAAGCAGGGTGGATTTACCCGCATTGGGCATCCCCACCAGCCCGACATCGGCAATCATTTTGAGTTCGAGGTAAACCCAGCGTTCTTCGCCGGGTTCGCCCCGTTCGGCCACGCGGGGGGCTTGGTCCACGCTGTTGGCGAAGTGGGTGTTGCCACGGCCGCCACGGCCGCCTTGCAACAACACAAATTCTTGCTCTGGCTCGATTAAATCGGCCAGCAAATCGCCTGTATCCGCATCGCGAATGAGTGTGCCGGGGGGGACTTGGAGGCGCAAATCGTCGGCCGTGGCGCCTGTGCGCTTGGCGCGGTGGCCATTTTTGCCATCTTCGGCGCGGTGGTGGATTTGGCGGTGGTATTGCACCAAACTGTTGATTTTGGGGTTGACCACAAAGACAATCGAGCCGCCGTTGCCGCCATCGCCGCCATCGGGGCCGCCACGCGGCACATGCTTTTCGCGCCGAAAACTGACCATCCCTCGGCCGCCATCCCCACTTTTTACGTAAATTTTTGCTTCATCAAAGAACATGGTGTTTTGCTTTTAGCTATCAGCTATTAGCTTTTAGCCTTTAGCTGTTAACGGTTATCTCTCTAAAAAATGATTTGCTTACAGCTTATGGCTTACGGCGTGTGACCCCTGAGTATACCCCATTTGTGAGCAGTTATTTAGCCCAATTGCGCCATGCCCTCCCTGTGCTACAATCCGCCTCGCAAGGTAGTTTTTTAGTCTGTCAGTTGGTTAGTCTTTCAGTCTGTCAGTCTGTCAGTCGGCTCCATTCACAATTCACCATTCATCATTCACAATTCACAATTCACAATTCCTCATGTCAGAACGCGAACGGCGGATTGTCATCACCATTTTGGCGGTTTTGTTGCCCATTGTCTCCTTTTTGGCGGGCTACTTTACCAACGACTATGTGGCTTTTGTGCGGGGCAACCAGCCCGTGGCGGGGATTGCCTCAGCCGCTGGCGGGGAGATGGCCTTGTTCAACGAGGCATGGCAACTGGTTAATGACAACTTTTTGGGCGAGATGCCACCCCCAGAAAAATTGAGCTATGCCCTTATTCGGGGGGCGATGGCTTCGTTGGATGACCCCTACACCATCTTTTTGGAGCCAGTCGTCACCCAAGATGAACAAATTAGCTTGCGGGGCAATTTTGGCGGCATTGGGGCAACCATTAGCCGCAACGAAGCGGGCGAGGCGATTTTAACCCCTATTCCGGGCAACCCAGCGGCCGAGGCGGGCATTGTGGATGGCCATATTTTGCTGGCCGTAGATGGCGTGGCCATTGCCGCCACCCTGACCACCGAAGAAATTGCCCAAATGGTGCGCGGCGAAAAAGGAACGACGGTGCGCCTGACGGTGCGCCTGCCTGAAGACGCTGAATCCGTGGAGATTGCCATTGTGCGGGGCGATATTCTCATCCCTTCGGTTATTTCGCGCTTGTTGCCCGACGAGCCGACGATAGGGTACATTCACCTCACACGGTTTAGCGGCGAAAGCGGCGGCGAGATGGCGGATGCCCTCAATAATTTGCAAGGACAAGGGGTGACGGGCATTATTTTGGATTTGCGGGGCAATGGGGGTGGGCTGGTGGAAACGGCCGTCGAAGTGGCCGATTTGTTCATCAGCGAAGGGGATTTGCTCTACCAACAGAGCAAACGGGATGGCGAACACACCTATCGCGCCACCCCCGGCGACATTGCCCCCACCATTCCACTGGTGGTTTTGGTAGATGGCTCGTCGGCCAGCGCGGCCGAGATTTTGGCGGGGGCGTTGCAGGATTCTGGCCGTGCGCCGCTGTTGGGGAGCCAAACGTTTGGCAAAGGCTCGGTGCAACTCATCTTCAATCTCAGTGATGGCTCCTCGGTTCACATCACTTCGGCGCGGTGGTACACGCCCAACCGCCACCAGATTGACCAGCAAGGGCTGACCCCTGATATTTTGCGCCAGCCCACGGCCGAGGAAGTGGCCAGCGGCCGTGATGTCGTTTTGGAGGAAGCTGTTTTGTATCTGAAAAGTGGGGATTAGTAATTGTCCCTTTTTAATTGTCCTTTGGGTTTGAAAAATCGGATAAATGCACAGGTAAATTTATGAACAACAACGGGTTATCAACGGGACAAAAAATTATGCTGGGCATTGTGGCCCTCATTGTCTTGGTCATTGTCGGGGGGGCTTCCTTTGCCTTGGGCATGGTCACCGACACCTTTTTATTGGCTGAACCAGAGACCATCGAAGTGGAAGTGACCCGCGAGGTGGAAGTGGTGCGGGAAGTTCCTGTAGAGGTAGAGGTCGAGGTTCCTGTCCAAGTGGAAGTGACAGTGCCTGCGGAAAGCGGGCAGACGGCCGAAACGGCCGCTCCCACCCCCACGGCCGCCGCCCCCCTGCCCCCGCCCCTCACCGATTTGAGCGCCGAGGATTTGGATCTGTTTTGGCGGGTGGTGGAACAGCTCGAAGAAGATTTTGATGGCGATTTGCCCGATGAGACCACGCTCAATTACGCCCTCATCGAAGCGACTTTGGCCACCTTGGACGACCCCTACACCCGCTTTCTCGACCCCGAACTAGCCGCCCGCGAGCGGGAATCGTTGGAAGGGGCATATGAGGGGATTGGGGCATTTGTGCGCGAAAATGACGATGGGTTCATCGAAATTACACGGCCGATTGACAACCAACCCGCCCAACGCGCTGGCTTGCTCCCCGGCGACCTCATTTTGGGGATAGATGGCGAGGACATTATTGGCCAAACGCTCGACGAAGCCATCTCCAAAGTGCGCGGGCCGGGTGGCACAGTGGTGCGCTTGCTCATCGGCCGTGAAGGGGTTGAACCATTCGAGGTGACGATTACCCGCGCCCGCATCGAAATCCCCATCATCGAAACGGCCATGATTGGCGATGTGGCTTATTTGCGCCTTTCAACCTTTGCCGCCTTTAATTTAGAAGAAAGCGTCCTGCAAGCTGTCACCGAGTTGATGGCCCAAAACCCGAGTGCGTTTATTCTCGATTTGCGCGATAACCCCGGTGGCTTTTTAGATGCGTCGGTGGCCATTGCCGATATCTTCTTGCCCGAATCAGTCGTTTTGTACGAGCGGAGCAACAACGGCAATTTTGACACATCGTTTACGGCCGACGATGGCGACATTGCCGAGGATATTCCGCTGGTGGTGTTGGTCAATGGGGGCAGTGCCAGTGCTTCGGAATTGGTGGCGGGGGCGTTGCGCGACAACGGCCGTGCCATTCTCATTGGCGAACAAACATTTGGCAAAGGCTCCGTGCAACAAATTCGCTCCTTGCCCGATGGCTCCGAGTTACGCATCACGATTGCCCGCTGGTACACGCCTGCCAACGCCAACATCAATGGTGAGGGACTAGCCCCCGACATCGTCGTCCCCCTCGACCCACCCAACGCCCTCCTCGGCTCGGAAGACGACAACCAACTGCAACGCGCTCTCGATTACATCAACAATGGTGAATAAGTAAGAAGTGAAAAGTGAGAAGTGAAAAGTTCGCTCCAACCACCTACTTTTTACCTTTCACTTTTCACCTTTTACCCTCCCTCTTCTCTCTTCCCTCTTCTCTCTCTTCCCCCATGTACCAAAAAGGCATTAAAACCGTCAACACCAACCGCAAGGCCAGCCACGAGTATCATCTCAGTGAGCGGTTTGAGGCGGGCATGGTACTGACTGGCACTGAAATTAAATCCATTCGGCTGAACCGGGTGGACTTGAAACGCGCCTATGCGCGGGTGCAAAATGGGGAAATGTGGCTGTACGATGCCCACATCTCCCCTTACGAACAGGGCAACCGCGAAAACCACGAACCCGAACGGCCGCGTAAACTCCTCCTGCACAAGCGCGAAATCAGCAAGCTGGTGCGCGAAACACAGGAAAGCGGCGTGACGATTATCCCGACCCGACTGTACTTAAAAGACGGCCGTGCCAAAGTCGAACTAGCCATTGCCCGAGGCAAAAAGCTGTATGACAAACGGCAAAGCTTGGCCGAAAAAGATTCTAAACGCCAACTCGAACGCGCTCTGCGGGAGAAATACCGATAAAGTCTATCAGTCGGTCAGTCTATCAGTCGTTTGGCTGATAGACTGACCGACTGACAGACTGACCAGCTACCTATGGATATTCAAGCAATTGCCAACAAGATTGTCGAAAATGTGGAGCGAGTGATTGTGGGGAAACGGCCGTCGGTGCAACTGACCGTTCTCGGTTTGTTGTGCCAAGGGCACATGCTCATCGAAGACGTGCCCGGCGTGGGCAAAACAGTTTTGGCCAAAGCGATTGCCAAATCGGTGGGATGCGACTTTAAGCGCATCCAATTCACACCAGACATGCTCCCCACAGATGTGACGGGTGTTTCCGTGTTTAACCAAAAAACACTCGAGTTTGAATTCCGCCCCGGCCCCATCCACGCCCAAATTGTGCTGGCCGACGAGATCAACCGCGCCACCCCCAAAACCCAATCCGCCCTGCTGGAAGCGATGGCGGAACAGCAGGTGACAGTGGACGGGACGACCTATGCGCTGGCTTCCCCTTTTATGGTGCTGGCCACCCAAAACCCCATCGAATATGAGGGAACATTCCCCTTGCCCGAGGCGCAATTAGACCGTTTCATGCTCCGCATTCGCTTGGGCTACCCCAACAAAGAGCAGGAGGTGGCGATTTTGGATAGCCAACAACGCACCCATCCGCTGGATGCGTTGGGGCAGGTGGTGTCGGTGGAGGAGTTGTTGGCCACGCAAGCGGCCGTGCGCGAAATTCACATGGATCTCAAAGTGAAGGAGTACATCGTCGAATTGGTGCGCCGTACCCGCGACCACCACGATGTTTACCTTGGCTCTAGCTCGCGGGGGGCGTTGGCCTTGTATCGGCTGGGGCAAGCGCGGGCGGCGTTGCTCGGCCGTGATTTTGTCCTGCCCGACGACGTGAAAGCGCTCGCCAAAGCGGCTCTCGCCCACCGCATCATCGTCGGCCCGGCCGCCCGTATCAAAGACATTGATGCGGATGCGATTGTGGACGAATTGCTCAATCAAGTGCCCGTACCCACAGCCTAGTGGCGAGTGGTTAGTGGCTAGTGGCTAGAAAAGCCACTAATCACTAACCACTAACCACTAACCACTTTCCCCATGCGTCACCGCCGAATTGTTGTTTTCCTACTGGCCATCCTCTCCTTTGTGGGTGGCTTGTTCACAGGGCGCGACCTGTTGTTTTACGCTTCCTATTTTTGGGGACTGACGCTGATTGTGTCGTTTTTGTGGGCGTGGACGAGTATGCGTTGGGTGAGCCTTTCGCGACTGACGCGCACGCGGCGGACGCAGGTGGGACGGCCGTTGGAAGAGCGTTTTCGGGTGCAAAACAACAGCTACATCCCCAAATTGTGGCTGGAGGTGCGCGATTTTTCGACAGTGCCCGCCCATCGCGCCAGCTATGTGGTGAATGGCATGTGGCCGAAGGGCGACCATTCGTGGCGGGTGAACACGGTGTGCCAACAACGCGGCCGTTACCAACTCGGCCCCATGATGCTCCGCACCAGCGACCCGTTTGGTTTGTTTACGCTGGAACGGCCGTTGGATGCCACCACCAACGTCGTTGTCTACCCCCTCACCTTCGACATTTATAACTTTCTCCTCCCCCAAGGGCTGTTGCCCGGTGGCGATGCGTTGCGCCGGCGCACCCATTACATCACCACCAACGCCTCGGGCGTGCGCGATTACGCGCCGGGGGATAGCTACAGCCGCATCCATTGGCGCAGTACAGCACGGCGCAGTCGGCTCATCGTCAAAGAGTTTGAGCTAGACCCGATGGCCGATGTGTGGATTGTGCCCGATATGTCACTCTACGAGCATGTTCGCTATGGCTATGCCCCCATCGAGGCGGGCTATTCGCTCAACGAAATAGATATGGCCACGCTCATGCAACGACAAGAGTTCCATTTGCCCCCCACGACGGAAGAGTACACCGTTGCCATTGCCGAGTCGCTGGCGCAATACTTTTTGCGGTTAGACCGCTCCGTGGGGATGCTGGCTTATGGGCAGAGCAACGAAATTGTGCAACCCGACCGAGGTGAGCGGCAACAAAACCGCATTTTTGAGACGCTTTCGGTCTTGCGGGCAGAGGGGAAGATGCAATTGGAGCATATGTTGCAGGCGGAGGCGCACCTGCTCCCTCGAGGGTCTACGATTATTGTGGTCACGCCGACGGCGCGGGAGGCGTGGGCGGCCGCCGCACGCAATCTCAAACAGCGCGGCTTGCGCGTCGTGACGGTGTTGGTGAATCCCCATTCGTTTGGGGTGCAACGCTCGGCCGATACCCTCTATGGTCTCCTCCGCGCCAGCGGCACGGGGGCTTATGTGGTCAACAATGGGGATGATTTAACGGCCGTGCTGAGTAGCTGAAAATAGTAAAAGGTGAAAAGTGAAAGGTGAAAGGCTACTGACTTACAACTTCTCACTTTTCACTAGCCACTAACCACTAACCACTAACCACTAACCCCCTCCCTCCCCACCCATTGCAACGCAAACTCAGGGCCATAACCCATGTGGAAGGCCATTTGGAGCCAGAAGACGGCCAATGGCTCGAGGTAGCGGGCGTGTTTGAGAGGGCCGCAATCCACAGGAGCCAAACCCATTTGTGAGCCGAGTGCGGCCGTGGCTTCTTTGGCTGGGGTGTGGTCACTGCAATAATAAAGGGTGGCGGGTTTGCCCCCAAACAACGGCTGGCGCAGGTGGTCAACATAAAGGGTGTTAAACGCCTTGACCACTTGGGCACGGGGGAACTGCTGGGCAATCTCCTCCCCCGCCGACCATTTGTGCCCCACGGCCAAACTGCCACTGGACATGATGGGGTTGATGCAATCGAGGATGATTTTGCCCTCCAGTTGGCCCACCGCCCGTTGCACATCTATCAAAGCGTGCCACGGAAAGGCGAAGAGCAAAATAGAGCCGAACTCGGCCGCCTCCGCCTGTGTGCCTCCCTGTATGTTATGCCCCAATTCGGCCACTACCTGTTGTCCCACGGCCGCCTCCCGCGAACCCAGAAAAACATCGTGCCCCAACTGCGCCCAAAGCGCGGCCAATGTCCGCCCCATCCGTCCTGTGCCAATAATGCTTATTTTCATAGTGGTTAGTTAGTGGTTAGTGGTTAGTGGTTAGTGAGTAATCCTACCCCCTAAGCATTTTAGCTGACAAGCTGACAGACTGACTAGCTGACCCGCTACCTAAGGAGTAACCCGTTGTTTCGCAAAATCCTCAGTTCTAGTTCGTTGTTGATGCTGTTATTGGCCGCTCTGTTGTGGTGGCCACGGCCGACCAAACGGCCCTTGCTGGCGCATGGGAGAGCAAAGTAGACCCCGCCTTGTTGCAGGAGATGAACCTGCGCGGGGATGCGGCCGAAGTCGAGTTTATCATTGAGCTAACCGCCCAAGCGGAAATTGGCGATACCAGCCACTTGGGGAGCAAGGAAGCCAAGGGGCAATACGTGTTCGAGCAGTTAACGGCCGTGGCCAACGCCTCCCAAGGCCCGCTCCTCGCCCAACTGCAAGCCCAAAACCTGCCCCACCGCGCTTATTGGGTCACCAACGCCATTTGGGTGCGCGGCCAATTGGCTTTGCTCCCCCAACTTGCCCAGCGCGACGATGTGGCCTACTTGCACGCCAATCCCATTGTGCGCTTACCCGAGCTACCCTCGGTGGACGAGCAAATGGAACAAGCCTTAGAACTCTTGGCCATTGAATGGGGTGTGCAAAAAATTAATGCCCCCAGCATGTGGGCAGAAGGGTTCACAGGCCAAGGCGCTGTCGTGGGAGGGCAAGATACAGGCTACGATTGGGACCACCCCGCCTTAATTGGCAAGTACCGGGGGTGGAATGGGAGCACGGCCGACCACAACTACAACTGGCACGATGCCATCCACTCGGGCAATGGCGGCGTTTGCGGCCTCAACAGCACTGTCCCCTGTGATGACAATGGCCACGGCACGCATACAATGGGCACCATGGTCGGCGATGACGGGGGAGCCAACCAAATTGGGGTCGCCCCCGGTGCCAAATGGGTCGGTTGCCGCAACATGGATGTGGGCAACGGCACCCCCACCACCTACATCGAATGCTTCCAATGGTTCCTCGCCCCTACCGATTTGGCGGATAGCAACCCAATGCCCAGCGATGGCCCCGCACGTCATCAACAATTCGTGGGGTTGCCCAGTTAGCGAAGGGTGTAACACAGGCAATTTTGCCGTGATGCAAGCTGTGGTGGAAAACCTGCGTGCGGCTGGCATTATGGTCGTCTCTTCAGCGGGCAATTCTGGCTCTGCTTGCAACACGGTCAACACGCCATCTGCCATTTATGATGCCACTTATACGGTGGGAGCGACGAGCAACAACGCCAGCGATACCATTGCGGGCTTTAGCAGTCGCGGGCAAGTGACAGTGGATGGCAGTAATCGGATGAAGCCCGATATTTCTGCGCCCGGTGTGGGTGTGCGCTCCTCCACGCCCGGCGGTGGCTATGGCTCCTCCAGCGGCACGAGCATGGCTAGCCCCCATGTGGCGGGGGCGGTGGCTCTGCTCATCTCGGCCGAACCCAGTTTGGCTGGTGATGTGGATGCGTTGGAAACCTTGCTGAATGGGGGCGCGGTTCCGCGCACCACCAGCCAAGGGTGTGGTGGGGATAGCCCCACGGCCGTGCCCAACAACGTCTTCGGCCACGGCCGCCTCGATGTGTTCGCCGCTTATCAACTCATGGCGCACAGCTTGGCCATCCACAAAGAAGGGCCAGCGGCCGTGTACGCCAGCGAACCCATCACCTATACTCTGACCATTACCCATGAAAATGAGGTCACGGCTACCCACAACGTCATTTTGACCGATACGTTGCCTGTGGGGAGCAGTTTGGTCACGGCCACCTTGCCCTTTACCCTGACGGGTGATGTGGTGACTTGGCATTGGGCGAGTTTGGCCGCCAACGCCTCGGCCAGCGTGGAATTGGTGGTGGAGGTAGCCACCCCGCAAACCATCAGCAACAGCGACTATGGGGTGCAAAGCGATGAGGCGCCGTTTGTGACGGGCGCGGCCGTGGAAACAGTGGTCATGGCGGCCGAACACACCCTCGCCGTGGGCAAAACGGGGCCGAAGAGGTGTTGACAGGGCAACCCATCACCTACACCCTGACCATTAGCCATGCCCATCCGCTTGGCGAACCCACCACCAACGTCGTTCTGACCGACACCTTGCCCGCTGGCACGAGCTTTGTCACAGCCACCCTGCCCTACACGTTAGTGGGTGATGTGGTCACATGGCACTGGCCGACGTTGGCCGATGGCGGCTATGAAATGGTGCAATTGGTCGTTTCGTCGGCCGTTTCGCAAACGGTGGTGAACAGCGACTATGGGGTGCAAAGCGACGAGGTGGGGTTGGTGACGGGCGCGGCCGTGCAAACGGTTGTCACCGATTGGCCCACGCCAGCCAGCTTCCAAATTAGCAAAACAGCCCCTGCACAAGTGCTGTCGGGCGAACCCATCACCTACACCCTGACCATTACCTACCTCTATCCCACAGGCGACCCCACCAGCAATGTGTGGCTGACGGATACGCTCCCGGCGGGCACGACGTTTATCACGGCCACCATGCCCTACAGCATGTCTGGCGATGTGGTGAGTTGGTACTGGCCGAGCATGGCCGCTGGTGACAGTGCCACGGTGCAGTGGGTGGTGCAAGCGGCCGTCACCGAAACGACAACCATCACCAATGCGTGGTATGGGGTTTGGAGTGATGAGGTGGCGTTTGTGGCAGGCACGGCCGTGGCCACCCAAGTAGAACCCATCCCGGCCGTGGTGTATCCCATCTACCTGCCCTTTGTCCTAAAGCCGTAGCCTCATCTCGCAAGGGCAGAGCTAGGTGAAATAAATAAAAGACCCCCAGAGTTTCTAAAACTCTGGGGGTCTTTCGTTCTGTTTTTTTCTAACCGCGGAGGACGCAGAGAGTGCGGAGGAAATTTCAGATAAATCTCTGCGTTCTCCGCGCTCTCCGCGGTTAATTCTTATTTTTTATGGGAATCAGGCGGTTTGAGCGGCATGTCCACGTCAAAGCGGGCGGGGTGTTTGGGGGTAACGTGGCGGTAAAACTCGCGGATGGGAACCATATCCGCTTCAATATCCCCTGTTAGGTGAATGGTGGGGCCAATCCCGGCCGTTTTGGTGCCAAAATCTATAAAACTGCAAATCAGGGGGAATGCCCGCTTGGTTGGCGATGTGGTAAAAGCCCGTCTTCCAATGGCTCTTGTGGCGGGTTCCTTCGGGCGAGAGGGCGAAGGCAAATTCATCGGCCGCTTTAATTTGGGCGGCCATATTGGCCACTTTGTTCTCCCGTTGGCTCCTGTCAATGGCAATCCCCCCCAAGCGGCGGGTGAGCAAACCCAGCGGCCAGCGGAAGGAGGAATCTTTGCCAAACCAATTCAGCTTTATCTTAAAGTGGTAGGCGGCCATAATCATAATCGGCACATCCCACCCCGAGGTATGAGGGGCGGCGATGAGCACAAATTTGGGTTCAGTCGGCCGTTGGCCAACAATTTTCCAGCCCAAAATGCGAAAAATGGTGGTAGAGAGCCATGAAAGGAAACGCATGAGAAATTACTCGTTGGGGAGAGGTGGAATGTGGAGATTGAAGGTGCGGTGTGCCCCACTTTGCCCGTAAATTGCCCCCTGAGTTTACCAGCCTACCACCCATTTGGGCACGGGTTCGCTACCTTGCTTTATCTCCCTCTGATAAAACAACATGAGATAGAGGATGGAGATAGAGATAGAAGAAACTCGGTTATTCAGCCAACCACATCTCCCTCTATCTCTATCTCTATCTCCCCCCTATTCTCGCTCAATTAGCTCCACGCGGTTCCCAAATGGGTCGCGGAATTCGAGGCGGTGGTAGCCGGGGATGGGGATAGATTCGGCGATGGCTATGCCTGCACGGCCGAGCTTTTCCCGCCACCCCGCCAAATCTTCCACCAAATAAGCCACATGTGCTTTGGTGGCGTGGCGATAATCGGCCGTTTCCGTGCTGACATGCAATTCACGGCCGCCCACGAGTAGCCACAAGCCACCCCGCCCCGCTAAACTCGCTGGCTTGGCTATTTCGGGTAGCCCGAGTAAGCCACTGTAAAACGCCCGCGCCTCAGCTTCGGCCCCCACGGGAATGGTAATTTGGACATGGTGAATTTCCGTGATGGTCATGGGTTCGCTTTGCCCTACTTTTTAGGAATAACAATTATTTAAATTGAGCTTTTCGCAAAATTAGCAGAAGATTTTTAAAGCAAAAAGGCAAAAGAGCAATGGCGCAAAGAGGTTTTTGCGAATGAAATTTTCTCGAGTAACTTTGCTTTTTTGTTCTTTTGCCTTTTTGCAATAAAACTGGATTTTGGCTTAAAAGCCGCTTCAACTCACTTGAAATTGTGCCAGTTATTAAATCACTATTCCTTAGCCCTTTGGTATTACGACTCTCCCAATTTGCGCTTGACAACCCGTAGATGTCAGTCTAATATATTAGACATTAGTCTAATTAGACGTGCATCTAAATGATAACTTGCCTATCATATCACAAAACAAGGAGAACCGCATGACGACCCAAGAAATTTCTCTCGAGCAACTCATCAACGAAACACCCGAAGCGGTGTACTACGCATGGACGAACGAAATGGCTCTGACCCAATGGTTGTGCCAAGATGCACGGGTTGCGGTTCAACCTCACGGCCGTCTCTATCTCTATTGGCCGCAAGGCTACCACGCCACAGGTGAATACCAACAAGTTGAGGCCAACAAAGCGCTTGCGTTTTCGTGGCGGGGCAAAGACGAAGCGCACAGTTCGCGGGTCGCCATGACCCTGACCCAAGTGGAGGGTGGCACACGGGTTCATTTGCTCCACAGCCATATCGCCGAGGAAGCGGCCGTTTCCACCATCCAACAAGTGTGGGAGGCGGGGTTGGCCAATTTGCAGGCGGTGCTAGAGACAGGCTTGGACAACAGGCTCTACAACCGCCCCTTCATGGGCATCATGCTCCAAGGCCAGCTCACGGCCGAGCAGTTGGCCGCCCGAGGTGTGCCTGCCAATGGCGCGGTGGAGCTAGGGGGTGCATTGCCCGGCACAAGCGCGGCCGAAGCGGGTTTGCAGGCCCAAGATTTGCTGATTCAGATTGGCGACAAAGCCATTGAAACGATGCCCGACATAGGCCAAGCGTTGCAGGGCAAACAAATTGGCGATAGCTTGCCCCTGACCGTTTATCGCAACGGTCAGCCCACCACCAGCACCCTGACCTTGCGCCGCCGCCCCGCCCCCCATGTGCCCCCCACGGCCGAGGCCTTTTCAGCCGAACTCGGCCGTGCTTACGCCGCCGCCGATGCCCAACTGGACGAAATTTTGGTAGGGGCAAGCGACGCAGTGGCATGGCAATCCCCCGCCCCCGGCGAATGGAGCGCGGCCGAAGTCCTCGCTCACCTCATCATTTGCGAGCGCATGGTTCAGACCACTGTGGGCGTGCAACTCAATGGCAACCCCTGCCCAACTGGCCGACAACGACCCACCCATGATTCAGGCCGTGCTGGCGGTGTATCCCACCTTGGCCGAACTGGTGGCGGCGTGGAAAACGGCCGAAGCGGAAACGGTCGCCCTGATTGGCCGCTTGCCCGAGGCGTTTGTGGGCCGCAAAGCCACCTATACCATTTTGGCTGGCTTTATCTTGGGCGAGATGGTCAACCACACCCAAGGCCACCTGCGGCAAATCCAAGAGGCTGTCAGCCAAAAGCTGTAAGCTGGTATACTCGTGTAATCGTTATTCGTTATTCGTTATTGGGTTCAGTACACCAGTAACGAATAACCAGTAACGAGTAACCCATGACAAAGGACTTCCCTTTTATGACCAATCCACCTGAACTTGTTTGGGATGTAGGCACGGCCTACGATTTATTTATTAGCTTGTACACCTTGCACCACCCCAAGGATTTCGCTTTGCGCGGGGCGTGGGCGGTGGGCGTGCGTTCGCGCCTGCCCACGGCCGAACGGGAGTTTTTGCAGGAAATTATGGAATTTTTCCATTGGCCTGCCGATTGGGTGTACGACCTGCCCGCCCCCAAAGATGCCCAAACGGCCATTGATGTGCTGGCCGAAACGCCATCAGCCCAACGAGTGCCCGCCCTGCACAAAACCGACCCCAACACGGCATGGGGGCAAGTGTTGCTGAACATTCTTCACAAAGAAAGTTGGACGGAGCAAGCTGAGGCACAGTTACAACGCATCTCGGCCGAGGAGCAAGTGAATTTGGGCAAGAAACCCCAGCGGAACGATTTTCGGCCGTGGCTGAAATGGTGGGCGCAATCGGCCGAGTTTGGGGAGCGCTATTTGTCCGCTTTGCAGGAGTACCACCAATCTTTTTTTGCCGAAGACGAGCGGCGGATTCGGCCAGCCTTGACGGCCGCCCTGACCCATGCCCAAAATTTGGCTGATACGCTCAGCCTGACCCACCTCCTCGAAGAGCTTTCGCAGGGTGTTAAATTTGAGGAGCCACCCCAAACGAAAAAGCTCATTTTGGCACCCTCTTATTGGGGTAGCCCGCTTTTGTTTTACGGGATGCACAGCAAGGAGCATCAAATCATTCTGTTTGGCGGCCGTCCCGCCACCGCTTCCATCGTCCCCGGCGAACTGATTCCCGATGCGCTGTTCAACAGCCTCAAGGCGCTGGCCGACCCGACCCGGCTCCGCATTTTGCGCTACCTCATCGCCGAACCGCTGACCCCGACGGAGTTGGCCGCCCGGTTGCGCCTCCGCGCCCCAACGGTGGTGCATCACTTGCACACCTTGCGCTTGGCTCGGCTGGTGCATCTCAAATTTAGCGTGGAGGGCAAGAAGTATCAGGCGCGGCGCGAGGCGGTGGCGCACACCTACGAATTGCTCAATAGCTTTTTGGATGATGATTCACTGGTAGACTTGGGTGTGGGGGAAGAGGAAAGTGGGGAGTAGAAAGGGCTGAAAACCGCTCCAAACAACGCCTTCAGACAGCTAAACCCAGAGAATAACCATGTTTATTGAAGTACAAATTGTCAATGCATTTATTGATGGGGAGCGAGGGGGCAACCCTGCGGGGGTTGTGGTGGATGCCAACGGGTTAACGGCCGCTCAAAAATTGCATATCGCCCAGCAAGTTGGCCTATCGGAAACTGCGTTTGTCTCCCACTCTAATTCAGCCACGCGCAAGCTCGAATTTTTTACCCCCACCAAGCAAATTGCCCATTGCGGCCA
Organism: Candidatus Hadersleviella danica; assembly: GCA_016711405.1. Taxonomy (GTDB): domain Bacteria; phylum Chloroflexota; class Anaerolineae; order Promineifilales; family Promineifilaceae; genus Hadersleviella; species Hadersleviella danica. Next base: position 4,516 of record JADJSZ010000112.1, on the reverse strand, counting down.
TGCTACCGTGGCCACGTTTTCGCTCTTGCGCCAGATGGGTTTGGTGGGCGACGGCCGCCTCTCTAAAGAAACGATAGATGGCAACCGAGATATTCTCGTGGCGGGCGAGATGGCCTTTATGGAGCAACGCGCCCCGCGTTACACACCCATTGCCCCCCACTCGGAGTTAGGCGGCCGAATCCTCGCCTCTTTAGAGCTAGAACCCCACCACCTCTGGCCCAATCTCGACCTGTATGTGGTCAATACGGGCAACTCCTTTTTGCTCATTCCCCTGCTTGATGAGCAAATTGTGGCCAATCTCCAACCCCAACAAGATGCCATCGAAGCGATTAGCGAAGAGTTGGATTTGATTGGTTACTATGCCTTTTCGACCACCACCAAAGTAGACGGCCGTCAGGCAGGGGTGCGCATGTTTGCCCCCCGCTTTGGCATTCCCGAAGAATCGGGCACGGGTATGGCCGCTGGCCCACTCGCCTGCTTCTTATATGATTATTTGGGCCTCAAACAGCCCGAAATGCTCATCGAACAGGGGTGGCTCATGCCCAATCCTTCCCCAAGTGTCATTAAAGTAGTGCTAGAATTTGAGCAAGGCCAAATTGTGCGCTTAATGGCGGGTGGCATTGGCAAAACGATTTCGGCTATGACCATTGAAATTTAGTAGCGTTCCAAGTTGCAGGTTACAAGTACCTGTAACGAGTAACCAGTAACGAATAACGAATAACAACCCATGACCCAATCACCACCTGTCCGTTGGGGACTGCTCTCCACTGCCAACATCAATCGCCGCCTGATACCCGCCATTCGCGCTTCGGCGCGGGGGGAATTGGTGGGGGTGGCCAGCCGAACGGCCGCATCGGCCGCCGCCTATTCTGCCGAGTGGGGCATCCCCCACCCCTTTGCCAGCTACGAGGCGATGTTGGCCTCTGACCAGATAGACGCTGTTTACATTCCCCTGCCCAACCACCTCCACGCCGAGTGGAGCATTAAGGCGATGCGGGCGGGCAAGCATGTGTTGTGCGAAAAGCCGTTTGCCATTTCGCTGGCGGAGGTGGATGAGATGACGGCCGTGGCCGCCCAAACGGGGCGGGTGCTGGCCGAGGCGTTTATGTACCGCCACCACCCCCAGACCAAACTCGCCCTTGAGATGGTGCGAAGCGGCCGTTTGGGCGACGTGCTCCACCTGCAAGCGACCTTCAACTTCACCATGAACGACCCTGCCAATGTGCGCCTCAAGCCCGAATGGGGCGGCGGGGCGTTGTGGGATGTGGGCATTTACCCTGTTAGTTTGGCGCAAGCCATCTTTGGCGGTGCGCCCGAACGGGTGATGGGCACGCAATGGGTGGGGCAAACAGGGGTGGACGAGGTCTTTTCGGGCCAACTCATTTACAGCGGCCAGCGGGTGGCGCATGTGGTGGGGGCGTTTTGCCTGCCGTGGCACACCTACGCTGAAATTACGGGCACGGCCGGGCGGCTGGTGCTGACGCGGCCGTTTGTCGGCCAAGATCACCCCGAGCGGCGGATGACTTTTTACCCCAACGGGGGCGAAGCGGAGGAAATCCCCGTGCCTGACGAGTATCTTTACCAAGGGGAAGTGGAGGACATGCACGATGCGATTTTAGACGGCCGTCCAACCTACCTCACCCTTGCCGAAACCCGCTACCATATCCAAACCGTTCTCGCCCTCTACGAATCGGCGCAACAAGGTATTTTGGTCAGCTTATAATTTTTGACGCGAAGACGCAAAGGCGCAGAGCCGCAAAGATGGTAAACGATTCTTGAGAACCCTTTGCGTCTTTGCGCCTTTGCGTTAAATCTTGCGATAAAATCAAGCATCTATGCCCAAGCCGATTTACAGCCGCAAGCCGAAGCCCCGCCGCAACCCATTGCGGCTGGCCGCTGGCTGTGTGGGCGGCCTGTTCGCCCTTGCCCTGTTGGGGCTGATGGCCACAGGGTTGGCCGCCACGGCCGCCTACGCCGCCCTCAGCCAGAGCCTGCCCCCCCTGCCCAGTCTCGAGCAACTGCGCCAGAACCCACCCCTGTACCAGCCCGCCCAAATCTACGGGCTGGGCGAAGACACAGACGGCGACGGCCGTCGGGATTGGCTCCTTATCTACGAACTGCGCGACCCGCTCGACGGCGCGAAACGGCTGGCAAAGCATCGGGGATTTGCCCGAGGCAGTGCGGCAAGCGGCCGTGGTAGGGGGATTGCGGATTGGGGATTGGCGGATTGCGGATTGCCGTTTATTACGGCCGTCTGGTGGATGAGCTACTCAGCACCCAGCACTCAGCACTCAGCACTCAGCCCTTAGCACTTACCACTCAACACTTTTTGCTCACCCAACGCCTTCACCCAAACCTACAGCGAGGCGGAACTGGTGGAGTGGTATGTGAACACGGCCTATTATGGGCAGTTGGCGTATGGGATTGAGGCGGCGGCGCAACTTTATTTTGGCAAACCCGCCCGCCAGTTGAGCTTGCCCGAAGCGGCCGTTCTCGTGGCCATCCCCCTTGCCCCCGAACAGAACCCCATCCAAAACCCGACGGCCGCCAAAGCACGGCAAGAGGCGGTGCTGGATGCCCTGCTAGAGCAGGGAGTGTATAGCCGCGAGGCGATTGTGGCGGCCAAATTTACGCCGCTGGTCTGGGCCACATCGGCCGAGCAAAGCCGCTACGACCTGATTGCCCCGCACTATGCCCTGTATGTGCGCCAACAACTGCTGGCGCAGTTTGGGGCAGAGCCGCTCTTGCGCGAGGGGTGGCGGGTGTACACCCCGCTCGATTTGCGCCTGCAAAGCCAAGCCGAATGCGTCGCCCGCGCCCATGTGGACAGGTTGGGCGGGGGGCTGGGCTTGCCCGCCGACGAGGCCAGCCGTTGCCCCGCACTGGCCGAGTTGCCCCAACCGAGCGGGCAGGCGGTGGGGGGCAATGTGAACGAAGCGGCCGTGGTCGCCCTTGACCCGCGCACGGGGGAGTTGAAGGCGTTGGTGGGAAGCCTGAACTTTTGGGAGAACCCGCTCAACATGGCCACCGATGGGTTGCGCCAGCCGGGCACGCTCCTGACCCCCTTCACTTATCTGACAGCCTTGGCACAGGGGTACACGGCCGCCAGCATGGTGCTGGATGTGGAAACCGACTTCGGCACCGACTACAACGGCATCCCCTACGTGCCCCAAAACCCCGACGGGCTGTTTCACGGCCCCATGAGCTTGCGGCAGGCGTTGGGGAGCGGCTACCATGTGCCCGCCGTGGAGGTGTTGGGCTGGGTGGGGGTGGAGAATGCGTTGCGCACGGCGCGGCAGATGGGGTTGGCGACGCTGACGGCCGACAGCGGCCGAGTCGGGTTGCCGATTGCGCTGGGCGGGGGGCAGGTGCGCTTGCTGGATGTGGCCGTGGCGTATGGGGTGCTGGCCAACAACGGCCGTTTGGCCAGCCAACCACCCATCGCCCTGAGCCGCATTGAGAGCCGCACGGGGGAGCTGATTTGGACGGCCGAAACCCCGCTCGAAGAGCAAATCCTCTCCTCCCAATTGGCTTATCTGATGAACGACATGTTGGCCGACAACCGGGCGCGGTGCGCGGGAGTTGGTTGCCCGAACAGTTTGGACTTGCCCGACGGCCGACCTGCGGCCGTGAAGGTGGGGCAGAGCAACGACGGGCGGGATGTGTGGACGGTGGGGTACACGCCGCAACTGGTGGTGGGAGTGTGGCTGGGCAATCGGGAGAACCAGCCGTTGCCCCAACTGCGCGGGGAAGTGGGGGCGGCGCCGATTTGGCGGGCGATTATGGCGTGGGCGATGGCGGAGGAGGCTATCGGCCGCTGGGAACGGCCGCCGGGGCTGACCGAGCGGACGGTGTGCATCCCCTCGGGCTTGCTGAGCAATGGGCTGTGCCCCACGGCCGATGAACTGTTTTTGGCGGGCACGGAACCCGAACTGTATGACACGATGGTGCAAGCGGTTCTCGTCAACCGGCAAACGGGGCGCTTGGCGACGAGCTACACCCCGCCGGGCCTTGTCGAGCAACGGCTGTTTGTCGTGTACCCCGAGCGGGCGCGGGCATGGGCGGAGGCGCAGAACATCGCCACGCCGCCGACGGAATATGACACGCTGGGGGTGTTGCGCCCCGAGGGGGAGGATGCGGCGATTACTGGCCCGGCTCCGCTGGCGGCCGTGCGCGGGGTGGTGGAAATTACGGGTTGGGCGCGGGGGGCTGATTTTGCCCATTATCGGCTGGCCTATTTTGCGGGGCTAACGCCGACGGCGATTGAGGTGTTGACGGATACGGTGACGGGCAGGGTGTCGGCCGAGGGGGTGTTGGGGGTGTGGGATACGACGGGCTTGAATGGGCTGTACACGCTGTTGTTGACGGTGGTGCGGGAGGATGGCACGTTTGCGGAGGTGAATGTGCCGCTCACGATTGACCATGTTGTGCCGGAGGTGGCGTGGGGGGAGGAGGCGGAGGGGTGGTTGCCGCTCATCGCGACGGATGATATTGGGGTGGTGCAGGTGGCGGTGTT
>JADJSZ010000111.1 GCA_016711405.1 Candidatus Hadersleviella danica | reverse complement strand
ATTCGCTCTCATCTTGGGCAAGGGCTTGCAGGGCAGGCACGGCCGCCTCATCCCCCCAATTGCCCGCCGCCACACACACATTCCGCATAAACCGCGCCCACTTGATGCGCTGGATGGGGCTACCCGCGTAGCGCGTGGCAAATTCGGCTCGGCTCAGGCGGAGCAGGGCGAGGAGCGGCGGCGCGGCCGTTTCCCAACTGGCGGCACGGAAGCCCCCCTCGGCCGTTTCTTCCGCAAAGCGGTTAAACGGACACACCTCTTGGCACACATCACAGCCGTAAATCCAGTTGCCCAGCAACGGCCGTAGCTCCTCGGGGATGCTTCCCTTCAATTCAATCGTCAAATAAGAGATGCACCGCCGCGCATCCAGCACATAAGGGGTGGGAAAGGCGTTGGTGGGGCAAGCCGTCAGGCAACGGGTGCAACGGCCGCAACTCGGCATCTCCCCCACCTGCGCCTCTTCCTCTTCCGCTACCAGTGGCAACGTCGTCAGCAACTCCCCCAAAAAAAGCCACGAACCACGGCGTGGAGCGATGAGCATGGTGTTCTTGCCCGTAAACCCCAACCCCGCCTGCTCGGCATGGTCGCGCTCCAAAATCGCGCCTGTGTCCACATACACTTTGTGCTTGGATGGCTTCGCGCCAGCCCAACACGGCCGCTTCCTCCCCCAGCCATTGCCCCAGTGCCACCAAGCGCGGGGTCATCACCTCGTGGTAATCCACCCCCCACGCATAGCTGGCCACTCGGCCGCGACTGGGGTCGGCCGTGATTTCGGGTGGCAGTGCCCCTGAGTGGTAATCCAACCCCACGCAAACCATCGTTTGCACCCCCGCCAAAATCTGGCTCAAATCCCGCCGCCGCACCACCCTATCGGGGCGAGCCATGTAGGCCATTTCGCCGTGCATTTGCACCTCTAACCAGCGCAAATACGCCCCCAAGCGACGGCCGGGCACGGCCCGCACCACACCAGCCATGCCAAACCCCAACCGTTGCGCCTCGCGCTTGAGCCGCACCGTCAAATCCAGCCACTGTTCACGCTCATTCATGCCCCCAAGTGTCAATCAGCCCTTCTTTCCTGTCAAGCGGCACAGGGGTATAATGGTTTTTTAGCTGTTAGCTATTAGCTATTAGCTTTGCAGACCCTTTACTACTCACTTTTCACTTTTTACTTCTCACTTTTCACTTCCCACAGGAGGACACAGTGGCAAATTCCGCAACTTTTTCGGTTGAATCCTATAAGCGGGTTGATGTAGTCGAAATCGTCGGCCGTATTGATAGCAACAATGCTCCCGAGCTAGATACTCTGCTCAGCGAATTGCTGGATAGGAAGCGCTATGAACTTGTGCTAGACCTCTCGGCCGTCAGCTACATGAGTAGTGCTGGTTTACGCGCTTTGGTAGGAACCCTGCGTACCTGCAAAAAAAATGGTGGCGATGTGCGTTTGGTCAACATCTCTGCCCGCGTCGAAGAGGTCTTGGACTTGGCTGGCCTCACCTCCCTCTTTGAGCGTTTTGACGATCAAGTCAGCGCCGTCGGTAGCTTTTAAGGTTATTCGTTACTGGTTACTGGTTATTGGTTACTCGCGACATCTAACCCATGACGACCGATAACTAATAACCAATAACTAATAACGCCCCTCCCCCATGCCCTTCTCCCGCACAGCTACCTTTCAGGCGCGGTACGACCAAGTCGCTGTCGCGTGTGATTTTGTGGCGGATGCGGCCGTGGCCGTCGGCTTGGGCGACAAAGCCGCCTTTCAGGTGCAACTCGCCTGCGACGAGGCGTGTACCAATATCGTCGAACACGCCTACAGGGGGCAAGATGGGCATTTTGAGGTGAATTGCCGCCTCAACGGCCGTCAATTCATCATCACCATCCGCGACAACGGCCGCACCTTCGACCCTCAAGCCATCCCCACACCCTTCATTCCTAGCTCTGCCAGCCAAGCCGAACTCCTCGAGGTCGGTGGCTTAGGCTTGCACTTCATGCGCAAACTCATGGACGAAGTCCGCTTCAACTTCACCGAAAACGGCAACGAACTAGTCATGGTGAAAACAATGAATAATGAGTAATGAGTAATGAATAAAATTCCCACTACCAACACTCCCTTACTCATTACTCATTACTAATTACTAATTTATGCCCCCTATTTGGCAGGAGACACACGGCCGAAACCAACTCATCGGCATCAAGGGGCGGCTCGACCATGACCTCACAGCCCCGCTTGATTACCTTTTGCGCACCCTAATGGAGCAAGGGCAAAGCCAACTTGTCGTTGATTTAACGGCCGTCACTTACATCAACAGTGGTGGCCTGCGCGTCCTCGTCTCAGCCCGCCGCCGCGCCCAAGAAATAGGCGGCTCCCTCACCCTCCTCGGCCTCAGCCCACGCCTCCTCGAAATCTTCCAAATGGTTGGCTTCGACACCCTCTTCCCCATCTACCCCACCCGCCAAGCATGGGAAGCGCAACAAGATAGAGATGAGAGATAGAGATAGGAGATAGAAGAAACACAATAGGCCAGCCCACCACGTCCCCCTCTATCTCTATCTCTACACTCTATCCCACGTAACCAATAACCAATAACGAGTAACCAGTAACTCCCCCCTCCCCCATGCTCACCCAGCAAGCCCTCTTCACCTTCGCCACGGCCGCTTATTTGCCGCTGTTTTTGGCGTTGCTGGCTCTCAACGCATGGGTCTTTTGGCGGCGCTATCGCTCCCGCCAACAACTCGTCGAACAAGTTGCCGAGCTGGAAGAGCTGGCGCAAGCCGGCAGTGCCTTGGTGGCCGCCCAACTCGATTTAGCCGCCCTGTGCGACCTCATCGTGGCCCAAGCCGACCGCATTTTAGAGACTCGCACCTTCCAACTCGGCTTTTTCGAGGGGCACTATTACCACATTCAATCATGGATGATAGAGGGCGAGGTACGGCCGCCACGCACAGTAGACCTGCGCGACCAAAACAGCCTCGTCGGCTGGGTGCGCGACAACAAAACCAACCTTCTCATTGCCGACTTTTTGCGCGAACAAGAGCTACCCGCACGGCCGCGCTACATCAGCGATGCCGCCCCCCGCTCTGGCATCTACGTCCCTCTTATCTCGGGCGATGAAGTGGTGGCCATTTTGGCCGCCCAGAGCAACAAACCCAACCAATTCAACCAGCGCCACCTGCGTTTGCTGAGCATTTTGGCCAACCAAGCCGCCGCCGCCATCGCCAACGGCCGTCTCTTTGCCCAAACCCGCCAACGCGCCGCCCAAGTCGAACTCATCGGCACCATTACCCAGCAAATTAACGCGGCCGAAAACGTCGAAGAAGTGTTCCAGCGCGTCACCGATTTAACCCGCGAGACTTTTGGCTTCTACCAAGTCAACATCTTTACCCGCCAAACCCAACAAGCCCAACTCACCCTCCGCGCCAGCAGTGATCACACCCTGCCTCTCGACCAAATCGTCTTTTCTTATGACCAAGGGCTAATCGGCGCGGCCGTTTCCCTCCAAAAAACCATCGTGGCCAACCACGCCCGTGACGACGAGCGTTTTACAGTCGCCATCGGCGTGCCTGCGGCCGATGAGTCGTGGGCAGTGGTGCAATCCGCTTTCATCACCCCCCTCGTCGTCAACCACCGTGTCTGGGGGGTGCTAGAAGTGCTCAGCACGGCCGAAGAAGTGTTCGGCTCCCAAGAGCAAGAAGTCCTCGAAACATTGGCCGCAGGGGTCTCCATCTCCCTCCAAAAAGCACAACAACTCATGCACCAGCGGCTCCAAGCATGGGTCACCACCGCCCGCTTGCAAATCGCCTCCGCCATCGCCCGTAGTACCGATTTAGAAGACATGGTTGAGAGCGTGACCTGCCTCTTGCCCGTCTTGCTCGGCGTTTCCCAAGGTGGCGTTCTGCTGTGGGATGAATTGCATGGCGAGTACCGCCCCGCCTCTATTTGCGGCGCCGACGAGGCCACCCAACGCCGTTTTGCCGAAACCCGCTTGCCTATCGGCCGTTGGGGGGCCTTAGATGCTGTTCACATTGGGCAAATCGCCCTGCCCACCCTGCAACCACCGCCGTGGCTGGCTCACCCTGCCAAATCCGATAACCCCCTCCACCTCTGCCCCTTGCTGTTTGATGGCTCGCCACGCGGCATCCTCTTCCGCTATGACCCCGCCCCCCCAGAGCAACTCCAAACCGAGCAAGATTACCTCCACGCTTCCGATTTGCGCTATTTGCGCCAAGAACTCATCCAAGATTTGGCCACCCAACTCGCCCAAGGCATCGAGCGCACCCTGTTGCGCCGTGCCCAGCAAGAAGAGGCATGGGTCAACACAGCCTTGCTACAGGTGGCCGATGCGGTTAATAGCCTGATAGACCTGAACGAAATTTTAGGTCTCGTCGTGCGCTTTGTGCCCATGTTGGTCGGCGTGCGCTCCTCGGTGGTGCTGGTGTGGGATGAGGAGACTGAATTTTTCCACCCCGCCGCCAGCTACGGCCTGAGCGAAATGGGCACGGGTTTGCTCCGCACCCTTGCCCTCACGGGCGAAGAGTTTCGCTCGCTGACCACCGAGGCGGTTTTGCCCGCTGAGTTGCTCCACAAAGAGATGTCTCATTATGTGCTGAAAGTGCCCCACTGGCTGGAGCAGGTGATGGGCACGGCCGAGGCCCGCGCCCTGCCCCTCCACGCCCAAGCCCGCTTCGTGGGGGTCATGCTGGTCGGGCTGGCCACGGCCGACCAACTCAGCGACCGCCGCCTGAGCATCTTGTTTGGCATTGCCCAACAAGCGGCCACGGCCGTGGTCAACAACCAGCTTTACGCCGAAGCGGCCAAGCGGGACAAACTCGAGCAAGAAATCACCATCGCCCGCAAAATCCAAGCCAGCCTGATACCCCACGGTAGCCCCACCATTCGCAACTGCGTCGTGGCCAGTTTGTGGCAAGCCGCCCGCCAAGTCAGCGGCGATTTTTACGACTTTGTGCCGCTTAAAGATGACGAATGGGGCATTATCATCGCCGATGTGGCCGACAAGGGCGTGCCGGCCGCCTTGTTCATGGCCGTCAGCCGCACCATTTTGCGCGCCGTTGTCAACAACCGCAACGACCCCGCCGACGTGTTGCGCCGCGCCAACGAACTCATTCTGGGCGATTCCGATTCAGACCTGTTTGTGACAGTCTTTTTGGCCATTTGGAACCCCAATACCCAAGTGCTGCGCTACGCCTCGGGTGGCCACAACCCGCCCATCCTCTTCCACGCCGACGGCCGCATCAGCGAACTGTATGCGCGGGGAATGGCACTGGGCGTGGTGAATACGGCCGCCTACGAAACCCGCCGCGTGCAACTAGAACCCGACGACGTGGTGCTGTTTTATACCGATGGGGTCAGCGAAGCCATTGACCTAGACATGGATGAATTTGGCCTCGAGCGGTTGCGGCAGGTGGTTGCCCAGAACCGTTATTTGGCGGTGGAGCAAATTGTGGAGCAAATTACAGCGGCCGTGCATGACCATGTCGGCGCGGCCGCCCAATTCGACGACATCACCTTCATGGTGCTGAAATGTGTCCCCGAACAAACATGGGAGATGCCCCTCCAAATTGGTAAACCCCAAGGAGTACGACAACATGCCTGAACACCCCCCCACCTTGGATGAAAAACTGCTGGCTCCGCCCACGGCCAACAAAATGGATTTCCAAAACGATGCGTGGCGCGTCTTTCGCATCATGGGCGAATTTGTGGAGGGGTTTGAGGCGTTGGCCGAAATTGGCGCGGCCGTGACCATTTTCGGCTCGGCACGGATTAAGCCAGAGCATGAGCAGTACCAACAAGCGGTGCGGGTAGGGGAATTACTCGGCCGTGCGGGCTACACCATCATCACAGGCGGCGGGCCGGGGGTGATGGAAGCGGGCAACAAAGGGGCGCGTCTGGCGGGCGCCACCTCGGTCGGGCTGAACATCCATTTGCCCTTCGAGCAACACATCAACCCTTATGTGGATATTTCGATGGAGTTCCACTACTTTTTTGCCCGCAAAATGATGCTGGTCAAATACTCACAGGCGATTGTCGCCCTCCCCGGCGGCTTTGGCACGCTGGATGAGTTGTTTGAGTCGTTGACGCTCATTCAGACGGGCAAAATCCACAATTACCCCGTCGTCTTGCTGGGCAAGGCGTATTGGCAGGGCTTGGTTGATTGGTTGCGGGGCACGATGCTGGCCGAGGGCAAAATCGCCTCGGCCGATTTGGATTTGCTCTTCGTGACCGATTCGGCCGAGGAAGCGGCCCAATACATCATCACCTGTTTGCAGGATGTAAGCCGTCTGCGCGGCCGTGAAGCGCAAGCCGTCGCCGTCACCCAAGAGGTCGTCGGCCGTAAGGGGTAAGGGAGTTATTGGTTATTGGTTACTCGTTACTCGTTATTAGAGCGTGTTCTGGCTGTGGACGGCCTCTGACCACTCCACCCGACCAATAACCAATAACGATTAACGAATAACGCCCTATACCCCCCTCGCGGCCGTTTACGCTACAATACCTCCTCTATGACCATTACAACCACCGAACACCCTCAGTCGTTCAGCATCACAGACAATCACTCGAGAGGAACCGTTTACTTTTACAGTCGGGTGCGCTACGCCCCCACCCTAGAGGTGCGCCACACGGCCGCCGACGACTCCCCCATCACCCGCCTCCCCTTCACCCATGCAGGCTCCGGCCGGGTGCGCGACGAAATCTGCTGGCGAGCCGACCCCCTTCTGCCCCCCACAGGGACATGGCAATTCCGCATAGACATCGGCCACCACACCTACGCCGTCCCCGAAAATCGGGGGAGCTTCGATTTTTACAGCACCAACCTGCGCCAACTCTGGGTGCAATATGGGCAACTCTTCGACTACGAGCCAGCCCCTGCCCTCTCCCTCTCCCGCGTCGTCAAAATCCCCAATTTCACAGGCGCACTCGCCCGCCGGGCACTCTACATCTACCTGCCCCGTGGTTACGACCAGCACCCCCACAAAAAGTACCCCGTCATGTACATGCACGATGGCCAAAACTGCTTTGAGAGCTTTGCCCACGACAGCTATTCTGGTTCGTGGCGGGCCGACCACACGGCCGATGCGCTGATTGCCCACGGCCACATGCGCGAATGTCTCATCGTCGGCGTGAGCAATGGCGGCCACGAACGCATTCCCGAATATTTGCCCCCCTACGCCACCTATCAGCCGCTTCACCGTGGCCATGCCAATGGCGAACAAGGCAACAGCGGCGGCCACGGCCACCCCAAATTTTCGCTCATCCCCGGCCACGCCAATCGCACGGCCGACTATTACCAACACGATGTCGCCCCCTTTGTGGCTCAATACTACCGTGCCGAACAAGGGCGCGAACACACCGCTACCTGCGGCTCTTCGATGGGTGGCCTCTTCTCGCTCTACATGGCATGGGAACACACCGATTTTGCCCAACACCACGCCGCCCTCTCCACCTCGTTTTGGATTACGCGCAACCCGCAGGGGCAATTAACGGCCGTGGAGCGGCTCCGCCAACGGCCGCCGCGCGACATTCGCCTCTGGCTCGATAGCGGCTCCCGCGATGCCCCGACGTGGGCGACGACGGCCAATACGATACCCTTGCCGCTCGCAACGCATTGCTTGAAAATGGGTACGTGCAAGGGCATAATCTCCATTACTATTTAGCCGAAGGCTCCACCCACCACGAATCCTCATGGGCCGCCCGCCTAGACAAAGTATTTCGCTATCTATTCCCACTAAATTACTAATTACGAATTACGAATTACGAATCCCCCCGCCATGCAACGACGCTACGACAAAATCTACAGCCCAGCCCTTGGGCGCGATATAGAAGTCCTCTCATTTGGCCACTACGGCGCTCCCGTGCTGGCCTTTCCCTCGGGAGGCGGCCGTTACTTCGACTTTGAAGGCAACGGCATGGTTGGCGCACTCGAAGGTCTCATCGAAGCGGGCAAAATCAAAGTGTATTGCCCCGATGGCATAGACCACGAAAGTTGGCTGAACCACGGCGCAGACCCCCACTGGCGCGGCATGGCTCACAAAGCGTATGAGGATTTCATCGTCAACAACCTCGTCCCCGCCATCCGCTTTGATTGCCAAGATGAACATGCCCGTATCGCTTTGGTGGGGTGCAGTTTGGGGGCTTACCATGCCGCCAACTTTGCGCTCAAGTTTCCCCACATTTTTCATTATGCGCTGTGCATGAGCGGCCGTTATGACCTCGAGAGCATCATTGATGGCCCGAGCGGCTCCCCAGAAGTTTACTTTAACAACCCCTTGGCCTATGTGGCCAATTTGCACGGCGATGCGCTCAACCACACCCGCCAAACCCACCTCGCCCTTGTGGTCGGGCAAGGGGCATGGGAGGGCAGGTGCATCACCGAAACCCACCGCTTGGCCGATTTACTAGCCGCCAAAGGCATCAGCCACGAGCGGGACATTTGGGGCTACGATGTGGAACACCACTGGAACTGGTGGCGCAAGCAAGTCGTCCATCATTTGGGCAAAACATTTGGGTAAGAGCATTTCAGCATTTCAGCTTGTCAGCACTTCAGCTAGTCAGCATTTAGCTGATAAGCTGACTGGCTGACAAGCTGAAGCTGAACGCTGACTAGCTATCAAAAGAGGCACACATGACAACTAAAAAAATTGGTTTGTTGATTGGTGATGAGAATGATTGGCCTTCAACGTTTGAGCAATTGATTACGCGCTTGGGGGGGAAGTTTAAGTATCGCGGCCGTGAATTTGACATCACGGCCGAACGGGTGCGCATCCACCCCTTCCGCCTAAACGCCCCTACGGACTACAACGTTGTCATAGACCGCCTTTCCTACTGGCATTTTCAGCCCCGCGAATGGCTCAAAAAAGCGGCTCTGGTCAACGGAACCTACATGCTCAACAACCCCTTCACCTTCCAGAGCATGGAAAAACATTCCGCCTACTGCGCCATGATTCGCTTGGGGCTAAACATCCCCGAAACGCACCTCATCCCCACCAAAAGTGGCCCCCGCGACGAGGACAAAGACCAAAAATACGCCATCACCGCCACCCGTTACCACGACCAATTCGATTTAGCGGCCATTGCCCGCGAAATCGGCTACCCCCTCTACATGAAGCCATTCGATGGGGGCGGCTGGCGCGGTGTGACACGCATCAACAACGAATGGGACTTGATGCAGGCGTATGATGCCTCAGGGCGCACCCTGATGCACTTACAAGCAGGGTTGGATAACTACGAAGTGTTTGTGCGTTCGCTGGCCATCGGCCCACAAGTGGGGAGCTTTAAATACGACCCCGCCCACCCGATGCACGACCGTTATGTGATTGACCACAACTTTTTAACGGCCGAAAAAGGGCGCGAAGCCCAAATCATCACCAAAGTCATCAACGCCTTCTTCCGCTGGGATTTCAACTCCTGCGAATCCATCATCAAAGATGGGGTGATGTGGCCGATAGACTTTGCCAACGCCTGCCCCGATATCGCCATCACCAGCTTGCACTATTACTATCCGTGGGCACTCAAATCATTGGTCGCATGGGGCATTTTCTGCACCGTCAGCGAGCGGCAAATGGCCATCAACATGAACATCCAAGATTACTTCGCCATTGCCGATTCGGACAGGAGTTATTGGGAAAAGCTGGAGGCGTATGAAAAATTAGCCGATGCGCACCTGCAAAAAGAGGAATTTACTGAATTCCGCGAAACGGAATTGGCCAACCTCGACGAAGTCATGTGGAACCTCGTCCGCTCGCCCGAGTTTGACCAGACGATTGTCTCGACTGTCCAAACCACCTTCCCCCGCCACGAATGGGAGCGGTTTATCGCCCATTTCCGTGGCCTGTTATGGCACTGGGCGGAATCCAACCCCGCTTAAAAAGTAAAAAGTAAAAGGTGAGAAGTAAAAGAGGGTGGCTAACAAGCCACCCTCTTTTTACTTCTCAGTGCCTACTTTTTACTTCTCACTTCTTCGCGGGTTGCCCTTCACGCCACAACACGACCAACAGGGAAAGCTCCACGACTTTGGTTAGGATTCCTACCGTATTCAACCAATCCTGAGGAGAGTTCATCAGGAAATAGGCAATGATGGTCATAGCCGTATAGCCTATCAACGCATACCGAATTTCCTTCCGATAAGCGGCCGTTTGGGGAACCCAATAAAGAGCCACCAACAGCGCGATATACCCCACCCCATTCAGAATGAACAATGGGCCACCCAAACTGATGTGAATCAGGGCTGTCGCCAACGTCAACGCGATAATCACATATCTCATCGTGTAACCTCCTAGTCACAAATCACAAATTACCAGTCACAATTCCCCCTTTCGCTTGCCGCACAATCTCGGCAATTTGGGGCAAGTGCCCCTGCTCGTGGGAGAGACCGAGCAAAAAACGGCCGAACGCATTGTACTCCCCCCAATAATTGCTGACGAATACATTCTCCAGATGGGGCGGATTCGGCCACATCTCAAGGCTGGCGTGGCGCATCCGGCGGCTTTCCTCCAGTCGTTCGCGGCATTGGGCGATGGTTGTCACTTCTTGCCAAGGCGTTTCATAGCGCGAACGGCCGTGGTACTCCACTCCCCGCGCTTGCTCGGCCGCCAGTGCCGCCGCCTCCTCGGCCGAAGCGGTGCAATGCACAACCACATGCCCCAGCGTCCAAGCGATGTCTTTCTCGCGCTCATCGGCCGCATAGGCATCATGCGCGTCGGGGTCAACGGGCTGAAACACCACATCCGCATCGGTGCAATCGGCAATCAGCCCCAAAATCTCATCCACCGATTCATCACTCAAACGGCGCAAATCCGCCACCGTCAGTCCTGCGGCCAACTCCCCAATCGTCACCTGCTTCTCACGCAACGCACTAAAATCTACCATTTTCTTACTCTGTTACTCACTTAGAATCGTGAAGTTTTTAAACTGAACAAATTGATTTATTCAGGTTTTTTTTAACGCAAAGTCGCAGAGACGCAAAGGGTGTAAAGAAACTCATGAACCCTTTGCGTCTTCGCTCCTTTGCGTCTTTGCGTTAAAAAAATAGGTTTGTTCATCTTATTTATGTGCTAATCCTTCGTCATGGCTGGCAACTGACATTGCCCACCAACTGCCACGTTTGGGCTTGGTTAGAGGCGGCCGTTTCAGGCCAATTCACAATCTCGGCCGTGCCCGTCGTGTACCCCACCTGCACCAACATCGCCAACGGATTGGCCAGCGCCCCTAATTCGGCGGGGATATTTACCTGTAGCTCCACCGTCCAAACCTCACCAGCCGTCGCATCCACGGCCGACCAATTGCTACTCGTGTAATCGGCCCAATTGTTGCCATCGGTATTCGTGCCCACCCCCGCTCGAATGATTTTGGTGCCATCGCGCACAATCTGGAAATAGCGGTCGGCCGTGTCAGGGTCGCCCCCATTGCGCGTCGTATCAATATAAACGCGCAGAGAATCGGTGCTATTGGCCACCGTGCCCGTCATTTGGAAGGCCAGATAAAGGGTTTCCCCATCTCGCACCGCATAAACCACTGTGTCGCGGTTGGCGGCGGGGTTGGTAGATTGGAACGTGGCCAGCGAACTGCTCCCCCACTCCCCCACCCCCAATTGGCCATCCAGCACAGGCGCAGGCGTGACACAGACCAAGGCGTAATCGCTGGCGGGTGTCGGCTCCAGCGTGGGGGATGCTGTCGGGGTGGCTGTGAAAGCGGCCGTGGCCGTGGCCGTCGCCGTTGCCGCTGTTGTGGATGTGGCCGTGGGTGGCACGGCCGTTGAGGTGGCGGTGGGCTGATTCGTCGCTGTGGCAGTGGCTGTCGCGGCCGTCGTCGGCGTGGCCGAAGCGGCCGTGGTCGCCGTCACACTCGGGGTCAGGCTGGGCGTTTGGGTGGGCCGGGCTGGGGTCAACGTAATCGTCGGCGTGGCCGTTGGTGCCGCAGGCGAACCCGTTGGCGTGGCGCGAGGCGGGTCGTTGGCATCGAGCGGGTTGGTTCCCCGCGCAATCTCATCCCCATCGCTCAAACTATCCCCATCCGTATCCCATTTGCGCGGATCCGTGCCATAGACGCGCAACTCTTGCAAATCATTCACCCCATCCCCATCCGTATCGGTGCGGTTGGGGTTGGTGGCATAGCGCAACACCTCCTCCCCATCCAGCAAGCCATCCCCATCACTATCGGGGCTGTTGGGGTCGGTGTTGATGCCCTCCGTGCGTTCTTGCACGTCGGTCAGCCCGTCGCCGTCGCTATCGCCCACGGGCACTTGCGCTTGGGCGGTGGCCGTGGCCGCCACAATCGTCTCCTGCATGTTCACCGCCATTTGCGTAGCCGCTTGGGCGCTAAACGTGGGCGTGGCCGTGTTGACAATGAGGGTGGCCACGGCCGTGGGCGTGGCCTCGGACTCACTGGCGAACCATCCCAGCCGCAACGTGCCCAGCGCCCCCGCCACCACACAGAAAAAGATGGTGACGAACAGCAGGGCATACCCCAACCCCACTGGCAACAGCGGTTTGATGGCCGCTTGGCCACTCAACCGCTTGGGCGACCCCGTTTCGGGCACGACGCGCAACTCGTAATCGTGCAAAAGCTGGCTTCCCAGAATCTGCCACTTGGCGGGCTTCAGGTCTAGTTCGATTTGGGCTGTTTGATTGGCGGCCAGCAACACTTCGGGCGGCGGGTTGCCAAAGCGCACTTGCCCCGCTGGGTCATCTAGCTGGACAGTAAATTTGTTGGGGATGTTGCCTTGGTTGCGTATGACAACCGTGACCACATCGGGCAAGGTAATCTCTTTTTGCTCCAGCGAGACGGCCAAATCGGTGTAGCCCGAGAGGAGCAACGAGGCGTTCACTGCTTCGTCCAAATCCTCGTCGTTTTGGGAGATAAGCACGACGCGGAAGCGTTGACGGCCGACGGGCGTATTGGGGTGACGCGGCGCAGTCACCTTGAATTTGATTTCGACACGGCCGCCAGCGGGCACCGAGATAAAGCTCTCGGGCAAAACGACCCACTCGGGTGGCAAGCCATCCACCCGCAAGCGCACCCTGTCTTCGGCACTGGTGCGGTTCAGCACTTCGGTCACGACTTCGAGTGGTTGCCCCGGCTCGGCCGTCAGCCGTTCGCGGGTCAGGAAGAGCGCGAGGGGTTCGGGCACTTCCACCTTGAGCGGCGGCACTGTTGGTTGCTCGGCTACTTGGGGGGGAGGCGGCTCGTTGGCGAAGCGGGTGTTGGCCACGGGCGAGGGCACTTCTTTGGTCTCGCGTTCCGTGTCAGGCTTGTAATCCCGTTGCAGGGTGATGACATACGGGCCGACTTGAAGCACCCCACCGACGGCCCAGAGCGTCAGTTCGTTCGGCCGTACCCGATGCCCATCTAAAAATGTGCCATTCACCCCGCCCAAATCGACAATGGCCCACCCCGCACGGGTGGCCAACAAGCGCAAATGTTGGCGCGAAACCCCTTCGGCGGGCAAAACCATGTCGTTTTCGGCCGCACGTCCCACTTCCAGCACGGGCTTATCGAGGGGCATGTAGTTGGCCGTGCTGTGGGCGCTCTCGATGAGCAGGTGGTAGCCAGCGGGCGCTTCGTTGACGGCTTGGGCGATGAGCGTGTCTTGTGCGGCCGTGCGCTTCATAATCCGCGTGGGCATTCCCGAGAGGGAAAAGACCGCGCTCCGCAAGACATTGGCCGTCTGCTCCCCATCTTCAAAGCGGGCTTCGGGGTTTTTGGAGAGCAACCGCTCCAGCAGAGCATCTACCAAGGGGGGCACATCCGGCCGCCATTCGCTGGCGGGTTGGGGCATGTCCCCCCGAATGTGGGCGGTGAGGGCTTCGGCCAGCGATTTAAATTGGAAGGGGGGGTGGTTGGTGATGAGTTCGTAGAGGACGGCGCCGAGGGCGTAGAGGTCGGAACGGCCGTCTAACTTTTCCCCTTGGCACTGCTCGGGCGACATATAGAGCGGGGTTCCCATCGTCAGCCCCGATTCGGTCATAATCGTCCCTTCGGCCAGCTTGACCAACCCAAAATCGGTTAGCACGGCGCGGAAGGGTTGTTCCCCCTCTTGTTCGGGATGGGTCAGCGGTTTGAGGATGATGTTGCCCGGCTTGACATCCCGATGAATGACCCCCCGTTGGTGGGCATAGCCCAATGCTTCGGCGATTTGTGCCCCAATTTGCAACGCTTGGGTGAGCGGCAAGAATTTTTGGAGCCGGGTGAGGCGCTGGATGTGGGAGCGTAAATTGCCGCCCACAATATGCTCCATCGAGATGTATAACCCTTCGGCCGCATCGCCAAAATCATAAATATGGACGATGGAGGGGTGTTCGAGTTGCGCGGCCGTGCGTGCCTCTTGGGTCAGCCGCGCCCGAAATTCGGGCTGGCGGGCAAAGTGGGCGTGCATCAGTTTGAGGGCGACGGTGCGGTTGAGGTTGGTGTCATATGCTTTGTACACCGTGCCCATCCCGCCATCGCCCAGCAGGGCATCGAGGCGGTATTGTTTGATGTGGCGGCCGATAAGGTCTGTCATGGGGAGTGGTTAGGGGTAAGTGTTTCGTGGCTAGTGAACAGTGGTTTGTTTGTTATGGTAAGAGGGGAGGTGTTGCTACAGTTCCCGTGCTTCGTGGATGATTGCTAAAACGTCAATTTGCTTGGGTAATATGCGATAAATTAAACGATAAGACCCTTCTCGCACTTCTCGTATGTTGTCCGCTTCATACTCAGGAACCATGCGCCCCGAATAGGGGAATTGCATAATTTGCTGAGAGCGTTTTGTCAAGCGGTCTACAATCCGTTGGGCATAAACTGGGGATGTTTGGGCAATGTAATCATAAACAGCCTGCAAGTGCTGGATAGCTGTTTCGGTCCAATAAACTTGATGGCTCATGCGAACTCCCTATGATAGCCCAAATTGTTGTCGCACCTGCTCGACAGTTCGTACTCGCCCTGTCTCACTATCTTGCAAACCCAATTCAATGGCTTGGCGCACGTAAATTTCGTGCATCAAATCATCCCAACTAAATTCATCTGGTAGGGTATCTAAAAGCTCTAAAACCTTTTCTTTCATGCTCATTTTGTCACCTCAATGATTCATTACATCTTTGATAGCCTGCAAACACCGCACCACATCGGCGGGTTGGACCCAGTAGTGGGTGACGGCGCGGAGTTTGCGGCCGCCGTAGCCACCTAGCCAGATGTTGTGTTCGGCTTTGAGTTGGGCGATGAGTTGCGCGGCCGTGAGTGGGGCATCATCGTGCAGGGCGAAGAAGACCATGTTGGTTTCCACCACGTCTGGGTTGATTTCGATGTGGGGGATGGTGGCCAACCCTTCGGCCAACTGTTTGGCCGTGGCGTGGTCTTCGGCCAACCGTTGGGTCATCTCGCGCAGGGCGAGCAGACCTGCGGCGGCCAACACCCCCGCTTGGCGCATTCCGCCGCCGAGCAGTTTGCGGTTGCGCCGCGCCTCGGCGATAAAGGCACGGCCGCCGACCAGCACCGACCCCACGGGGGCGCACAACCCTTTGCTGAGGCAAATGCTGGCCGAATCAACGACACGGCCGATGTCGGCCGCAGGAATGCCCAGCGCGGTGGTGGCGTTGAACAACCGCGCCCCATCGAGGTGGAGGCGCAGGTGATGTGTATCGGCCAATTCGCGCAGAGCGAGGAAATAATCGAGGGGGATGGCCGCGCCGTTGTTGCCGCCCGAGCTGTTTTCGGTGCAGATGAGCTTGGTGCGCGGTTTGTGGTTGTCGAGGGGGTTGATTTGGCTGAGGATTTGGGGAATGGAGAGGCGGCCGTGGCTATCGGTGGGCAATGTTTTGGGGACGATGCCGCCCAAGACGGCCATGCCGCCCGCTTCCCACAAATAAGTATGGGCATCTTCGCCCATGATGGCTTCCTCGCCGCGTTGGCAATGGGTGAGCATGGCAATGAGGTTACCCTGTGTGCCACTGCTGACAAACAGCCCCGCTTCGTGGCCAAGCATCTCGGCCGCGAGCGATTCGAGTTCGTTCACTGTCGGGTCTTCGCCATACACATCGTCGCCGACGGGGGCGTTGGCCATGGCCTGCCGCATGGCGGCCGTGGGCCATGTCACGGTATCTGAGCGCAAATCTAAACGATCCATAATGATGAAGTTTACGTAAAAAGGGGGGTTAGGGCAATGGGGGGAAGATAGAGAGGGGAGATAGAGATAGAGGGAACGTGGTTGTGCGGCTTGTCATGGGATTATTCGCTATTCGCTTTGGCTTCTAACCGTAAAGTAAAGGTTCCTTGTATCTCCCGTTCCGCTCGAGTAATAAGTTTTGTCAGGCAATCAAACCCACTACTCACTCCTTCCCTATCTAATTGGGCGACCACGGCCGCTAAATCTTCGGCCAGCGGGGCGGTGATGGTGCATGGCTCGTTGGTGATGGGGGGGGTGAAGCTGGTGCGGGCGCAGTGGAGGGCGTGACGGCCGATAAGGGCGGCATCGGGGGCTGTTTCAGGGTGGCGGCGCCAGTGGATGAACTCTTCGTCGGTGGTGCTTTGGTAGAGCTTGTCGCCCACAATGGGGTGGCCGATGGCGGCCGTGTGGACGCGCAACTGGTGGGTGCGCCCCGTTTCGGGCCAAAGGTGGAGCAAACTGTACGCCTCGCCCCACGTTTGGGCGATGGCGTAGCGGGTGCGGGCGGGGCGGGGGGCGAGCAGGTCGGCGGCCGTGCCAAAGCGCACTTTGCTGGCGGGGTGTTTGCCAATCGGCAAGTCAATTATGCCTTCGGCGGGGTGGGGACGGCCGTGAACCAAGGCGACATACTCCTTTTGCACAGCTTGGGTAGCAAACAGATGTCCCATCGCCCGCACCACGTCTGTGCCTTTGCCCACAACGACCACGCCCGAGGTGTCGGCATCGAGCCGATTGATGGAATCGGCTTCGGGATAGGCGGGTTGGCCAGCATATTTAAGCTGATACATCAAGTTCATCTTGAGGAATTTGCCGCCGCTGTGGACGCGCAAATTGGCGGGCTTGTTGATGCCCAACAACCATTCGTCTTCGTAGACGATGGTGTAGTTGAGATTGGCTTCGGGTTGCTCCCATTCGGGCATGGTGCAGAGAATGAAGTCGCCCGCGGTGATGAGGCTTTCGGCCGTGCATGGTTCGCCATTGCGCCACACCTGCCCGGCCGCCACCCAGTCGCGCCACGATTCGGCCGCGAGATAGGGGAAGCGCACGGTGAGGTATTCGACCACGTTCCATTGCACAAACTGCGGCGGCACGGTGGAGGAGATGGTGTGGGGAGAACGCATGGGATTGGGGATTGCGGAATGCGGAATGCGGATTGCGGATTGGCGTTTTAGCTTACAGCTTATGGCTTACAGCTTACGGCTCAGACAGCTATTGGGGCTTTGATGGTGGGGTGGGGGTGGTAGTTTTCGAGGGTGATGTCTTCGTAGCGGAAGTTGAAGAGGTTGGTGACGGCCGGATTGAGGCGCAGAGTGGGCAAGGGGTGGGGTTGGCGGCTCAATTGGAGTTCGGCTTGCTCCAAATGGTTGAGGTAGAGGTGGGCATCGCCGAGGGTGTGGATGAATTCGCCGGGTTGGTAGCCCGTTACTTGGGCCATCATGAGGGTGAGCAGGGCGTAGGAGGCTATATTGAAGGGCACGCCCAAGAAAACATCGGCACTGCGTTGGTAAAGCTGGCAGGAGAGCCGGCCGTGGGCGACATGAAACTGGAAAAGGCAGTGGCAGGGAGGCAAAGCCATCTGTTCCACCTCGGCCGGGTTCCATGCGCTGACGATGTGGCGGCGGGAATTGGGGTTGTGGCGCAAACTGTGGATGAGTTGGCTGATTTGGTCTATGGTACGGCCGTCGGCCGCTGGCCAACTGCGCCATTGCACACCATATACAGGGCCGAGGTCGCCATTTTCATCGGCCCATTCGTCCCAAATGGTGACGCCGTGTTCGCGCAGGTAGCCGATGTTGCTTTCGCCGCGCAAAAACCAGAGCAATTCGTGGATGATAGAGCGCAGGTGGAGCTTTTTGGTGGTGAGCAGGGGGAAGCCATCGGCCAAGTTGAAGCGCATTTGGTAGCCAAACACGCCGCGTGTGCCCGTGCCGTGCGGTCGCCGCGTTCTTCGCCGTTGGCCATGATGTGGCGCATTAAATCTAGGTATTGTTGCATGGTTTTTCTCCGAGGGGGGGAGTATAGCAGATGTGGAAAGGGAGAAGTTATTCGTTATTGGTTATTGGTTATTGGTGTTGGTGGGGTGAGTTGTAAGTTGGGGTTTGGAATGGGGTTGTTTGGGTTTAAATGGTGCTGTTTGGTCTTTCAATGGTTCAGTTTGGGTTTCAAATGGTTCCGTTTGGTCTTCCAAGGCTCCGTTTGGGGGGCAAATAGCTTGCACTGGATCTTGTTTTCACCGAGATTCTTCCCTCTTAACCCTTTCTTACCCCGATGAAGAGGGATAAGGCCTACCCAAGCGAACAGTTGGGCAGATTCAGCGAGTTCCAAAGGGGTTGTTTTTACCTTGACCTAGTAGAATGAATGTTCTAAAATGAAGCCAAATAACGCAAACTAGTAGGCAAAATGATTGCTTGCCCCCACACAGGAGACGAAGAATGAGTAAAGTGACCCCTTTCCTAATGTTTAATGATCAACTTGAGGATGCAATTGCTTGCTACACGGCCACATTTCCCGATTCGCAAATCAAGAGCATTGCCCGCAATGGTGAGGATGGCCCCGTTACGGCCGCTGAATTCACCGTGGGGGGGCAATCTTTTAAGGCTTACAACGGCGGCTCGTACTTTAACTTCTCCGAGGGCTTCTCGCTCTTTGTGGATTGCGAGAATCAGGAGGAAGTGGATGAGTATTGGGACAAACTCGTTGATGCGGGGGCGAAGCCGTCTCAATGTGGCTGGATTACCGACCCGTTTGGGGTCACGTGGCAAATCGTTCCGAGACAGTTTATGGAACTTGTGGCCGATGAGAACCCCAAAAAGGTAGCGGCCGTGATGAATGCGATGTTGAGCATGATTAAGCTGGATGTGGCGGCATTGGAGAGAGCCTATGATGAGGCCGAGTAGAGAAGGGGGCGACCCCTCGGCCGTCGGGAACGTGTCGCCTCATGCGAATCAGTCGCTTTGGATTAAAAAAGGAAACATGATGCAACGATATTTGATTTCATTTGACGATGGGGCGATGGATCACATTACGGCCGAAGAGTTCGGAGCAGTCGGCGATGCTTCGCGGGTTGTGGTGCGCGAGGCGAAGACGGCCGGGGTGTGGATTTGGGGTTGGCGGGTTATACCGCCAGCAGGCCACGATTGTGGCGCCGGATGGCACGGTGAGCGATGGGCCAATGCCAGAGACGAAGGCGGTTGTGGGTGGGTTCTCCATTATTGAGGTGGCGAACAAAGAGGAGGCGATTGCTTGGGCAGAGCGTATTGCGGAAGCTTGTCGGTGCAAGCAAGAGGTGCGCGAAATTATGTTTGACCCTGAATCGTAGCACGGCCGCACCAAACCCCGCCCCCCAACGGCCGCTGGGGTTTGTGATGCGAGCGCAAGCACAGGCAACGGCCGACAAACACCCCCGCCAAAGCCAATTTGGAGGGAGCCTTCTCTCCACCTCTTCCCAAAGCTTGCAGGCAAAGCTCTTTTCTGCGGATTAAGCTTCAATCTGCCTAGATTGGAGTTCAAATGGTTCTGTTATCCCAGAACGCCTATTTCCATCTTGACACTTCCTGCCCACCTGCTAAACTCTCCCCCGCATGGACAGTAGCAATACTGTACTTGGAACTGCAATATGGCAGGTTTTACCCACAAGTTATACGGGGATGGCTGTATTTAGACTGCACAACCTAAACCGCTTATTTTGCACATTATCCGACAATCCGCAATCTAATAACATAGCTTTGCCCTACATCAACTATTTTATTGAAATGAAAAATTGTTTGAACTGCACAAATGAGCCGTTTTTTCTATATTTGCAAAAAGGAATTCAATTGTGTCTGCATTAAAATTTATTGACTTATTTGCTGGAATTGGGGGGTTTCATCTTGCGCTAACAAGAAATGATGCAAAGTGTGTATTTGTATCGGAAATCAATGATAATGCGGTAAAAACTTATATTGCAAACCATAATGTTTCAGCCAATATGGTTCATGGTGATATAACTAAAATTGATGCATCTTTAGTTCCAGATCATGATGTTTTATGTGCAGGATTCCCTTGCCAACCATTTTCTCACGCAGGTTTTAAAAAAGGATTTGACGATGTACGTGGGACATTGTTTTTTGATATTTTGAGAATTTTAATTGAAAAAAAACCGCGTGCATATTTTTTAGAGAATGTCAGGGGATTGGAAAACATGACAATGGTAAGACATTTAGGATTATCCGAGAGAACCTAGAAGCTATTGATATTCATTTCAAAGCTTTATAGTAAAATCGAGTGATTATGACTTGCCTCAAAATAGACCTCGATTGTTTATGATTGGTTTTTCCGATCCTAAAATACAAATAGAGAGACCTGCGAAGAAGCCATTGAAATTTACAATGAGTGATATTTTTAATGGAAATTGCACGAAAGATATTGGTTTCACCTTGAGGGTAGGTGGTAGGGGCTCCAAAATTGATGATCGAAGAAATTGGGAGCATTATTTGGTTGATGGTGTTATTAAGCGAATTACATCTGAAGAAGGCAAGTTAATGCAAGGGTTTTCCTTCAGAATTTATATTTCCTGTTTCAGAAGTTGAGGCAATGAAGCAATTAGGAAATTCTGTTTCTGTTGATGCGATAGAATCTTTTTACGTTAAAATGAAGGAAAAATTAAATGGATAATCAAAATCATCTTGATTTTTTAACTCGCGTGGGTGTTGTTACATTAGGTAATAAAGACGCTGAAGTTTTTGCATTTCTTTTAGATAATGTTTCAATTAATGATTTCAGTATTCCATCTGAATTTGTTAATGCTATGTGGGCTAAATATGAATCTTACCCACAGAAATCCAACTCACTTAATGGTGGGGTTTTTGAAGCTATTTTAGCGACAGCAATGTTGTTGAATGGATTGAGTCCTATTTACGTTCAAGCCAAAGTAGTTTTTGTGCCCAATGTGTTTTTTGATTTCATCTTATATTCAACTGAATGTGGGCCAATTTCAATATCGGCTAAAACATCTTTGCGAGAACGCTATAAACAGGCTGATTTAGAAGCCATTTCTTTAAAATATGTACATAGAAAATCAAAGTCTTATCTTCTTACACTTAGCAAATCAGAAGCAAAAGTCGTTGCTAAAATAAAAAATGGCGATTTATTAGGCATAGATGAAATTATTGTTGCGACAACAGCAGAATTTGATGAGTTAATTAAAAGTTTGAAAAATTATACTTTATCAAGCCAGAAAAAATTGAGGTCATTCAGTTTTCAAAAGTAATCGAAATACTCTAAATTTGCCTTGGACAAAAATACCTAACCAAGCGTTCCACGCAGACTGGGCAACTTTTGGAGCGAGAACTAGAAAAGAAATTAGTCAGGCTAAATCTTGCCCGAAAATTGCATAAAGGGATTAATCAAAACTAGCAGGTGAGCTTAATGTTAGGGTGACAAGGCGGGATTGGGGGTGTGCCAGTCTTCAAAATCACGGCCGTTTACTCCTCTCTCCTCCTTCAACTACCCCCTCCCACCAGAGCCAATTTGGTGGGAACCTCCTCCCCACTCCCCCACAGCTTGCAGGCAAAGCTCTTTCCCTTGGGATTGAGTTTCAATTTGCCTAGATTGGAGTTCAAATGGTTCTGGTTGGACTTCAAATGGTCTCGTTATGATGGCCGCCGATTCCTATCTTGACGATTCCTTCCCACCTGCTAAACTCTGCCTATCAGAGGTAGTTGCCACACATTCCTACCACAATGCAGATGCGTATTAGGTGTTTACCTTCGCTCAGGCTTTGCAGGCTATGTCCCCTTGTTAGCGGTTTAGACTGCAATTCCGCAAGTTTTTGCGCCGTGTACATTGGCATGACTGGGAATAGACTGCATAGCCTAAACCGTTTATTTGGAACATTATTCAACAACTTGCAGTCTAATCACATAGTTAGGTTTAAACAGCCAAGACCCTAAGGCTATGATTATGGATATCAAACTTCAAGATGCAATACCGGAGAGCACTCAATAGATATGGCATATCGTTTTTGCGTCACCTCATGCCCAACGCCGACTCAGCAGGGTATTGATATGAGTAAGTGGCAAGCCTTCACTGAGCTACTACGGTTCCACGGTGCTCTGTTGGCGAGGCGTACATGACAAATCGTAGCGCCGTTGACACGATACGCGGATACTTTTATCAGTTCGACTACTCGATACTGAGTGTGCTCCAGTTGCACGATTCTGACCAATCGATTGCCATCGAGTGCATCGAAGATGTCGACATTCGCACTGCAACAGAAGTTACAGCCGTGCAATGCAAGTACTACGCGGGCACGGAGTACAACCACTCGGTCATCAAGCCAGCCGTCATGTACATGTTAAGTCATTTTAAAGATCTCAAGGCTAGGGCGAAACCGATTGTCAGGTACTCCCTCCGCGGCCACTACCGCGCCGGGCAAGACAAGTTGACGCTACCGATAGATGTCGCGTTTCTGAAACAGCACTTCCTGACCTACAAAGAGAAGAAGGTCGAGCGTTGCTACCATGAGGAACTCGGTCTCAGCGACGCCGACCTTAACGAGTTTCTGTCAGTTTTTGACATTAACATCAACGCGTCGAGCTTCGAGGATCAATTCGCAGAGGTCATCCAGCAGTTGCAGACCGCGTACAATTGCACACCGTTCATGGCGGAGTATTTCCACTACAACAACGCCCTTGCGTTGATGCGCGGGCTTTCGATCGAGCCGCAGGCAGACAAACGAACCATCACCAAAAAGGCGTTCTTGGAGCAATCAGACACGTCAAGTGTATTGTTCAACGAATGGTTCGTGCGAAAGAAAGGTAAGAAAGCCCACTTTGCGGCACTGCGCAAGGAGTACTTCGCTGACCTCAACCAGTCGCCGTTTGAGCGCTTCTTCCTCGTCGAAGTTAACCCTAGGACGCTCGTCTGGAGTGATATCAAAGACCTGTTGCACACGATTTCTAAGAAGTGGTCAAAGACCACCAAACGCGACGGGAACTCGTCGTTCTGCCCCTATGTCTACGTTCATGGTATCCCCGCTGACGAATTAGTGGTTCTAAAGAAGGAGCTAGCGGCCGAGGAATTCGGTTTTATCGACGGCTATGACTTTTCTGGTGCCGACTTCAACGTGAAGTCGATTACTCGACCCGCTACGCACAACAATGGGGTTAAGTTGAAAGTGCTGAACTCCATAGCTGACCTAGAGGCAACAGTGGTTGAGGTCAGGAAAACCCGACAGGTCTACCAATTCCACTTGGGACAAAGCTACTTTGACCCTGCAAATGTGGCTGTCAAGCATGTCAAGATTCAAGTGGAAAAACTCACAGATATCAAGGAAATCATTTAACCAAGTCGGAGTCGCAAATGGCAGACGAAACAACCGCAGACGATCTCAACGCCCAAGTAGTCGCAGTCTTTCCAGACAAGGTCCGCATCGTCGTCGATAAACTGGACGACTTCAAACTTGTTGGGGAATCCCTTCGCGTCGGCTCGTATGTCCGAATCGGTGATAACGAGAATGCGGTTCTCATCGCCATCATCGAGAACTTCGAGATTGTGGTCCGGGACGATGGCATGCGAAATCACATCATCGAGGCCTTCCCGCTTGGTGTTCTGCGGGATGGCAAGTTCGAGCGCGGCGGTGACTCGCTGGCGATCCCGCCAAAGGATGTCAAACCGGCGACGATTGAAGACATTAAGAGTATCTATTCAGGCTCGGTGAATTTCGAAGAGATTTTCTGTTTCTCCACACTTTCATCGAATCCCAGCATCCAAGTACCGGTTAACGGCAATAAGTTCTTCAACAAACACATCGCCATCGTGGGATCCACCGGTTCTGGTAAGTCCCACGCTTGCGACCATCATTCAGAGGGCGGTCGCAGGCAAAACTGGCGACTTCACGCTCAACAACTCGCACGTGATTGTCTTTGACATTCACTCCGAATACCGATCCGCGTTTCCAGATGCCAACTTCCTCGACATCTCAAACCTAGCCTTGCCCTACTGGATGCTCAATGGAGAGGAACTTGAAGAGTTCTTCCTAGATACAGAAGCCAACGACCACAATCAGCGCAATGTTTTCAAGGAGGCAATCATTCAAGACCGCCGAGCGATGTCCAACGGAACCGACGATGAAAAGCAGCGGATTCACCTTGATTCTCCGCTACCATTCAACATCGCTACGGTTCTTGAGTATGCTAGAGGCAAGAACACGGAGATGGTTCCTGGCGCAAGAGGTGACACGAAACAGGGTAGCCTCTTCGGGAAGCTCACCAATTTCATCAGCAGACTCGAAAACAAAGTCAACGACCGCCGGCTTGATTTCTTTCTTGGCACAAAAGCTAGGGAGGTGACGTTCGAGGACACGCTTCAGACACTCCTTGGATACTCGTCCGCAAATAAGTCCAACATTACCGTCATCGACCTGAGTGGCGTACCGTTCGAAGTGCTCAGTATCACAGTCTCGCTCATTTCCCGCTTGATCTTTGAGTACGGGTATGTCTATAAGCGTTTGCGATGTGCCAAGAATCCAAATGAGAAGGTCAACAACGACGTGCCCATCCTCCTCGTCTACGAAGAGGCTCACAAGTACGTGCCGAACAGCGACCTCTCGAAGTACCGCTCTTCGAAGACGTCCATCGAGCGCATCGCGAAGGAAGGCCGCAAGCGTTCAATGTAATCCCGCGCCTTCGTCGAATGATATTCCGTACTGGGAACTTTGGAAGGAAGAGTGGAAGAGCATGGACATCGCGGCAATTAAAACAGAATGGTATAGGTAGGGCGCAAGTATGCGGTCGATGCTTGGTCGCTCGACCGCCGCCCCAGCGCGGTGCGACGTTAGGTAACAAGCCTAGATTGGGGCTGGACTAATCTTCAAAATCACGGTCGCCTATTCCCATCTTGACACTCTCCCCTTCAGAGGCAGTCCCCTCACCACAACCCACAAGTTGCAGTCTAATCACATCGTTGAGCGGCACTTCTATCGCTAGGAGCGGCATGATTCCATCCCCCGTTGTCATCGTGCCCTACAATCCACAATGGCCAGACAGTTTTGCCCACCTCGGCCGCACCCTGCGAAGCGCATTAGGGGCAAATGCTCTGCGGATAGACCACATCGGCTCAACGGCCGTGCCCGGCTTGGATGCCAAACCCATCCTCGACGTGCAAATTTCGGTCGTTGCCTTGGAGCCGTCGGCCGTTTATCGCCTCCCACTGGAAAATCTCGGCTACATTTTCCGCGCCGATAACCCCGAACGCACCAAACGCTACTTCCGCGAAGCCCCTGAACGGCCGCGCACCCACATCCATGTGCGCCGCGCGGGCAGTTGGGCCGAACAATTCGCCCTCTTCTTCCGCGATTACCTGCGCGAACATCCCCACGATGCCCATGCCTATGCCACGCTGAAATATCAGCTTGCGGCACAGCACCGCGACAATCGCCACGCCTATACCGATGCCAAAACAGCGTTCATTTGGGAGATTATGCAGAAGGCCGACCAATGGAGCCAAGCCGTTGGCTGGGAAGCGGGGCCAACCGACCAATAGCCTGCGTCTCGCCACCCCCTCCCGTTAAGGCTTTTAGACAACTTTCTATTACCCACATCTTTTAGGCCGCGGGGTCTCTCTCCTTGTGGGAGAGGGTTGGGGTGAGGGTTTTGTTCAGCATCCCTTTGCTTTATCGCCCTTTTGCCCTTTGGCAATAAGAATTTATTGCCAAAGAGAAAAAGAGGGAAAGGGCAAAGGGCATTTAGTCGGGCAATAAGCCCGGATCAGGGCTAGGCCAATCCTCAAAGTCACGGCCGCAATCATTCACATCCCGCCAAAACGGCCGCCGCCGCAAACTGTGCCCACTGGCCGACACCAACGGACACACCCCACTGGCGGGATACACCCGATTCCCATACGCAATCACATCCACCGCGTTATCTTGCGCGTCGCGCAGATAAATAATGTCCCCGCTGTTGCCAAACTGGAGGAAAGTGGCGGGGTCGCCCCAGCCGAGGTCATCAATCAGGTTCGGCACGGCCGCATCCGTCTCCAACACCTCAAAATCGGGGTCAAAACCATAGCTGGCGCGGAACGCCGTCGCTTGCTGGGCCACCACCAACGCCTCGCTGGGTGCCAGAACCGTGCCCGCAGGGAAGCGGCGCAAGTCGGCGAAGTCGGTGATAAGCGTCGCATCGCTCAAACTGTAGCCACCCAAATCCAGCGGCAAGCTGGTGGGGTTGGCCAGCTCGATAAACTCATCCGCATCGGGGCCAATGGGGTCGTAAAGCAGTTCGCTGATGAGCAAATAGCCTGCGGGGGGCACATAACCGCCCAAAACGAGGGGCAAATGCTGGGTATAGAGCCAATCACGGCCGAACATCTCCGCCAAAAAGGCGTGCATCTCATCCGATTGCACCTGAATGGCCAATTCGCGGTTCAATTTGTGCGATGTTTCCGTGCCATTTAGGCTCCCCAGATGCACATAGCCACGGCCGCCCACCCGCACCAACACCATTTTGTTGTGAATGCCCAACCCCGTCGGGTTGCCCGTCTGGCATTGCACGTCCAACCCCTCCGCTTGGGCGATGGCCAGCAGGGCAATGCAAGTGGCGTGGTTGCTGGTGGGGCTTGTTGGGTCATCAAAGAAGCCATCCAGCAAGAGGCGCACCGTCGCCCCGCGCCGCGCCGCCGCCACATACGCCTCAAAGCGCAAACTCGCCCCATCATCCCACACAATCCGTTCGCTCAGTTGTTGCACCAACACCTCATCGCCCGCGCCCGCCTGTGCCAGCAAGCCAAAGAGGCCGCTATCGGGCCGCGTCGCGTTTTCGGGGGCATGGATTAGTTCCAGCGGGAGCGCGGCCGTGACCAGCAAAGGCGCGGGGTAGCGCACAGTGGCCGTCGTGCCGCCTGTGGTGGTAATCGGCACATAGCCAAGGGGCGGGGCGAAGGTGTCATCGTAGCGGCGCAAGTCGTGGTGCAGGGCGGGGGCAAAGTCGGCCGCCCAAATCCCCGCCACATAGCTCACCACCTCGGCCGCATTGGTCGCCAGCAGGGTTCCCCGACGGCCGAGCGTGCCATCGCTCTTGTCATCGTCGGGTAAACTATTTGGGCTGAGGTTCTCGCTGGCAATCAGCACCTGTTGCCCATCCACCAGCATAAACTTGGCGTGCAAATAGGTGTACCTGTCGTAAACATCGGCGGGGTCATCGTTTACCATGAACCAACATTGCCCCTCGGCCGCTTCCAATTGTTGGCAAAGGTATTTCTGCTGGTCAGACATGCCTCCCGGTGGCCCCCCTTCTAATAAAATAGTCACGCTCACCCCGCGCTGGCGGGCTGATAGCAGATCTTGGGCAATGCCCCAATGCTCAAAAGTATGCGTTTCGATAAGGATTTCGTCCTGCGCGGCCGAGATATGCGCCTTGAACATCTCATAACCATTGTCGGGAGTAATGCCAAGGGTGTAAACGGCCGTCGGCGTGACCCAATGGGTGAAGAAAAACGGCTCTAACTGCCAGCCGGGGTATTGCGCCCGCCGCCCCGCCCACGGGTCGTCGGGGTCTTGCGCCCAATCGGCGGCCGTGTTTGTGTCGGGGATGGGCGCACCCGTGCCCCAATCCCGCTTGCGGAAGAGGATTTGCCCCCGTTCCGCGCCTACGCTGTAGGGGAAAACGGCCGTGCCCGCCCAACCCACTTGATTAACATCCCCCGCCTTGTAAACCAACGCATCTACCACGTCCCCCTCACTATTTCGCAAGATAACTTCATCGCCTGTGTCGGCGTAGCCGGGCCATGTGCCCAATAGTTGGGGCAAAGCGGGGATGGTTCCCTCTTGTTCCAAAGCGGGTGGATAGCCAAATTGCCGCTGGAATGCCGCCCCATCTTTGGCCAGCCACATAGCGGCCCCGCTGGCCAGTTCGGTGGTGAAAGGAAGGGTGGCATTGCTCGCCCCATCGCTCAGAACCCAGCCGCTCAGGTCGGCCGTGGTTTCCCCCACATTGATGAGCCGTACTGCTTCATCCCCTTGGCTGGTGGCCTTGTCTTGCCCCATGTATAGCACCGCATCAATGAGGATGTGCGGCGTATCGGCCGAGAAAATAACCGTTTGGGCGGTGGCGTTGTTGTTCGCCGTGCTCGTTTCGGTGGTTGTGGTGCTCGCCGCCAATTGGTTAATCAGCGTGCCCTGTGGCCGTCGCACCAATAGTGACAGTCAAGAAAAAGGTGTGCTGGGTGGCCGTGGGCACATCCCCCACCGCCCAGCTAATTTGTTGGCCTGTTTGGGTGGCTATCCAACCGCTATTATCGGCCACATAAACCATATTCGTCGGCAAAGTATCGGTGAGGAGAACGTTGGCGGCCGTAATTTGGCCGTTGTTGCTCAGAGTCAGTTCGTAGGCGATGGTATCGCTGGGCACGGCCGTCGCTGGGCCGCTTTTGGCAACCCCCACATCGGCCAACGGCACAGGCGGCACAAATACCCAACCCCGATTGGGCTGTTTCGGGGTTCCGTTGAGTGGATTTCCACTCGCATCTAGCCCGTTGCGGGTCACGCCGTCGTTGCTTTGCCAGTTGGCGGGCAAGTCTGCGGCCGTGGGGGCGGTGCGCTCCATCGAGAAAAAGGTGGGGGTTCCGCTCCCGCCGTTCCAGCCGCCGCCTTCGCCGTTGGCCGTGTCTATCACTTGCGCCCCATCATCGCGCAAAGTGAGTATTTCGCCCCCGTTGCCCAGTGCCCCCGTGTAAATTTGGTCGGCGGGTATGTCGCTAACGGTGGCATCATCGGTACGCTCCAGTAAAAAAAAGCCCTCGGCGGGAATGTTTCCGCTGAGGGCGATGTTGAGGTTTGCGCCTTGCAATGTCCAGCCTGCCAGTGAGATGGTTTGGGTGGTGGGGTTGTGGAGTTCTATCCATTCGTCGGCCGTGCTGGCGGCCGTGCCCCCCCATGCCACTTCGCTGATGATGACTGAGCCGGGGGTGTGGGTGGGGGTGGTGGCAAGGGAGACGGCCGTCCTCAGCCCCAACACCCCGATGGCTCCCAACAGCAAGGCAATACTCAACCCGAAAACTCTTTTTCCCGTATTCATGTTTGCTACTCCTTCGCGCTCAAAAAAGGGTTAGATGGTTCGGCTCCCTCGGCCGAATACTCCACGACAAATTATCTGTGACGAAGCCAATTCGTTATAAGTTAACGTTTTTAGACAAAAATCAGGGCGAAAACAAGCCCAACCCCCTTTGCTTTATTGTTCTTTTGCCCTTTTGCAATAAATTCTTATTGCAAAAGGGCAAAAAAGATATTTACTCGAAACAAGGCTGACTGGCGTTTAGCTTTTGTCACAAAATGGACACTTGGCACTCTGGAAAATTGCGTGACTGATAAACCAATGGGCTAAGTCGAGAACATTATAGCAAATTTAGAGAAGGGGCAAATACCCCCATAATTGTTACAGGGTGTCGCTAACGGCCGTGGCTGGCTCCAACACCATGATGGGGATGAGCCGCCCTGCGCGTTCTTTGTAGCGGGGGAAGCCGATGTAGGTGGCCTCGGCCGTGGCCCAGAAATGGTCATATTCCTCGGCCGTGGCCTCATGCGCCACATACGTTTGGCTGATGCCCCCCATTACGCCCACCGCCCGAGGGTTTGCCCGCAAGTTAAAATACCACGCAGGCGGCCGTTTATTGCCCCAATTAGAAGCGATAATGGCAAAGCCAGCGGGCACGGCCGTATGGGGAATGCACACCAGCGGCACTGTGCGTGGTTCGCCGCTCTTTGCCCCTGTGGTGGTCAGCATCACCACCCTCAAGCCCGAGAGCCAACTGGTGAGCGTTTGGCGGCCGTTCGTTAGCCGAAACACCGCATTATCGCCATAAGGCAAGATACGCGAGAAAATTTTCGCCCCCACTTGGAGGAGGCAATTTTGTGGATAAACCTGTTGAGTGGCGTATAGGTTGGCATGGTCTATAAAATGGAGGAGGGTTGAGGCAATTTATCTGCACGGTTGTCATCAGCAGATAGTATAACATTGGTTACAGGTGATGGGTTATTGGTATACTCCTACTGGTCAAACACCTTGCAACAATGAGCCATGAGCCATGAGCAATGAACAAATAAAGCCATGCAACTTGTGAGCCAATAACGAATAACCAATAACGAATAACGAATAACCCCCTCCTCCATGCGTCCCTCCTCCATCCCCAAAAAGCGTTGGCAACTCTTCCCCACTGCCCCCGCCACCCTACGCCAACGCTTTAACCACCTCTCCCCTGTCTTGGTGCAAATTTTATACAACCGTGGCCTGACCATGGAAGCGCAAGTGCAAGGCTTTTTAGAGGGGCATTATTTGGCCAGCACCGACCCGATGTTGTTGGAAGATATGGAAACGGCCGTCAACCGCATTGGCACAGCGCGGCAAAACGACGAAACTATCATTGTCTACGGCGACTTCGATGCCGACGGCGTGACCTCCACCGTGTTGCTGGTAGAAGCGTTGCGCGGGCTAAAAAGGGATGGAGCGGCGCAAAGTCATCCCCTATATTCCCGACCGTGTAGACGAGGGGTACGGCCTCAACATCGAAGCGCTCAACAAAATCAAATTGGAAATGGGAGCCGATTTAGTTATTAGCGTGGATTGTGGCATTCGCTCCGTGGCCGAAGTGGCCCATGCGCGGGAAATTGGCCTCGACATGATTGTGACCGACCACCACAGTCTTGGCCGTGAATTGCCCCCCGCCCTCGCGGTGATTAACCCCAAACGGCCGAACTCCGCCTACCCCGAAACGATGCTGGCCGGGGTGGGCATCGCCTACAAACTGGCGCAAGCCCTGCACTACGAAATGGCCAGCTACGAAGGCTTCTCCACCCAAAACCTGCTCGACTTGGTGGCCATTGGCACTGTGGCCGATGTGGCTCCCTTGCTGGGCGAAAACCGCAAATTGGTGGTGGAGGGGTTGGAAGTGCTGAATACCTTGCAACGGCCGGGGGTCTCCGCCCTTGCCCATGTGGCAGGGGTGCGGGCGGGCATGATTACGGCCGAGACCATCGGCTTTGCCCTCGGGCCACGCATCAATGCGGCGGGGCGGCTCGACCATGCTTATTCGGCCGCCAAACTCCTTGCCACCGACAACTTGCTTCAAGCGACCCAGTTTGCCAACCAACTGAACGAACTCAACCGCAAGCGGCAAGCCATTACCAGCGAATTGACCCAACACGCTGAGTTGTTGCTGGAAAATCGGGATGATTATTTGCTGTTCGCGGCCGATGACAAATTTTTGCCCGGTGTGGTCGGTTTGGTCGCCAGTCGCTTAAAAGAAAATTATTATCGGCCGACCATCGTGGTGGAGATGGGCGAAACTGAGAGCCACGGCTCCTGCCGCTCGATAGACGAGTTCCACATCACCGACGCGCTTGACCAAGTGGGGCATTTGCTGTTGCGCCACGGCGGCCATGCCCAAGCGGCGGGCTTTGCCATTGCCAACACCAATCTGCCCGCCTTTTCGGCCGCCATGAAAGCCATCGCCGCCCAACAATTGGCGGGGCAAGAACTTGTGCCCTCCATTACCATTGATGCCGAAGTGGCCGTGGAAGATGTGGATTGGGCACTTTACGAGACTTTCCAGCAGTTGGAACCGACAGGAGCGGCCAACCCCACGCCTGTGTTGGTAGCACGACAGGTGGAAGTCATCAATGCCCGTGCGGTGGGCAAGGATAGCAATCATTTGCAAATCGAATTGGCCGCGGGGGGCACGCGCTCTATCAAGGGCATTGGCTTCCAGCAGGGGGCGTGGGTCAATTGCCTGCCCAGCCATGTGGATGTGGTCTATACCATTTCAATTAACGAGTGGAACGGCCGTCGGATGCTCCAGTTGAACATCCAAGATATTAACCCTTCAGGTTCGTAGTAACGACTTTAGTCGTAAAAGCACGGCTAAAGCCGTTACTACGAACATTTCATTGAGGAGATAATTCGTGAAAGTACTTGTCACCGGCGCGGCCGGGTTTATTGGGAGCAATTTAGCCGAAAAACTAGCCAAGCGGGGGGATGAAGTCGTGGGGTTGGACAACTTCAACGACTATTACGACCCCTCCAAAAAGCGGGCCAATGCGGCGCGGCTGGCCGCTTACCCCAACTTCCGCATGATAGAGACGGATATTCGCGACCGCCAAGGCATGTTCGACATATTCGAGCAAGAGCAATTCGACACGGTGGCCCATTTGGCGGCAATGGCGGGCGTGCGCAACGCCGTCTTGTACCCCGAGTTGTATGTGGAGATTGATTTCAACGCTACCCAACATTTGATGGATGCCGCCCGCGCCCAGAAAGTTCACAATTTTGTGCTGGCTTCCACTTCGTCGGTGTATGGGGACACCACGCAAATCCCATTTGTAGAGACGGATCCGTGCGACAAGCCGCTCCAGCCGTATGCGGCCGCCAAACGCGCCGCTGAAATCCTCGGCCATGCCTATTACCATCTGTTTGGGCTGAATTTCACGGCCGTGCGCTTCTTCACCGTCTATGGCCCCAACGGCCGCCCCGACATGATGGCCTATCTGGTGGCGGATAGCATCCGCACAGGCAACCCCACTACCTTGTATGAAAAGGGGGAAATGCACCGCGACTGGACGTTTGTGGAGGATATTACCGATGGGGTGATGTTGGCTCTGGATAAGCCGCTGGGGTACGAGGTGCTGAACCTCGGCCGTGGCGAACCCGTTTTGTTGCGCGAATTTATTGACATGATTGAGGAAATGGCGGGCGGCAAAGCCAACTTTGTCCACAAGCCGATGATGTCGGCCGATGTGCGCTACACCTATGCCGATATTGCCAAAGCGCGGCGGCTCCTCGACTACAACCCCCAAGTTTCCGTCGCCGATGGCGTGCGGGCGTTTTGGGAATGGTTTTCAACGACTCAGCAATAAGCCGTAAGCCGTAAGCCGCAAATCCGCGTTCCCCATTCCGCAATCCCTACACGGCTTCAAAGCCGCCCAACACGCCCATCACATATTTAGAGTGGCGGCTCCAGCGCAGAGGGAAGAGGGTGGAAACGGCCTGTAGCTCCTCTTCGTATCCTTGGTCGGCTTTGATTTCGATGGCCATGTAGGGGTAGTAGGGGAGCGGCCGTTCCCAGTTCGGCCGTGACCCGACCCGTTGGTCGAACAGCTTGATATTGAAGTCCAAAGTCACCCGCACCTTCTCGTCGGGGGTGACAAAATATTCACGGTGGTAGCTGTTGATGAGGAGGGGAATTTGCACCTCGTGGAACACTTGGCCAAACCAACCATGTGGGGCAATCAAGCCTGTTAGCTCGGCCATGATGTCTACCCACGGCCGTTGCAAATCCAAAACGGTATCCTTCAACTTGATATTTTGCTTGCCCCCCAATTGGTTTTTCTTGTATTTCAGCTCCAAAACGGGCTTTGTGGCTTGGCTGTAATCCTCCCCATACCAGCGCAAGCGGATTTTGCGCCGCTCTCCCACCCCCATCATATTTCCCCAATAACTGCTTCGGTCAGGCGTATCAAAATAGATGTTGTTGATTTGGCGCAAAGGATACGCCTCGCGCAAGCAAGCGGGGTGCATTCGCACCCACGAACGCACTTGCCCCAACATGTGGGCCTCACAAACCATTTTGATTTCGTAGCGCAGAATTTCGGACATGGGAAGGGGAGATTGCGGAATGGGGAACGCGGATTGCGGATTGGCTTATGGCCTACAGCTTATAGCTTACGGCCAAATCCCCCGTGAGGCAAAAAAAAGGCCCTGCCGAAGCAGGGCGGTCGTCAGGAAGAGGAAAAGGAGGACAGAGGAGGTGTATCAGAAACAATTTCCCAATACATGTGTCATCTTAGGGGATACGGCCGTCTCTTTCGCCCAACTTTGTTACACCCCACCTGTAAATTTGGCGACAAACCACACGGGCCAATCCACAATCTGGCATGGTTTACGGT
Source organism: Candidatus Hadersleviella danica (assembly GCA_016711405.1). GTDB lineage: Bacteria > Chloroflexota > Anaerolineae > Promineifilales > Promineifilaceae > Hadersleviella > Hadersleviella danica. Next base: position 37,403 of record JADJSZ010000111.1, on the reverse strand, counting down.
TCCCGAGAGAGCATCCTTTATAAATTTGGACTGGGGACAAGGGACTTGGGACGCTTACGGACTCCTTCTGTCCCAGTCCCCCGTCGTTGGCCCGCCCCCCCGGCCCCCCCCAAAATCCCCAATCTAAAATCCAAAATCCCGATACAGCCGCTGGGCATGGGCGGTGGGATTGGCGTAATACTCCTCGGCCGAAACATCGAGGGCGACGGTGCGTTGGGCGGGTTGCACCGTTGGTTGGGTGGCCGCAAACTGCCGAATCACCTCGGCGTGGGGCTTCAGCGAGCCATCCGGCCGCACAAGGCCAAAAAAGCGTTCGTGGATCGCCTCATCGCAGGGGGGCTGGCTCCACAACTCGGGCACATAATCGGCAAAGCACCACAGCACCGCCCCCAATGCACCCACCTGCACCAGTTTGGGCAACACCTCGCCGATATAGGTGGCGAACGCTTCTTCGCTGGCCATGTATTGGGTTCGCGGCCGTCCAAACCCCGTCCATTCCCACACGGCCGCCTCCTCCCCACGCCCCACCGTACATCCCCCAAACTCCTCCGCCAAGGTGGGCTTGCCACACAGCGCACTCGTCAGGGCGCACAGATAGGGCACAAAATCGCTGTCGAGCGGCCCCTTGGCCCAATCGCAATACATGGGGTAGCCGTGAATGGCGGGCATGTCCACCTCGGCAAAAATATCATGGACGCGCAAATTCAGGTCTTCGGTCAGGTCGGGCACATGCAGGCCACAGGTCACGGGGCGCACGGGGTCTATCTGTTTGATGAGTTGGGTGAAGTGGCGTGCCCATGCGCGGCCGTCGGCGGCCGTGTGTGGAATGGCAAACAGGTCGGGTTCGTTGCCCAAGTTCCAAATCCCCACAGCGGGATGGCTGGCCAAACGGCCGACTACTGTGCGGACAAGAAGCTCGGCCGCTGACAGCACCAACGGGTCATGGTACGGGTTGCGGTAGCCACAATTGACCACGTTGCCCCCGCTCACCACCTGATTAACCCCACGCGGCATGGGTTCATCGGGCAAGAGCATCCAACTGGGAACCCAGTTGGGGCCGCTCATGTGGCCTGTAAAAAAAGTGATATCGAGGTGGAGGTTGTGTTCGGCCGCTAAATCGGCCACAGTGACGAGGTTGTCGAGCGCGGCCGAATCCACGCTGTTGGCGGTGGGTTGCCAATCCTCCCACAGCAAAAAGAGGCGCACGAGATTCATGCCGAGGCTTTGGATCACCGCGAACTCTTGGCGCACTTCGGCCGCCTCAAAATCGCGCCACCAGCCCATCGCCTTGCGGCGCGGCCAGTAATTAACACCAAGAAGGAAAGGGGTGGACATGGGAGTGGTTAGTGGTTAGTGGTTAGTGAATAGTGAATAGTGTATCTAGCTGTATCCCTACTACTCACTAACCACTAGCCACTAACCACTACTCACTAACCACTTTTCTCCCCTTTTCCCGCTTCTCGCTTCACCAGCTCCCGCTTGAGAACTTTCATGGCGGCCGATTTGGGCAGTTCGGGCAAGAACTCGATGGCGCGAGGGTATTTGTATTTAGCCAGTTCGCCCTTGCTCCACTCAATCAAATCTTCCTCCGTCACATTATCAAACCCCTCATTTTTCACAACCCACGCCTTCACCGTCTCACCCCGCTTGGGGTCTTTGATGCCCGCCACGGCCACCTCAAACACGGCCGGGTGTTGCACCAACACTTCCTCCACCTCACGCGGATAGATGTTGTACCCACCCGCAATAATCATGTCCTTCTTACGGTCGCGGATGTAAAAATACCCCTCCTCATCCATCTCCACGATGTCGCCCGTATACAGCCAGCCATCCACCAGCGCTTTGGCGGTTTCGGCCGCCATATTCCAATAGCCAGGCATCACCGATGGCCCCTTGAGGAGCAACTCCCCAATTTGCCCCGCCCCCAAATCAGTCACGCCATCTACTTGGTCCACCACGCGGCACTCCACATTGGGCAGTGGCAAGCCAATAGAGCCAACGGGGTTTTTGCCATAGAGCGGGTTGGCGTGGGTGGCCACATGCGTTTCTGACATGCCAAACCCTTCCACCAGCTTACCGCCTGTCAACTGCTCAAACTTCTCTTTTGTTTCGCGCAACAGTGGGGCAGACCCCGAGACGCAGACGCGAATGGAGCGAATGTCGTATTTGCCGGCCGCCACATCGGGGTTGTTGTTGATGGCCACATACATGGCGGGCACGCCGGGGAAAATCGTCGGCTTGTATTTGTTGATGCTCCCCAACACATCCGTTTGGTCGCGGGGGTTGGGCACAAGCACCATCATCGCCCCAATGCGCATGGCAAAATTCATGGCCGTGACCATGCCATAGGAGTGGAAGAGGGGGATGCCTGTCAAAATAACCTCTTTGCCCGGTTGTAAATCGGTCATCCATGCGGCCATCATGGCCGTGTTGACGGCCATGTTGCGGTGCAGGCAAATCGCCCCTTTGGATACGCCTGTGGTGCCGCCCGTGTATTGGAGCAAGGCCACATCATCCCCCGTCACTTGCACGTTGGGTTTGGGCGAACGCTTGCCCAAGGCCAGAAAATCGGGGAAGGAGATATCCCCTTGTTGGATGGCGACGCGATGCCCCTCTTTTTTCTCTTTGGCCAAGGTAAAAAGCAGGCGCAGATGGGGCGGTAGGTACTCCTTAATGTTGGCCACAATGACGCGCTTAACTTTGGTGTGCCCTTTGGCGACCACCTCTTTGAGCTTGTTGTAATACAGGCTCATCACAAAGACTGTTTCGGTGCCACAATCGGCCAATTGGTGTTCGAGTTCCCGCTCGGTGTAGAGCGGGTTGGTGGCCACCACAATACCCCCCGCTTTCAGAATGCCGTAGTAGCTGATGATGAATTGGGGGGTGTTGGGCATGTAAATGACCGCCCTATCCCCTTTGCGGAAGCCGTGTGCGGCCAGCGCGGCCGCGACAGCATCGGCCGCTTCGTTCAGTTGGCGAAAGCTAATTTTGTGCCCCTTAAAAACCATGACGGGCTTGTCCGCATAATCCACGGCCGATTTTTCCAACAAACTATGCAGGGAGACGTTGGGAATTTCGACGGTGTGCGGGACACCTGCATCATAATGCGCCAGCCACGGTTTATCGCTTGGTTTGATTTGGGTCATGGGAAAACTCCTTGTACTGGGGGATGAAGAGAGGGGGAGAGAAAGAGAGGGGGAGACGAAAATTCTTGTTGATGGCTCATGCTCTCTTATTTACCTGCCATTATAAAACAGAGCGATTGATTAACGCAATGCGTCATAACCCTAAAATCCAACAAGGTTTAATCACCCGTAGCAGATACAATAACGAATAACGAGTAACCAATAACCTCCCTATGTCCCGCGAAACACGCCGCGCCGCAAGGCGCACTGAACGCACGGCCGTGCATCTGCTCCAACACCCCTTCCGCACCTTGCGGAACCCGTGGCGGCCGTTGGAAATCCTTGCCCCTGAGCAAATCGAAGCCATCCACCACGCCTCCCTGCACATTTTAGAGAACATCGGCCTTGATTTTATGGACGACGAGGCGCTTAGTTTGTGGCAAGCGGCCGGGGCTGATGTGAACCACACCACCCAGCGGGTGCGAATTGACCGTGGCCTGTTGATGGAAACCATCGCCCATGCCCCCACCCAATTCACATGGGCGGCGCGGAACCCTGCCCACAACGTTGTGTTGGGCGGCAATCACCTAACTTTTGGCCCGCCGGGGGGCATGGTCTATGTCACTGATATAGAGCGCGGCCGTCGGCAAGGAACGATGGCCGACTACGAAGACCTTGTGCGGCTGTGCCAGATGTGCCCCGTGTTGCACTACGCCACATGGGAGCAAGTCACCCCGCAAGATGTGCCTGTCAATGTGCGCCATTTGCACCGACTGATGGCGGGTCTGACGTTGTCGGATAAGGTGGTCATGGAGTCGGCCCACGGCCGAATCATCCCCGAAGATGCGCTGGCCATGATGCGCCTCGTCTTTGGCGGCGAACTCCCAGCCGACCCCGTGATTGGCGATGTCATCAACGTGAACAGCCCCCTGCGCTATGACGAGCGCATGTTGGGCGGCCTCATCAGCTACGCCCGCGCAGGGCAAGTGACCTTTATTACCCCCTTCATTTTGGCTGGGGCGATGAGTCCAGTAACAATGGCGGCCGCACTCGCCCAGCAAAACGCCGAAGCATTGGCGGGCGTGGCGCTCACCCAATTGGTGCGGCGGGGTGCGCCTGTGGTTTATGGCGGCTTTACCACCAATGTGGACATGCGGAGCGGTGCGCCCGCGTTTGGCACGCCCGAAGGGGCATGGGCGATTAGCGCGGGGGCGCAATTGGCTCGCTATTACCACCTGCCCTACCGTGCCAGCGGGAGCCTGACCAATGCCCAATCGGCCGATGCCCAATCCGCCTATGAAACGATGTGGAACCTGTGGCCTGTGGTGATGAGCCACGCCAATCTGATTATGCACGCCGCAGGCTGGCTAGAGGGCGGCCTGACTGTTTCGCTGGAAAAATTTGTTATTGATGTGGAAAATTTGGCCATGTTCGCCCATTTTTTGGAGGGGTTTGCGGTGAACGAGGATACCTTGGCGTTGGGGAGTATCGCGGCCGTTGGCCCCGGTGGCCATCATTTTGGCACAGACCACACCCAAGCCCATTACGCCACAGCTTTTTACCAAAGCTCGGTGGCTAACCGCCAAAATTACGACAGTTGGGCGCAAGCAGGCAGAGAAGATGCCCCCCAGCGCGCGCACAAATTGTGGAAAACGATGCTCGCCCAGTACGAACCTCCCCCACTCGATCCTGCTCTGCGCGAATCCCTCACCGAATTTGTGGCCAAACGCACCCAAGAATTAGAGGGGATTGCGTTGTATGAATAGGACAAATGACGAGGGACAGGGGACAAGGGACGAATAACGAGTAACCAATAACGAATAACGCAGAATCACCCTATGGAAATCATTTCTCTCCTCCGCCAGACGGGCAAATTGTGGAATAGGAGCCGTGCCAATCGGATGTCGGCCGCGTTGGCTTATTACACGGTGCTGTCGCTTTCCCCGCTGTTGCTCATTGCGGTGACGGTGGCGGGCTTGGCGTATGGGGCCACGGCCGCGCAAAGCGAATTAATGAATCAGATTCGCCAAGTGGGCGGCTACCAAGTTGCCGAAGCCGTGGAAAACATCTTGCTCAACAGCAGTCGCCCCGAGACTGGTTTTCTGGCCAGTCTCCTGAGTTTGCTGATTTTGCTCTTTGGAGCCAGCAACGTCTTTGACCAGTTGCAAGAGGCGATGAATACGATTTGGGGTGTACCTCACCTTGAGGAAGCGGGGCTATGGAAATTTATTAAGCGGCGATTGTATGCTGTGGGGTTGGTGCTGAGTGTGGGCTTGCTTTTGGTGGCTCTGATTTTGGTTAGCACTGTCCTATCGGTGATTAGCCAATTTGTGGCCGACCAACTCCATCCCTCGTTTGATTTGCTTCACTGGCTCGATTTGCTCCTCTCCGGGATCCTCCTGAGCGTGATTTTTGCCTTTTTGTTCAAGGTATTGCCCGAGGCGCGGGTGCGGTGGCGGGATGTGTGGGGAGGCGGGGTGCTCACGGCCGTGCTCATCACCCTCAGCAAATACCTCATCGGGCTGTACTTCGGCCGTACTTCCTCCACCTCGGCTTATGGCGCGGCTGGTTCACTGGCCGTTTTGCTTATCTGGGTCTACTTTTCAGGGCAAATCTTCTTCCTCGGCGCGGCCTTCACCAAGGTGGTGTCGGATAAGCGGCGCAAGCAGGAATTAGTGATTAGTGGTTAGTGGTTAGTGAGCAAGTAGCTGGCTCAACACTATTTACTACTCACCTTCACTATCCACTTCCTCCCCTTCCTCTTCATCCTCATCCTGCTTGCCCAGCCGTTTTAGCCCCTCTTGCACGGCCGCGTGGAAGCTCCCTCGGGGTAGATGCCATCGGCGTCGCGTTCGCCAGCGGGCACACCCGAAAGCACTTCAATTGCTTCATCCAGCTTGCGAACGGCCCAAATGTGGAACTGCCCTGCTTGCACGGCCATAACCACCTCCTGTTCCAACATCAAATGAGCGATATTGGTGTGGGGAATGACCACTCCTTGCTCGCCCGTCAGCCCCTCGATTTGGCAAACGTGGAAGAAGCCCTCAATTTTTTCGGTGACACCCCCGATGGGCAAAATATCCCCGTGTTGGTTCACCGCCCCTGTCACGGCAATGCTTTGCTTGAGCGGGAGATTGGCCAAGCTGGAGAGCAAAGCGCACAGTTCGGCCGTGGAAGCGCTATCCCCCTCTATCAACCCATAATTTTGCTCAAAAGTGATGCTGGCCGCCACGGTCAAGGCCTGTTCTTGGGCGTAATTGCCCCCCAAGAAGCCCACCAAGGCCAACAACCCCTTGTGGTGAATGGGGCCAGTCAGTTCCACCTCGCGGTCAATGTTGATAATGCCCTGCTCCCCGCGAAAGGTGCGAGCCGAAATGCGCCCCGGTTGGCCATAGGTGTAATCGCCCAAATCAATGATGGACAAGCCGTTGGCTTGCCCCACCGCCGTGCCCCGCACCCGAATGGCCAAACTCCCATCGGTGATGTGTTCCATCACATACGCTTCATCCAAATTCGAGCGGGTGCGCCGCTCGTCGAGGGCGATTTGGACATCAGCGGCCGTGACTCGTTCGCGGCCGTTGTGCCCTGCCCAATAACTTGCCTCGCGCACCACATCGGCCACAATTTCCATGCGCGTGCTCAGTTTATTCTGGTAGCCACTCAGGCGGGAGCCAAACTCAACAAGCTGGGCCACGGCCGTTGGCTCAAAATGGCGTAACTGCTCTTCTTGGCATCGGCTGGCCACAAAGGTGGCATAAGCCAATTCGTTCTCGGCCGTGCGCGGCATCACCATGTCGAATTCAGCCTTCACCTTGAACAGTTGGCTAAAATCTTCCTCGCGGTTATACAAGGTATAGTAATAGTCGGCGTTGCCCAGCAAAATAATTTTAACCTGCAACGGAATCGGCTCGGGGTCGAGCGATTTGGCCAACACTTGGTTGCCATCCGCTCTATCAGGTGGCTGGACTTTGATTTCCCGCCCCCGAATGGCGCGTTTGAGCGCTTCCCATGTGTCTCGCTCGGCCAAAATATCGCGCACATTGAGGATGAGATACCCCCCATTGGCGCGGTGCAAACTGCCTGCCTTGATGTTGGTGAAGTGGGTCGAAGTCGCCCCAAACTGCATTTCGTACTCGATACGGCCGAGTAAATTCGTGTAGCGGGGGTTTAACTCGACCACGACAGGGGCGCTGGGGTGTTTGTCGTCCCGGCGGCCGTTGTCCACCAGCAAATTCACCTCATAGCGGCGCAAATCTGTCTCATTATCTTTCTCCTCCCCTTCGGGTGGCGCAAAGTCATCCAAATTATCCAACACATCTTTATACACCCCTTCCAAATAAGGCCATATCGCCTCTTGGGCGGCGTATTTCTCACGCAGATGGTCGAAATAATGTTTGATACTCGAGGCGGCCACCTCTTTGTCCAACGTATCGGTCTGCTCCTGCGCCTTCTCATCCAACTCGCGCATTTTGCGCAAAAGCTCATCTAATTCCTCCCCCCAGCGTTGCCGCTTGCGCTCTAACATTTGGTGCTCTTCGACGGGCAACTGTTGGTACACGTCCGCACTCATCGCCTTGCCTTCTGACATGGGCACAACTACCCAACCCGAAGGAGTATCCACCACCGTCATCTCATCTTTAATGGCCCGTTGGCGCAAATCTTCCAGCAAGGTGTTGCGCTCCCCCTTGTAATGGGCACGGATATTTTCGGATGCTTCTCGATAAGCGTCCGTATCAAATGCCTCAGACAAATCTTTTTTGAGCGATTCGATGAGGCTTTGCATATCCCCCTTGAATTGCCCCCCCTGCCCCGCAGGCAATGACAGGGCACGGGGTTGATGGGAGATGGTGAAGTTGTGGACGTAGACCCAATCGGGGGGGACAGGTTGGTGGGCGGCACGAGCCAGCAAGAATCGCTCTAAGGTGGCGGTGCGCCCCGTGTCCGAATCGCCCAGCACATAAATATTGTAGCCGGGGCTTTGGATGCCAATGCCAAATTCAATGGCGCGTACCCCCCTTGGCTGACCAATGATGGTCTCTTGTGCCTCAAGGTCGGCCGTGCTCTCAAAATTAAATTGGTGGGGGTCACACACCCGGCGCAATTGGGCGGGCTGAAGGAGGGTGAAAGCCATTGGGAATTGTGAATTGGGAATTGGGAATGATTAATTGTGAATGGAGGAGGTATTTGCTTACGGCTTATAGCTTATGGCTCTTCCCCCCCCCACCCTAAACAAAGAAAAGGCTCCACCGTTGCCAGTGGAGCCTCGTCTCGGCCGTAGCACTTACTTCGCGTTGAGCGGAGGCAGTGCTACGGCGAATGGGGTCTGACTACTACAGTCCATCAACACCACCTCCTTTTGGAAAAGATAGCGGTACAGTTTACACTGCCAATAAATGAATGATGGGCAGATTATGGCATAGGGCGCGGGTGATGTCAAATTAGAGAGAGATATGTAACCGCAGGGTTTTCCACAAATCCCCTAATACGAGGCGAACAGAGTGAATGAACCGCAGATGGCGCGGAGAACGCGGAGACTTGCTCCTCTCTGCGCCCTCCTTGTTCTCTGCGGTTCATCCCTTTTGGCAAGTTCAAGCCTACGTTTTGAAAAAACCTGTATCCATTGGCTGAAAGAAAGGGGGTGGGCTAAAATGAAAACCTGTGAGGCCTCAAAACCTCAAAGGTTTAATCAGCTATTTCCCCCAATGGTTTTAGAATGAAAAATATATTGGTCACAGGCGGCGCTGGCTTTATCGGCGCGAATTTTGCCATTTACATGGTGCAGAAATACCCCGCGTACAACATTATTGTCTACGACAAGTTGACCTATGCGGGCAATATGGACAACTTACTCGAAATTTCAGATGAACCCAATTATCACTTTGAGAAAGGGGACATTTGCGATTCACCCCGGGTCAACAAGGTTATTGAGCAATACAAGATTGACACGATTGTCAATTTTGCGGCCGAAACCCACGTAGACCGCTCCATTTTAGACCCCGAAGCGTTTGTGAAGACGGGCGTTTATGGAACCTATGTCTTGCTGGAAGCGGCCAAGCAATATGGGCTGGAACGGTATCACCAAATTTCCACCGATGAGGTCTATGGGGATATTCCCGAGGGGCAATCTTCGGTGGAAGATGACCCGTTACGGCCACGTAGCCCCTATGCCGCCAGCAAAGCGAGTGCCGACCTCATGGTACAGGCATACCATGTCACCTATGGCTTGCCGACGACAATTAGCCGTTGCTCCAACAACATCGGCCCCTATCAATACCTCGAAAAGGTCATTCCGCTGTTTACGACGAATGCGTTGGAAGACAAGCCCTTGCCCGTGTATGGCGACGGCCGTCAGCAACGGGAATACCAGCATGTGTTGGATCATTGCCGCGCCATTGATTTGGTGTTGCACAAAGGCGCGATTGGCGAAATTTACAACATGGGCACTGGCATCGAAGTGGAAAACATGCGCATGATTGAAATTTTGCTCGACACCCTCGGCAAACCCCGCTCGCTCATTCGCCATGTCACCGACCGCCCCGGCCACGACCGCCGCTACAGCTTAAACTTTGACAAAATCCGTGCCCTTGGTTGGGAGCCAGAAATTAGCCCCGAAGAGGCGATTGCCAGCACGGTGCGCTGGTATGCCGACAATGAATGGTGGTGGCGCAAAATAAAGGAAGGGGAGTTCCAAAGCTATTACGAAGTGCAATATGGGGCGCGGTTGGGGAGTGAAAAATAGCTACCCTGTGATGACCTTTGTGGTAGAGAAGTTAGCCTTGCTAAACCGAAGAACCCCAGCTCAATACGTTCTCTACGTCGCCCTGCTGGTTCTTTTCACGGCCGTTACCCGCTTTATATACCTTGGCCAACTCCCCCCCGGCCTGTGGTTTGATGAAGCATGGGTCAGTGTCGTCGCCCGTGGGAACGAGACCCCCGTCTATTTTGCGGCCAACTTTGGGGGGATGCACCCGGCCGTGGTCTACCTCACCCGTGCCGCCCAGCAAATCAGCCAAGACCCGCTCACCATTCGCTATGCGCTGGCGGCCGTCTCCACCCTCACCATCGCCCTCGCGGTCTGGGCGTATCGGCAACTCGCGGCCGAGGAACAAGGCGCAACGCAAATTGCCTTGCTGACCGCCTTCATCCTCGGCATCACTTACCCCTTTTTCCATTTCAGTCGCTTGGGCTACGAGTCCTCTCTGCCCGTTTCGTTTGCGCTTCTCACCTTTGCCTTCCTCGGCCGCTACTTCCAAAACCCCACCCAACCCACCCGTACCCTCCTGTTGGTGGGTTTTATGTGTGGACTTTCGCTCTATAGTTTTGGTTCAGGGCGATTCATTCCCATTGCCGTCGCCGTCGCTTATGGGTGGCATTGGGCGGCCGTTGTGCCCCGCCGGCCGTGGCGCACGGCCGTGGGGCACTTTGCCCTCATCGTCAGCGCGGCCGTTTTAACGGCCGCCCCCCTCCTGCGCTATTTCTGGCTCAACTGGAGCCAATTCACCCTCCGCGCCAGCGTAACCGCCTCTAACACACTCGGGGCAGGGGCGACCTCCATACCCTTGGCGTTGCTGGGCAACCTCGGCCGTGCCTTGGCGGGGCTGTTTCTGCCCGGCTGGGGGGATGAACTGGCGCGGCACAACCTGCCCGGCCGTCCTGTCTTTGATTGGTTTCTAGCCCTGCTCTTCTTGCTGGGGGTTGCCCTGCTTGTGCAACGGCCGCGCTCTACCCGCACGATTTTGCTTTTTTCATGGGTGGGGATGGGTCTGCTCCCTGCCATTCTAACCGATAACCCCGCCACCTATACCCGCATCTTTGTGGCCGTGCCAGCCTTGGCGGCCGTTGCCGCTGTGGGAGCCATTGGGTTGTGGCGCTGGTTGGAGCGCTATGGGCAGGGTGTGGCCACGGCCGTTCTGGTGGGTGGCTTGGCCTTTAGCACGGCCAGCACGTTATACGACTATTTCGGCCGTTGGGCGGCCGTGCCCCAACTTTATGATGATTTCCAAGTGGGGGTGTGGCAAGCGGGGCAAATGGCCTTGGCCAAAAGCGAAACCGAAACGGTGTTCCTTGTGCCCGATGCGATTGACTTAAGCAACCCAACCCTCGCCTTGCTCTTGGCGGATTCGGCCGTGCGCACCCATCCCCCCGCCCCCTGTTTTTACTATCCCGCCGCCCAATCCCAACCCACCACCTATCTCATCAACAACTTGGTGGAAAAGGAGATGGCGCTTTGGGTGCGCCAACATTGGCCTCAAACGGCCGTCACGGGCGAGGTGCGCCACTCTCCCACGGGCGACATCATCTACACCGCCCTGACAGTGCCGCAAGGGGAATGGCCGCAGGGCGTAGCCACCCCGCTCGAGGCCACCTTTGCCAACAGCCTGCACCTGCGCGGCACACACATTGCCCCCCAACCTACCAGCCTGCTGATAGATTTGTGGTGGGAGGCCTTGGCCGTGCCCACGGCCGACCACACCCTCTTCCTGCACCTCTACCCCACTGGGGCAGAAGATTCCCCGCCCCTTGCCCAACTGGATATCCAACCCTGTTGGCCAACGAGCCAGTGGGAAAGTGGGGTATGGCTCCACGACCAATACGCTATGGCGTTGCCCCCCGATTTGCCTGCGGGTTCGTATACGTTGGCCTTGGGTTGGTATACTTATCCCACGTTTGAGCGGCTAAATTTGCAAACAACCGCTCCCCTCTCTGCCAATCGCTTGCTTTTGGCCACACTCGATCTTGATGAATAGGAAGCAGAAATCACACGTATAGTAGGCGATGCGTTTAGTCTCAAGCGCGGTTATGGTTAATCCCGTTATTGTCAGTCCAACCAGTGAGAAATGCTATGAACAGAACTCAAATTACTTTTGCGGCGATTATTGGTGTTACCGTTCTTATTGTGTGTGCGGCCGTCGGCTTTAGCCTGATTAGCAACCAGTTGGGCGATTCCACGGCCGAGGCAACCCCTGTGGGGGGCTTTGAAGTGCCCGAAAACGTCTCGGAGGATGCGGTGGTGGTGACAGTCGCTTCTTCCAACACCAAAGAGGGGTGGTTGAATGCAGTGGTGGAGAAATTTAACGCCTCGGGGCAAACCACGGCCGACGGCCGTCCCATCGTCGTCAGCGTCAGCCACGTCACTTCGGGAGCCTCGATGGAGGCCATTTTGGCGGGAACCCTGCAACCTGTGGCGTGGTCACCCGGCGACCCCTCGTGGGCGGACCAACTGAATAGCCAGTGGCGCACCCAAACAAACAGCAACCAAGACCTGAACTCGGCCGCTTGTACCCCTACCATTTACGCCCCCCTTGGCTTTGCCATGTGGCGGCCGATGGCCGAAGCATTGGGCTGGCCCGACGCACCCATTAGCTGGGAAATGTTGGTAGATTTGGCCAACGACCCCGACGGCTGGAACAGCATCCCCGGCGCCAGCCCGCAATGGGGCGAGTTCCGTTTTGGGCACACCCACCCCGCCTACGCCAACTCGGGTCTGCTCTCCATGACCAGTTTTGTGTATGGTGTGGTGGATACGGGCGGGCAAGCCATCACCCCTGCCCAAGTGTATGAGGCGGAAGCGGACATGCGTGCCCTGCAAAATGTGACCGCCAAATATGGCCTGCAAGCCCCCGCCTTGCTCGATTTAATGGCGCGGCAAGGGCCGAGCTATTTGCACGCGGCGGCCGTGCCCGAAGCAGACGTGGTGCGCTTTAACATTGAACGCGGCAACGAATTGGCCTTGGGTGGCCTCGTCTTCATCTTCCCCTCGGGCGGCACCATTTGGGCCGACCATCCCTATTGCATTTTGGATAGAGCGGAATGGGTGACGGCCGAGCAAGCCGAAGGTGGCCAAATCTTCTTGGATTACCTGTTGGCGCGGGAACAACAAGAGTTGGCCATTGACAATTATCTACGGCCGCTCGATAGCAATGTCGCCCTCCGCGCCCCACTCACCTTGGAAAATGGCACCATCCCCACCGCCAGCCCCGCCACCATCCCCGCCCTGCCCAGCCCCGATGAGGCAGTTTCCGAGGCTGTCATTGACCTCTTTTTGCTGACCAAGCGCAAGGCCACCATTGTTTTGGTGCTGGATACCTCGGGCAGTATGCGCGGCGAGCGCATTAGCACCGCCACAACAGCCACCGTGGATTTTCTGGACAATCTCAGCCCCAATGATGAGGTGGCGGTACTGACCTTTAGCAATAACACGCTGACGCTTTCGGAGCCGAACCGGGTCGGTGAGGTGAAAGAATCGCTCCAACCGCTCATCCGCACCCTGATAGCGGAGGGCAACACCGCTTTGTACGAATCGGTTTGCCAAGCCACGGCTCTGATGGCTGATTTGCAGGCGGAAGATGTGGCGGCTGGGGAATCGCGATTGTATGGGATTGTTCTGCTTTCGGATGGGGAAGATACGATTGGACGGCCGACGGAAGGGCAGATGTTCGCCACCTGTTTGCCCACCAACGCCGAGGCGGACGGGGTGAAAATTTTCCCGATTGCCTTTGGTGGCGAGGCAGACACGGCCGTGCTTCAACGCATTGCCAATGTCACAGGTGGCCGCTTGTTCACGGCCGATCCCGCCTCGATTGGGCGGGTCTACAACTCTATCGCGGCCGAGCAGTAAAAAGATAGAGATGAGAGATAGAGATAGAGGAAACACAATAGGCTACCCAACTAAGTTTCCCTCTATCTCTATCTCTACCCTCTATCTTCCTCCCATTTGCGTTGGCACGCGCCGCATTTGTACCAATGCCGCCGCCCTTCGCGGCTGAAGGGGGTGAGCCGTTGCCAACGGCCGCAGTGGGGGCATTGCACCAGCCATTGTTGGGTGTTGGGGAGTTGGTCGGCCGTGTTTGGCCCTTCCCAATGGGGCAAAAAGACGAAGTAAAGCACCAACGCCATTGCGAGAGTCGCAAGGCCAAACCAAAGCAAGGGATCCATGCCCAAAGTATACCTGAGCCGTCGCTGACCCATCACCCCTACACCAACCAAAAGAATGCAATCAAATGACAAGGGGCAAGGGACAAACGACCAGTAACAATTAACACTTCACCATTCACAATTCCCATGCTTGACGCAACCGAACTCCTCCGCCAAATGGCCACGGCCGAACGCACGGCCGCCCAAATCGTGGCCGAACACCTCGGCCGCTTGCACGAAAGCCAACCCACCCTCAACGCCGCCACCCAGATTTTCGCCGAACAAGCCACGGCCGAAGCCGCCGCCCCCCGCCCCGGCCCCCTCTCAGGTTTGCCCATCAGCGTCAAAGAGACCTTTGGGCTGGCGGGGCACAGCGTCACGGCGGGTTCGGTGCGGAAAGCGGCCGAGGCGCACCACCAAGATGCTGAAATTGTGCGCCGCTTGCGGGCGGCAGGAGCCATCGTGCTGGCGCGGAGCAATGTGCCCGAATTGGCGATGGCGGGTGAGACGGATAATTTGCGCTACGGCCGTACTAACAACCCCTACAATCCCGCCCTTGTCGCGGGCGGCTCCTCTGGGGGCGAAGGGGCATTGGTGGCCTCGGGTTCAACCGTTTTCGGGGTGGGGTCAGACATTCTCGGCTCCATCCGCATCCCTGCCGCTTTTTGCGGCATCGTTGGTTTCAAACCCTCGGCCGAAGCGGTGGATAAAATGGGGACATGGCCCAAGCTCAACGGCTTTATGGATAGCTGGTTGGCTTTGGGCACGCTCACGCGGACGGTGCGGGATGCGCGGCTGGTGTACAACGTGATTGCCAAGGAGGCGATTCGGCCGTTCCGCACCCCCACTGGGTTGCGCCTTATCATCCCCGAAATGGCTCTGGACGTGCGCCACCCCAGCATCACCACCGCCCTAACTGTGGCCGAAACTGCGCTCAAAAACGCAGGCTTGCAGATTGAGCGACACCCCTTCCCCGATATTCCCCAACTGTACAACAACATCGCTCCCCTGCTGGCGGCCGAACTCGAACCGCTCCTCCGCGCCGAGCTAACCACGGCCGAGGGCGAACCCTTCTCCCTGCTCTCCGAGGTGTTTCGCCAATGGCGCGGCCAGCCTACCATCTACAAAGGGCTATACCAATTGCTGGCCGTCGCCCCGCTGGTACGGCCGCGCCGCGCGGGCCAAACCGAGCGCATCATCGCCCAATACAAGGCGGCGCGGGCACATTACCACACCTTGCTCGGGGAAGATGGGGTACTTCTCCTGCCTACTATTGGCTTTTTGGCCCCGCCCCACGGCCAAATGAACAAACAATCCCTGCGTCCGGGGGTCAACAAAGCGCTTACCCCTATCACCCTGCCCAATTACCTCAACCTCCCCGCCATCGCCCTGCCCGCATGGGACTATGCCGACCCCGACACAGGGTTGCCCCCGTCGCTCATGCTCGCCTGCGCCCCCGGCGCCGAGGCGAATCTATTTGATGTGGCGGAAGAGTTGGAGCGGCTCGTTGCAAGTGGTTAGGGAGCAGTGGTTAGTGGTTAGCGTCTGTCTCCCCTGCCCCTCCGCTCCTCTGCCCCTCCGCCCCCCATCCCCATGCCCCGCCAAGTCCCATACACCCCCCTCCTCCTACTCCTCCTCGCTTTCGCTTTGCGCGTGTATGGCTTGGGCGATGTGCCGCCGGGGCTGACCCACGACGAGGCGAACCACGGCTGGGAGGCGTTGAGCGTGTTGGACGGCCGCTGGCTTTACTACTTCCCCGTTGGCTACGGCCGCGAACCCCTCTACGGCTATCTGCTGGCGGGAGCCATGGCTTTGTTCGGCCGTTCCATCTTCGCCCTGCGTTATGTCAGCGGTTTGGCGGCCGTGCTGGCCATCGCCCTGAGCTACGGCTGGGCTAAAAAGTGGCTGGGGCGGGATGAGGCACTGCTGGGGGCGGGGTTAACGGCCGTCTCCTTTTGGTCGTTGGCCATTGGGCGGCAACTGTTGCGCTCCAGCCTCATCCCCCTGCTGATGATGGCGGCCGTGTGGCTGTTTTGGCAAATGCTAAGACCTGTTTTTAACGCAAAGGCGCAAAGGCGCGAAGGGCGCAAAGAGTGGGGGGTGGTGATTGGTTTGGGGGTAGTCATTGCCCTCCTGTTGCACACCTATATTGCCGCCCGCGTGGCATGGGTACTCTTTCCCCTCTTCCTCCTCTATCTCATCCTCTACCGATGGCTCTTCGCCCCCAATTTACGGCTAACAGCGACCAGCTTACACCTTCTCCTCTCCCTCGCCCTCGGCGGATTGCTGTCCGCCCCGCTGTTCATCCATCTTGCCCAAAACCCCCAGCTAGAAACACGGGTGGAGATGCTTTCGGGCACGCTCGATGAGATAAAAGCGGGCAATTTCGAGCCGCTCCTGCGCCATGTGCGCGAAGGGGTGTTGGCCCTCTTCTGGCCGGGCGCGGGCGATGCCTTCTTGGCCTACAACATCCCCGGCCGACCTGTGTTAGAGGCGGTCACGGCCGTGGCCTTCCTCCTCGGCTTTGGCCTCTGCCTCACCCGCTGGCGACAACCCGTTTACCCCTTTTTGCTCCTCTGGCTCCTCATCGGCCTCGCCCCGTCGCTCATCACAGGGGCAACGGCCAACACGACGCGCAACATCGTCGCTTTGCCCGCGCTGTATTTGGTGGCGGCCGTTGGCTTGGCCGCTGTTCAGCGGGGGGTGGCTCGGCTCGGCCGCTATGCCGCCCCAGCCGTGGGGGTGATGGCACTCGGGTGGGTGGGCATTTCCAGCGGGTACGATTATTTCGTGGTGTGGGGCAATTTGCCCGAAGTCCGCGCCGCCTACCAGACCAGCATCATCGCGGCCGTGCAGGTGGTGAACGAGGGTGTGCCAGCGGGGCAAGCGGCCGTGCTTTCCTCGGTGTGGCCCGGCCCCGCCCACGACCCATCTATTGGGCAATTGGTGGTGGATGAGCGGACACGGCCATTGCGCTGGGTAGATGGGCGGCTCGGGTTGGTGTTTCCCCTTGGCCAAGCCACCACCTTGGTCGCGCCCGCCTCCGCCCCGTTGCACAGCTACTTCCAGCGCGAATGGGCCACGGCCGCGCAAACCATCCCCCTTCGGTCGAGCGATTTAGACCCCACGCTAACCATCTGGCAAATTGCGCCGCCTGAGTTGGGCACGGCCGTGCCCCGCGCCAATTTCAACGATGGCCTCGAGTTACTAGACTCATTTTGGCTGGCTGAAAGCACCCCCCCCGGTGGTGTGGCCGAACTGCTGACGCTGTGGCGCGTGTTAGACCCCAGCCGTGTTGGCCCCATCATTACGCCCGTATTTACCACCGAAGCCAGTCTGTTTACCCACATTTTGCGCCCCGATGGCTCCATTTTGGCGCAAGCGGATGGCTTGGATGCCCCATCGTGGGGCTGGCAAACGGGGGATGTCATCGCCCAAGTTCACCAAATCTATATTCCGCCCGACACACCACCGGCTACCTATTCTGTCCTCGTCGGTGTTTACACACCTGCCACGGAGGAGCGTTTGCCGCTGGTGGGGGGTGGGGATACGGCGGCCGTGCGGCCGTTGCTGGTCGAGTAAGGCAACAAAAAAGCCGCACCAAACTGGTGCGGCTTTTTTGATTGGGTGTGCCCCCGGCAGGACTCGAACCTGCAACCTGTGGATTAAGAGTCCATTGCTCTGCCATTGAGCTACGGAGGCATTAGCGACTAGGAATTATAGCGATAGCAGTGGGTTTGTCAAAAAAACATTTTTGAGCAGGGTTCTAGCCATTTTTATAATTTGGGGCGGGGGACAGGAGGTCACAATCCTCCCAACTCCCTTGTTCCTACTCTAAATTCGTCAAGAGGCTCCCCGCCAGCCGTGAAAGATGCCCTTTTTGGGCATTTGGACACTGGCCACGGCCGTGCTATAATCCTCATTCGTGGTTCGCACATTAACGCGCAGAGATGCAATACAACCTTGATGGGTTGTATTTTTTTGTGCCCACGCTTTCTTTCTAGGCAGGTTTCGCGGCAAATGAGCCTGCTAGAAGATGCTGGTGATGAGGCAATGTGGCGGCTCCTTTCTCTGCCCACGGCCGAATTAACGAGCAAATCAGAGTTGTGTGGCTGTTTAACAGCCAGATCTGGAGAAATACAAGGATTTAAGGAATGAAATATACAGGCCCCAAAGTTAGACTTTCTCGTCGTTTAGGCATTGCCATCACCGCCAAAGCGGCCGAAGTGATGGAGAAACGCCCCTATGGCCCCGGCCAACATGGCCCCGCCAAGCAGTTTCGTCGCGGCCGTCAATCCGCCTACGAACGCCAATTGCTGGAGAAGCAACGTCTCCGCGCCCAATACAACATCCACGAAAAGCAGATGACCAACTATTACAAGAAGGCCGTCCGCAAAGAAGGCAATACCTCGGATATTCTCATCCAGTTGCTCGAATCTCGTTTGGATGCGTTTGTGTTGCGGGCTGGGTTTGCCAACACCATTTACTCGGCTCGCCAAGTTGTTTCCCACGGCCATTTCTTAATCAATGGCAAACGGGTTAACATCGCTTCGTACCAACTTTCCCCCGGCGACCGGGTGGCTGTACGGCCGAAGAGCCAAAACATGGCCATGTTTGAGCAATGGCTGGCCAGTGCCGCTCCGCCCGATTACGTGACAACGGACAAAAAGGGCATGGTAGCGCAGTATCTCTATCTGCCGCGCCGCTCCGAAGTGCCGATTATTTGCGAAGTCCCGCAAGTGATTGAGTACTACTCCCGCTAAGATGTGATGTGGGGGAGCCAACCAAACAAAAACAGGACGGCCGTGGGTATCCCCCACGGCCGTTTGCGTTTCCCCAGCCCCAGTTCAACCCACAAATTATGCTATAATCGCCCTATCCTATTGTTGCCCAAGATAAAGTCGGCCGTGTAAGAATATCTGGAAATGCATTATGCACACATCAGCTACGATTTTGCTGGTTGAAGACGATGAATCGTTGCAAGAGGGAATCCATGACCTGTTGGAGATAGCGGATTGTGGCTATGAGATTCAGGTGTTGACGGCCGCCGATGGCCAAGCGGGGCTGGAAATCATGCGCACTGTCATCCCCGATTTAATCATTTCCGATATTATGATGCCCCACATGGATGGGTTGGAGTTTTTGCAAGTGGTGCGGGGCACGACCCAATGGGCGCATGTGCCCTTTATTTTTTTAACGGCCAAGGGCAAAAAACAAGATATTCGGCGCGGCCGTCTCAGCGGGGCGGAGCTTTACATTACCAAGCCGTTTAATAGCAACGAACTTATTGAGTTGGTGGCTACCCAACTCAACCGCTCGTTTGAGCGGCAAGCGGCTCAGCAATCCCACCTGCACAGCTTTAAACGGAGCATGTTGCAGTTGCTGAACCACGAATTCCGCACCCCCCTGACCTATGTAACTGCCTACTACGAGATGTTAACCGATAGTTTGGTGGTGTATGAGGACATGGAGAATTTGGATGCGTACCTCAAGGGGATTTTGTCGGGTTGTGTGCGCCTTTCGCGGCTGATAGAAGCACTTATTTTGGTGATGGAGATTCGCACGGGGGAGGTGGCGGCGCAGTTTGCGGCCGAGGCTCGTCCTGTTGAAAATCTGGCCGATATTGTGCGGCGGGTGGTGGAGCAACGCACGGCCGCTTCCCCCCATATTACCTTTCGCTACACGGGGCTGGAAAACATGCCCCCCGTGTGGGTGTGACCGACCAATTGCGGCTTGTGTTTGAGCAACTGTTGGACAATGCTGTTAAATTTTTGGCCTATAAATTTGATTTTCCCAAAGAAGTGACGCTCTCGGCCGAGATAGACTCGGCCAACGGCCGCCTGCAAATTCATGTGGCCGATAACGGCATTGGCATCCCTGAAGCAGTCCAGAACCAGATTTTCGACCTGTTTTACCAATACAATCGAGAACATTTGGAACAACAAGGGTCTGGGGCAGGGCTGGCCATTGCCAAAGGATTGGTCAATGTCCACGGTGGCCATATCAATGTGCGAAGCACCGAGGGGCAGGGGAGCCAATTTACAGTGCATTTGCCCATTTATACGGGGGCTATAGACACGGCCGCCACCACCCCCGCTCTTCTTAAAGCGAAGGCGCATGTGCTGGTGGTGGAAGATGACCAATACCTGCTGGATGGCTTGCAAGCGTTGCTGGAATTTTACGATGGGCCGTATGAGTTGCAGGTTTCCACGGCCGTGAACGGCTTGGCGGGGGTCGAAGCTGTCATGCGCCAACCCCCCAATCTCATCATTTCCGATATTATGATGCCCAAAATGGATGGCTTTGAGTTCCTCAGCGAAGTGCGAAGCCACCCCGATTGGTTGCAAATTCCGTTCATTTTTTTAACCGCCAAAGGGGAAGCCACCGATGTCCACAAGGGGCGGCAAAGTGGGGTAGAAGAGTATATTACCAAGCCCTATGACAGCGATGAGCTTCTCGAGTTGGTGACGATTCAACTCAACCGTTACTTTGAGCTGTTGGGGCTGGCCCAACAGGGCTTTGAGGATCTCAAACAGAGCATTTTGCAACTGTTGCAAACCGATTTCCGTACTCCGCTTAATTCGGTGGCGGATTATTCCAACAGTTTGGCCAGCGAATTGCAACAGGCCCAAACAGCGGCAGACCTTAAAAAATCGCTCCAAGGCATTCAGATGGGGAGCCAGCAGTTGAGTGGTTTGGTGGAGAATTTTATTTTGCTGGCCGAACTCAAAACGGGCGAGGCGCAAAATGCGTTTGATGTGCGAGCGGCCATGCACACCAATTTGCTCGATGTGTTGGCGCAAGCAGTCCATTTGGTGGAAGCGGATGGTTGGCCGACGGGGGTGCAACTTGTCTGGCAACAAGCGGGGATGCACCCAGAGGTTTTGCTCGACCAAGAGGTGGCGTTGTATGCTTTGCGGCGGCTGGTGGAGGTGGGTTGCCAATCTTGCGTCGCTCACGACGGCCGTACCCTGACTTTGGCCGTGCGCGAAAATGGCCGCGATGTGGAAATTGAGATGCGGCGCGATGGACGGCCGTTTGCTCCCGACCTGTCCGAGCATATCCAACGCCTCTTTTGGGCCAACGAGGAGCAAATTATTGACCATGCCAGCTACGGCTCCGCCCTGTGCATTGTGCATGGGGTGATGCACTTGCACGGCGGCCGGGTAGAGCTAGATAATACGGCCGATAATGTGGGCATTATCCTCTATTGGCCTCTCTACCAAGCTACAAATACCCGCTTGTTTAATTAATTTTTGGAGTTACAACTTAGTTCGTGTTCTGGATTTTTCGCCATGAACTGGGTTACAGGTTACAAATCACTTGCCACCTGTAACTTGTAACAAAACCGATGGTGAAAAACTAAAGACATTAATCACTCTGTAACCCTCTCATTTTTGGTTCTTTGATGGTTTGTGTGGTTGTGTAAGGGTTGGCCTTGTGCCTGCCCTTAATGGAGGGCGACCACAAGGTTGCGCCCCTACCACACCAAACCTCAGAGAACCCATTTTCCACCTAACCCAACGGTTCCAAGACCCACTCACAACCACTCACAAGGAGAAATTCAACATGGCCTCTATTTTGGAAAAAGCCCAGACCCTTATCTCGGCCAACATGCACGACATGCTCGACCGCGCTTTGCAAAACAACTCCATTGCGGTGCTTAAACAATACACCCGTGATGCCGAGCAAAACCTGCGCGAACTGGAAGATGCGGCCGCGACCATTGGTGGCGAAGTCAAAAGCATGGAGCGCAAGTATCTGGAATACAAAAAGAAGGCGGATCAATTCGACCGCAACATTGACACCTTCCTGATGCAAGGCAAGCCCGATTTAGCCCGCGCCGCCCAAGCCGAACTCAATACTGCCCGCACCTTGCAAGAGCAATACCATGAGCAATGGGTGCGCCAAAAGCGGGAATACGATTCCCTGCTCAACGCCCGCCTCAAACTCCAAGCCAAACTCCAAACCATCCGCCAAGAGCAACGAGAAATGGAAGCCCTCTTGCAATTGGCCAAATCCAAGGAAAAGACAGTCAAGGCGATTAAGAGTTTGGACGATTTGACAGGAGCAGGCGATGCCGATATTGCCCGCATTGGCGAATCTATTCGGGCGCGGCTTGATAAGGCCTCCGCGCACAGCGAAATGTATGCCAGCCGTCTCGATTCGCAGATGGATGAGGCATTGGGCACGGCCGAACTCGATATGCAACTCGAGGAACGCAAACGCCGCCTCGGCCTAGAATCGGCTGTTCCCAGCTACGATTTGGGCGAAGAGAGCGACAGCGACAGCGCCACCAGCGAGATTTAGCCATAAGCTGTAAGCTATAAGCCGTAAGCTCAATGCGTGAGTTTACGGCTTACGGCTTACAGCTCACAGCTTTCCATGAACGAGCAATTCGAGGCTGGCGTACAGGCGTTGCGGGGGGGATAGGCACACGGCCGCTGACCTTCTGCGCGAGGTGGTCGCGGCCGAACCCACCCACGAAAAAGCGTGGTTGTGGCTGAGCGGGGCGGTGGAAACGGCCGAAGAACGCCGCCACTGCCTCGAGCAAGCCCTTGCCCTCAACCCCGCCAACGAAACTGCCCGCCGTTCGCTGGCCAAACTCCCCCCAAAGCCCGTGGCCAAGGGGGATGAGCCAAACACGGCCGTGGGCTGGACAGCCCGCCCGTCCATCGTCCCCTACGCCGCCCAATCGAGCTTCGACGATGTGTGGGCACGCGCCGAACAGCTTGACCTCTGCCCCTATTGTGCGGCTGAGTTAGACCCCGAGCATAAAAAGTGCCCCCATTGCGGCCGTAACCTCACCCTGCGCTTCTACCGCTACGAAAAGCCCAGCACGAATCTTCACCTCTACTGGGTTTTTGTCCTCGGCCTTGGCCAACTCGCCCTCTTGCAACTCATTTTTGATGTGCTCATGGGCGAGCCACTGATTACGCTGATTCAGCACGGCCTCCTCATCCCCTTCAGCTTCATCTTCACTCTGTTCATCATTCGCCGCCACTTTTGGGCCTATATTGGCTCCATCACGATGCTCCTGATTGCGGGGACGATGCTCGTGGCCGCGCCCCTCATTGACCAAGTCGTGACCGAATTTTTAGCGGGCACGACGCGCAACACGCCTCTCTTTGGCTTAGCCGAAGGCACTGTTTCCTTCATCAATAGGGCGGTGCGCACCTTGCAATTGGTCGATATTGCCCTTGGCTTGTTCTACGGCATTTTTCTCGTCGCCCCCGATTTTGCACGGGATGAGTTACGGATGGCGGCCGCGGTGGCGACCGCCCCCACCGCCCATGATGCCTTCATGGCAGGCGAGCGCTATGCCAAAAAAGGGATGTGGGCCTCGGCCGTACTCAACTGGCGCCGCGCCACGGGCCTCGAGCCAACGCGCCTCCTCTACATTCTGCACCTCGCCCGCGCCTACAGTGAACTCAACTTTTTCGAGCGAAGCCTAGACGTGTTACAATCAGCCAGCTACATTGCCACCACCCCCGAAGCCCAAGCCAAAATTCAGGAAGAGTTGTTGCGGGTAGAAACCAAACAAGGCAAAGCTCCCCAGTCCCTAGTCCCTAGTCCCTAGTCCCCCACCCAAACCTATGAGCAAGCGGGAAGAAATAGAAGAAAAGGCCAAACGAGCCATTTTAGAGAAGTCGCTGTACCGCTGGGAAAACGCGGCCGTTATTTCCATCACCCTTCTCCTGTCAGTTTTTGATGGGCTGTTTGATATGATTCCCTTTATTCCGTGGTGGGGTTGGCTGGTGGGCGGGGCACTGGGGGGTGGCGCACTCTTCTACAGCAGTCTGACCGACCCGCAAACGGCCGCCCAAGCTGTCTCCGAAATGCTCCGCGATGATTTTCGCCCCGAACGGCTCCGCGACAAAAAACTCCAAGCCAAAGTAGACGAAGCGCTCAACTACCACACCCGCATCGCCCAAACCATTCAGGAGCGGGGCACCGAAAGCATGATTGGCGGCGAGTTAAGCCAAGTTCTCACCCGTATGGATGAGTGGATTGAAGAGGTGTATGGCCTTGCCCAACGCATTGACCGTTACCGCTACGACAATGCCACCCTTGCGGGCAATCGCCAACGCGCTCAAACACGGCTCAATGAGTTGATGGGGCGGCTCAAGGGGGAGGCCAACACGGCCGTTCGCGCCGAACTCGAGAAAAACATCGAAGGGTTGCAATACCAGCTCAAAACGCTCAATGCGATTGAGGAGACGATGCAACGGGCGGAGCTGATGTTGGATAACAAACTGACGGCGATGGGAACCATCTACCTGCAATCCACGCTGGCAGGGGTGAAAGAGATAGACAGCGGCCGTGCCAAACGCCTGCAAGAAGACATCGCCAGCGAAGTCCAAGAAATGGACGACATCCTCGTGACGATGGATGAAGTCTACGCCACCAATCTCCCGGCCGTCTAAGGCTCACCTCTCCCCCAACCCCCTCTCCGCAGGAGAGGGGAGCCTATTCCAAAATTCCCAATCCAAAATCCCATGAGCATCCAAAACTTCTCCCTTTCCCTTGACCAAATTGAATTTTTTGGCACTGATTTGGCGCGTCCTGAAAGCATCCTTGCCGAATCAGATGGCACCTTATGGATTAGCGACCAGCGCGGGCTAATGACCCGCCGCGACCCCGACGGCACGCAAACGCTTCTCGGCGCGATTGGCCACGAGCCAAATGGGCTGGCGATGGATAGCCACGGCCGTTTTTACAACGCCAACATCGGCACTGGCAAAATTTACAGCGTCGAGCGGGATGGCACGGCCGAGGTCATTTTAGAAGAGCTAAACGGCCAACCCCTCGGGGCTGTCAACTTTGTCTTTGTGGATAGCCGCGACAGGCTCTGGATTTCTGTCTCCACCCGCGAACCGATTTGGTTCATGGCCGCCTCCGCTCCTCGCCCCGATGGCTATGTCATTTTGCTGGACGAAAACGGCCCGCGCATCGTCGCCGATGGCATCTACTTCCCCAACGAAGTGCGCCTCAACGCCGACGAAAGCTACCTGTATGTGGCCGAAACGATGAAAGGGCGCATGGTGCGCTATCCCGTTCTCTCGGCCGAGGGCAACTTGGGCGACCAAGAGCTTTTTGGCCCCGATGGGCTGGGTGAGGCGGGTTATGTGGATGGCTTTGCCTTTGACGAAGAGGGCAATGTGTGGGTCACAACGGTGCTTCGCAACGGCCTCGTCATTATCACGGCCGATGGGCAACATACCCACACAGTGTTTGAAGACCCTGTAACGGCCGCTTTGGCCAACGCCCAAGCCAAGGTGGATAGCCAAGCCCTCGCCCCCGAAGATATGTTCGCTTGCGTCGGCCCACGCATCCAATTCCCCACCAGCGTCACCTTCTGCGGCCCCGACCGCAAAACAGTGTTGATGGGGTCATTGGCCATGCCCCACTTGCTCAAGTTCCAATCCCCTGTGGCGGGGTTGCCCATGCGGCATTGGAAGTAAAAAGTAAAAGTGAAAGGTAAAAAGTGAAAGCTGGTGGGTGAGCATCCCTTTTTACTTTTACTTTTCACTTTTCACTACCCCAAAATGCCCACTTGGCCGATTAACCCTCTTGCCCATCATGAGCCATTCATCGCGGAGGAGATTCGTTTACTCATGTTCGCTTCCTATCAGGTGGAGGCGGATTTGCTGGGGGCGGCCGACTTTTTTCCCTTGTCGCGCACCGCGCACCACATTGCCACGGCCGAAGTTCTTTTTTGGGGGATTTATGAGGCGGGGGTATTGGCGGCCGTGTTGGAGCTAGAAGACCTCGACCCCACCCACGCCCATATTGACTCGCTGGTCGTCCACCCCGCCCATTTTCGGCGGGGCATGGCCTCGGCTCTCCTGCAACAAATCATCCATCTGCGCCCCACCCAACGCCTAACGGTTTCGACGGGGGTGTTGAACCACCCGGCACTGGCCTTGTATGCCGCGCACGGGTTCGCCATAGAGCGACACTGGGCCACGGCCGATGGGATTGCGATGGTGACGTTGGGACGGCCGTGGCTCAGTGGCACTCGCCAATGAGAGCTTGGAAGATTAACAAGACACGAATTCCCCGAATTTCACGAAATAGATTCGAGAAAATTCGTGTCATTCGTGAAATTCGTGTCAAAAAAATCCTTAGCCCCTCAGAATAGTCGTTTGACCGCGTAGGAGCAGGCATTTATACCCGAAGGGGTACAAGGCCTGCCCTAAAAGCTGGGCAACCACAAGGGTTGCCCCTACTTTTACGGCGCAAAACGCTCAATAATCGCCCCAATTTGCTTCTCACTGATGTCCGCATAATAGACATCTTCCGTTATCCCCTCATCAAACATAAACATACTGGGGCACTCGCCGCTCGCCTCCACCGTTTCGCGGACCAAATTCTCGCCCGTTTGCGCCGCATACACAGTGACCTCATAGGTCGAATTGAATACTTCTAAAATATAGTTGTCTTCATATTCACACGTATCGGCTAATTCAGTTGCCGTGCGGTGGATGCAGGTTACGAGTTCAGCAGGGTTGAAATCAAAGGTGCCATCCACAATTTGGGGGAACCACTCTTCGGGCAATTCGCTCGTAAAACGAATGTTGTAATAGTCATACTGGTCGCCAATCGTGCTATCGCTGAGGAGCATGATTTGGTTGGGTGCTGTTTCGGGGGTATAGGCGGCCGCTCGTGGTTGCGCTTGCCCCGCACACACTGTTGCAAAATCCTCCGTTGTCAACGGCCGATTGGGATCCTCCTCCTCACCTCCACAAGCCACCACACTCAACAGCAAAACAGCCAAAATCCATATCATCTTACGCATCTTCTTGAACCTCCATGTGAAAAAAAAGGCATGGTTCAATACTGAACCATGCCCAAATTGCAATTTAAGTCGGCCGTCCCTAAAACCCCTCCAACTGCGCCAAATCCGCCACCCCCTTCGCCAGTCCCGCCACCCCCTGCAACAACGCCAACCGATTCTCCCGCACGGCCGCATCCTCATCCATCACCAGCACCCCCTCAAAAAAGGCCGTGATGGCTGGCGCAACCAACGCCAAATTCGCGATAAACGTCCCCATCGTCGGGTTCGCCGCTTCTGCGTCTTTCCGCCTGCTGATACGCCGCCAACAACCCCTGCTCGGCCGCCAACCCAAACGCCTCGGGGCGCAACGCGTACTGCGTCGCTTGGGTGCGGGTGATGCGCACACAGCGGGCATACGCATCCAGCAGTTGCTCCCAATCGGGGCGGGTTTGCGCCTCGGCCAGCACGGCCGTCGCCCCACTCGCCCCAAACGGATTGTGCGCCTGCTCGGCCAACACCGCCCGCACCGTCGTTGCGCTTAAGCCCTTCTCCTGCAAAATCACCTGCAATCTATCGGCGATAAAGCCCAAGACCGCTTTTTGCACATCCACATCGGCCGCTATGGGCAGATGGGCGGCCGTGTGGCGCAACGCCAGCCGCAAATCAAACGACTGTTCGTTGGCCAGTAAATTCTCAATGAGGTGAATGGCCGCCCGGCGCAAGGCAAACGGGTCATTCGACCCCTTGGGAGCCAAGCCCACGGCGAACAAGCCCAACAAACTGTCCAATCTATCCGCCAAAGCCAAGGCCAAGGCGGGTTTGGTCGTGCTAATCGCCTCGTACTGCTGGCTGATGGCTTGCCCCACGGCCGCGTCCTCGCCGCTGGCCAGCGCATATTGCGCCCCCATCACCCCCTGCAACGAAGTCATCTCCACCACCATGCTGGTCGCCAAATCCGCTTTGGCTAGGCTGGCGGCGCGAGCGGCCGTGGCCAATTGCGCCTCGTCCAACCCCAACATTTGCCCCACTTGGGGCACGAGCGCCTCCAGCCGTTTGGTTTTATCCAACATGGAGCCGAGTTCCGCTTGGAAGGTCAGCTTGGCCAAATCGGGGATGAATTCCGCCAACGGCCGCTCCCTGTCTTGGCGGAAGAAAAAGTCCGCATCGGCAAAGCGGGCGCGGATGACCTGCTCGTTGCCATGCACCACCTTGTCGAGGTGTTCCGCATCCCCATTGCGCACGCCAATAAAGCGGGGCAACAGCTTGCCATCCGCCCCATAAACGGGGAAATAGCGTTGGTGCTTGCGCATGACCGCCACCAAAACTTCGTCGGGCAGGACGAGGAATTTGTCCTCGAATTGCCCCACAAAGACTGTCGGCCGCTCCACCAAATTGGTCACTTCGGCCAGCAAACCTGTGTCGTCGGGGATGGTTCCCTCGAGTTCGGCCGCCGTTTGTTTGGCCACCGACGCGATAATATGCGCCCGTTTGTCGGCCGAGACGACGATGCCATGCGCGGCCATGATGCTCAGGTAATTTTCCGCCTCGTCCAGCCAAATTGCGGGCGAACCAGCGGGGCGCAGGCCACGGCTGAGACGGCCGCTGGCCACCCCGGCGTAGGCAAACGGCACCACATCGGGGCCATACAAAGCGACTAGCCAGCGCAACGGCCGACTGTAACTGATATTTGTGCCATTCCAGCGCATGGATTTGGGGAATTTAATCCCCGCAATGAGGCTGGGCATTTTGTCGGCCAAGACGGCCGCTGTCGGCCGCCCTTGCTCAAACACCTCGGCCGAGACGTACCGCTTGCCCCCTTCTTCTTTAATCCGCAACGCGCTCACCTCGAGGCCGCGACTGCGGGCGAACCCTTCGGCCGCTTTGGTCGGCTTGCCCTCCGCGTCAAAGGCGCGTTCGGCGGGGGGGCCTGTCACTTCCATTTGCAAATCGGTTTGTTTGCCAGCCATGTTTTGCACGATGACGGCCAGCCGGCGGGGTGTGCCGAACACTTCCACGCTGTCGTGGGGGATGCGTAGCTCGTGCAGGAGGGCGGGCACGGCCGTTTGCAGTTGGCGCACGGCCGTGGTCACGTCGTCGGGCGGCAACTCCTCGCTCCCAATTTCCAGCACAAAGGTGTGCGGGAATTCCGTTTGGGCGAGTTGGATGGGGTCGGCCGTTTGCAGGGGTGGCGCTTGCCACTTGGCTGGCGCTTTGGCCAACATGGGGAAGCCCAACTTTTCCCGCTGGGCGATATACGCCTTGGAAATTTCCCGCGCCATGTTGCGCATCCGCTTAAAATAGTTGGCTCGCTCGGTCACGCCCACCGCCCCACGGGTGTCCATCACATTAAACAGATGGGAACATTTGAGGTTGTAATCGTGCGCAGGAGCCACCAAGCCCGCCTCCAAACAGCGGCTCGCTTCTCGCTCGTACCCCTCATAGATGAGCTTCAGCGCGTCCACATCCGCCACATGGAAATAGTAATGGCAATGTTCAATTTCCGATTGGAGCAAGGCTTGGTCGTAGCCCACGCCTGCCCCAAACTCCATGTCCCACACGCTGTCCACATCTTGGATGACGGTCACGATGCGGTCGAGGCCGTAGGTGATTTCGACGGCCACGGGGTCCAAGTCGAGGCTCCCCGCTTGTTGAAAATAAGTGAATTGGGTGATTTCTTGGCCGTCCAGCCACACCTCCCAGCCCAACCCCCACGCGCCGAGAGCGGGGCTTTCCCAGTTGTCTTCCACAAAGCGAATGTCATGCTCTTCCCGCTTAATGCCAATTGCCTCGAGGCTTTGCAGGTACAGTTCTTGCGGGTTGCCGGGGTCGGGTTGGAGGATGACTTGCAACTGGTGGTGCTGTTGCATCCGGTTGGGATTGTCCCCGAAACGGCCGTCGTCCGGCCGTATACTCGGCTCGACATAGACGACGTTCCACGGCTCGGGGCCGAGGACGCGCAAAATGGTGGCGGGGTTCATGGTTCCCGCGCCGACTTGGATGTTGTAGGGTTGCCAGACGAGACAGCCTTGCTCTTTCCAAAATTCGAGCAGGCGCAGGATGACATCGTTGAAGCTGAGTTTTTGGGTCATTGTGAAGTGGTTAGTGGTGAGTGGTAAGTGATTCGTGTGGAATTATAGCACGGCCGTGGAAGAGCGATTAGCACATTTACAAAACCCACCTGCCTGAAAGGTGCGTTTGGCGGCGGCGAGGTTAGAATACTGTTCCAGTTGTTATGAACTGGGGTTTCAGCCCTAAATCCCGTCATTCGTACTTCGTACTTCGTCATTCGTACTTTCAACTCAGTACTCAGCACTCAGCACTCTCCACTCCCCATGTTTCTCCGCACCAAACTCATTCCGCCACGGCCGAGCAGGCACACCTTGGGCCGCCCCCGCCTGCTAGCGCGTTTGCGCGAGGCGGAGAGCTACCGCGTGACCACCGTGCAGGCGGGCACGGGGTATGGCAAAACCACGGCCGTCTCCGCCCTTGCCCAAACGATTCCCACCGTCTGGTACCAACTCAACAGCGAAGATGCCGACCCCCATTTGCTCTTTTTGCACCTCATCCACGGCTTGGCCGAACACCTGCCCGACTGGGGCAGTGGCCCCCTCGCCCAACTGGAGCAGTGGGCACAGCACGAAGACGAGCAGGGCACGGCCGTGGCCGATGCGCTGGCCCACGAACTGGCCACCCACCTGAGCCACCCCCTCGCCCTTGTCCTCGACGATGCCCAGCGGCTGAACGCCAGCACCACCAGCTTGCGCCTGCTCGATAGGTTCATCAACCGCGCCCCGCACTGGTTGCACCCCATTTTGGTCAGCCGGCAACGGGTGGATTTGCCCAGCATGGTCACATGGCGGGTGCGGGGGCATTTGCTGGAAATTGGGCAGGAGGAGTTGGCCTTCACGGCCGCCGAAATTGCCCAACTGTTTGCCGAACAGTACCACATCACCCTGACCGAGGCGCAAGTGACCCTGCTGACCGAGCGCACCGAAGGGTGGCCCATCGCCCTGCCCCTGATTTGGCAACGGCTCCAGCGGGGGGATGTGCCCTTGGCGCAAGCCATCAGCCAATTGGCGGGCACGGCCGGGGATTTATTCACCTTTTTGGCGCAAGAAGTGCTGGCGCAACAGCCCGACGAGGTGCGTGACTTTTTGCGGCTGACGGCCGTCTTGCGCGATTTAACGGCCGACTGTTGCGACGACTTGCGCGGCACGGGCGACAGCGACCTCATCCTGCAATACCTGCATGAAAACAGCCTGTTTATTGTGCCTTTGGCCGATGGACACAGCCGCTACCACCACCTGTTTCGGGATTTGCTCCGCAACCAACTGCCACCTGCCAACGCAGAGGCGGCGCACCTGCGGGCGGCCGAAATCAGCCAGCGGCGGGGGGACACCGAGGAGCGGCTCTACCACCTGTTGCAGGCGCGGGCGTTTGGCGAGGCGGCCGATTTGCTCGCCCAACTGGGGCGGGAAATGATTCGGGTCGGCCGCTTGGCCACACTGGGGGGCTGGCTCGGCTCGCTCCCGCCCGATGTGCTGGCCGAACAGCCCATTTTGCTGACCTACATGGGCGACATCGCCCGCCTGCACAGCCGTTTTGAGGAGGCGTTGGGCTGGTATCAGCAAGCGGAAGGGCGGAGCAAGGCGCAGGGGGACAAGCTCGCCCTCGGGCAGGCGTTGCGCGGGCAGGCGCGGGTCTACCTCGACACGGTTAACCCCAGCCAAGCGGAAAAGCTGTTGCAAGAGGCGTTGCGGCTGGCGGATGGGGTGGAGGACAGAGAGAGCCGTGCCCGCCTGTTACACCTCTTGGCCGAAAACCTGCTCAACCAAGGCAAGCTCAAAGAGGCGGAAGCATACCAAGCGCAAGCGCGGCAGTTGCGCCAAGAGGGGCCGAGCGAGGTGGAGTTGCCCGTGCGCCTGTTGCTCCGCACGGGGCGGCTGGCTGAGGCGCAAGCGTTGTTGGAGGCGCAAATGGCGCAGGAGGCGGCCGAACCCATCTTGCGCCCCCGTGCCCATCGGGAAACCTCGCTGTTGTTGTCGCTCATTTTGGCTTTTCAGGGGGAGAAAGAGGCGGCGTTGGGGTATGCACAGGAGGGCACGGCGCGGGGGGAGGCGCTCGAATCGGGCTTTATTACGGCCGTGGGCTGGATGCGCCAAGGGCACGCCCATCTGCTGGCCAAAAACGAGGCGGGCTATGCCCAAGCCCAAACCTGCTTTGAGAAGGCCATCGCCCTGAGCGAAAAGCTGATGGTTCCCCGCCTAAAAGTGGAGGCGTATTGGGGGCTGACGCAGAGCTATGGCTTTCGGGGGGAGTTGGCGCGGGCGGAGCAGACGGCCGAGGCGGGCATTGGCATTGCCAGCCAAGCGGGGGATGAGTGGATTGTGGGGGGCTTACATTTGGCGTTGGGGGCTAGCTTTGCGCTGGCAAGGCAGGATGAGGCGGCCGTGGCGTGGCTCGGCCGTGCCAGCACCATCTTTAACGATTGCGGCGACAGCTATGGCGAGACGGTGACGCGGCTGTGGCAAGCTCTGCTGTGGCAATGGCGGGGGGATGGGGCGCGGCTGGAGCGGGATGTGGCCGATTTGCTGGGGCGGGTGCAAACGCACGGCTACGAATTTGTCTTCCGCCGCCCTGTTTTGCTCGGCCCGCCCGACCCGCACGCGCTGTTGCCGTTGCTGTTGTGGGCGCGGGGCAAGGGGGGGGCACAGGGGCAGATGTCACAGCGGTTGCTGACCCAACTCGGCCTCGCCCATCTGGAGACGCACCCCGGCTACCAGTTGCGGGTGCAAACGCTGGGGGGCTTGCGGTTGTGGCGGGGCACGGCCGAGGTGGCGCAGGGGGAGTGGAAGCGGCAGAAGGCGCGGCAACTCTTTTTGCTCCTCATCACCCATCGGCACACGTTGTTGGAGCGGGAGCAGATTGTGGAACAGCTTTGGCCGGAGTTGCCGCCCGAGCAGGGGGAGCGGGATTTTAAGATTGCGTATACGACGCTGGCCAAGGTGTTGGAGCCGGAGCGGGATAGGCAAGCGCCATCGGCGTTTATCGGCCGTGATGGGACGCGCTATGGCTGGCGCACGGAGGCGGATGTGTGGCTGGATGCGGCCGAGTTTGAGGGGTTGGTCGGCCGTGGGGATAAGCTGTTGGCGGCGCAACCCGAGCAGGCGTTAACGGTGTACCAGCAGGCCATCGCCCTGTATGGGGGGGATTTTTTGCAGGAGTATCGCTATGAGGAGTGGTGTAGTGAGGAGCGGGAGCGGCTCTTGACGCTGTTTTTGCGGACGGCGGAGCGGGTGGGGCATTTGTTGGCGGAGCGCGGCCGTTGGGAGGAGGTGGTGGCGGTGGGGGAGCAGATTGTGGCGCGGGATGATTGCTGGGAGGAGGCGTATCGGTTGCTTATGCGGGCGCATGGGGCGTTGGGGAATCGGCCGCAGGCGGTGCGGGTGTTTCAGCGGTGTGTGGAGCGGTTGCAGGCGGAGTTGGGGGTGGGGCCTGCGGGGGAGACGGTGCGGGTGTATGAGGGGGAGATGGGAGATAGAGATAGAGGGGAACGCAGCCGTTTGGATCGTTAAGCATCTCCTCTATCTCTACACTCTATCTAAATAATGTCACGAATAATGCGTTCTATTTCGTGTGGTCTTATATCGGGTTGATCTGACTTGGCATATATGGTAATTAAGTTAACGATGTCGTAACTCTGTACTTGATAAATCAACCGATACCCAGCACTTTTCCCTTTTCCTAAATCGCTATTTTTGATGCGTTCCTTGTAGATAATATAACGGGTTCCCGGAACTCTATCTCCGGGTGTTAATCCATTTTGTAAATCTTCTAACAGGGGTGTTAAATCACTTTTGATATGCTATATTTTTCGCAAGATTAGCCACATTTTCTTGAATTCGGGCGAGAAAACAAGATTGATGGGAAATATTTTATTCTGCATCAATACCCTCCCACAATTCTGAAATCGGCCGTACCTCCTGCTAAAATTTGTTCAAAGCTTCGTGAAAACTAGCACTTGTATCATGTTCCTCGATATAGGCTTCCAGAGCCTCTAGCAAGTGCTGGTTGCTAACATGATTTTCATCTAAGATGATAATTTTTTGATGTGAAACTTCATGATTTCATCATCTACAGGATGAATCGTGGCAATCCCGATGGCGTTTACCATATGGCGCATGGCATTATCTATGTCATCTACGACATCTTCATCAAAGGTGCAGGAATAATACTTGTTTTCTTCATAATACAAATGGCAACGATATTTTTCTTTGCCAAAATTTGCCATGAGTAAATGGCCTGTAATTGCCGCTATCTTTTCTTCTGGTTCAGAAATATGCTCAGAAATGCGTGCGTATAGGTATTGGTCGTAGGTACTTGCAATATGTTCTTTGGCTGTTTTAACCTCAAAATCAATGGAGTCAATTCCTGTATTTATCACTTTACCTAACTCTTGCATGACCACTAATACGCCTTGGTCATATCCATCTGGTAAGTCTCCGTTTTCACTATCGCGTAAAAATTCTAAACCTGCAACTATTTTTTTGATTGCATCGGTGGCAATGTCGTAATAATCCTCGAATAAAACGGGGGGACGTATGAAGTTGAGTTCAGCCACAAAACTCCCTTCACGGATGTCTATCAAGCGCAAGGGATGTATCTTGCCGAACTTCTACGAACTTTCGTTTAGCTCCCGCTTGTTTTTCTATGGCATAAGCCATTCTGTCAATTGCTTTTGGAGCTTTTCCCCAAATTGAACAAATCGGCGTAACTCAATGGTTCCGCTGGAGACATTCGCCCCTTCAATTTGACGTTAATTGTTGTATCATTCATGAATTTGCCTCACTGGCACCCCTTTTAATACGGTAGTATAAGTAGATAGCGGGAAGAGGTCAATCAAAAACTTGTTTTGATGGGCAGGTTATAAGAGGGGTGGAGGTCGTAGAACAAGCGCCTAAGGAGGGGTTACGGCCGTTCCCCTTTGCTAAACACATAACTGTGGAAGAAAGCCCCCTCGAAGTTGGCTTCTTCCATATCGGCTCCGTCGAATTTGGCGGCGCAAACGGCCGCTTCCACAAATGAGGCATGGCGCAAATTCGCCCCGCGAAAATCGCATGTCTTTACATTCGCCCCATCAAAGCGACACCCCTCAAGGTTTGCCCCCCGAAAATCAGCCACGATAAATGCCTGCGAAAAATCGGCTCCTGAGAGGTCGGCTCCCTGCAAATCAAGGCAACCTGCATCCAACTCTTCCCCGCAAAACACCCGCTCTGCGGCGTAGCGACTGACAATCGCAGAAATCACTGGGTTTGACAACATGGTGATGTGTGGAGTGGTTGCAGGCGGAGTTGGGGGTGGGGGAAACGGTGCGGGTGTGGGGGGAAGTGAAAGGTGAAAAGTGAAAAGGGCGATCCTGAGAAGTGTTTGCCACTGATGGTACAGTTATGGTTAACCAAGTTGCTACCTAGAAAGGTAGCTTGATATCCATGAGAAGTCTCTCTAAAGTTGTTAGTGCTATCCGACAATCAAAAGGAGACTCTCATGGACGATAAAATAGTAGCAATTTATGTCATCGTAAGCGACTTTCTCGTGGCGATTGATCACTACGAAGACTCACAATGCCAAATGAGTGATGCTGAAGTCATGACAACAGCTATCGTGGCCGCGCTGTTCTTCGCAGGAAACCAAGAATCGGCTCGCAGCTTGTTAGCTGAGCCACGTTATATTCCAACCATGCTCAGTAAAAGCCGCTTCAATCGACGCTTGCATCGGGTGAAAGACAAATTCCTTAGCTTGTTTGCCTTGCTTGGCGAACATTGGAAAGATCTCAATACCGACGCGATCTATGCGATTGACACCTTTCCCGTTGCTGTTTGTGACAATTACCGCATTCGCCGCTGTCGCCTTTACCAAGGAGAAGCGTATCGTGGTCTGATCGCCAGCAAAAGGCGCTACTTCTATGGGTTGAAGATTCATCTCGTTGTAACGAAGAATGGACAACCTGTTGAATTCTTTCTCACTCCTGGTGCTGATAGTGATGTAGGTTGTTTAGACCTCTTTGATTTTGATATCCCGTCAGGTTCAGAAGTCTATGCTGACCGAATTTACAACAACTATGTGCTGGAAGATGTCTTGCACGAGGCTGGTATCCTATTTAGTCCGTTGCGCAAGAAAAATCTCAATCGCCAATGGGAGCCTTGGCAACACCATTGGATTCATCTACATCGCAAAATGATAGAAACCACGGGAAGCTTGATTGAGCGACTGTTGCCCAAAAGTATCCATGCTGTAACCAGCGTTGGTTTTGAACTCAAAGTCAGCTTATTTATTCTGGCAATGAGCTTTAACCATGTTTTTAAGGTAGCAACTTAGGTTATGGTTAAGAATTTTCGCCATATCCACTTACTGTCACCATTAGTTAATACATCCGCAAAACGTTTTACGAGGCTCATTGTTGTTCCTACAGGATTTTCTTTTTAATTCCATGCAAAGATTTTCTCGTTGTGTGTTTGTAAACATTTTCTGGATATGTACGCAAATCTCTTTGATGAGTAAACATAATGTCTGATGGATATACGCGTATTCCTTTTGCGCCTGTTATCGCTAATCCTATGTCCAAATTTCCCAAATAAGATCCTTTTTCGTAAAAATTTACTATAAGTGTCAAGAAACGGACAACAATATCATTGCATAAGTATAGTTCCATGCCAACCCCTTTGGATAAATCCCAAACACTCGCTATCTGTCCCAAAATAAATGTCCCATCCATCGTCATCTATTAAAACATCCAATTGATATTTTATGTCTTAGAAGGCTCCCAAAATAAATTTTGTAACCATTGGGTTCAATAGAAAATTTGGGGCGGGAATGAAAAAGATTTTCTTGTCTTTGATAAACCCTTATATCAGAAATTTTTGCGAACTCACCAGAGAAAAATGCTTGGTAGGGTTGATTTTGGGGCATTGCATTCTTGATAAAACCATTATGTGTGCCTACTGGTTTTACAAACACATGTAAATAGCTTAATCCTTCAACGTTTTCATAAGGACTTTTGGAAATCTCTTGAGCTAAGAGACTATCTCTATCTACTTCCCACTGTATACGCCTTTGGTAAAGTTGAGCAACCTGCCCTTCTGTTAATTTAACATTGCCGCTCGAGGTTCTCCCATAATAACAATAATCATTTTTTGCGATTACCATATGAGGAGCACGTTCTGATTGTGGAATAAAAACCACCAAATACCCTTTTGATGGGTCTTTAGAACTGGGTATTGGGTCAATATATATTGTGGGAGGCTCAACGATAGAAGTTCGAACAATTTGATCAATCCGCTCTTTTTGGTTGCGAAAATCATCTATAGGTGTAAGGAGGGTTGGGCGTCCGTCTTCGTCTTCATCAACACCATAAATGATAACTCCACCATCAACTGTCATGGCTGTAATGTCTATTGCTATATCCAAATTTTTCTTGCTTGGGGCAAATCTCGTTTAGCATCAAAAATAGCAGTTTCTTCTAAGTTGCCAGATAAGACAGCTTGCTCAAGTTCTTCTGTACTTCGGGGTATAAACATTACTTCTTT
>JADJSZ010000110.1 GCA_016711405.1 Candidatus Hadersleviella danica | reverse complement strand
GTGAAATCTTTTGCTGCCAACAGCCGCTGGTCGCCAATGTCGAACACAGGACGGCCGCGCACCCCTCGCTCATCGCGCACTTTGGCCAGTGCTTCCACCGCTTGTTGGCCCGTGCCATCGGCCGTACACGCCTCGAGTTGCGCCCTATCTG
The DNA here is from genome assembly GCA_016711405.1 of Candidatus Hadersleviella danica. GTDB lineage: Bacteria > Chloroflexota > Anaerolineae > Promineifilales > Promineifilaceae > Hadersleviella > Hadersleviella danica. The sequence goes on along the minus strand of JADJSZ010000110.1, from coordinate 115,197 downwards.
CCCCAATTTGCTCACCTGCGTCCAAAATTAGTTGTGCATCGCTCTGGCGGCCGAGGAATTGATTGGCATTGGTGAAAATGTAATCATGCGCCGCCCAAAACAGGGCGGGGTCTTGCAAACCCGCGCAATGAGCCATGATGTGCAAATTGGTCGCCACTTGCACCCCGTCGAGCGCATCTATAAAAATGAGTTGCACCTGCCCACTGGCGACATACTGTTCCACAATCTGCGGTTCGGTGCCTAGCACGTAGGCACGACAGGTCGGTCAGAGGAAGTTGGAGAAATCGTAGAGTTTGACGGGGGCATCGGGGGAACCTTGGTAGAAGGCGCCTTCGGCCGTTTGCCCCATCTCAATCACGAGGGGTGGTTGGGTGGGTTCGGCCGTGGTGGTGGAGGGGGTGGGTGAAACCTCGGCCGTTTGGCACGCCACCACACTTAAGAAGGCCAATAAGCCTAAAAGATAAACAGTTCTCATCACTTCTCCTTGGCCGCCTATGGCGCACATTTTAACACTTGTTGTGGTTAGGTTGTAATGGGGGCAGACGACACAGTAGAAATAGCCCGTTTGCTTTGTTCTCTTTGAGGGAAAATTTCACAAAACAAATTGATTGGAGCGATTCAGACTCATGAATAAGAAAATAAGTTTAACCTTTCGTTTGGCGTTCCATCTTGATGACTGTCTTATCCTGAGTGGTGCGGCGTGAGTGAAACAGATTTAGTGGCAACAGTTGAAAGCCGTGTTTCGGTGGCCGTCGTTGAAACACAAACGGCTCTTCCGACGGCGACGCTGGTTCACACAGCAACACCTTATCCCACCTATACCCCGCTGGCCTCACAGACCCCTTACTCCCCACCCCTACCCCTGCTTCCTACCCATTACGCTGCCAACCTATACCGTGCCACCCACGGAAAACGGCCGTGCCCAAGCTGCAACGGCGACAGAAACGGCAACGCTAACGGCCGTGCTTCTACCGCTACCCCAGCGAAGCTCCTGTGCTCCTCTGCGTTCCAGTAGGGGCAACTGCAATCGGTCGCTCACCTCAACGAGCAACTGAAGGAGGCTATTAAATGCCACCCTATCCTGCGAGTGGACAATTTTCGCTATGAACTCTCAGTCGAAATGTCAAACCCTACAGATACAGGTTTTTGTTGGCAAAATAAGTATTACACGAGCGCCGATTGTGCCCAAGTTATTAATGCCCATCAACGGCTAATCAATAGTCGACCAGCAACTTTTTCAACCACATCAACAGAGCTAACTGATATTTATAAAGTGCTTTTTGTGGCACATACTAATCAGTTAATCGAGATAACTAGCCCATACCAGATTGCTTGCCAAGAGGTAGTATCCTCTGGTGGAACACATAAGGATTTTGGCGGGGAAAATGGGGGTGCTGCAATCGCTTTAATGAACCCAGTTTTGGATCAATTACACCAATTACTTAGCCTCTTGGCGCAGTCTCAACTTGGGGTGGTTGAAAAATAAGTTCCGCCCCGAATTATTGAGAAGGTATCGAAACCTTGCGGGTCTGGGCAAAAAAAAGCCCAACACAGGTTGTGTTGGGCTGGGGAAATACAGGGAACGGAACGTTAATCCAAAATTTTAATCTGGCGCAGGAGCCAGTCGAAAAAGATACGGAAGATGCTACGGCCGTACAACTCATCCCGCACCTGCCGCTCCTGCTCCTTCAACTTCTTGGTCGTCTTGTCAGGGGCTGTCCGTTCCCGCCCCAAATCAGTGGTACTAATGGTCAGCACTGCGCTCGTCTCCTCTGCATAGAGCTTGTACCGTTTGCTGGTACACCCAATCATGGCGCATTTGCTCGCCCCCTGTTCCCAGCACAAACGGTGATAGAGCGTGCCACAATCGGCACACTCCACGGGCACAAGATTCGGGTCGGTCACATACCGCTCGACAGGATTGCCACAAATCGGACAACCAAGGCTTAGTTGGTTGGCATTAGCAATATCATCAACGGTGATGGTGATGGGGGCGTTTTCGATTTCACTCATGAACTCTTTCAGCCAGTCAGTCTTTCAGTCTTTCAGTCGGTTGGTCAATTATCAGCCCATTATACTGAATACTGGCCTGCTGAATACTAACCACTATTCACTACTTACTATTTGTGTGACTTTTCACCACGATTTATGCGCCCAATATGGCCACGGGAAGGGGTAAGCCAAGACCTCTTTTTGCTGGCGATCCCAAGTAAAAAAGCCACTGCGTTGGCCCACAGGGTCTAGCACAAAAGCGATATGCCACTTTTGGGTAAAAAAATTGTGGTGAATGAACAAATCCATATTGGAAAGGAAGATGCCAAAGCCGGGGTGGGTGTGGTACCAGCCGACAATCACGGCCTCTTCTTGGGGGTAACGCGCCATCATTACATCATTGACATAACGCCAGCTTTCGGGGGTATAGGTCACACTCGCTCCCTGCATTTTGGTGTGCTGGGCAATGATGTAATCGGTGATGTGAACGAAGTAACGGCCGTCGGGCTGTTTTTCGGGGTGCGGCCCCACCAACACCCCCGCCACCTCGCGGGTCATGCTGGAATTGGCGTGGGTTTGCATCCCCCGCAAGCACTCCTCGTTCATCAAAATATCACAGGCATGGGGGATGGTGCTGTGGAGCGGCGAACGGTCGCCAGCCACCCGCCCCGTGTACTCGATTTTCGCCCGTTCAGGGGTTGGTGTTTTGGTTGTGCCCACGGCCGCCTCGGGTTCTTCGTAGATGGATTCCGTCTCAGCCACCACAATGCGTTCGGCTGGGTCTGGCTCCACTTCCGTTTCCCCTGTGATAATGGGAATCTCCTCTACCTCGGGCAACTCGACGGGCGGCGTTTCAGGAATGATGGGCTGAAGGGGCGCAACCTCGGGGGCAGGCACAAGGCCAGCCCCGACGGGTTCGTCATCAGCTACCTCTTCGGGGAGCAAAACGAGGGCTTGGGCCAGCCACGGCCGTTCCAAGGGGTTATCGGCCAGCAACACCACGCTAATGCCCGCCCCCTCATGGGCTTGCCGCAAATCGCGCAGGGCATGGTCGCCGTATTGCCGCCACAAATCCGCCTCGAGTTGGTCGGCAAATTGGGCTAAATCGGCCAAGGTGCAATCGGCCAGTGGCTTGGTTTGCCCCTCGGCCGTGGTAATCGCCTCATGGGGCATGAGGTGTACCCGTGCCTCCAGCGGCTGGGCGTGCCCCGGCAGGCTAATGGTAATGATGGCCTCGTAGGTGAGTTGGGTCATGGGAGGGGAGGTAAAAAGTAAAAAGTGAAAAGTGAAAAGTGAGTAGTGAGAAATCAGAAGTCGGCAGTGGGAATCTGCAATCCGCATTCCCCATTCCGCAATCCCCAATCAGCGCACCAGTTCTACATCCACGGTGCAGGCCGAGAGGGGGATGGGACGGCCGTTGGCATCGTAAGGCAGGAGGCGGAGTTTGTAGCGGCCGGGTGGCATATTGCCTGTGTCCCATGTGCCCAATTGGCGAAACGGCCGGCCCCATGTGCGGGCAGTGCCTAAACTCGTCCAGCGGTTGCTCGTTTGGGCGCGGACATCGAGGTGGTAAGCGGCGGCTTTCTCTTCCGTTGCCACGCCAAAAATAGCGACTTCCTGCCCCATCCGCAGGTTGGTTTGGGGGCTAGGGGCTAAAATTTGCACGGTCGTCTTGTCGCAACTGGCCCAGCCTGTTTGCGCCGCCCCAAGCAGTTGGCTGGTGGCGGCCGTTTGCACCATTTGCTCCAAGGCTGTGTTGCGGCTCCGCAGGGGCAAAACCCCCGCCAAGAGCAGGAGCATGGCTAGAAAAACGGCCGTGCTGGCAAGGATAAAATTGATGCGTGGCGGGAAAAGGGTTACTTCCCGCGTGGCCACATAGATTTGATGGTCATACGGGTTGCCATCCCCGCCGCCACGAATGTCGGCGGGCCACATGGCCTGCATCATGTCGCGCAGACTGGCGTGGCGGACAAATTGCCAATTCACGGCCGACACTTTCTTGTCGGTGAGGAGTTCGTAATAGCCACGCAAGGGCTGTATGTCGGCGTGGTCTGCTTGGCGCACGGGAACCCAGCCAAATAGGCCACACTCCCGCCGAATGGGGTCTAGCACCACCCCCACATGCCACGGCATGGCAAAGGCGACGCTATGCACGACGATGTCGTCGCTGGAGTAAAACACGCCTAAATCGGGGTGGGTGTGGAACCAACCAATAATTTGTAAATCAGGGGTAGAGCCGTTCGCGGTCGGCCGTGATTTGTGCCCATGCGTCGGCCGTGAAGGTGAAATGGACGGGGCCGTGTTGGTCGCTATGGGCGGGCACGGCCGTCACCACCTCCACATACGTCCCCGCCTGATGGGCATATGCTTTGCCCAACAACACGCCGCCCACCTCGAAATTCAGGTTGCTGTTGGCGTGCGCCTCTATCTGGTGCAGGGCGGTGGGGTGGAAAACAACTTGTGCCTCTTGCGGGGTGGGTTGCTTGCCATGCAAAATCGCCCGCTCCACCAGCGGAGGCGGCGTACCAGTCGGCAGGCCGTCGTGTTCGGCCGTGCCCATTTCCATGTGGATGGGTTCGGTCATGGGGAGGGAAGAGAGAAGAGAGAGGAGGGAAGAGAGAAGCGTGAGAGTCAAAGAAATTCTCTTCTCACTTCTCTTTTCTCTCTTCTACAAAAACTTGATGTCCAAATCATTCGCTTTTTCCGTTTCGCCCAGCACAATCATGCTTTCCAGCGAGGAGCCTTTCAGGTCGCGCTCGTCAATGGGGAAGCGGTGCTTGTTGCGGAGTGCCCACGCGGCCGCTTTCGAGTTCATGGGGTCTTTGGGGTCGAGGTTCTTGTACTGAATCATGTCGCCCAAGTTCAGAATTAGCTCATCCAGCGTTTTGGCAGGCCACCATGCCCCAATGCACACCGCGCCTGTGGCGTGGATATTGGGGTGGAAGATGGGGGTTAGCCATTTGAGCTGGGGCTGTTTGAGCGGGTACTCGGCATGGAGATAGACGCTCACCTCATGCACTTCGCGGATGGTGGGCGCACCAGCCGCATTGATAGATTCCACGCCTCGGCAGGTATAGCGGATTTGGTACTTGTCGGGCGGGTCGCCTTCTGTGCGGACTATGTGCAATAGGTCGCTTCGGTTGACCATTTCCAGCACCCGGTTGTAATCGTTTCGCAGTCGTGTTTCGCGGATATTAAATGACATAGCTCCTCCGAGTGGGGGGAGTGAAAGGTGAGAGGTGAAAAGTGAAAAGTGAGAGGTGAAAAGTAAAAAGTTGTTGGGGGGTTGGCCTGCCGCCGCGACTTTTACTTTTAGAGACAAGCTCACCCCGGCAAGTCCGGCACAATGACAAACACTTTCGCATCGGGTAGATGGACATTGTTTTTAGGATACGGCCGTTTTCTACCACCTCCTATATATGCATTCATCCTAGCCTCGCTGGGGTTAAACCTTCTGGTCTTAACCCCTCGAAGGTTTGACTTGCTAATTAGCCCGCTGTAACTTCGGGGAACAAACTGAGGATGTCATCCTCTTGCACGCCCGCATCGGATAACGAATCATCTTCGCTCAACCGTTTGCCCGAGGTACGGTGGTCGAGGCGATAGGTGATGGGGTTGGCCCCTTGGCTGGTGGGCAACCCCATTTTGGTTACCAAGGCGGGGATGAGACGGCGCATGGGCACGTCGTTGGGCAGTTCCACAGGGGTCTTTTTCGAGCCAGTGGGGTCATAGATGATTACTTTTACGCTTGCCATTATGTTGAAAACCTCCGAATGAGTGATTAGTGGTTAGTGATTAGTGTTTAGTGGTTAGCCACATGATGCTATACGCAGGGCTAAAATGCAAGTTACAGAAGAGATAGAGATGGGAGACAGAGATAGAGGAAATGCGGTCGTTAAGCCTACCAACTTTTCCTCTCTATCTCTATCTCTACACTCTATCTAAAATTAAAAAAGGTCTCTTTGTCGCCTGTCATTTCAAGGTAGACGGCCGTTTCCCCTGCCCGTGCACGCACAATGCTGAGCGGGGGCAGGTCTATGTCGGCTAAAGTACGGCCGAGGAAATCCTCCTCGCCCGTGATGCGATAGGTGAGGTTGAGTTCGCGTTCAAGGCCACCTGTACCTTGCAAGACATTCTCGCTCAGGCGAGCCATGCGCTTAAAGACAAACTCTTCTGCGCCTGTAGTGGTGTCAATAACGCTGATGACCAGCTCGTGGCTGAATTCTAGCACGGCCGCATCCCCCAACTGTTCCCGTGCAATGGCCAGCAGTTCGCCGAGCGTCGTTTGGCTGTTCACCTGCGGCAACTCGATAACTGGCTCCAGCGCACTTTGGATGCGTTCGGGGATGATGGGGTACTCTGTTTTGTACACATCGTTGGTCAACCCGTTAATCAGCAGAGCTTTGCCCGGCTCGAGTTCCATGTTGTGGATAATTTTGAGCGCCTCTTGCGTTTGGAAGGCGGCCACAATGGAAGCACTGGTGGGGGTGGTGGGCACTTTGCCTTGCAAAATGTTCTCCCGCGCCAGCAAGGGGCAAGAGTAGCGCAAGCTAATCATTCGGTAATCGTGGTCGTTGAGGGTGCATTCGTAGCTGGCACCCCCTTTGGCGGGCCAGAAGACGCGCACAATGCCCATCAACTCCTGAATGGCGCCGTCTACCCACGGCCGTCCGACCATTTGGGCAAAGCGGTCAATGGAAAGCCGCTTCGCGGTTATCCAAACAGCCAATAATTACATCCACATGTCGAAACACGCCTAAGCCCATTTCGTAGTTGATGTCGCCGTGCCATGTGAGGGTTTGCACGTCGGGGTTGAGGGCGCGAACCCCCTCGGCCGCGGCATCTACTTTGCGCCGCCCCCTGTCGCTGGTGCGGAACAGCACGGAGCGGCTAAGGTTGCTGTCTTCAATGGTGTCGAAATCGGCGATGATTAGCTTGCCGAAACCCATCAGGGCTAAATTTTTAAGGACTTCGTTGCCCAATGCGCCTGCGCCAATGACCAAGGCGGTCGCTTCGCGCACCACTTCCTGCCGCCACCAACTGATGTAGCTGAAGGTGTGGTAGCGGTCGGTATCGGGGTCGGTGATGACTAGGAGTTCTTCGGTCATAGATGCCTCATGGGGAGAAAGTGGTTAGTGGTTAGTGACGAGTGGTTAGTGAATTGTAATGCTAACTAGCCACTACTCACTAATCACTATTTACTGAACGTTCTCGCCCTATTACGCATGGGTTTTGGCAAAAGTTGTATTGCTGATGGTTTGTTTACGGCCGAGAGAATGGTTAGACCGCGCTCATTTCCCAAACGAGCGCGGTCTAAACGCACAACGTCTTCATTGTAAGCCAACTCTTTCCCCATTGGCTACCGTATGGTCTGACAGATGGCTAACAGTGGGTGACAAAAGAAAACGGCCGCTTGGGAAGGGAGCGGCCGTGAGAGGACAAGGGACTGGAGGTCACAAGCATCCTAAGTCCCTCGTACCCAGTCAAAATTTGTAAAGGGACTCTTTCGAGGCCGTGAACCATCCCATTTTGGGGAATTAGAAAGCTTTTGTCTCTTCAATCCAGCGTTTGACAGCTTTTCTAAACCTATCTCTTTTGGACAAAAAATCGGGAAGGTCAGAAAAAGAAATGGTGGTACGGATATTCGAGTTCCACTCCAGCAATTCGGTATCATCGGTGTATAAGTGCGGTGCATTTTTATCTTCTTTTGGTTTTGCACCCGCATGAAGAATAAGACCAACCCTGTCTTTTTTGTGAAGCATAATGGTCATACGGTCTTTGCCGTTAGAACAAAAGGTTGGGGCATTCCATTTGTGCGGTCAGGGTAGCCTTGTTCACGTAGGCAGTTCAGACACTTCCACACTGGCGGCAGTAGTTTCCCCGTTCAAAATCAAAGGGTCAAACAACCCCCCGGGGGGTTGTCCAATTCTTCGTCGTCTTTGGCAAAGTCACCTGTCTCTTGGGTGTGTAGAGGCAACAGTTAGATTTGTCTTTCCGCGAGAGGCGATTGAAGGGCCGGAGATATAACTGGCCGCCAATTTGAGCCCGGGCGCGCCCGTAGATGTTGGACGCCTATGGGTAGTCTTATCTGCTGGAACTCTTTTATTTATCAACATCATTTAACATGGATAGGATGGCGGAGATGGTCATCTCTTGTTGTTCCTCTCGGCTAATTTCGGCGCGACCATCACCAAGCGCCGTGCCAAAGTAACCAAATTGGGAGTGATTACCCCCATCTATCTTAACCAAAATAGTGCCATTGGGTAAAAGCTCACTTGTTCCCTCAACTTCTGATTCACTTGCTAAGCCATCACGAGTTGCATATATCTTCATGGCTCGTAGACCACTGTTGGATAAATCAAATTGGCTATCTTTTGGATGTGATGTTCCTATTAATATAAGTCCTGAAAATAAGTCATTACTGTAGAAAGCAAAGCGAGATGCGATTGCGGCACCACGTGAATGGCCGCCAAGAACCCATCTTTGAATAGACTGATTTGTATCCATTAATTGACGAGTGTAATCCATGACATCTGTTTCTTGTCCTGACAGTGGTGCAGACCCAAGCGGTAACTTGACGATGTAAACTGCAAAGCCATTTTCTGCTAAGCGACGCGCCATCGGCGCATAGGCTTTGGGGTCAACCATTCCGCCAGGGTAAAAAATAAAGCCTGTTATTCGTTTATTTTCGATTGGGATGAAACTAATATTTTCACCATTTTCTGAAACAGTAATCAATGAATCGCTTTGAAGGACAGATTTTGGGAATCCACGGCTTTGATAGGAATAAGCCATCCAAAGAAAAAAAGACAACCCTGCCCCTATCCAAATGACACGGATTACTTTCCACGCGCTACCGATAGATTTGTTGAGTTTGTCCATGATTTCTCCAAGCCATAGATTGAATTCATTCCGCCCTTATGTACCCAGCCCTTCCACAGCCATACAAAACATCAAAGAACCACCTTTTTTCGGGCACTCTGCTCTTTATGTTAACCAAAAGCTATGCTAAAATGCACCAGCATGGATGATAACGTATTAGTTGGTGAGCGGAAAATTGATTTTTTGATGCGCTTGCCCCTCTTTCAAGGGCTTTCCATCCCTGCGCGTGACGCGCTCGACAAAATAGCCAACGAATATGAATTCCCCCGTGGGGCAATTATTGCCCACCAAGGCGATGTCGCTACCCAGCTTTATCTGGTGCGGGCGGGGCAACTCGAATCGTTTACAGTGGATGCCCAACGCCAGTACACCAAACAAGCTACTTTTTCAGCAGGCGATTGGTTCGACGACCGCTGGCTTTTTGAGCAAGATGTGCATCGTGCCACCGTCCGGGCCCGACGGCCGGGGCGGCTCATTCTCATCTCCAGCGCCGCCTTTTTGGGGTTTATCAACGCCCACCCCAGCGCCCTGAACAGCATGTATCCCGCCCTATCGCGGTTGGCACAGGATGCCATCGTCCATAGCCGTTTTCAGGCGTATTTACAGGCGGGAGTGCGGCGGCGGGTGGGGCCAACGGCCGAACAATCGGCCGCCATGGCCGCCCAGCGGCAAGATGGGCAAGAGGAGACGGCCGAAGAACAATTCGAGAGCTTCACCCCCGACTCGCGCCGCGTGCGCCGCTACGCCAAGTTCCAACTCATGCCCGAAGAGGTGGTTTACTGGGACAATCGGCGGAGCAAGAAGATTTTAGGGTTCCAAGCGGCCGTGGCTGGCGCGGCGGCTCTCTTTTTATTGGTCATTCCCCCCTTGTTGCTGGGCACATCGGGCTTTACGGGCACTGTTATGTTGGTCACAGGCGGCGTGCTGGGGCTAATTCCTCTGCTGGTCTTGGCCGTCATCTGGCTCAACTGGCTCAATTGCTACTTCTTAGTCACCAACAAACGGCTCATTCGCTACGAAAACAACGTTTTGCGCTTTAAGAGCCAAATCGAAAAGGTGGATATAGACAATGTGCAAAGTGTCAGCACCGAAAAAAACGGGCTGATTGCCTCATGGCTCGACATTGGCACGGCCGCCATTACCACGGCCGCCCAAAGCCATGTCCTCTACTTCGATTTTATAGACCGCCCCCAAGAGGTCGAAACGGCCATCAAGCGCATCACCGAACTCAAGCGCACCATTGGCCAGAGCCAGCACCGCGCTTCCTTGCGCCGCATGGTCGAAAGCCAATTCCAAGTGCCGAACAGTGTTACGCCGGTGGTGGATTTGCCCACGGGTGGCCTTGCGGCGCGGCGCGGCTCTTCGATAAGCCAATGGTTTCGGGAAACATTCGGCCGTGTGGAGCGCGGCGGGACGATTATCTACCACCGCCATCCCATCGCTTTGGTGCGGCCGTTGCTCTGGCCCCTCCTCACAGGTCTCATCCTTCTGCTCATTGATGTGGCCGTTGTTTATTTCACCCCCGACCTTATCAGCTTGCCCATTGTGTGGGGAACCTTGCTCATTTTGGCCTTGTTCGATGTGTTATGGGTGCTGTGGATGATTGAAGATTGGCGCAACGACACCTTCATGATTACCGACCAATACATCTTTGACATTGACAGGCTTCCCCTTGGCCTAAACGAAAGCCGAAAACAGGCCGAACTAAGCAAAATTGAAAATGTCCGCGCCGAACAAAATGGCATCTTGCCCAAAATGTTTGGCTTTGGCCATGTCCATATCGAAACGGCCGGGGCCGATAGCAACCTCATTTTTGAGAATGTGCGCCAACCCGATAAAGTTCAGAATGATATTTTTACCCGCCGCGATGCGTTGCGCACCCGTTTGGCACGGCAAGAAGAGGAACTCAAGCGGCGCGATTATGCGCTGATGATTGATTTGTACCATCAAAGCGTTCAGCAAGGGCGCATTCCCGCCCACCAACCCCTCCCAGCCATTGATGATATGGAAGAGGAGGAGGAAGAGGATGAACGGCCGTTGGTGTTGTGAATGAGTAATGAGTAATTGGGTTCTGGTAGGACGAGCCAATGACCAATGACAAGTGACCAATGACGAATAATCGCCATGAGCAGTAACGAAACCCCACAGCTTCCTTCTAAAATCATTTATCTGGCCCAGCACCCGCTTTTTCGGGGGCTGATTGAACCACACATGCCAGCGGGTTGGGTTCCCCATTCGGCCGAGGCAAATGCCGAAGTTCACCGCTTGCTGGTGCACTACGAGTTCAAGGAGTTCCTTGGGCTGGATAAAATTGCGGAGGAGTTTGAGTTTAAGAAAGGGGCAGTTTTGGCCTACCAAGGGGAATATGCCGACCAATTTTTTATCTTGCGCACAGGGCGAGTCGAAGCACAAGAGGAGACGAAATCCCACATTTTTGTGCGCCGCGTCATCCACCTCCCCAACGCCTTTTTCGATGATGTGACCCTGTTTGAGCCGCAGGTTTATCCCCATTACCTCAAGGCGCGCACCGACGGCCGCGTCATTATCATCTTGCGCGACAAGTTGATAGACCTCATCAAACAAAACAACGCCCTCATTCGGGTCATGTTCCCCATTCTCTCGCCCGAGGCGCAACAGTTGGTGCGCAAGAGCCGCTTGCAAGAGTATCTCAACCCTGAGTGGAATTGGCGGGTTCGGCTGGGGGGGTTGTTCGGCCGTCGGCGGGGCATGACCCCGGCCGAGGGGCAAAGCAGTGCCAGTTTTGATAGGGAACTGGCACGGCTCCACGCCAAATTCCAGCTTCAACCCGAAGAGACCATCAAGTTCCAGACCCGCCGCTCGCCGTGGCTTCTCATCCCGCGCCTCTTTTTCCCCGTTCTGCTCCTCATCGCCTTGCCTGCGCTGGCCTATTACGTGGCGGGGGGGTGGGGGATGCAAGCGTTGGGTTGGTGGGGGGTGGTCATGTGGGTTGCGGCCGTGCTTCCCCCCCTCGCCTACCTCATTTTCAATTACATCGATTGGGCTAACGACTATTTTCTCATCACCGACAGGCAAATCATCCATTACGAATACGATTTGCGCCGTTTTAACAGCCATTTAGAAAAGCTCCCTGTGGAGCGGGTGCAAAGCGTGGAAGTGGAAGTGCCCAACATTTTTGCCCGCCTCTTTCAGGTGGGCAAGGCGCGGATTACCACGGCCGCGCAAGCCCAAGTCATCATTTTTGATTACATCCCCACCCCTGAAAAGGTGCAACTAACCCTAAACCAACTGCGCGAACGCACCCAAAACCTCAGCAAAGCGCGGCTCTCGCGGGATATGCGCAAAGTGGTCGAAACCCATTTTGGCATCCCCGCCGCCTACACCAAAGCCAGTTCGCCACCCCTAAAACCCAAAACCCAGTTCCAAAAAACGTGGGAACCTGTGCGCGATTTTCTCAACAGCTATTCCCACCGCTCCGAAAAAAATGGGGTGGTGACCTACCACAAACACCGCATTACGCTGGTGGTGGCGCTTTTTGCCCCCACCGCCATCGCCTTGCTCATTCTCGTCAGTTGGTACTTTTTGCACTATTTTGCGGGCATTTCGTTCAGCAACACGCTCGGCCGTGTCATTCTCAGTCTCTTGGTTTTGCTCGATTTGGGCTACTTTATCTGGCAAGTAGAAGATTGGCACAACGACACCTACCAACTGACCGATAAATATGTGATAGACATAGACCGCGCCCCATTTGGGCTGTATGAAAGCCGTAAACAAGCTGAATTAAGCAAAGTGGAGAATGTCCGCACCGAAAAATTGGGTATCATTGCCTCCCTATTCAACTACGGCAAAATCTATGTCGAAACGGCCGGCACTGGCTCCAGCATTGTTTTTGAGCAGGTGTACGACCCCCAAGCGATTCAGCGCGACTTGTTTAAGCGGCGCGACAAGCTAAAGGAAGAGTTGCAAAAGCAAGAACAGGCCGAACGGCGCAAGGAATACGCGGCCGTGATGGATTCCTACAACAAAGCCTTCACCCAACACCGCATCCCCACCTACCAACCCCTGCTTGAAGAGGGCGAAGGAGAGTGAGAAGGGATTGCGGAATGCGGAATGGGGATTGCGGAATGAAAGGCTAACTGCTGAAAGACTGACTGACTGACCGACTGAAAGACTGACAGACTAATCCATGACCCTTCTCGAGATAATCACCCCTGCAAACCCCGCTCTGCGACACAAGGCCAACCCTGTGGAGCGCGTCAAAGAGCCACAGTTGCAACAACTCATTGACCAGATGATAGCCACCATGCGCCATGCCCACGGGGTTGGTTTGGCCGCGCCTCAAGTGGCGCAACCCCTGCGACTGGTGGTCATCGAAACCCCGGCCGAGGTAGACGATGACGGCGAAGAAATCCCCGACAGCCGCAAACTCTACACGGTTATCAACCCCCAAATCACATGGGCCTCGCGCAAAATGGTGCTGGGCATTGAAGGATGCCTTTCGATACCCGGCTATTTGGGCGAAGTGGCCCGCCATCAAGCCATTAAAGTCGAAGCGCTAGACCGTATGGGGCGCAAACTCAGCCTCAGCCTAAAAGGGTGGGATGCACGTATCTTCCAGCACGAAATTGACCACCTCGACGGCATTCTCTACACCGACCGGCTAACCGCGCCCGAAAATTTCTGGAGCGAAGAGGAATTGCGCAAGCAGGAGGAAGAGGAAGAAAAGCGAGAGCAAGAGAGTAAGGGAGAAAGAGAGTAAGCGCTTCATTCATTCCGCAATCCACATTCCGCATTCCGCAATCCCCCTATATCTACTTTAACCATCCAAGATGTTGAAAAAATAGCCCTGTTAGCGCGGTTGGCCTTAACCGAAGAGGAGAAAGTGTTGTACCAGCACCAGCTCTCGGCCGTGCTCGACTATGTGGAGCAAATCAACGAACTCGATTTAGAGGGCATCCCCCCCACCACCCACGCCGTCGCCCAGCAAAACGTGTGGCGCGAAGATGTGGTGAATAGCCATCTGCCCACGGCCGAGGCTCTCGCCAACACGGCCGCCCATGCCCAAAACCAGTTCCTCATTCAGAAAGTCAATGAGCAATTTTTGACGCAAAGAACAAATGGGGAAGGGCGCAAAGGAGCCGCGTCAAAACTTCGCACCTTGCGTTAACAAATAACCACACAATTCTTCATGCTAACTGATTTAACCCTCATAGAACTGCGGGACAAGCTGTGGGCGGGCGACGTGACCAGCGTCCAAGCGACCGAAGCGGTGCTGGCACGGATTGCGGCCGTGGACGGCCGTCTGCTTAGCTTCCTCACCGTCACCCCCGAAATTGCCCTTGCCCAAGCGCAATCGGCCGACCAGCGGTTGGCGCAGGGGGAGCGCACCCCCCTGCTCGGCATTCCCGTCGCCCTCAAAGCCATCATCTGCAACAAAGATGTGCCCACCAGCGCGGGGAGCAAAATTTTGGAGGGGTTTCGGCCACCCTACGATGCCTTCGTCACCCAACAACTCAAACAAGCTGGCGCAGTCATCCTCGGCATGACCAACACCGACGAGTTTGCGATGGGTTCCTCCACCGAAAACTCCGCCTACCAAACCACCCGCAACCCGTGGAACACCGCCCTTGTGCCCGGCGGGAGCAGTGGCGGGAGCGCGGCGGCCGTCGCCGCTGGCCTCACCTTTGGGGCGTTGGGGAGCGACACAGGCGGCAGTATTCGCCAGCCCGCCGCCCTGTGCAACGTGGTCGGGTTGCGGCCAACCTATGGCCGTGTCTCCCGCTGGGGGGTGGTCGCCTACGCCTCCTCGCTCGACCAAGTGGGGCCATTGGGGCGGGATGTGCGCTCGGCGGCGGCCGTGTTAAGCACCATTGCGGGGCACGATGAGCGCGACAGCACCAGCCTGCCCCACCCCGTGCCCAACTACGAAGCGGCTTTGACGGGCGACATTCGCGGCTTGCGCGTGGGTGTGCCCCGCGAATATTTTGTGGAGGGCATCCAGCCCGATGTGGAAGCGGCCGTGCGCTCCGCCATCCAAAAACTGGCCGATTTGGGCGCGGAAATCGTCGAAATTAGCTTGCCCCACACCCACTACGCCTTGCCAATTTATTATCTGATTGCCACGGCCGAGGCCAGCGCCAATTTGGCCCGCTATGATGGCATCCGCTTTGGCCCCCGCATTCAGGGAACCGATGTGCGCGACACGACCATGAAAACCCGTGGCCTATTCGGCCCCGAGGTCAAAAACCGCATCATGCTGGGCACATTTGTGCTCAGCGCGGGCTATTACGATGCCTATTACGGCAAAGCGCTCAAGGCGCGGACGCTTTTGGGGCGTGATTTCCAACGCGCCTTTGAGCAGGTGGATGTGATTGCCACCCCCACCAGCCCCAGCACCGCCTTCCCCATTGGCGAACGTGCGGCCGACCCCATCGCCATGTACCTGAGCGATATTTACACCGTCTCGCTCAATCTCAGCGCGGGGTGCGGCATCTCCATTCCCTGCGGTTTTGATGGGGCGGGGTTGCCCATCGGCTTGCAGTTGTTGGCCAACACGTTGCAGGAGCCAACCCTCCTCAACGCCGCCTTTGCCTATGAGCAAGCAACGGAGTGGGGCAAGCAACGATGCCAATTGTGAATGGTGAACGATGAATTGTGAATTGTGAATGACCCCGTTCACCATTAACCAATCACAATTCACAATTAACGATTATGCAACTCTTTCTTTCCTTGATTTACGACGAAGCCCAGATGGGGCCACTGGTCAACCAGCACAAGCTGTTGCGGACGGTGGCCAATTACCCCGTGCTGGGGCAGGTATTGGAGCAGATGCGGCCGTTGTGGGAACCATCCAACACTGAAGTGATTCTGGTAGGCAACACCCACCTCGACCAAATCAAAGCATGGGTACGCCAACAGTACCCCAAGCTGAACGCCCATTTTGTGGAAGCGGCCGAAGGGCAAAGCTGGCTCTGGGCGGCGCGGGACAAAATTGGGGATGGCCCACTGGTGCTGGCCAAAGCGGAGAGCATTGTGCTGGCTGATTTTGCCGAATTGGCGGGATTAACGGGAGTGGAAGCGGCCGTCCTCGTTAGCGACAAACACGAAACCAGCCGATGGGGCATGGTGCAGGTGGATAGCGACAACCATGTGACAGCCTTGGCCGAAAGCGGCCGAGCATGGGCAGGCATCCTCTGGCTGGCCAGCGGGGCACGGTTACGCGAAGGGCTATCCGAAACGACCCAAATGGGAGATGTCATCGGCCGACTCCTCGGCCAAAAGCACCCCATTGTGGCTGGCACCGTTCACCATTGGCTGGATGTGGCCACGCGGGAAGATTTGTTGCGGGTCAACAACCGACTGTTGGCCATTGGGTATAATTCCCAAGATGCCCTCGAGCGGAGCTATACGGAAGAGTTTGCGGTCATTCCGCCTGTGTTTATCCACGAGTCGGCCGAAATTATCGCCTCGGTCATTGGCCCCTATGCCAGCATTGGCGCAGGAGCGGTGGTGGAAGGGTGCGTCGTCCAAAACAGTATCTTCGAGGCAGGGGCACAGGTGCGCCATGCGGTGCTGGATGGGGCCTACATTGGCCACAAGGCGGAACACACCAGCAAACCGCTAGGGCTGGTGGTGGATGGGGAGAGTGGGAAGTAAAAAGTGAGAAGTGAAAAGTCAGTGACCCGAAAAAGGGTTTATTGCAAAAGGGCAAAAGAGCTAAAAGGCAAAATTGCAAATCACTCGGGAAAAATTCGTGTAATTCGTGCAATTCGTGTCTAAATTGACCTTTCTTCAGCAGACTTAGAAATGAAAAACAGATCAGTTGTCAGTTATCAGTGGCCAAGCTGATAGCTGATAGCTGACAGCTAAAAGCTATGTACGAAGCAATTATTGGTCTGGAAATACATGCGGAGATGATGACAGCCTCTAAAATGTTTAGTGGCTGTGTTGTGGTGGACAGTGTGGAGGCGGAGCCGAATTCGGCCGTAGACCCCCTTAGCTTAGGGATGCCGGGCACATTGCCCGTGGTGAACAAAGCGGCCGTGGGGATGGCCATGCGGCTGGGGCTGGCCGTCGGTTGCACCATCAACCCCTACAACGCTTTTGCGCGCAAAAATTACTTTTACCCCGATTTGCCCAAAGGCTACCAAATCTCCCAATTGGCGCACCCCATCGCCACCAATGGCTTTGTGGATATCGAATTGGCCGATGGGACGACCAAGTGCATTCGCGTGCGCCGGGCGCACATGGAAGAGGACACGGGCAAGCTGACCCACCTCGAGGATGGCACGTCGCTGGTGGATTACAACCGGGCGGGCGTGCCCCTGCTGGAAATCGTCAGCGAGCCAGACATGCGTTCGGCCGAGGAAGCCTTGGCCTATGCCACCCAAATTCGGCACATTTTGCGCTATTTGGGCGTAAACAGCGGCGATATGGAGAAGGGGGTTATTCGCTTTGAGGCGAATGTGAGCATTCGGCCGCAGGGGAGCGAGGAACTCAACACACGGGTTGAGGTCAAAAACCTGAACAGCTTTAAGGCACTCACGGGGGCGATTGAGTACGAGATTGCCAAACAAATTGCCACGGTGGAAGCGGGAGGCGAGGTGGAGCAGGAGACGTTGGGCTGGAACGAGGCCAAGCGGGAGACTTATAGCCAGCGCAGTAAAGAGGATGCCCACGATTACCGCTATTTCCCCGAACCTGATTTGCCGCCGCTGTGGGTTGACGAGGCGTGGATTGAGGCAGTGCGGGCGGAGTTGGTGGAGCTACCTGTGGTCAAAATCGGCCGTTACAAAACCACCTTTGGCCTCTCGGATGTGGATGCGCGGGTGATAGCGGAAGAGTTGGCCGTGACCAACTGGTTTGAGGCGGCCGTGGCCGATGGCGGCGAGCCGAAGAGTGTGGCCAACTGGCTCATCAACAACTTGTTTAGCCTGATGAATGAGCATAAGGTGGGCATTGAGCAGGTGAAAACGACTCCCAGCCAACTGGTGGAATTGCTGGCCTTGGTGGCCAAGCAGACCATCAGCCACAACACGGCCAAGGAGGTTTTGGCGGAGATGTTTGTGACAGGGCAAGGGGCGGCCGAGATTGTGCAGGCCAAGGGGCTGGCGCAGATTTCGGATGAAGGGGCGATTGCGGCCGTGGTGGCTGAGATTTTGGCCGCTCACCCGAATGACGCGGCCGAGTTGGCCGCTGGCAAAGACAAATTGCGCGGCTGGTTCGTCGGCCAAATCATGCGCGCCCTAAAGGGCAAAGGCAACCCGCAACTGGTCAACAAATTGCTGGATGAGGCGATAGCCAGCCATAAGCTGTAAGCCATAAGCTGTTAGCTTTTAGCAACAACCAGCCACTGCTCTTTTCTCTCTACTGTCTTCTCTTTTTTCTCGCCTCTCTCAGTACTAAATTCCCACTTTTCGCCGAAAGCCCATTACGTGATATTCACGGTGGGCTTTTTTGTTTATGATATGATACGTTAGTGGTAAACTGTGCGACAATGCCACAAGGGAGGCCAATTAAGAGAAGCTATCAGCATCAATTTTTTGCGAGCTACATTGTGTGTAATTTGCAATCTGTGCCCTGTAATCGGGTTACAATGACCCTAACAATTCAACCGAGAGCGTATCGCTATGACTCTTTCCTCGCTATCTAATCAACCCCTCACCACGCAGGAAGAAAACGAACGCCAGCGGGCCTATGTGCTGACGTTGGCGATTGCAGGGATATTGCTCTTTCTGAATGTCTCGGCGGCCGTGGTGCGGGGCACATTCGATGCCCTTTTGATAGCGTCTCTTGTCCCTTCGGCGATTATGGTTTGGCTGGCGTTTCGCGCCCGCCGGGGAGCCATTCTCTCCAGTTTCATCATTCTTAGTCTCGTCGTTTATCTGCTGTTTGCGATTATTTCGGCCGTTACCTCGGGTGTTGGCATTGTGCAGGCAATGCTGGCTTTTGCCATGCTTTTTGGGTTAGCCAGCCAATCCCTTACTCGGCACCTCTTTCCGATTGGCACGGCCGTGGCCGCCCTTTCAACGGGCCTGATTATGATGGACATATTTTGGCCCGCCACTCGCATCATTATCCCCACCACCCAATACAATATCTTGGTGGGGACGAGTTTGGTTACTGGGTTTATTTTTATTGTGCTGATATTTCAGCGCTTCAACGAATACAACATGCAGGTCAAGTTTGTGCTGTCGGTGACGGTATTGGCCATTGTTTCAATTACCATCACGGTGATTTTCGTCTCCATCACCATCAGCCGCTCGCTGACCAACCAAGTGGGGCAAAACTTGAATGCGGTAGCCAAGGCCCGCGCCCTGAGCATCGGCGAATATTTGGCGCGGGAGTTGAAGCTCTTAGAAACGCTGAGTAGCGACCGCACGATGCAATTTGCCCTACAACGCACCAATGACAGTTATGCGGGGTTGGCCGTTTCGGATGTGCGCAATTATTTGTTAGAGCAAGAGGAGTTGTGGTTAGCGGCTACCCCATTGGAACGCAACTTATTGGTGGATGTGCAAGCAACACTCTCTTTGCGCCAATATGTGCAAATTTTTCCCAATAATGTGGAGTTAGTCGTGGTAGACCGATTTGGGGGGACGATTGCCAACGCAGGCAACCCCGACAGCTTTTATTTTGGGGGTGAGAGTTGGTTTGTGAAAGCGTATAGCAGTGGTTTGGGGAGTCGTTACATCAGCGACCCCTTTCTGTTAGATAGAGAACGCTACGACCCTGAGCAACAATTAGAGGTATTTGAGGGTGATCAACCCGTTTATGGGGTGGATATTGCCATTCCGATTGTGTTCCGAGACCCAAACCGGACGCGCTTTGAGGCGATTGGGGCGGTGAAGGCGACGGTGATTCTGGATGGAATTTTGCCGCAATTGGAACGGCCGCAGGAACTCGGCCAGACAGGCGAAATTGATTTTGTGGCCAGCGACCAAATTATCGCCACGAATGGGGCTTACTCGATTTCACCAGAACCCTTCTCGCTTGCGCTTTTAGATGAGCTACAAAACGACACATTTATCATTTCGGATTATCAAGGGGATGCCAGTTTTATATCACATAGCCCATTGATTTCTTCCCAAAACGAGGCGGTTATTGGCAATTTGCGCTGGTTTGTGGTGACACACCAAGCCCAAAGCGAGGCGTTGGCTTTGGTGACGGAGCAACAGCAGACGCAGATTTTGGTGGGGGTGGTCATTGTGTTGGTGGCCAGTATTGCGGCGACGATTGTCGGCCGTTTGGTCGCCACACCCATTTTGCAGTTGGAAAAAACGGCCGAACGTTTCCGCGCTGGCGAACGCAATGTGTATGCTGATATCACCACTGGCGATGAGTTGGGGCGGTTGGCTGTTTCTTTTAACCAATTGACCGCCCAAGTGCAGGAAAACGAGCAATTCTTGGAACAGCGCGTGGCCGAACGCACCCGCGCTCTAGAAACAACATCACGCATTAGCCGCAGTTTGTCTACCATTATTGACCAGCAGGAATTGGTGTTGGCAGTGGTGGAACAAATCCAAGAAGCGTTTGATTATTACCATGTCCACATTTATTTGATGAGTGAGGACGGCCGCAAATTAAACATGGCGGGTGGTACGGGGCGCGTTGGGCAACAGCTTTTATCCCAAAAACATAGCTTGCCCTTGGGCGTGGGGTTGGTCGGCCGTGCGGCCAATACCAACACGGCCGTTATTGTCCCCGATGTCACCCGTGACCATACATGGAAGCCCAACCCGCTCTTGCCCGACACCAAATCTGAAATTGCCGTCCCGATTGCCCTTGGCCAACAAGTGCTAGGTGTGCTCGATGTGCAAAATCGGGAGATTAACAGTTTGGGCGAACAAGATGCCAATCTGCTCCAAGCGATTTCTAACCAAGTGGCCGTTGGGTTGCGAAATGCTGATTTATATGCCCGCGCCCAACGCGAAGCCGAACGGGAACAGTTGATTAACGAAATTGGGCAAAAAATTCAGGACACCACCGATGTCGAAAGTGCATTGCGGGTGGCTCTGTATGAACTAGGCACGGCCTTAAAGCAAGCCCCCACGGCCGTCAAATTGCACCAGACCACCAAATCCAACGGGCATGATTAACCAGCAACCAGCCAAATCCTCCACCACCGAGACCCTGCTATTCGATTTGCGCGAGCAACGGGAGGCGTTGCTCAACCTTATTTTGTGGATAGCGGCCGTAATGACCAGTGCCTTGGTTGTGGGCAGTTTTGTGGCCGTGGCCATCGGCCGTGAACCACTGGCCTTGCGCCAATTTGCCATTTTGCCTATTTTGCTCTGGCTGGGGATTCTCCTGCGGCGGAAAATTCCCTTTTGGGTGCGGGCGGGTCTCTTGCTCATTCCTGCCCTCATTGGCAATGTGTACGACTTACTCAGCATTGGCTTGGTTGGGTCGGGCAGTATGTCGCTGTTGGTCTTGTCCATTGTGTGGGCATTGCTCTATGGCATCCGCCAAGGGTTTGTCATGGTGCTGATCACCACGGTGCTAACGGCCGCTGTGGGGCAACAAATTTTCTTGGGGAGTATCACCCCTAACCCCATCATCCAAGAAACTTATATCTCGGGCGAGGCATGGCTCGGGTTCTCCCTCTCGTTTGGCTTACAACTCGCTTTGTTGGCCTACCTCTTTTTTCGCTTGGTGGAAAGCTCCCAAGAGACACTTCTGCGCCAGCAGGCGTTGCGCCAAACCATTCTGGGCGAGCGCGATACATTGGAAGAGCGGGTTATCGAACGCACTCGCGCCTTGCGGCTCACGGCCGAGGCCAGCCGCAG
Source organism: Candidatus Hadersleviella danica (assembly GCA_016711405.1). GTDB lineage: Bacteria > Chloroflexota > Anaerolineae > Promineifilales > Promineifilaceae > Hadersleviella > Hadersleviella danica. The sequence continues at coordinate 93,556 of JADJSZ010000110.1, read as the reverse complement.
TATGAGCAATATCTTGGAACGCAACCAGCTTTTGCTGGAGGTAGTGGACCAAATTCAGAAGGCGTTTAATTATTACCACGTCCATGTTTACCAATTGGATGATGACCAACGCTTTTTGCACATAGCGGGGGGCACTGGGGAAGCGGGCAAGGCGTTGCTCATTGGCAAACACAAATTGGGGATGGGGCAAGGGCTTGTCGGCCGTGCCGCCCAAACGCAAAAGCCGATTTTTGTGCCCGATGTACGCCAAGAACAAGGCTGGATGCCCAACCCGCTCCTCCCCGAAACCAAAGCCGAAATCGCCGTGCCCATTGTGTTGGGGCAACAATTGGTGGGGGTGCTGGATGTGCAACACAACATCACCAATGGTTTAACCACCGAAGATGTCGGCATTTTAGAATCATTAGCCAACCAAATGGCGGTTGCTTTGCGGAATGCCACCATTTATGAGCAGGCGCAAAACCACGCCAGCCAAGCGGCACTGATTAACGTGATTGGGCAAAAAATTCAGTTTGCGCCTGATGTAAATTTCACCTTGCAAACGGCCGTGCGCGAAATCGCCGAAGCCCTAAATGCCAACCGCACCAACATCACCCTTGATGTGCAACGCTTTTTCCGCCCCACCACCACCCCAGAGGAGCAAGCATGACCACCAACTTCACCTCTCGGCCAACAGGGAATATGGAAAACCCGTTTCAGGCCAGCCGTGTGGGCATTCTGAACATTGTGCTTATTGGTGCGGCCGTTTTAACGACCTTCGTCACCATCACCTTTTATTTTGTCACCACCCTCGCAATCTTTTTTTTCATGGTGGCCGTTACCTCGGGCACGGCCGTCATGGCTTATCGCACCGATTGGCCCTATCAGTGGCGAGTCAATTTCTTGCTCTCGGTCATTTACATTTTGGGCATCCAAGACCTGCTTTTTACAGGGTTGGTGGGGGATGGGCGGCTCAGTTTTATTTTGTTGGTTTTGCTGGCTATTTTGTTCCTCGGCCGTAGTGCAGGCTATGTCACCTTTGGCATCACCGTGGTTTCAGTCTGGCTAACCTCCTATTTTGCCAGTTCATTGCCCAAAAACGAGGTCACCCAAGCACTCTATATCAGTGGGCAGGGGTGGCGATTGGCCAGTCTCTATATGGGGTTGGTAGGGCTGGTGGTCACGACCGCGCTCCGCAAATTATTCAGCGATACCAACCGCGCCATCCAAGACGAAGAACAACTCATCGCCGAACTCACGCTGGAGCGGCAACAAACCGAAGAGCGGATTGCCAGCCGTGCCCGCGCCCTACACACCAGCACCGAAATTAGCCGCTCCATCTCCAGCTTATTGGCCCCCGATGAGCTAATTAGTGTGGTACTGGAGCAAATTCGGGCGGGGTTTGGCTATTACCATGTGCAACTCTATTTGCTAGAACCAGCGGAGGGCTACCTCCATTTGGTGGGTAGCACAGGCGAAAAGGGGGATGTGCTGATGAACCGCAAGCACAAAATAGCCATCGGCCGTGGCATTGTCGGCCGTACCGCCTTCACCAACAAAGCCGTTGTCGCCCCCGATGTCACCCAATCCGATGATTGGCTCCCCAACCCCGAACTGCCCGAAACCAAAGCTGAATTGGCTGTGCCACTCCACTCTGGCGAACACATCCAAGGGGTGTTAGATGTGCAACAAAACCGTCCCAACAGCCTCACTCAAGACGATGTTTACGTTTTGCAAGTCATCGCCGACCAGTTGGCCGTCGCGCTCCAAAATGCCCAGCAGTACGGCCAAATCCAGCAACGCGCCCAGCGGGAACAGTTCCTGAGCAATGTCCAAAGCCAATTACAGGCGGCCCAAACGCCCGAAGAGGTCTTGGCCACGGCCGCCAAAACATTGGCTCACGCCCTAAATCGGCCGCATGTTCACATTCGTTTAGGCGAATTAAACCACTAATACTTATGCAGATAGAGACAGGAGATAGAGATAGAGGAACCCAACGTCGTTGAACATCTGTGTATCCCTCTATTGTGTAAAGGATTCCTCTACTCGAGTAAATAGTAAGTAGTAAGTAGTTCCCTACTACTCACTACTCACTACTCACTTTTCATCTGTGAGTATGCGACAAATCTATACGCGACTCTCTCTCTACCCTCTATCTTGACGCTCAATCACCTGCCACCACAGGAACAGGCTATGCTCCGACCATTTGCCATCTTTCAACCACCCATCATTGAAAAAGACAACCTCGTTCAGCGACGGTATCAAATCCGCTTGCTGTTTTACTCATTGGTCGCCATCGTCGCCTCCACCTCATTTATGATGGTGGTGGTTTACCTCATTGGGCGGCTAGGGGTGTTTGAAGCCCTTGCGGGAGGCGTTGTCATTGGGGGGGCCTTGCTGGGTTTGGTGTTGATGCGCTATCAAGCATTCACGGCCGCCAGCCTCTCCTTCGTCCTCACTTTTACCGCCAGCACCACCCTCTATTTAGCCACCAATCAGGGACTAGATGACCCCTACATGCTGGTGTTGACGCTGGTGCTGGTCGAAGGCATTTTGCTCCTCGAAAAACGGTGGGGCTATGCCTTTCTCGGCATCATCATTGGCATTACAGGGTTGCTCTACCTCCTCGTGCCCAATACCAACCTCGATGTGTTGCTCTTGCAAGCCATCGCCTTTGGGTTGACAGGTTTTCTGTTGCGCTATGGGCTGAATGTATTGGACAACAGTCTGCAAGAGACGCAAACAGCCAACGACGAATTACGCATGTTGGGCCAAAAGCAGGATGAGTTGGTGCGCGTTCGCACCCGTGAATTGGCATTGGCGGTACAAGTCGGCAATGAAATTGCCCGCTTGCGCGATGTGCAAGAGCTTTTGCAAAAGACAGTGGATGCTGTGCGCACCAATTTTGGCTTATACCATGCCCAAATCTACTTGGCCGATGCGGCCGGGCGCACGTTGTCGCTCCAAGCGGGCACGGGAGTTGTCGGCCGTGAACTGGTCGAGCAATCCCACCGCTTGCCCATCGGCCCCGGCTCCATCAATGGCACGGCCGCCGCCCGCCGCGAACCCGTCATCGTGGCCGATATTCGCCAAAGCCCCCTCTTTCGCCCCAACCCCCTCTTGCCCGAAACCCGCTCCGAATTGGCCATCCCCCTCATCGTCAGCGAGCGGGTGCTGGGGGTGCTAAACCTGCAAAGTAGCGAAGTGGGTGGCCTCAGCGAAAGCGCCGTCGCTTCTTTTCAATTGCTGGGCGGCCAAATCGCCATCGCCATTGAAAACGCCAACCTCTTTACCCAAGTGACCCGCACCCAAGAAGAGCTAATGGCCCAAGCCCGCCGGCTGACCAAAGCGAATTGGCAAGAGTACCTGACCCATCTCGATGAAAGTAGCCAATTGAGCTACAGCTATAGTCTTGAAGATAGCACACCCACAAGCACGCCCTCTCATATTACGATTCACGAAGCGGCTTATGTCATGCCGATTAAGGTCATAGACCAAACGGTGGGCTATATCCAAGTGCAGGGGGGGGATGATTACCGTTGGAATGATGAAGATGCGGAATTGGTGCAGGCGGTGGCCAACCAAGTGGCCCAACAGGTAGAAAATTTGCGCCTGTTGCAAGAATCAGAGCGGTATCGGGCGGAGGCGGAAGCTGTTTTGCAGCGACTGACCAAAGATGCGTGGCGAGATTTTCTGGGAGATGCCCAGCATATTCCCACTTATCTGGGCTTTAATGGCACGCAAATTACGGCCGATTTACCCACCAGCGGCAACCGCCAAATGCAAGCCCCTTTGCTGGTGCGCGGCGAATCCATTGGCAATTTGTTGGTGGATTCGAGCAAATTGGCGGATAACCAAGACCGCGAATTGGTTACGGCCGTGGCCAGCCGACTTAGTGGCCACATTGAAAACCTGCGCCTTGCCCGTCAAAACGATTTGGCTCTGGCCGAAACACAACGGCGAAGCGAGGAGTTGGCTCTGCTCAACCGCGTTGTTACGGCCGTGACCACTGAAAAAGATTTGAACACCAGCCTTAACCGCGTCGTCACAGAGCTATCTCAAATTTTGGAAGTCGGCCGAGTGGGCATTGCACTCTTCAACTCAGACCAAACAATGCTCACAGTTGCGGCCGAATCCAACACCGACTCAACTGGCATCGGCACACCCATCCCCGTCAAGGGCAACGCCAGCACCGAAGAAGTGCTTCGCACCCGCCAAACGTTGGTCATTCAGGATGCCCAAAACGACCCCTCACCAGCAGTGTCCACCAACTCTTCCGCGAACAAAGCATCACCAGTATCGCCATTTTGCCCTTCATCGTTGGCACCGACATCATTGGCACAGTAGGGGTGGCGATGACCAGCCAAGATCGTCAATTAACGGCCGACAAAATCGCCTTGGCCGAAACACTCATTCGCCAAACTGGTACAGCAATCCAAAACCTGCGCTTGGTGGAACAAAGCCAAAAACGCGCCGAGGAGCTATCTCTGCTGAACAAAGTGGCCGAAGCGGTGGCCAGCCAATTAGATACCTATCAACTCTTGCAAACCATTTTTGCCGAAGTCTCCAAATTACTACCCACCGATAGTTTTTATGTGGGGTTGTATGATGAGGCCAGTGCCAGCATGTCTTATCCTTTCTACTACGAGGATAAGCAGATGATTACCATTCCGCTCACACCACTACCCGAATCCAGTCTCAGCTACAAGGTCATCAGCACAGGCCAACCTGTGGTGATAGACGAAACACCCGAAGAGGTGGTGACCTTTGACTTTGAGCAAGACGAATTTTATGAGGGGCATAAATCGGCCGCTCCTACCCCCACCGCCTCCTGCATTTTTGTGCCCCTGCGCCAAGGAAACCAAATTGTGGGGGTCATGTCGGCCCAAACCTACCAGACACACGCCTATACCAACGACGATGTGAAATTACTGCTTGGTGTGGCCAACTACTTCACCGTCGCCTTGCAAAATGCCCAGCTATTTAGCCAAACGCAAAAACGGGCCGAACAACTGGCCGCCCTCAACCAAGTTGCCGAAGCGGTGTCTAGCCAGCTCAATGTCGCCCAACTTATCGAAACCATTTTTGAGCAAGTCCAAAACACCATTCCCTTGGATGCTTTCCAAGTCGGTTTGTACGATGCTCAAACGGACACCATTGAGTACCCTCTAGTCATAGACCAAGAGATTCGCCACACCATTCCACCGCACACGTTAAAGCCTGTATCGAAGGCTTACAAAGTAATACAGACGGGACAGCCCTACACCTACGGGGAAGCCCCTCAGGACATGCTGACCTTTTTGCCCGACCAAGAGGAATTTGTGGAGGGCACGGCCGTTGAACTCGCCAACCCGACCCAATCGGCCATTTTTGTACCCCTGCGGCGTGGAACGCGCACAGTGGGGGTTATTTCGGTGCAAAGCTACCAAAAGAATGCCTACACCAATGATGATTTGAGTTTGCTAACAGGTGTGGCCAACTATTTCACGGTGGCCTTGCAAAATGCCAGTTTGTTTGCCCAAACCCAAAAGCGCGTGAGCCAATTGGACGCTATCAACCATGTCGCCCAATCTGTCGGCCAACAGTTGGATGAGACGGGCTTGCTAGAGACGATTTCTAACCAAGTCCAAGGCGTTATTCCTTATGATACGTTCTATGTGGGACTGTACGACAAGGCGCAAAACAGCATGAGTTTCCCGATTTTTTTATGAGGATGGGAACAAGAAACAAGCCCCCGTAATTCAGGTGGCTCCGCATTCTTATACACGGCGCATTATTGATGAAAAACGGCCGTTTCTCATCATCAAGGAGCCTAGCCATGAAAATCCAGCCATTGTCCCAACGGGTCTTTCCGTACAAGACATTGCGGAACGGGTTTCACTTGTTTTTGTACCACTCATTGTAGGGTTGGAAGTCATTGGGGTAATGTCGGTGCAAAGCAAATTGCAAAAGGCTTATTCGGAAGACGACATGACCCTCCTCTCGGGTATCGCCTCTTACTTTACAGTGGCATGGCAGAACGCCAGCCTGTATGCCCAAACCCGCAAACGGGCCGAGCGCGAGCGGCTGGTAAACGAAATTGCCCAGCAAATTCAGCGCACTGTTTCAGTGGAAAGTGCCTTGCAAACGGCCGCCCAAGCACTCGGCCGTGCCCTCCAAACCTCTCAAACCGAAATTAGTTTGTCGAATTAGTCTTTCAATCTTTCAGTCTTCAGTCGGTCAGCTACGGACGACTCACTATTCACTCCTCACTACTCACCTCTCTGCTATGCCCCCACACACTGAGAACCCCACTGGCGTTGGCTCGCTCAACCAAATGATGCGCGCCACGTTCGACAACGCCCCTGATGCCATCTACTGGATTAGCGAACAAGGGCGTATCCTCTACGCCAACCGCCGTGCCAGCGAGATGTTGGGCTACACGTTGGATGAATTGACCGCCATGACGGTGCATGACCTCGACCCAGAGTTTACGGCCGAAATTTGGCCCCACCACTGGGCCGAACTCCAGCAAGCCATCGCCATAACGGTGAAAACCCGCCACCTAACCAAAGGTGGGGAACTCATTCCTGTCGAAATTAGCACCAACTACATGGAAGTAGACGGGCAAGCCATTAACTGTGGCTTTGCGCGGGATATGCGGACGAGATTGGTTGAGTTAGAGACGCTCAACATTCGCGAAATGGCCATTGAGGCCAGCATTGACCCAATTGTAATAGCGGATGCGCGTCAGCCAGACATGCCCCTGATTTATGTCAATCCCGCTTTCACGCGGCAGACGGGGTACACGGCCGAGGAGGCCATCGGCCGTAACTGCCGCTTTTTACAAGGGGAAGACCGCGACCAACCTGCCCTTGAGGAACTTCGTGCCGCCTTGCGCGAAGGGCGCGAATGTGTGGTAGAGCTTCGCAACTACCGCAAAAATGGCGAACTCTTCTGGAACGAACTCCAAATTTCCCCCGTCTACAACGACGCGGGTGAACTAACCCACTTTATCGGGGTGCAATACAACATCACCGACCGCAAATTAGCGGCCGAACGGCTCCAACACCGCGCCGATGCCAACCTACTCCTCTCCCAAATCACCTCCCAGAGCGAAGGAAGCACTTTTAGCCAGCTCACCAACGCCTTGCAAATGACCAACAATTTGTTGGGAACCGAACACAGTTGGATTAGCCAATTCACAGGCGAAAGCTACCTGATTCAAGAAGTGGCCAGCCAAAATGGGGAACTGCTGTGTAGCCTTAACGATGCCTACCCGGCCGAGCAAACCTTCGATGACCTTGTGCATCAGCAGGGGCATTTGCTGGTGCTGGAACAGATAGACAAAACCCCCTACCGCACCTCGGCCGCTCTGGAAGCGTTCCCCATTGCCGCCTATTTGGGTGCACCGATTATCGTGGATAGTGAGTTTTACGGGACACTCAGTTTTGCCTCCACCCACCCCCGCACCGAAACAGGTTTCTCGAATTCTGACCAAGAATACGTGACTCTATTGGCCAGTTGGATGGGCACCATGCTCTCCCGCCAACGCTCAAACGATGCCCTAACCCAAGCCCTCGACGAAACGGAGACGCTGTATCGGCTAACCAGTGCCCTGAACCGAGCGCGCACGGCCGAAGAGCTTCTCGAGACTGCCATACACCCCATCATGGGAGCCAGCATTGCCAGCTTGCTCCTTGTCGAAGTTAACCCCCAAAACAAACCCGAAGCCTTAACCGTCATGGCCAACTGGAGCAACACGGGCCAACCATCGCCCATTGCACCGGGTTCGCGTTATCCGTTGGAATTTTTCCCCGCCACCTCTTTGTGGATTAACGAAAGCGTGCCCCAACTGGTGGGCGATATTGAGGAAGACCCCGTTTTGACGACGCAGGACGAGCCGTTTTTAGCCAAATTGGGCAGAAGCGGCCGTCATGTCCCCGCTCAAGCTCGGCGAGCGGTGGGTGGGCATGTTGAGCATTAGCTGGCCCTACAAACGCTCTTTTAATGATTTGGATGCGCGGCAATACCTCGCCCTTTCTAGCCAAATGTCCATTGCGCTAGATAACCTTCTGCTGGCCGAACAAGCCAAAAAACGCGCCGCCCAATTGGCCATTGTGGCCGAGGTGGGGCAAGTCATTACCTCCATTGTGGATGTGAATGAGTTGCTCTCCCAAGTGACCAATCTGACCAAAGAACGATTTGACCTTTACCACACCCACATCTATGTCTATGACCCCACCCGACAGATTCTAAAATTGGCCGCTGGGGCGGGGGAAATCGGCCGTCAGATGGTCGCCGAAGGGCGCGAGATACCCTTTACCCAAGCAGAATCCATCGTCGCACAAGTGGCACGCACCCGCCAAACGCTCATTCGCAACGACGTGCGAAGCTCGCAGACGGGCTTTTTGCCCCACCCATTGCTCTATAAAACGGCCGCCGAAATGGCCGTGCCCATTATTGTCGGCCAAGAGTTGCTGGGCGTGTTGGATGTGCAAGCTGACAGGGTCAATGCGTTCACGGCCGAAGATGCCCAAATCCAAGAAACCCTCGCCTCAGGCATTGCCGTGGCCCTGCAAAACGCCCGCCGCTTTGAGCAAACCGAGGCCGAAAAAGCGCAATCCCAAGCCATCCTCAACTCGGTCAGCATTCCCATGATTATTAGCCGGCTGAGCGATGGGCAGGTGTTGTACGCCAACCAAGAGTTAGCCGCCTTAGCGGAGTTGACACTCGAAGAGATGATTGGCAACCAAACACCCAACTTCTATGTCAACCAAGAAGACCGTGCCCAATACATCAGCCAAATTCGCGCCCAAGGATATGTCACCAACTTTGAGGTACTTGTCCAAAGTGCCAAAGGGCGGCAATTTTGGGCCTTGGTCTCTGGGCGCATCTTCCGCTATCAGGATCAAATGGCTTCGATTAGCACCTTGCTCGATATGACGGTGCAAAAAGAAGCGGAGCGCACCCTGTCTGACCAAGCCGCCTTCCAGCTTCGCCAAGCCCAATTCGAGAGCATTCGCGGCCAACTCTCGTCCGAATTTCTCAACTTAGAAGCGGCCGAACTAGATGCGGGCATTCAACGCGCCCTGCACAGTGTGGGCGAATTTGCCCGCGTAGACCGCGCCTACGTCTTCTCTTTCTTGCCGGGCACAGAACTCATGTCCAATACCCATGAGTGGTGTGCCGAAGGGGTTGACTCGGCTATGGCAACCTTGCAAAACTTGCCCCAAGAGGCGTTCCCTTACTTGATGTCGTTCTTGCGCCGCCCCGCCACCTTTGTTGTTCCCCGCGTGGCCGATTTACCCGCCGAGGCGCATGTGGAAAAAGCGGAGTTTGAGGTGGAGGGGATTCAATCGCTCATGTGCGCCCCACTGCTGGTAGACCGCCACCTGATTGGTTTTGTGGGGTTTGATGCGGTGCATGAGGAACGGCCGTGGCGGGAAGATGAAATCGCCCTACTCGACTTGGCCAGCAACATCATCAGTCTTGCCTTTAGCCGCCAACAAACAGATGCCGCGCTCCGCAAGCAAGCCACCGAAATGGCCACCGTATCCGAGGTGGCTTCGGCCATCAACACTATCTTGGACACCCAAGAATTGCTCCAAACGGTGGTAGATTTGACCAAGGAGCGGTTCAACCTCTACCATGCCCACATCTTTTTACTCAATGACACCCGCGACACTGTGGCCTTAACGGCCGGGGCGGGGGAAATTGGCCAAAAGATGGTCGCCGAAGGGCGGCGATTCGCCCTAAACTCTGAAAATTCGTTGGTGGCCACCGTGGCTCGTACTGGCCAAGGACAAATCCGCAACTACTCAGGCGACAGGGAAGGGTTTATGCCCCACCCCTTGCTGGTGGATACCCGCGCCGAGTTGGCCGTGCCCATTATGACAGGGAACGAGGTCATGGGGGTATTAGATGTGCGCTCGGACCAATTGAACTATTTTGGCGCGGCCGATTTGGCGATTCAGTCCACGTTGGCCGCCCAAGTGGCCGTCGCCCTGCGCAATGCGCGGCTGTTCGAGCAATCGGAAGCGGCACGGCAGGATATGAGCTTGCTCACCCGCCGCCTGACGCGGGAAGGGTGGGATGGGTATTTGGGCACGGGTAGTGTGGCGAACCAAACCTATCTCTACGATGCACAACAAGCGGCTCCTGCCAGCACGGTGGATGAGGTACGCCAAGCCTTGCAGGTGCAGGGCGAAGCGATTGGCGAGATTGTCGTGCGCCACCCACAGGTGTGGGATACCGAGGCACAGGAGATTATGGCGGCCGTGGCCGACCAACTCAGTGCCCATCTGGAAACCTTGCGCCTGACCGACCAAACCCAAACAGCACTGGCCCAAACAGCCACGCTATATGATGCCAGCACGCGGCTCAATAGTGCTCAATCGCTCGATGATGTTCTGCAAGTGCTTTCCGAGCAATCTTTGGTGCTAGAGGGCATGGTCAACATGAGCATCAACTATTTTGAGCCGCTGTGGACAGAGACAACTTTGCCCGATTGGGTGATTGTGTTGGGGCGGAAGAGCCACCTACCCACCACAGCCGTGCGCCCCCGCTACCCTGTCACCGCCTTTCCTTCAGCCGTGCGCTTGCTGGGCACCGAACAAACCCTCCTCATTCCAGATATTGCCAACGACAAATCGTTGGATGAGCCGTTGCGCCAGCTTTACACCCAACAGTTTCAAGGGGTGAGTACCATTTTTGTGCCGCTGATTGTGGCAGGGCAACGGTTGGGGTATCTCAATGTTATTTTTAATGAGCCAAACAGTTTCCCCACCCCCTTGGTGAACCAATTTGAGAATGTGGTGCAACAAGCGGCCGTGACCATTCAGGGTATTTACCTGAATGAGCAACGGGAGAAAGCCCGCCTGCAAACGGAAGCCCTTTATGAAGGGAGTAGTCGCGTGGTGCGGGCGACATCGGTGAAAGATGTGTTGGCGGCGTTGGTGCAATCTTCCGCCCTGCAACGCATGGATAGGGCCAGTATTTTCTATTTTAATCGGCCGTGGGAAGAGACCCGCGCACCCGATACAACCCAAGTGTTGGCCGTGTGGGAACGAGAGCCGGGCACCACACGTCTGCCGATTGGCACAATTTACCCCTACACAGAGTTCCACAACCAACAATTTAGCCGCACAGAACCTCGTGTGTACCGCGATGCCCAATTAGACGAACGGGTTAGCCCCAATACCAAGACATTGCTCCACCAAACGGGGATGCGTGGGCTGATGTATTTGCCTTTGGTGGTCAACGAGGCGTGGGTAGGGGTGGTGGCCATTACTTCGCAAGAATTGATGGAGGTGAGCGACGAAGAATTGCGTCAGCTTATCAGTCTGACCAGCCAAGCCTCGGTGGTGTTGGCCAACCGCCGCTTGCTGACCGAGGCGCAAGCACGGGCAGACCGTGAGCGGCAAGTGCGGGCCATTACCGACCGCATTCGGCGCGGCGGCGACCGCGAGAGTATTTTGGAGATTGCCCGCGAGGAGATTGCGGGGTTGCTTAAGGCTTCTTCGACCGTGGTACAACTGGGCACGAAGGAACAACTCTTGGAGACGATGAAGCAGGATAGGGGATAGAGGATAGAGGATAGAGATAGAGGAAATGCGATAGGTTGACCGGCTAAATTTTCCTCTATCTCTATCTCCCCTCTCTATCCTCCTCTCTATCTTTAAGGAGAAATGGTATGGGTAATGTTTTGGAAAAACGGGCTGATGGGTTGATTTATTCCCGCTTTGTGGGGGTGGTGGATGATGCGGCCGTGGAAGAGTTTAAGCGGCACGTAGCTCCCTATTTGGCGGAGGCCACGGCCGAATCCCCGCTCCACTTCATCGCCGATGCGGCCGAGGAAGGGTCGTGGGCGTTTAGTGCGCGGCGCGAATTTACGCACTATTTCGAGGATAAGCGGCTGGGTAAAGTGGCCATTACCAATGCCAACCGGTTCACCCGCGTCGTGGCCACCTTTCTAATGAAAGCGACCGGCCGTAGCGACGAAGTGCGCTTTTTTGAAACCGAAAAACAAGCCGTTCAATGGCTGAAAGCATCTTAAAGTACGAAGGACGAATGACGAAGTACGAATTTAGTCCTTCGTCATTCGTAATTCGTAATTCGTAATTCGTAACTTGTAATTGGGTTAAAACCTATGGCTAGTGAGAAACTAACCCTCAAGAAATACCAAGCGTTTGTGCAAGAGCGTGGTCAGGCGGTGCTGGATATTATGGCCGCTATTGCCACGGGCAATTTAGAGCATATCGAGGTAGATATTCCCCCCGGAGACGACATTTTGGGGGATATTGCCATCGGTTTGAGCTTTATTTTGGATGATTTCCGTACCCTGCTCGGGGCACAAGATGCGGCACGGCTGGATTTGGAGCAAAAAGTTGCCGACCGCACGGCCGAACTCGAGTCGGCTTTGGCCGAGTTGCAAACGACTCAGCGCCGCTATTTGCGCCAAGAGTGGGGGAACTATTTGCAAGAGCTTGATGGCCAGCTAGACTCTTCTTGGGAACTAGCCCCCGAAATGACCCCTGTGCTGGAATCGGCCATCTCCCATAACCGCATCGCCACCCACACCAACGGGCACAGCACCTTGGCCGTGCCCATTAGCTATGCCGATGAGTTGATTGGTGTGTTGGGCTTTAGTGGCAATACAGAGCAACAGTGGGCGGAGGAAGATTTAGCGGCCGTGACCGCCATTGTCGAACAAGTGGGCTTAGCCCTTGAAAACCAACGCCTGTTTGACCAAACCCAAACCGCGCTCAACGAAAGCGAAACGCTCTATAACTTTAGCGCATGGCTGAATGTGGCCACAACGTTGGAGGAGATTGTCCAAGCCATCGCTTCGGTAAGTGGGGCGGAAAATGCGATTTTGTTTCGCATGGAGGGTGATGCCCAACGGCCGCCAACCCAGATGATTCCCGTGGCAAATTGGAACAGTAGCGGCCATGAGACAAGTACCCCCCTAAATGTTGTCAACCCCATTAGTCCCGTTATGCAACGGGTTATCCAAAGCCCCAACGAACCCCAATTGTTTGGCAATGTGGCCACAAACCCCAACTTCCCCGAGCAAGCGCGGGCGAGTTATGCGGCCATGAAGATTGCCAGCATCGCATGGTTGCCGCTTTTTGCCAACGAACATTGGCTGGGTGCCGTTGGCATCTCGTGGCCTGATGAGCGGCTGTTTGGCGAAGTGGAGCGGCGCATTTACCAAGCGATGATGGGGCAAACGGCCGTGGCGCTGAACCAATACCTGCTCTCGCAAGAGATTCGCACCCGCGCCCAAAATTTGGAAAAGCTGGCCGAAATCGAAGGGACGCTCTCCCAAACGAACACGCCCAGCGAATTGGTGGCCGCCCTTGGCCACGGCTTAAATGAGCCAGCCCTGACCATTGCGGTGCATTTGTTGGAGCTAGATGCTAACAAAGTGCCTGTTTCCCAAACCCCTGTGGCGATTTGGGCCAATGGGGGACTGGATAACCAAGACCCACGCCTCGGCCGTGTCATTCCCATGAGCACGCTCAGCACAGCCCGCATTTGGCTCCAAAACCCCAACCAGCTCCTCTACATTGAAGATGTCACCACGGATCCTCGGGTAGACGAAGCGACCCGCCAAACCTACGCCAATCTCAATGTCCGCAGTACCAACATCATTCCTCTGCGTTCGGGCGGTATGTGGCAAGGGGTTATCGCCCTAACTTCCGCCAAACCGTATCAATTCACCCCCCAACAGCGGTTCATTGTCGAATCGTTGCAAGATTCGCTCAGCGCCATTGTGGCCAGCCAACGGGCGCAGTTAGCCCAACGGGAAGCGTTGGCCGAAACAGAACTGCTCTACAGAGCCAGCCTTGGCTTTAACCGCGCCGAAAATGTGGATGATGTGTTGCGCGTGGTGGTTGAAACCTTAGAGGGTACTGGCGCAGTCAGTGCGACCATGTGGAATTTGGAGATTAACGAGCAAACCAACACCCCCATTACCCAAACGCTGTTGGCCGCGTGGCGGTTTGATGGCGGCCCTTCGCGAATGCCCTTGGGCACGACAGTGAATTTGACTGAGTATCCCATCAGCAAATTGTGGTACGAACGGCCGCAACTGGTCACCCTTATTAACGATGTGGCCACAAATCCCAACTTGGACAAAGAACCTGTTGTGCGCCAAATGTTGCAAGCGATGGGCATCCAAGCCCAAGCCTTTTTGCCGCTAACCATTGGCGCCCGCTGGGTGGGGTTGATTAGTGTGCAATGGGATAGCACCTACCAGTTTGATGCCAAAGATGAGCGGCTGTACACGACTTTGGCGGCGCAAGCGGCCAACAGCATTGATAGTTTGTTCCTGTTGGAAAACACCCGCCAACAAGCGGAGCAGTTGCGTTTGGTGGCGCAAATCGAGTCGAGTCTCTCCACGGCCGAAACCGAAATGGATATTTTGCAGGCCGTTATCTCGGCCTTGCCCAAGATAGATCATGGGGTTCTCAACTTCATCGAGACCAATGCTGAGGGGTATCCCGAATTTTTTGACCCCCAAGCGGAAACTTATTATGGGCAAGTTGTATGCGCCCCCGCGCACACCCCGCCTTGACCTTCGGGAATTCCCCAGTACCGCGATTTGGATTGCCCAACCCCAAGATATGTTGGTTATGGAAGATGTGGCCAATGACCCACGCCTTGATGAGGCTTCGCGGGCTGGGTTGATAAGTCTGAAATGGGCGAGTTACATCTTTTTGCCACTCTTCACAGGCGGCCGTTGGCAAGGTGTTTTGGCGATGGCGTGGCGGAAATCCCATTTAATAAACGAGACCGAGCGGTTTGTGTTGGAGCAGGTAATGGAGCCGTTGGCGGCCGTGGTCGCTTCTCGCCGTGCCTTTTTGGAGCAACAACGCGCCGAGGCGGCTTTGCGAGCCAACACCGAACAGCTCGAAAAGCTGGCCGTTATCCAACAACAGCTTTCGGCGGCCGTAAACGAGCAAGATGTTTTACAAGCCGTTTTAGGGGCGGTTGATCATGTCAGCCAGTTGCAGGGGGTGACATTGGGTTATATCAATATAGATGAGCAGGGCAACCCAACCACCATTAACATGGTGGCCGCATGGGAGAAAGGCCAGATGGATGGCGACCATCCCATCCTTGGCCACGAATTTGATTTAGCCTATTTGCCTTCGGCTAAGGGGTGGATTGACAACCCCGGCCAACTGTTCATCATCGAAGATATAGAACAGGATACCCAGTTAGAAGGATTTGCCAAACAGATGTTCCTGCAATCGGGAGTACATGGGGTGACGACGATTCCGTTGCGAAGCGGCGGCCGTTGGCAAGCCAATCTTTCCTACAGTTGGGCCGCGCCCCACAAGCTTTCGGCCAGCGAACGATTTATTATGGAGCGGTTGCTCGAAAGTGTGGGTACGACGATTGCCAGTCGCCGCGCCTTTTTGGCGCAACAACAAGCGCAACAGGAGACGGAGCGGCTCTATAATGCCAGCCGGCGCATCAACGAAGCGGCCGGGGATTTGCCCGAAATTGTGGCCGCCTTGGGCGAACTCAACCCCAGCCTGAGCTTTAACCGAGGGGTGTTCTGGCTCTTTGATTATGTGCAGAGCGAGATTTTCCACATCCGTGTGGAGGGCAACTGGTACAGTGGCCAAGGCCATTACCCCACCGATACGGGCACGCGCTACGGCCGTGAGTTGTTTAGCAAAATGGGCTATTTGTTCACCCAAGAGCCGCTTTTCCTCGGCCGTGTAGACCAGCAAAGTGATTGGTCCACCGAAATTTTGGCCGACCTGCAACAATCCAAAATCCAAACGTTGGTTATTTTGCCAGTCTGGGCCAGAGGAGCGCGCCAACTGGGCACCATTGTGCTCAAGGGAGAGCAATCGCAACTGTTTAGCGAGGCGGATACACGGCCGTATATCTCCCTCTTGCCCCAAGTAGCCGTCGCCGTGGAAAACAAACTTTTGTTGGAACAAACCAGCGACCGCGCTCGCCGCGAACAAGTTCTGCGCGAGGTGACGGAGAAAGTCCGTAGCTCGACTGATGTGGCCACGATTCTGAAGACGGCCACGGCCGAAATCGGCCGTGCCCTCGGCCGTAAAGCGTTTATTACCATAGATACGACGAAAAGATAGAGAAGAGAGATAGAGATAGAGGAAACACAATACCTTAACCCATCAAATACCCCTCTATCTCTATCTCTACACTCTATCTTCCCCTAAAACCAGCTATGCAAGCACCACTCCCAGCCAACGAAAACGAGCGTTTACAGACTCTGCGCCGCTACAAAATTTTGGACAGCGACCCCGAACAAGCGTTCGACGACATTACCCAATTGGCCGCCCAATTGTGCGAAACACCCATGGCGGTCATCAGTTTTGTAGATGAACACCGCCAATGGTTCAAATCGCGGGTCTGTGTCGGCTTTTCCGAAACATCGCGGGATATTGCTTTTTGCGCCCATGCGTTGCTCGAGCCAGATATTCTCATTGTGCCCGATACGCTGGAAGACCCCCGCTTTGTGGATAACCCAATGGTAACGGGCGAACCCTACCAACGCTTTTACGCGGGCGCACTCTTGCGTGGCTACGACAACCACGCCATTGGCACATTGTGTGTCATGGATATCAAGCCGCGCCAACTGAGCGAGGCTCAAATCAATGGGCTGAAAGCATTGGCACGGCAGGTGGTGGCCCAGCTCGATTTGCGCTTGGGACAAGCGGTGTTGTCGGATGAGGTCGCCCGGCAGGAAAGCGTCCTCACCAACTTAATTAATACGTTGCCGGGGGTCGTTTACCAGTGCAAGAATGAACCTGATTGGCCGATGGTCTTTATCGGCGGCCGTGTCAAAGAAATTTCGGGCTACACCGCCACCGATTTTCTCACGGGGCGGGTGGTGTGGGGCAATCTCATTCACCCCGATGAGCAAGAAATGGTGTGGGTGGTGGTGCAGGAAGCATTGGCCAATAACAAGAGCTTTCAAATCAATTACCGCATCACGGATAAAGAGGGGCGGGAAAAGCAGGTATGGGAGCAAGGGGTGGGCTTGTATGATGCCAATGGGGAACTGCTAACGCTGGAAGGGTTTATTACCGATGTGACCGAGCAAACGGAAACGGCTCTCACCCTTGCCCGGCAGAATGAAGTGTTGCAAACCATTAACGCCGTCTCGCAAGAGTTGTCGTCCACCCTCGACATTCAGAAAATTTTAGAGAGATTGGTGGAGGCCAACACCAAATTGCTGAATGCGACGAGCGGCTATTTTTCGGATTGGAACACGGCCGCTGGCACAACCACCGTCTTGGCCGAATATATCAGTTCCCACGCTTCGGCCGAGGAGCGCATCTCCGACCTTGGCCAAACGTATCGCATTGTCGAACATTTTGGCCAGCCGCTCGATTGGCCGCTCCAAATTCAGGGCTACACCATTCTCCACGCTGATGATGAAAATGTACCCCAAGAAGAGCGCCAACATCTGCAAGCCTATGGCATTCAATCGGTTCTGACAATTCCGATGATTATTGACAATGAGCCGTTTGGTTTGTTTGAGGTGTATGAAAGCCGCTATCGCCGCGAATTTCAGCCCAGCGAAGTGGATTTATTCCGCACCCTCATCAACCAAGCGATTAGCACGATTGAAAACGCCCGTTTGTACGAGCGCACCCAGCATAGCGAGGAGCGCAACCGTGCCTTGGTGGCACAAAGCCCTCAAGCAATTATTCAGTGGGATGAAAATTTTTGTGTAGGTGAATGGAATGCGGCGGCCGAGCGCATCTTTGGCTATACCCGCGCCCAAGCGTTGGGGGGCAACACGCCCACTTTAATGTTCCCGAATCAGTTTGGCCCAAGCTGGATGAGATATGGGAAGGCTTACTGAACCAAACAGGGGGGCAAGAAAGCATTAACCAAAATATCACGGCCGACGGCCGCGTGATTACTTGTTCATGGCAAAACACTCCCTTGCGCAACGAACAGGGACAAGTAATTGGGGTGCTTTCCAATGTGACCGATATTACGGAGCAGGTTCAGGCGGAAACCCAGTTGCGGTATCAGGCGCAAGTGATGGATCAGGTATCGGATGCGATTATTTCGGCCGACCTTGGCTTTAACATTCGCTCGTGGAATAAAGCGGCCGAACGGCTGTATGGGTACACGGCCGAGGAGACCATCGGCCGTAATGTGAGCGAATTTATAGAGACCATCTACCTAAACTATGCCCCCGGCGAAGGCACACGCATTCTCTTGTCCACGGGACAGTTTAACGACCGGGC
This sequence comes from Candidatus Hadersleviella danica, assembly GCA_016711405.1. Lineage (GTDB taxonomy): Bacteria > Chloroflexota > Anaerolineae > Promineifilales > Promineifilaceae > Hadersleviella > Hadersleviella danica. Next base: position 75,335 of record JADJSZ010000110.1, on the reverse strand, counting down.
CATTCAACGGACGAAAAACGGCCGTGAACTGGTTGGGGATACCTTTCCAACCCTGCTCAAGGATGAACAAGGGCAAGTTTCGGGTTTGGTGGCTGTCAACCGCGATGTGACAAATATCCAAATGGCCGAGCAAGAACGGCAACGGCTCGTCGGCTTGCTAGAGAACACCTCCGACTTTGTGGGGATTGCGGATGTTAATGGCCAAGGGGTGTTTATCAACAGGGCTGGCCGAGCCATGTTGGGCATCCCTGAAGAGATACCAGTGCGCGAATTGAGCACGCCGCAGATATTCCCCCCCATGTTTTTAAGCGGTTACAGGAAGAGATTATTCCGTTTGTCATGCAACAGCAGATTTGGGAGGGCGAAAGTAGTTTGCGCCATTGGCAAGACGGCCGTGAAATCCCCGTTTCCCAAGTGATTTTGCCCGAACTAGATAGCGATGGGCAACTGCTCACCATCTCGACCATTGCCCGCGACTTAACCGCGCAAAAAGCGGCCGAGGCCGAATTGCTCGCTCGGCAAGAGATGCTCCGACGACAACAGCAAGTTTCGTTGCAACTGACCCAAAGCGACACCATTAACAAGCATGGTCTGGAGGCCGCTTTGCGCGAGATTACAGAAGCGGCGGCACATGCCTTTGAAGTCGCCCGAGCCAGCATTTGGCTCTACGACCCCCAAGCTCCCGCCATCGAATGCCTTGACCTGTATGAGCGGGACAAGCAAACCCATAGTCAAGGGATTGTGTTGGGCCAAGATTTGGTTCCCGCCTACTTCCAAGCCCTCACCAGCAGTCGCAGTATTGTCGCCCACGACATCCACACCCACCCCGCCACCTACGAACTGAGTGATTTTTATGCCAAACCGCTGGGCATCAACTCCCTCATGGATACCTTTATTCGGGCAGGGGAGGAGATTCGGGGTGTTGTCTGCTTAGAACACATTGGGCCAGCCCGCATATGGACACCCGAGGAAGAAAATTTTGCCAACTCCTTGGCCGACTTTGCGGCATTGGTTATGGAAGCGGAAGAGCGGCAACGGCTCCAACAACAAATCAGCCAATCGCTGGTTCGGCGCAGTCGGCAAGTGCAGACGACGACCCAGATTGCCCAAGAAATCGCTTCGGCGGGTGAGTTATATGAGTTGTACCAGCGGGTGGTAGACCTGACCAAAGAGGAATTTGGCTATTACCATGCTCAGATTTTGCAATACAACCCTGCGTTGGATGCTGTGGCGCTGATGTATGGGTATGGCGAAGTTGGCCAAAAAATGTTGCAAGCGGGCCATGCCATGCCGTTGGGGGTAGGGTTAATCGGCCGTGCCGCCCAGAGTGGGCAACCTGTGTTGAGTGTGGATGTGCGCCAGAACCCCAATTGGCGGCCGCAACCGCTCTTGCCCGATACGGTGAGCGAGTTGGCCGTGCCGATTAAGTTTGGCCACCAAGTGCTGGGGGTGTTGGACGTGCAAAGCAATGTGCGCGGGCAACTCACGGCCGAAGACCAACTCGTGTTGGAGGGGTTGTGTGGCCAAATTGGCACCGCCATTGAAAGCACCCGCTTGCGCCAAGACATGGAAGAGCGGCTAAACGAATTGAACAACTTGCAACGGTTGATTAGCCGTGAAGCGTGGCAAAGCTATCTCTCCACGTTTGAGGGACAACCGACGGGCTATCTATTTGACAAGCAAACGGTTCAACCACTGATGACCAATGGCGAGGGCAAGCGACGAGATACGGGGCGGCTGGTGTTGCCCATCACGGCCGAGAAGAGCCGCACCCTGCCCATTTCGGTGCGTGGTGAGGTGATTGGAACCATTGGCGTGCAAGATATTGGCGAAACCCCCCTCTCGCTGGAGGAAGAAGAGCTACTTTCGGCCATCTCTGCCCAAGTGGCGGAGGCGTTGGAAAATGCCCGCTTGCTAGAACAAACCCAGAAACGCGCCGTGGAAATGGAAACTGTGGCTCAGGTGAGTGCCGCTACCTCGTCCATTTTGGAAGTGCAAGAAATGCTTCAAGCGGTGGTAGACCTCTCCAAAGCGAGCTTTGGCCTCTACCATGCCCACATTTACCTGTACAACAAGGAGCAAAGAGAGTTGACCTTGGTGGCAGGCGCAGGGGAAATTGGTTTGATTATGACGGCCGAGGGGTGGCATATTCCGCTCTACCAACAACAATCGTTGGTGGCACGGGCGGCTCGCGGCCGTCGCGGTCTCATTGTGGCCGATACGCGCAAAGACCCCGATTTCTTGCCCAACCCGCTTCTGCCCCAAACCCGCTCGGAAATGATTGTGCCGATGGTGGTGGGTGATGAATTGGTCGGGGTGCTTGACTTGCAAGCCAGTCGGCCGAATTACTTCACCGAGGACGACTTGCGGATTCAGACGACGTTGTCCACCCAAATCGCTATCGCCGTGCAAAATGCCCGGTTGTTCCAAGAGCAAATCGAAACGGCCGCTAAACTGCGCGAGGTAGACAGGCTCAAGTCCCAATTCCTCGCCAGCATGAGCCATGAACTTCGCACCCCGCTCAACTCCATTATTGGCTTTGCCGATGTGTTGCTGGAAGGAATAGATGGCGAGTTAAACGAACGGATGGAAGAGGACGTTCTGCTCATCCGCGAAGGTGGCCAACATCTCCGCGCCCTCATTGGCGACATTTTGGACATGGCCAAAATTGAGGCGGGACGGATGGATTTGAGCTACAGCCTTGTAGATTTGGAGCGGGTGGCGCACGAAGTCATGGCCGCTACCTCAGGCTTGGTCAAAGACAAACCCATCGAACTCAAGCTGACCAAAGACGAAGGCATGTTTGTAGAGGTAGACCGCACCCGACTTGTCCAAATTTTGCTCAATTTGCTGAGTAATGCGGCCAAATTTACGGATAGAGGTGTGATTGAGTTGGGCATGAAGCATGATGATGCTGAACATGTTCTCATCAGTGTGCGCGATTCGGGGGTGGGGATTAAGCCCGAAGATGCCAGCCAAGTGTTTGAGCAGTTCCGCCAAATTGGGGATATGGAAAACCGCAAGGCGGGTGGGACGGGGTTGGGGATGCCCATTACCAAGCAGTTGGTGGAGTTACACGGCGGCCGTATTTGGCTCGAAAGTGTCCACGGCGAAGGCACCACCTTCTTTGTGCGTTTGCCCATCCACAAACCCGAAGGCATTGTGCAGACGCATGATGGGTATTACGGATAAAATGAGTGAGAAGTGAGAAGTAAAAAGTGAAAGGGGCGAGAGTTTCTTCTTTTCACCTTTTACTTCCCACTTTTTACTTTTCACGCCAATCCTGTGTACAATTCGGACTGTCGTGATACCTCAATACACGAATACACGAATACACAAGTACACCGTACTAGCAGGTCTTATGAGTAAAAAAATCGTTTTATGCGTGGAAGATAACACCACCAATATGCTCCTCGTCTCACGCGTGGTGGAGGCGGAAGGGCACCAGCTTGTCCGTGCCGAAGATAGCACAACAGCCTTGGAAGCCCTCAAAAATTATGTGCCCGATATTATTCTGATGGATGTCAACTTGCCGGGGATGAACGGCCTCGAGTTATCTCGCCACATTCGCACAGCATTAAAGCTGACCGAAGTGCCGATTATTGCCATTACGGCCAATGTGCTGGTGGGCGATAAGGAACGCACACTCGAGGCGGGGTGCAATGATTATTTGCCCAAACCGCTGGATATTCGCCGCTTGCGCGAACTCATGCGCGAGTATTTGTAACATCTGCGTGGTGGGCATTCGGCTCACAAGAACAAAAAAAGTGGGTGACACGGTTTGTGTCACCCACTTTTTTTTAGGACAGGGGACAAGGGACTGGGGACGTTTGAGAACCCCTGTCCCCAGTCCCCCGTCCAAAACGGACTTAGTCGCTGGTGGTGCTCGGCCGTGGGGCGTAGAGCGGGTTGCGGCAAGGGGAGTAATCGGGGCCGATGACGACGCGGTAGTTGGTGGCTGATTCCGTTTCGCTATCGAGGGCGATTTGGCTCATGCCTTTGTCAAAAACCCAGCTTAACAGCCAGTTGTAAGACCCCTTGAAGTTTTGCCCATAATAGGTGAGCGAGGTAGGAGCGCTTTCCACATCGCCCGCCAAGATGGGCACGAAGCCGAACCATGACAGATTTTCGGCCGCCAGCCGCGCCATGTCGGGGTTGCCCGAGGCGTTTAGCACTTCAACGGTGATGGCGGTGCGGTTGGCGCGGTTGATGGAGGGCACTTCGTACAGGCGGGCAAAGGTTTGCGCGGCCGCTTCGGGGTTGAGCAATTGTACCTGTGCCCCTGTGTCGGGTATTGTCCATGCCGAAAGTTCCCCTTGGCTAAGATAAATGTGCTGGATGCCGTTTTCGCGCACGGCCGAGGCAATGGTCGCCAACTGCAACATACGGGTCAACGTCAAATCCGTCTCCACCGATTGCTGGTAGGTTTCCCACAACGTGGGGGCTTGGGCGATGAGGTTGAGGTCTACCCCCTTGTTGAGCATGGCGCGGAGAACTTGTTGTTGTCGTCGGCCGCGGTCAAAATCGCTCGTGGTCAGGCGGGAGCGCACGTACCAGAGAGCCGAATCCCCATCGAGGGTGTGGATACCCGTTTCAAGGGTGTACTGCTCCCAATTTTCTCCACCAAAACATCCAATTCGGGCGATTTAAGCCGCCAATCAGTAAGGGCACAACTGACGGCTACTTCAACACCGCCCATTGCATTCACAATCGTCTGGAAGCTCTCAAAATCAACTCGGGCATAATGGTCAATTTCGATGCCCATGTTGTAGAGAATCGTATCTTTGAGCAATTGGATGCCCCCGCCGGGATAAGCGGCGCTTTCGCCTCGCGCCAGCACAGTGTTGATGCGGTTGGGAATCCAGCCGGGAACCGAGACATATAAATCGCGGGGGATGGAAAGCATCGAGGCGGTTTCTTGCTCGGTGTTGATGGAGACGATGATGAGGGTATCTGTTCGGCCGCCGACCTTACCCGTGGCGGGGTCGTTGTCGTTGCCCAAGAGCAAAATGTTGGTTGTATCGGCCGGCTTGGCGATGGTGGGGACAGGCGTGAAGCATTGCTCGTGGTCAGCGTGGCCGTGAGGGCGGGCATGAAGACGAGGGTGGGGGTGGCTGTAAACGTCGGGGGGATGGCCGTTGGTGTGCCCGTGGGGGTTTTGCTGGGGGTAGGGGTGCTGGATGCGCCGGGCGGTGGGGTGTTGGTGATGGTGGGGATGGGCGTGAAGGTGGCGGGCAGGGTGATGGATGGGCTGGGGGCAGGGGTGAAGGTAGAGAGCGCGGAAACGGCCGCGGCCGTGGGCATGTTCACCTGCGCCATGACCACGACTGGCTCAGGCGCAGTTTGGCGACAAGCGACAACGGCCGTGCCCATTAATCCCAATAACAGTGCCAATCCAAACCAGCGGTGCATAGGAGTCTCTCAGTCGGTCAGTCTTTCAGTCGGTCAGTCATTCGTTTGTCGGGGGAGCTGTCAATCCAAAATCCAAAATCCCCAATCCAAAATCCCTACAGCTTTTCCCCAAACAGTTTGTGGGTGCGCCAAAAGACGTAGTAGCCGAGGATGAAAACGAGGACGGCCGTGACAAATGTCCGCAACAAAAAGTCGGGAGCCATTGAGACAGGGCCAAGGGTGGAGGTGTTACCCCACAACACGGTGCGATAGCCATCAATAATAGAAGCCATGGGGTTGAGCCAGCGCATGACCCGTGCTGGCTCGAAAACCACCCCACCAAGGTTAAGCCCCGCCATGCTGTTGAACTGTTCAAACGGGTAAAAGACGGGCGTGAGGAAAAACCACGCCAGCATGACAATATCCAAAATCATGAGCACATCGCGGTAAAAGACGTTGATGGAACCCAAGAGCAAGGCCAACCCCAAGGTGAAAATGAGTTGGGTGGCCAAAATGACGGGGAGCCACAGGGCATGGATGCTCAGGCCCAGCCCAGAGGCGAAGAGGAAGATGACGAGGACAATGAGGGCGATGAGGAAGTTGACGAGGTTGGACAAAACGGCCGCCATCGGCAACAATTCGCGTGGAAAATGAACTTTTTTGATGAGTCCCGCATTGTTGACCATCGCCATCGTGCCCGCCATCAGGGAACCGCTAAAGAAGTTCCACGGCATGATGCCCACCAGAAAAAAGACATAATACTGGCGCAAATCGCCCCCAAACGCTTGCTTAAACACCATGCTGAACACCACGGCCATCAGCAACGGATTGAGCAAACTCCAGATGACCCCCAGCGCAGAGTTTTTATAACGCACTTTGAGATCGCGCAAGACGAGATTGTAGAGCAAGTTCCGATAAGCGATTAACTCGCGCAGGTGGGAAAGCATAGGGTCGTAAGGGGGGATGGGAGATGATGTCACAAAGCAACGGCCGATTATAACACCCTGCCCGAGGGCGTGCTGTGCTTCTCATGGAAGGGTTATGCGGGGGGGAGGGTTATTCGTTATTCGTGATTGGTTATTGGGCCGAACGAGTAACGAGTAACCAGTAACGAGTAACCAGTAACCAGTAACCAGTAACACCTTTATGTACGATTGGCTTTTCTCTCTTGTGCGTGACCCTAGCGGGCGGCGGTTTGGCGAACCGAAAACGGCCGCTGAACAACGCGCCCACTTCGAGGCGCAAATCCAGCGCACGGCCGATTTTCTCGCTTTTGCAGGCCACCCCGAGCGGGGGATTCCCGCCGTACATGTGGCAGGAACCAGCGGCAAAGGCTCGGTGACGGTGATGACGGCCGCTTTGCTCCAGAGCCTCGGCGGGACAGTTTGCCATCACACCAGCCCCTATTTGCAGAGCTATTTGGAGAAGCTGAACACCAACGGCCGCTGGCTTGCCCAAGAGCAGTTTGATGTGTTGGTGGGGCGGTTGCAGGCGGTTCACGGCCGTTGGGAAGCGGCCACAGGCCAACGCCTGCGCTACACCGAGGCGTGGGTGGGGCTGACCATGCTCTGGCTGGCCGAAGAAAAGCCAGCTTGGGCGGTCATAGAGACGAGTTTAGGCGGCCGTTTCGACCCCACCAACATCTTGCCAGCCGAGTTGGCCATCATTACCAATGTAGATTGGGACCACGAGCAGGTGCTGGGGCCGACGCTGGCCGATATTGCGTGGCACAAGGCGGGCATCATCAAGCCCAACCAGCCTGTGGTAACGGCCGCCACCCAGCCCGAGGTGTTGGCGGTTATTCGGCAGGAGGCGGCCGAGAAAAACGCCCCGTTCTACGCCTTGGGCGACCAATGGCATTATCACATCACCCCCGCTGAAATGCTGACGGTGGAGGCTCCTTTCAATCGTTATGTCAATATCAATGTGGCGGGGATGGGGTATCAGGCGCACAATGCGGCCGTGGCACTGGCGGCCGTGGATGTCCTTGGGTACAGTCACGGTTGGCGCATCTCGGCCGCGCAAGCAGAGCGGGTGCTAACGGCCGTGCGTTTTGCGGGGCGGCTCGAAACGGTGCAGGAAAATCCGCTGGTCATTTTGGATGGGGCGCACAACCCGCACAAAATGGCGACGCTGGTGGCGAGTTTGCAGGCCAAGTACCCCCAGCAGAAGGCGACGGCCGTGGTAGGGAGCATTGCGGGCAAAAATGCGGAGGCCATGCTTTCCGCACTGGCTCCGCTGGTGGGGCGATGGGTGTTTACCCAGCCCCGGGTGCCCGGCAAACCAGCCATCCCGCCCGCCGAGTTGGCGGGGCTGGTGGGGGAAACGGCCGTGCCTGTGCAAACGGCCGCCACCGTGCAGGAGGCACTGTCGGCCGCGTTCGCCAACCCATCCGATTACATTCTCATCACTGGTTCGCTCTACCTCGTAGGCGAAGCACGGGGTTATTGGTATCCTTTAGATAGAGACGGGAGCTAGAGCTAGAGAGACGAATTACCAATTACCAATTACTGAGCATCATGGGACTTAAAGCAGATAACTGGATTCGCAAAATGGCCTTGAACACGGGATGATTGAGCCATTTGAGGAAAATCAGGTACGGCAGGGGGTCATTTCGTATGGCTTATCCTCGTATGGGTATGATGTGCGGGTGACGGATGAATTTAAGATTTTTACAAATGTGCGTTCGGTGGTGGTAGACCCCAAGAATTTCACGGCCGATTCGTTTGTGGATTTCAAGGGGGATGTATGCATCATTCCGCCCAACTCGTTTGTATTGGCACGCACGCTAGAGTATTTCCGCATTCCGCGCAATGTGCTCACCGTTTGTTTGGGCAAGTGCTTAACGGCCGATACCCGAGTAGTAGACGCAGAAACAGGAGCTTATGTACCGATTGGAGAGTTTGCTTCGGCACGCCAAACGGTGGGATTAGACGGTTGGCAACTAAAACCTGTGGCTGTTAGTGCCTTTTTACCCCAAGGCAAAAAGCCTGTCTATCAATTAACTACACGTGCAGGCTTAAAAATACGTGCTACCGCAAATCACCCTTTTCGGCAACTACATGGCTGGACATCCTTAAGTGACTTAAAACAGGGAGACCGCATTGCTGTTGCTAGGGAAATTCCTGTCTTTGGCAAAATACCCTTGCCCAACTGGGAAGCGGTTTTACTCGGGTTAATGATTTCGGAGGGACAATGCAAAGCACCAGGGCACAGCCCATCATTTACCAGTGCAGATCCAGTACTAGTGCAGTTATTGAAACGGTGTGTTCAAGAGGGGCAGTTGGGAGAAACCACCTATCGTGAACCTTATGGGTATCGCTTGGTTAACAAAGCGGGCAGAGGGGGTATCCCTGAACCAAATCGCACCACTCTTTGGCTAACCAAATATGGCTTAAATGTCACGGCCGAAAGCAAATTTGTGCCCCAAGCAATTTTTACATCCCCTAAAGAAACCACCCGCCTGTTTTTGCAAGCCCTGTTTTCGGGCGATGGGGGTGTTTATCGCTCCAATGAGAGCTTTTTTATCGAGTATTACTCTAAATCTCGTCGTCTCATAGAGGATGTGCATCATTTGCTATTGCGGTTTGGTGTTTTTTCATTGGTTCGTGAAAAAATAACCGCTATTGGTACAGAAGCTCATCGCATCCAAATCACCGACCGCGAACAAATCCAACGTTTTGCCGAACAGATTGGTTTTTGGCCAGATTCCATCAAACAAAAGCGGTTGGAACAAGAAATACTACCTGCATTTGCCGAAGCGCCACTGCGTCAGCGGAGCAATTTTGATACATTGCCTTCTCCTGCGTGGGAGATGTTAAAAACAGCCGTTCAGGAAGCTGGAACTAGCCTGAATAAATTAGGCATTAAAACAAACCCTAACCAATCTGTACCTTATAAATTTGCCAACCGTGTCACGGTCGCTACAGGGAATCAGCAATTGCAACCTTTGCTAAACGGGCCACTCTGGGATGTTGTGGCGAGTATTGAACCCGCTGGCGAAGAAGAAGTATTTGATTTAACTGTACCCCGTTTCCACAATTTCGTGGCCAATGACATGATTGTGCATAATTCGACGTATGCAAGGTGCGGTCTTATCGTCAACGTAACGCCTTTCGAGCCGGGATGGGAAGGCTTTGTGACGCTTGAAATCTCCAACACCACCCCTCTGCCCGCCAAGGTGTACGCCTACGAGGGCATCTCGCAAGTGCTTTTCTTCGAGGGGGACGAACAGTGCGATGTGACCTACGCCGACCGCAAAGGGAAGTATCAGGCACAACAAGGGATTGTGTTACCCCGCCTCTAACCACCCCCGCCACAATAAAAAAGACCGCCAACGTGTTGGAAACGCTGGCGGTCTTTTTTATTTGTGAATCTGCGATTTAATCGTTTAATCGGCTTGCACGGCCGCTTGATAATGCTGGCGCGATTGCCAAAAAGTGAGCAACTTGTACCCATCATCGGGGGCAATGGGGGACAGGAGACGATAATACAGAAAGCCCGGCCATTGTTGCAAATCCACGGCCGTCTGCTCCAACTGCCGCTTCACCTCATACAAATCAGCCCCCTTTTGCCGCGCATAATGCACGGCCGAAATCATTTTACCCATTGTTAAAAACCTCCATAGCGTGTTAGCAACGAGGAACTCCCTCCCCTATACGGCTAATTCAACGAAAAGAAGAGATCTGTCCCGTGCCCTTTTTCAGGGGGCTTGCTCCCATGTTCGAGCAGTTCATATGCACTGAAAATCATCTCCATGAACAGTTCAAAATCCTCCATGTTCATCAGCAAGGCCACATCGCCTAGCCACACTTGCACCGAGTCATCTATCTCTTCGCCATCCTCAAACTCTTCTAAATCGTCAAATTCATCCCACTCATCAACAGCGCCATACTCCTCGGCCGCTAATTCCTCGGCTTGCGCCACTTCAGCTTCCATCGCCCACAACATTTCCTCGGAAAAACTCTCTTGTAACATTTGAGCCAAAGTGCGTAGCTCATGATGTTCTAAATGTACCGTCACTCGATTCCAACCAATGTGAATTTGGCCTGTGGGGTTCACCCCCACATAACGCGCCTCATCTACTTGGACAATGTAGACTAGATTATTGCTCACACGATTCTCCTTAAAAGTTGGTATTAAGGTACACCACACACGCCTAACTTTACGCAAATTTCGGCCACTAGTTCGCATCTATCCCCCTCTTCCAAGCAAACGTTAATGCGAGGGGCAAATGACCAAGGGCAAAGAACTCCCTCACTCTACCACCCCAACCTGACCCGCACAATTCTTTTGGCCACTGTTTTGCCCACGAAAAAGGAACTTTCACACCTTTTTTGCGGTATAATCGGCTTAACAGTTCAGGGTTCGCATTCTGATTCTGTTTCGAGAGCGCACTGCGGGCAAACAGTGCGCTCTTTCTTGTACATAGGGGGCAATACGCTGGCATTTGGTTTATTGGTATAGCGGTGTATTGGTCTATTTTAATACACCACTACACCAATAAACTTTTACACAAAATTAGCTCTCGCCAGTGCCAACGCTTCCTCGGCCGTGCCAATCTCCCCCGCCGCTTGCGCCTCTTCTAAAATAGCCAGCAAACGGCCGACATCTGGCCCTTGCGGAAGCTGAAGTTGCTTCATCAACTCACGGCCGCTGACCAGCGGCACAGGGCGCACCGTCTCCTCGTAATGCTCAAAATAATGGCGCAAAAGCTGGGTTACAATATGGCCAAGCCTGTGCCACGCCGCCCCATCCCCCACCCCGCCATAGGTTCCCAAATGGTCGGCCAGCGAGAGCAAGGCCACATCCACCCCCGCCTTGCCCGCCCGCTTAAAAAAGCGGTAGATGGTGCGTCGGGTGGGGCTGTGCCCCTCATGGGTCATCAGCAACGGCCGCATATGCCCCGCCACCGTCTGCGCCACATGGTTCACCGCCTCGCTACTCAGGTGCAGGCTCCGCAAAAAGTCGGCCGCCATATCCGCCCCCACCTTGTCATGGCCAAAGAAGCGGATACGGCCGCTTTCCTCCACCGTTTTGGTGGCCGGCTTGCCCACATCGTGCAACACGGCCGCCCAACGCCACAGCAAATGCCCATCAATGTGCCCCGGCACAGGGCGGGCGAGATGCGCTTGCAACTCATCGCGCCACGGAGCCAGCCATTCGCCCAGTTCGGGCGGGGAGCAGGGTTGGCCCGCCACGGCCGCTTCCACCTGTCCCAGCCATTCCAACACCCACAGCGTATGCCCCCACACATCCCGCACATGGGGGGCCGATTGGCTCACGCCCACCAGCGGCGCCAGCGGCGGCACTATCGCGGCGAGGCCATCTAGTTCGTGCAAAATTCGCAAGGCGCCCGCAGGGTCTACGCGCACCAAGTTAAATAGTTCATCGCGGATGCGTTCGGGGGAGGTGGCCTCGCGCAAGCGCAAACTGAGGCGGGTGTTGGCGGCCGTCTCCGCCTCAATCGCAAAGCCCAACTTGAGCGACATGCGCACCACGCGCAAGCCACGCACAGGGTCTTGGAGCAAGGCGTTGGGGCTGGCTTGGCGGATGAGGCCATTGGCCAAATCGGCTTGCCCGCCCACCACATCCACCACACTGGCCGAGGTGCGGGCGGCCACAGGCAGGGCAAGGGCATTGATGGTCAAATCGCGGTCGCGCAAATCGTCGGCCAAGCTCTCGCCGCGTTGACGGGCAATGTCTATCGTCGTCTCTTGCTCGGCCAACACAATCCGCGCCACATCCCGCACCTTGTCCATGACATAGGCAGGTGCGCCCAAAAAGTCCCCCATGCGAAAGCCACAGGTGATGGCTCCCGCACCCACCATCAGGTCGAGGTCGTGGGGCAACCGGCCGTTTAACATATCACGCACCGCCCCACCCACCACATAAATGGGCTGGTCAAGTTGTTCCACAAAGGGCAACAACTGCTCCAGCAACGGGGGAATGAGCAACGGCTCGCCCCCCTCTGGCTCCACATAGCGCAAGGTGAACTGCTTCTGCTTGGGCCAGTTGCGCCGCGCCAGCCGCAACGCTTCAGGGCCAGTTTGCCCCACGCCAGCCACATGGTCGCCCGCAAGGGCCACCCATTGGTGGGCATAAACGGCCGTGTCCAATTCGTGCAAAGTCATAATGGTTGCCAATACAAGATAGAGAAAAGAGATAGAGATAGAGGAACCCTTAGTCAGCCAGCCAACTACGCAACCCTCTATCTCTATCTCTCGCCTCTATCTGCTTTAGGAAAATACTTCTGGTTTTAGGATGGCGATATAGGGCAAATTGCGGTAAAGCTGGCCGTAATCGAGGCCGTAACCCACCACAAACTCATCCGGGCACTTCAAAGCCAATATGCTCGACTGGCACACTAATTTTGTGGCGGCTGGGCTTGCTGAGCAAGGCGCACACGCGCAAGGAAGCGGGCTGGCGGGTGAGCAAATTGTGGCGCATGTAGTCGAGGGTCAGGCCACTGTCAATAATATCTTCGACAATGAGCACATGCCTGCCTGTAATATCTTGCTGTAAATCGAGCAAAATGCGCACCGCTCCACTACTATGCGTCGCATCACCATAGCTGGAAACGGCCATAAAATTGACCTCGTGGGGGATGTTGAGGGCGCGGCTTAAATCGGCCAAGAAAATGTAGCCCCCTTTGAGGATGCACAGCAGAAGAATGTTTTCGACCCCTTCTTTTTCATAGTGGGCTTCTAAATCTCGCGCAATTTCGTGGATGCGCTGTTGCAATTGCGCCTCGCCAATGAGCACCGAGGCAATGTCTTGTCGTAAATCTCGCATAGGGTTGTTTGGTTAGTGGTTAGTGGTTAGTGGTTAGTGGTGAGAAGTGAAAAGTGAGAAGTGGGTGTGGTAGTGCGCCCCACTTTTTACCTTTTACCTTTTACTTTCTACTGCTCTCTATGAGATGATAAAGAGAGTTCATGCCCATCGTGTAGCTTATTGTTATAATCTCGCATTGGTTTAAGGTCAATGGCGAATTACCGTCAACCCCCTCACCAAACTCGTTCAGGAAGGTTTTGCATTGCTCTCCTCATTCAGACCACTTGATTGGCTTCTCGGTTTTTTCTCGCTCGATGTCGGCATTGATTTAGGCACGGCCAACACCCTCGTTTGTGTCCGCGATAGAGGCATTGTCATCAACGAACCCTCGTGGGTGGCCATTCGCAAGCGCACCCGTGAGCCGTTGGCCGTGGGGGCGGAAGCCCGCGAAATGGTCGGCCGTACCCCTGCCGATATTATCGCCATTCGGCCGTTGCGCGATGGCGTTATCTCCGAGTTCGAAATTACCGAAGCCATGCTCAGTTACTTTATCAAAAAAGTACACGAGCAAGTGTTGGTTCCCTTTCCACGGCCGCGTGTCGTCGTCGGGATTCCCAGCGGTGTGACCGAGGTGGAAGAGCGGGCTGTGCGCGATGCCACCATTCAGGCGGGCGCACGGGAAGCCCATCTGATAGAAGAGCCTGTTGCCGCCGCCATTGGGGCGGGCCTGCCCATTATGGAATCACGCGGGAGCATGATTGTGGACATTGGCGGTGGCACCACCGAAGTGGCCGTCTTTTCGATGGGTGGCGTGGTCGTGCGCCGTTCGGTGCGCGTGGCGGGGGATGAGATGGACGAGGACATTGTCCAGTATGCCCGCAACAAATACAACTTGTTGATTGGCGAACGCTCGGCCGAACGCGCCAAAATCACGGCAGGCTCCGCTTTCCCCCTCCCCGAAGAGCGCACCATTACCTTGCGCGGCCGTAACCTCATCAACGGCCTCCCCCAAGCTGTCGAAATCAGCAGTATCGAACTGCGCGAAGCGATGGCTCCCGCCATTAACGTCATTGTGGATGCAGTGAAGGATGCCATTGATGAAACCCCACCCGAACTGGTGGCCGACCTCATGGAAACGGGCATCTGCTTGGCGGGTGGTGGGGCGCAAATTCGGGGCTTGGCCGACCGCATTGAAGACGCTGTGCGGATGCGTGTCTGGGTTGCCGAAGACCCGATGACTTGTGTGGCACGTGGAGCGGGGCGCGTTCTCGAAGATTTCGCCTATTTCAGCCGCGTCCTCACCGATGACACCGACCGCAAACGACGGCTCAAATGAGGTTACTCGTTATTCGTTATTTATTCGTTATTGGTAGTTGATAGATGTAACTCAATAGCGAGTAACCCAGTAACGAATAACCAATAACTCCCCCTATGAACACCCCTAGTCGCATTCGTTGGGCGGCCGTGGCGCTGTTGTTGGGTGCGGCCGTGGTCATTTTTATTCTCGATACCACGGGCAACAGCGGTCTCCTCTTCGATTTTTTGCGCGACCCCGCCAACGCCATCGCGGGCTGGACGGCCGAGCCGAGCCAAAACCTCTCCACCAATCTCAACCAAACCGATGACCTTGCCGTGGCCCAAGCGCAACTGCGAGGCTATGAAATTCGCTTGGCCGAAGCCGAACGCGAGCTGGCCGAGGCGCGAGAACTTGTGGGGCAGTACCAAGCCTTGGCCGAGGCGTTGGATTATGTCAATGAAACCCCCGAAACGACCCGTCTCCTCGCCAATGTAATTGGCTGGGACCCCAGCCCCCTTTTCCAGAGCCTCATCATAGACAAGGGGAGCGACGACGGTTTGCAAATTGGGATGCCCGTAGACAGTGTGAGTGGGTTGGTGGGGCAAATTTTCCGCGTCACCCCCAATTCGGCAATGGTGCTGTTAATTACGGATAACTCGAGCAGTATCCCTGCCCGCCTTGGCACGTCGCGAGCGATTGGGGTTTTGCACGGGGGCGGCCGTGGCGGAGATATTACGCTCGACTGGATTCCGCTGGAAAGCGTGGCCGAGGTGGGCGATGTGGTGGTGACTTCGGGCTTGGTAGGGGAGTTTGAGGCGGGGATGATGGTCAGCAGGTTCCCAGCGGGCATTGTCATCGGCCGTGTGGCTACTGTGCGCCGCAGTGAGGCGGAGATTTTGCAGAGTGCGGTGGTGCAATCGGCCGTGAATTTTGCCGCCCTCGAAACAGTTTTTGTCGTCACCGACTTTCCCCGCAACGATTTGAGCGGCTTTGAAGACCCACTGGGGACGGGGGAGTAGGGAGTCTTTCAGGCGGTCAGTCGGTCAGTCGGTCAATCCGCAATCCCCATTCCGCAATCCACAATCCCCTAAATTCCCGTAATCCGTATCCCCGCATCTTTAATTTTGTGGCGCATGTTGATGCCGATGAGCACGGCCGTTAGCCCCTCGGCCACGCTGGCGTTGGCCAGTGCGCCTGCATTCACGCCGCGCATCCCCGCGTCGGCACACAGTTGTTCGACCAACTCTTTGTCGGCCGCTTTTTCCCCGCAAATCAGCACATCACAATCTAATTGGTAGCTTAAATCGCGCAGGTGGTGCGCGGAAATGTTTTGGAAAGCGGCCACGACAGTTGCCCCTTCGCCTACCACCACTTGCGCTTCCTCGGCCGCTGAGCCGCCCGCAGGATGCCACACCCGCGCCACTTTGGGCGGCTGGAGCGGCACCACCACGCTGACAATGAGTTTGCCCTGCACGGCCGCCCGCACCGCTTGCAACGTGCTTTCTTGCGCCGCATAGGGCACGGAGAGCACAATCACCTCGGCCTGCTCGGCCGCCGCCACGTTATCGGCCCCCGTGATGGGGGGCGCACCAGCGGGGAGTTCGGCCGTTAGTTCGGCCGCGCTGGCCACTGCCCGCTCGGCCGTGCGCGAACCAATCATAATTTCGTGCCCGGCCGCCGCCCAGCGGAACCCGAGTCCCGCGCCTTCGGCTCCTGTACCACCTAAAATTGCAATTTTCATAAAGTGTCCTTGGAGTGAGTAAGGGGTTTGGGGTTACAGGTTACAAGTTACAAGTTGCTCGACCACCTGTAACCTGTAACTTGTAACCTGCTTTTATTTTTGGGGGAGGAAGAGTGCCACACAAGTCATGTGGTAGGTTTGGGGCGCGGTGTCTATGGGTTGGATTTCGGCGAGGCGGTAGCCACTACGGCCGAACATCTTCGCATCCCGCGCCAGCGTGGCCACATCGTCGCTAATGTAGATGAGGCGTTGGGGGCGTTTGTAGACCACGGCGCGGATAATTTCGGCCGATAATCCGCCTGCTGGGGGGTGCATCACCACCACGGGCGGCGCAATTTTGAGGGAGGGCAACACATCTTCCACAAAGGCGTGGTAGAGGCTGACCTGCTCGGTGTCATCCAGATTGATGGCCGCATCTTCGACGGCATCGCTGTTGGCCTCGATGCCAATGACCTCGGCCGAATGGGCGGCGAGGGCGGCCGTGAACACCCCCACCCCGCTGAACAGTTCCAACACCTTGTCGCTCGGCCGCAGTTGGGCGGCCGTGAGCAGAGCGGCCGTGACCTGTTCGGTGGCGGCGGGGTTGGCGTGGAAATAGCACCCCGCCGAGACTTGGAACGGCCGCCCATTAATCACCTGCACCACAAAGTTATCGCCGATGAGATTAGCGGCCGTTTGGTCGGGCAAGACAATGGCGGCCGAGAGGGGAAAATCCACCACCAAGTCGGGTGGTTCTACATCTTCTATTTCCATCGCCACCAGCAAATCCCCCTCGCTTCCTTCGCGCAATGTCAGCCGGCGCAAGCCCGGTAGCTCCATATCCAAATCTTGCATGAGGTTTTGCAGGCCGGGGGTGAGCAAGGCGCATTGGGCGATGGGCAACACCTTTTGCTGGCGACCCGACCACAGCCCAAAGCCGCCTTCGGCCGTGGGGCTGAGGGAGACGGCCGTTTGCCACCCCCACTGGGCGGGGCTGGCGATGAGCGGCCGTACCAATGGCTCCAAACCCGCCAAACGCTTCATTTGGTCGAGGATGACCTGTTTTTTGTAGTGCAGTTGGGTGGGGTAGGCGATGTGTTGGAAATGGCTACAGGTTTGGTCGGGGAAATGGTCACACCGGGCGGAGACGCGCTCGGCCGAGGGTTGTAGCACGCGGCGCAACTGGGCTTGGCTGTGCCCTTTGGTCTGCTCGTCCACCTCCACTTCGACAAGTTCGCCGGGGATGGCTTGGGGGACAAAAATAACGCGGTTGTTGGTATCGCGGCCGAGGGCTTGGCCACCGTTGGCCATCGCGGAGAGACGAAGTTTGAGGAAGGACATGATAGGTGGGAGGAATAACGAGCGTATCTGCTACAGGATGATACCGCTACTTATGGCTCTTGGACAATTCAGACTTAGGTGCCCCTAGAGCTTTTCAAAAGTCGTGGCGTAGGGGCGGGAGGGCAGTGATAGATGGATAAGAGTTATATCCAGTCGGATAAGAGTTATATCCAATGGATAAGAGTTATATCCAAGTGGATAGAGTTATATCCAAGTGGATAAGAGTTATATCCAAGTAGATAAGAGTTATATCCAAGTGGATAAGAGTTATATCCACCTCATTTAGAGTTCAAACAATCTCATTTGGAAGGTGTGGACAGAATTTGTGGGAACAGATGACGACTTTTGAAAAGCCCTAAAGACCGCTCATGCACATAGTAGGGGTAAGAACCTCGGCCGTTCCCCCATCTGCAAAGCAATCAACCCCCTCCCGACAAAACAATGATAGGAGATTCTAACATGAGACGATACCTTTTGTTTCTATGGCCATTGCTCGTGGTGGGATGCACGGCCGTGCCCTTACCCACCGCGCTCCCCCTCGCCACCCACACCCCCTTTGCGCCCGAACTGGCCACGCCGACCATTGCCCCCGAACCAACCATTCGCCTCACCTTGGCCGCTTCGCCCGCCAACCAACCCACCAACCTTGCCGAGCAATACGCCGACTATGAAATCATCACCTTGCTCCCGCAAGATGCCATTCCCGCCATAGATAACCCCAGTTTTTTGGCTGCGGCCACGGCCAACAGCGAATATGCCCCCGATGAATTGGTCATGGGGTGGTCTTTAATGGCGAAGCCCGCGCCTATTCGGTTCCCCACCTCAGTAGCCACGAGATTGTGAACGACAC
The DNA here is from genome assembly GCA_016711405.1 of Candidatus Hadersleviella danica. Lineage (GTDB taxonomy): Bacteria > Chloroflexota > Anaerolineae > Promineifilales > Promineifilaceae > Hadersleviella > Hadersleviella danica. The sequence continues at coordinate 56,963 of JADJSZ010000110.1, read as the reverse complement.
CGTCGGCGGCATAAAAATCGCCGTCACATGGTGACCGCTCTGCTATACGGGCATCGTGTATGCTCGCGAAATAGACGGCCGTGACTTCACCTTTGGTGTGTCGGGCAAACTCATCCGCAATGTGCTGGTCATGTACGACAGGCAAACCAATTCACTGTGGAGCCAGCTTTTAGGCGAGGCTGTGGCTGGTGAAATGGCGGGAACCAAACTCGAATTTGTCTCCTCATGGATGACCACATGGGCAGATTGGAAAGCACAATACCCCGAGACGCTGGCTCTGCAAAAAGGGTATTACGGCTCGCGTGACCCGTACAGCCGGGGCTATTACGGCTCGCCCGATGCGGGGGTCATTGGGGAGACGTTTAGCGACGGCCGTCTCTACACCAAAGAGTTTGTTGTCGGCGTAGAATTGGGCGAGGTGGCCATCGCTTACCCTTTTAGTGCCCTAAACAGCCAGCCCGTGCTGAACGATGTGGTGGCGGATGTGCCGCTGGTGGTCGTGTTTGCCGAGGGGGATGCGTCGGGGTTGGTCTACGGCCGTACATTGGCCGACGGCCGTGTCCTCACCTTTCGCGCTGGCTCTGCCCCCCGCACCCTAACCGATGACGAAACAGGGAGTACATGGGAGGCGACCAGCGGCCGTGCCACCGCTGGCTCCTTGGCAGGAACCCACCTGACCCCGCTCAAAAGCACGACCATTTTTTGGTTTGGCTGGAAAGATTTCCACCCCGAAACCCTCTTGTATGGCCAATAAATACCGGGGGCAACGCCCCCGGCTGTATAATGGTGAGCTTTCAGCCCACAAGGTAGTGGTGCAAGATCTTGCGCCACTACCGATGACCAATCCCCCCCATGTCCGAACGCACCACCATTAGCGGCTCTGTGGAGCGCATTACCTTTTACAGTGCCGAGACGGGTTACACCGTTTTGCGGCTGAAGCCCGATAATCGGGCGATGTTGCCCTACCAGTACGCCAGCGGCCGTGAAGCACTCATCACCGTGGTCGGCAATCTGCCCGACCTGAACCCCGGCGAATGGCTGAAGCTGACAGGGCAGTGGGCGAACCATGCCCAACACGGCCGTCAATTCACCGTCGAAGTGTGCGAGCAAAGCCTGCCCGCCACCCTCGAAGGTATCAAACGCTACCTCGGCTCGGGTCTCATTCGCGGGGTGGGCAAGGTGATGGCCGAGCGCATTGTCAACCGTTTTGGCGAGGAGACGCTCGACATCATCGAAGAAAACCCCGCCCAGTTGAGCCGGTGATTGGCATTGGGCAAAAGCGGGTGGATGGCATTGTGAAGGCGTGGGCACAGCAAAAATCCATCAAAGAGGTGATGCTTTTCTTGCAATCGCATGGGGTTTCCACGGGATTGGCCACCAAAATTTACAAGCAGTATGAGAACGAAGCCCTCAATGTGGTGCGGAGCAACCCGTACCAAATGGTGCAAGACATTACGGGGATTGGCTTTAAGACGGCCGACAAAATCGCCCAAGCCCTCGGTTTGGCGGCCGATTCCCCCAGCCGTATCGAGGCGGGTATCGCCTACACGCTCAACAGAATGTCGCAGGAGGGGCATGTCTATGTGCCCCAATCCCAGCTAGAACCCGAAGCGGCCGAGATTTTGGCCTTGGGCGAAGAGAAAGTGCGCTATGTGATTGATACGTTGGAGGGGGAGGAACTCATCAAGCGGCAAAACTTGCCCCAAACGGACAGCGCGACAGGGGTGGTGAAGGAGGAGACGGCCGTCTACCTGACCCCGCTCTACTACTCCGAAGTCGGGGTCACCAATCGGGTGCAACGACTGGTGCGCCATCCCACCAGCCGCTTGCGGGGCATAAATTTGCCCCTGCTCCCGCGCACCCTGAGCGACGAACAGCAAGCGGCCGTGCGCACCGCCCTGACCCACAAGGTGGCCATCCTGACAGGTGGCCCCGGCACGGGCAAAACAACCACCTTGCGCTCCTTGCTGGAGGTGTTGGAGGGCAACGGCCGCACCTACGCCCTCGCTTCCCCCACGGGGCGGGCGGCCAAACGGCTGGCCGAAGCGACGGGGCGCGAAGCCAAAACGATTCACCGCCTGCTCGAATTTAAGCCGGGCGAAGGGTTCACCCGCGACGACGACAACCCGCTCGACGTGGACATGCTGGTCATTGACGAGACCTCCATGCTGGATGTGGTGCTGGCCAACCAACTGCTCAAGGCGGTGCCGCTGGATGCCCATCTGTTGTTGGTGGGGGATGTGGACCAGTTGCCGTCGGTGGGGGCGGGGGATGTGTTGCGCGATTTAATCGCCTCCGAAGTGCCCGCCCTGATACGGCTGACCCAAATTTTTCGGCAATCGGCCGATTCGCTCATCATCCACAACGCGCACCGCATCAACCAAGGGCTGTTCCCCGAAACCAAGCCGACGGCCCAAGATTTTTTCATCTTTGTGAAGGAAGAACCCGACGAGTTGGCCGAACTGATTGTGGATATTGTCCAGAAACGGCTCCCCGCCAAGTTTGGGCTAGACCCGTTTGATGATGTGCAGGTGTTGTGCCCCATGTATCAGGGGGCGGTGGGGGTGGCCAACCTGAATACGTTGCTCCAAGCGGGCTTGAACCCGCCCAACCGGCAGGGGGAGCGGCGGCTGGGCGGCCGTGTGTTGCGCGTGGGGGATAAGGTGATGCAGACGGTCAATAATTACGACAAGAGCGTGTTTAATGGGGACATCGGCCGTATTACCGCGCTGGATGTGGTGGAGCAGACGCTGACGGTAAGCATTGATAGGCAACCTGTCATCTATGATTTTTTGGAGGCGGATGAGTTGGTTCATGCGTATGCGATTACGGTGCATAAGTCGCAAGGCTCGGAGTACCCGTGTGTGGTGGTGCCGCTGGTGACGCAACATTATATGATGTTGCAACGGAATTTGTTGTATACGGCCGTGACGCGGGCGAAGCAGATGGTGATTTTGGCGGGCACGCGCAAGGCGATTAGTATTGCGTTGCGGAATAATAAGACGGCCGAGCGGCACACGGCGTTGGATTGGCGGCTGAAGGGGGAGTGAGTACGGCCATTTCCCCTCCTATCACGCATTTGACGTTTAACGTTTTGTTTTCTACAGGGGGTAACGGCGATTATGCCCCACTGCCGCCCTCAGGCCGCCCAGCCACGCCCCAGGGGGATTGAGGGGAGATAGACGGCCGTTTTCATCTCTGGATTCATTCGTCCCATTCTCATCCATGCCTTGGACACGCGCCATTCTCCATGTGGATATGGACGCATTCTTTGTGAATGTGTACCTGCTCGACCACCCCGAGGACAAGGGCTTGCCCGTGGCTGTGGGGGGAAGCCCCAACGGCCGTGGCGTGGTCGCTTCGGCCAGCTACGAGGCGCGGCAATACGGGGTGCGCTCGGCCATGCCCAGTGCCACGGCCATTAAACTCTGCCCCCACATCAAGTTCGTCAACCACAATTGGGAGCGCATCAAAACGAGTTCGCAGGCGGTGATGGCCATTCTCGGCCGTTACGGCCCCCTCGAGCAAATGAGCGTGGACGAGGCGTATGTAGACCTAACAGGCCACCCCTCGCCCGACAGTTTAGCCTTGGTCATTCGCGCCCAAGTCAAGCGGGAGACCGATTTGCCCGCTTCGGTGGGGCTGGCCACCAGCAAACTGGTGGCCAAAGTCGCCTCCGATTACGACAAGCCCGAGGGGTGTACGATTGTGGAGCCGGGGGAAGAGGCGGGCTTTTTGGCGCCCCTGCCTGTGCGGGCGTTGCACGGGATTGGGCCGCGCACGGCCGAACGGCTGGCCGAACTGGGGTTGCGAACGTGTGGGGAATTGGCCACGGCCGAATTGGCCGCCCTGCGCCTCGCCTTTGGCAAACAAGGAGATGAGCTACAGCACCGCGCCCGTGGCATAGACCCCCGCCCCGTCGAATCCGAGAGTGGCCCCAGCAAAAGCATCAGCCAAGAATGGACGTTTGAGACGGATGTGGCCACGGCCGAAATTCTGGAGCCACGCCTGCGCGACATGTGCGCCGAGGTAGCCCGCACCCTGCAACGCAAGCACATGGTCGCCCACACCGTCTTTGTCAAATTCCGCTGGGCCGATTTCACCACCTTTACCCGCCAAAAAACGGTTGAGGTGGCCATAGACCGCGAGGAGGATGTGGTGCGCTTGGCCACGGCCGTGTGGCGCGAACATTGGCCCGATGGTCGGCCGATGCGCCTACTCGGCGTGGGGGTCAGCCAGTTGGAGCCATTGGTGGGGCGGCAGTTGGCGTTGTTCGAGGAGGGGAGAGTTAGAAGTGAAAAGTAGAAAGTAAAAGGTGACTGACGACTCCACTTTTCACCTTTCACTTCTCACTTTTCACGCCCTGCACTGGGAGCAAGGCAGGCAAGGCCACGGCCGCCATGCACAGCCCCACCAGCGGGTCAAACGGTGGCCATGAGAGGGCAGGGTAGGGGGCGTAGGCGAGCGGGGCGGTGTGGAGCAGAAGCACGGCCGCTGGCCCCACGCCCGCCAGCACCAGCCAGCTATCTGCCAGCCGCCACGGCCGTGGGCGGTAACGGGTGATATGAACACCCTGCCCTTGCCGCCACAACAACGCCCCCAGCCAGAGGGTTCCCATCCCCAACAAGAGCCAGCCAGCCCAACCCACCCAGAGTGCGGCCACCCAGCCACCTAAACTCGCGGCCAACCCCACTACCAACCCCCAGCGCATCCAAACCTGCCCCTCGGCACTACTCGTCGCCCCATACCCACGGGCGACCATCGCCTCGGCCAGCGACATGGCCCGCTCTAGCCCGCCGACGAGAAGGGGTAGGATGAACGGCCGCCAATCGCGCCAGCCGCGCATTTCTGCGCCGCGCACCGCCTGCGCCTCACGGATGTGCCCCCAGTGGCGTTGCGTTTCGGGCACATAGGTCAGGGCGATGAGGACGACGACCCCGACGTGGTGCAAAGCGCGTGGGGTCAGTTTGAGCAAATCATGCACGGGCACGATTTGGTTGAAGGCCATGAAGAGGACGAGCAGGGTGATGAGGGCGAGGCCATTGAGGAAGCCGTAGACGGCCGCCTCGGCCGTGAGAATGCCACCCAACAGGGGCCAGTTTGCGGGCAAACGGCCAATCACTGTGTCGCCAAAGTGGGTGGTGAGGAAGTTGAAGAGGGTAGAGAGCAACAGCACGACGGCCGCCAAACGGCCGAGGTGGACGCGAAAGGTTCCCCCACGGCCGTGGGCGGCCGTCACCAGCCGAATGGCCAGCAGAAGCAAGATGAGGTAAAGGGGATGGCGGGCGGAAATGGCGATGACGGCCGTGGTCAGCAACCAAATCAGCCAACCGCGTGGGTCGTAGGTGGGCATGGGGAGAGGGGGCAAGCTGAGCTCCCCCCTACCGAAACTCAATCCCATCGCCCACCTGCACTACCTCGAGCAAACTAGGGTGCATTTCGATGACGTATTGGGCGGGCGCGGTGGGCGAGTATTGCAAACGCCACCGCTTGGCCAAAGTCTTGTCTACAACTTGGCCACGGCCGTTGACCCACACCACCCCCAAATCAAAGCGCATGAAAAGCATGTGGATGGCCGTGTTGAGCTTGTTTTCCCGCTTTTCCACCAGCACCAACGCTTCGGCGGGGGTGATGGGCGCGTGGAGCATGAACCCCCTGAATTTGCTGGCAAAAGTCGCGCACCATTTGGCGTTGGGGATGAGGAGTCGGCCGTTGTGATAAATATTTTTGGTAGACATAAAAATGAAATTGGGGATTTTTTATTTTGGATTGGGGCGACTTGCCTGAGCCTCGCCATTATACCCACAAACAAAAAGACGCGAATTGCTTCGCGCCTTTTCGTTCTACCCCAGATCTCAAGGAGGAAATCTGATTATGCTTTGTAGTTGTGGTGGTCATTAGACATAGTACAAGTGGTAAACCGTAACAACCAGAACCAACGATACACCTTATGCTTAATCAACTCATTGACCTTTTTGGTCAGGGTGTTGATTTTCTTCTCCAGCCGGTCAATATCCCCTTTGGTGGGCACATTCATTGTGTGCAGGACTGTCTCGATGCGGTTTTCAAGCGAGCCTTGGGCATCTTTCACGGTGCCTTTCACTTGCTTGCGGCGGGCTTCGATGAATTTGTTGACGCGCTTACGGCCGTCTTCTTCCACCGTCACACCCCGCTCCACCATTTTGTCCACCAAACCATTGGTGTCCCCTTGGGTCTTGTCCAGCCGTCCCTTGATCTCTTTTTGGGCTTTCTCGAACAGAGCTACCACTTCGTCTTGAGCCATCGCCACTGCACCTAAACCAAAGTGCAATGCTTTTTGGGCCAATTCGACAAGGCTGGTTTGCTCTTCCATGATTTCTTCTTCGATAATAACAGTTGTGGTTGCCATGATAGTTTCTCCTAGTTGTTAGTGAGTAGTAGTTAGTGGTTAGCGGCTAGTGACTATTCACTAACAACAACTGGTTCAGTTTTGGGTTCAGCTTTTGCTTTGGTTTTGCTCAAGGCGTTGACTTTTTTGGTCAACTCCGCAATTTTCTTGTTCAGGCTTTCGATGTCCCCTTTGGTGGGAACGCTCATGCTGTGGAGCACGGCCGCAATACGGCCGTCCAAGCTGTCTTGCGCTTCGGCAACAGTTTTGTTCACTTGCTTCTTGCGCTTGTCGAACATGGTTTGGATACGGTCACGGCCGTCCTTCTCCACATCCGCGCCACGGGCGACCATTTTGTCTACCAGTTCACTCGTGTTCGTTTGCGTCTTTTCCACAAACTCGCCCACTTGCTTTTGGGTGCGCTCAAACAGGTTCACCACCTCTTTTTGCGCCATAGCTGTCGCGCCTAAGCCCAATTGCACAGCTTTGCGAGCCAACTCCACCACGCCCACACGGGTTTCCGTGGTCTCTTGTTCAACTTCAATAGCGATGGTTGTCATGGTTAAATCTCCTAATTTTGCTAGACCACACGGTGGTCGTTGGGTTCAATGAGTTATAACGCAGTGCGTTATGAACACAATATAACGCACTGCGTTATGAATGTCAAGAGGGAACTGAGTAGGAGATTAAGAAATTCCAAAATTTGACTAGGGACAAGGGACTGGGGACGCTGCTCCCTATCAAAAATAAAACGGCCGTCCTTGGGGACGGCCGTTCGCCAAATCATCGCCCAGCCAACTGCGGTTAAACTTCATCCACATGCTTCTTGGCCAGTTCATCTCGGTTCAACTCTTCCTGTCCTTCGCGCACACCGCGCCGGAAAGAAGAAATACTCTTGCCCAACTCCTCCCCCAACTTGCCAATGCGGCCGATGCCAAAGACCAGCAACACCACAACTAAAATAACAATCCATTCCCAGCCTTGTATCATCAGATTTCTCCTCAAAAAAATGAATGAGCAAATGCACCATTCACAATTTATAACTCATAATTCACAATTCCCATTATACCCCCCCCCTAAGACAACGCAATTTTACCCACACCAACCAACGCTCTATTCACTAACCACTAACCACGAACCACTGCTATAATATCCTCATGTCCTCCCAAGCACTCTCGCGCAAATGGCGGCCGGCCAAATTCGATGAAGTCGTCGGCCAAGAACACGTCACCCGCACCATCCTCAATACGGTGGTTGCGGGGCGCATTGGCCACGCCTATTTGTTTTGCGGGCCACGCGGCACAGGCAAAACCACCTCCGCTCGTTTGCTGGCCAAAGCGGTTAATTGCCTCCACCCCGACCCAGCCCAACGGCCGTGCAATGAATGCTCCATTTGCCTCGCCGTCAACCAAGGCCGCTTTTTAGATTTAATCGAGATAGATGCCGCCTCTAACACAGGCGTGGATGACATTCGGGATTTGCGCGAGCGCATCAACTTTGCCCCCAGCGAAGGGCGGTTTAAGGTGTACATTATTGACGAAGTACACATGCTTTCCACGGCCGCCTTCAACGCCCTCCTCAAAACGCTCGAAGAGCCACCCCCCCACGCCAAATTCATTTTGGCCACCACCGAAGAGCACAAAGTCCCCATCACCATTAAATCCCGTTGCCAGCAGTTCAACTTTCGCCTGCTGACCGCCCAAGAAATTAGCGAGCGGTTGCAACTTTTGGTGGACAGGGAACAACTCAATGTAGAACCCGAAGTGCTTTCTCTCGTGGCGCAACACGGCGCGGGGAGCTTGCGCGATGCCGAGAGCCTGCTCGACCAATTGATTGGCGCACCGGGCGAACTCATCAGCGTGCGCCGAGCGCAAATGGTGTTGGGCACGGCCAGCAGTGCCACTGTGGCGGGCTTGGCCAACGCCATTCTCACGGCCGATGGCCCCACTGGCCTGCGCATTATCCAAGAAGCGCTCAACACAGGCGCGGATGCCCGCCAACTGTGCCGCCAAATGGTCAGCCATTTGCGTGATTTATTGCTCCTGCAAACGGCCGGCGAACACATCCGACTGGATATGCCCCAAGAGCAACAAGCGGAACTGCTCATCCAATCCCGCCGCGCCAGCCGCCACACGCTTATCCAAGCCACCAAACTGTTCAGCGAAGCCGCCTCCACCCCCGCCACTAGTTGGCAACCCCAATTGCCGCTGGAACTCGCGTTCATCCAATCGCTATCGGACAAGGGACAAGGGACAAGGGACGAGGGACAGGTGGTTAGCCAGCCAATTAGCCAGTCACTCAATCAGCCAGTCAGCCAGTCAGCTAGTCAGCCGCCAGCGGCCAGCAGTCAGCCAATCAACCAGTCCCCAGTCCCCAGTCCCCCGTCCGCCCCTCCCATCCCAACTCCAAAATCCCCAATCCAAAATCCCCCCTCGGCCGATGGGGTGACGATTGACGAAATTCGGGCTAAGTGGTGGAAGCCGTTGGTGGCCGAGGCGGGCAAGACGAACCGCAACATTAAAAATTGGCTGAACGCCTCGCAACCGTTGGCTGTCGAAAACGGCCGTCTGCTCATCCTCGGCTTTGATTTAGACTTTTTGCGGAGCAAACTTGAGGGGGAGCAAGATGCCATTGCCGAAGTACTCAGCCGCATGGTGGGCACGGCCATGCGTATCAAATGCGTTATGAATGGCAGTTACAAACCCACGGCCGCCAACACCCCCGCCACCTCCTCCTTCCGCACCGACGTGGAGAAAATCGCCCAAGAGTTGGGTGGTACAGTAACCGAGGGGTAGGCTATTTTTAGACACGAATGACACGAATTTACCAATTTCACGAATGAGGTTAGAGCAAATTCGTGCAATTCGAGTAATTCGTAAAATTCGTGTCTATTTTTTTACCTGCTTCAATGGAAATTCACCCCCTCTCTTCCTCCCTTCCTCTCCCCATGCCCATCCCCTTGTTATTCGATTTTGACTACACCTTGGCCGATTCCTCGGCCGCGATTGTGGAGTGCATGAACCACGCCTTGCGCGGGTTGGGCTTGCCCGAACGAGAACCAGCCGTCATTCAGCGCGGCATTGGGCTATCCATGCCGAAAACATTGGCCTACTTAGCTGGGGAAGAGCACCTGCCCCGCTTGCCCGAGTTCATGGCCCATTTTGTGCAACGCGCCGATGAGATTATGACCCCGTGGACGGAGATGTTGCCGGGTGTGGCGGCCGTCTTAGCCGAGCTACAGGCGGCTGGCTACCCGCTGGCCATCGTTTCCACCAAGCGGCGAAGCCAAATTGAAGCGATTTTGCGCCGCCATGAGTTAGTCGGCCGTTTTGACTTCATCATTGGCCATGAAGATGTGGCCGAACACAAGCCCCACCCTGCCAGTTTACAGCTCGCGCTGGCGCGGCTGGGGGTGGACACGGCCGTTTACATTGGCGACAGCCTCAGCGATGCGGAAGCGGCCGAGCGGGCGGGCTTGCCCTTTGTGGCCGTGCAAACGGGAGTCACCCCCCTATCTGAGTTTACTCAATTCCCCCTCGCGGCCGTCTTGCCCCATGTGGGGGAATTGCCCGCATGGCTGGCAGGAAGGTAAAAGTAAAAAGTGAGAAGTAAAAAGTAAGAGGTAATGACCCAATACCTTTCACTTTTCACCTTTCACCTTTTACTTTTCACGCACTCACCCCACCGCTGGTGGTTTAAGGAGCCTGACCTGCAACCGAAACTCCTCCTGTTGCCGTTCCAAAAGCCCCACTCGATTGGTCATCACTTGGATGAGTTGAAGCACCTGCCCAATCGCTTGTTCGGCCGTCAATTCCCCCTTCTCCCACTTCTTCAGAACTGTCTCAAAATCATATGCGCTCATAAGTTTGCCCTTGACAGGGATACTGCCTTTGTTATGATGGTTAAAGCATTTTATACGCCAGCGTAAATTTATTTTATTCGATAGCGTAATAAATGTCAATAATTTGCGCAAAAAAGGACTAGGGACAGGGGGCAAGTCTCCCGTCCCTAGTCCCTAGTCCTTATTCGTACTGAAAACCCGCCCGTTCAGCAATAAAGGTGAGCAATTTAGAGGAAGATTTTTTAGGCTCGTAAGCGGCCGTTTCCCATTCGCTAATCGTAGGTTGGCGCACCCCCAACTCCTTGGCAAATTGGCCTTGGTTCATGCCCATGTGCTGGCGCAACGCCTTAATCAAATCGGCATTCCACAGCACAGTATCCCCATCCCGCTCCACCTGATACACCAACTGCGGCTTGCGAAACGTGACAGTTTCGGCCGCTAAATCAAGGCTCTCGACGTGATACCCGGCCGTCATCCACGCCTTGGCTTGCACCGCGCCCTCACTGCGATTGCTCCACCATGCCCGGTGGGTGCGGGCGGTGGCAGGCAAACGGCCGCCCATCAACCCCTCAATGGCGGCAAAAGTGAGCAACACCTCGGTCTGCTCGCTCTGCGCCAAATGGTTATGTAGGGGGTAGTATTTGCTACCTTCTTTCATACGGGTGTATCAGTCTATTGGTGTATTCGTGTACTGGTGTACTGGTGCATTTTAATACACAAATAAACCAATACACCATTACACCAATAAACAAAACTCCAAATTTATGACGCTGAAAAGCCTCGTTAGGCCACGGCCGGTTCCTCGGCCGCGACCTTCGCAAACGTCAACACATTCTCCGCCACATCCACATCCACCAGAATCTTATCGCCGGGGATAAACTCCCCCTTCAGCATCGCCACGGCCAGCGGGCTTTCCACATACCGTTGCAAAGCGCGGCGGAGCGGCCGTGCCCCAAAGTCCTTGTCATAGCCCTGCTTGCCCAGCCACTGCTTGGCCGCTGAAGTCAGGTCAATTTGCAAGCCACCCTGCTCATCCAGCCGCTTGCGAATCTCCTTCATTTGGAAATCCACAATTTGCACCACATCTTGCTCACTCAACGGCTCAAAGATGATGATTTCATCAATGCGGTTGATAAACTCAGGGCGGAAGGTGCGCTTGAGCGCCTCCTCGATGAGCTTGTGCTGGCTCTCTTCCTCCGCACTTCTCATGCCTGTAAAGCCAAGTGCACCCGAACGTTTGACAAACGAGGTGCCGACATTGCTGGTCATCACGATGACGGTGTTGCGGAAGTTGACCATGCGCCCTTGGCCATCAGTCAAACGGCCGTCGTCCAACATTTGCAACAGCGCATTCCACACATCGGGGTGCGCTTTTTCGATTTCGTCGAAGAGGACGACACTGTACGGCCGTCGGCGCACCTGTTCGGTAAGCTGACCACCTTCCTCATAGCCCACATAGCCGGGGGGCGCACCGAATAAGCGGCTGACGGTGTGTTGTTCGCGGAACTCGCTCATATCCACCCGAATGAGCGCCTCTTCGTTGCCAAACATAAATTCGGCCAGCGATTTGGCCAATTCCGTCTTGCCCACGCCCGAACTGCCGAGGAACATGAACACCCCAATCGGCCGTTTGGGGTCGGCCAAGCCCGAACGACTGCGGCGCATGGCATCCGAAAGGGCAATGATGGCCCGCTCTTGGCCGACAATACGGCCGTGGAGCCGCTCTTCCATGTTCAGCAACTTGTCCGCTTCCGTCTCCAGCATTTGGTTCACGGGAATGCCCGTCCAATCGGCAATCACCTTGGCAATATCGTCGCGGGCGACGATTTCATCAATGGCGTTTTCCTGCTTCCACGTCTCCCGCTTGGTGTTGTATTCCGTTTCCAGCCGCAACCGCTCGGCACGTTTGACGGCCGCCCGTTCGTAATCGCGCATGGTGTGCGCTTCCTCTTCTTCGGTGGCCAACGCATCAATCTGCTTTTTGGCCGCTTTCATTTCAGGCGGCAAGGTGTACAGGGCGACGCGCAACTTGGCCGCCGCTTCATCAATCAAATCAATCGCCTTATCGGGCAAGCGCCGGTCGGTGACATAGCGAGCGGAGAGTTTGGCGGCCGAATCGAGCGCATCATCGGCGTATTTGACCTTGTGATGCGCTTCGTAGCGCCCTTTCAGGCCGTGCAACATCAAAATAGTGTCTTCCACAGTTGGCTCATCCACAAAAACAGGCGCAAAACGGCGTTCAAGGGCGCTATCTTTTTCGATGTACTGCCGATATTCGTCCAGTGTGGTTGCCCCGACGCATTGCAGTTCGCCCCGTGCCAAGGCGGGCTTGAGCATGTTGCTGGCATCCATCGCCCCTTGCGCCGCGCCCGCACCGACGACGGTGTGCAACTCGTCTATAAATAGGATGATTTCGCCGTTGGAGGCTTGCACTTCTTCAACGGCCGCCTTCAACCGCTCTTCAAATTCCCCCCGGAAGCGGCTCCCCGCAATCATCGCTCCCAAATCGAGCGACATGACCAGCTTGTTGAGCAAATTCTCGGGCACATCGTTGGCCACAATTTTTTGGGCCAGCCCTTCGACGATGGCTGTCTTGCCCACGCCTGCTTCGCCAATTAACACGGGGTTGTTCTTGGTGCGCCGGCTAAGGACTTGGATGACGCGCAAAATCTCGTCGTCACGGCCGATAACGGGGTCGAGTCGGCCGTCTTTGGCCAATTGGGTCAAATCGCGGCTGTATTTGCTCAGGGCGCGGAACTTGGTTTCGGCGTTGCGTTCGGTAATTTTACGGCCGCCGCGCAAATGCTGAATCGCCTCCAACACGCGCTCTTTGGTAATGCCAAACTCCTGCAAAATGCGCGAGGTGGGGGTGTTGCGTTCGCTCAAAATGGCCAAAAAGATGTGTTCGGTGGAGATGAACTCATCTTTGAGTTGGGTGGCTTCGCTCTGCGCCAATTCCACCACGGTGCGCACGCGGGGTGTGTAAAAAATCTGCCCCACCCCGCCACCATAGACGCTCACTTTGGGGCTGTTGCGGAGAACTTCATCTAGCCGCAAATTTACCGCCTCGAGGTCTATGTGGAGATAGTCTAAAATTTGGGCAATGGCGCCATCGTTTTGTTCCAGCAGGGCCATGAAAAGGTGTTCGGTATCCACTTGGCTGTGGCTATACCGTTGGACGTTTTGGTACGCTTTGGCGGCCGCGTCTTGCGCCCGCTCTGTGAATCGGTCAAATCTCATGGGTTTAGTCTCTTAGTCGGTCAGTCGGTCAGTCGGTCACTCTTTCAGCTTATGGCTTACGGCTTACAGCTTATGGCTATAGAGTTGGAACCTTGTAAGACGGCCGTAATTTAGCTGGGAGGGGGGCATTTGTTAGCGTTAATCTTATCACTGCCTTCACGCTCTGAACACAACCACCACCTACCCTGTGCCCCTATTTCGTGCTACAGTGGGGCACTGGAAATAATAATCAATAACGAGTAACCAATAACTCCCCTATGGCACGCGACTGGGACCAAGCACGCTTACAACGGTATATTGACGAGGCGATTGAAGAGAGTTTAACACTCGAGTACAAGTCGGGCGAGGCGTTAAGTGCCGCCAACGGCCGTCGGGGGGAAATCGCCAAAGATGTGTCGGCCATGGCCAACTCGGCTGGGGGCATCATCATCTATGGCATTGCCGAACACACGGAACGGGAGCTACAACACCGCCCCGCTGGCTTCGCGCCTGTCAACCGGCGCGAATGTTCCAAGGAAACCTTGGAGCAAATCATCAGCAGTAACATCCAACCCCGCCTCAGCGGCATCAAAATCTACCCCGTGCCCCTCTTCCACAACCCGCTCGATGTGGCCTATGTGGTCTATATTCCCCAAAGCGATACCGTCCACCAAGTTACTTTTAACAACAAGTATTACAAACGGTTTAATTTTGAGGCGGTGCCAATGGCGGATTACGAAGTCCGCGATGTGTTAAATCGGGGCACGCACCCCATTGTGGAGCCGCGCATTGGGCACATTACACAGGAGTGGGTGGGGGATGTGTGGCAGTGGGTGGTTCCCATCTTTGCCAAAAATCAGGCGTTGGTGGTGGCTAAGGACACGGCCGTGACCATCGAGTTTTTAGATGCGCGACCTGAGAATCAAATCACGGCCGAAAAATTTATCATCAAAACCCAGCCCAAACCCCTTGGCCACGCCATGTATATCGCCACCTTCCCCGAGGCCATTCACAAAGGTCTCAACAAATGGTTTGGCACTTTCCGCGTCACCACCAACGGCCCCCAATCCCTCATCCTGAAAATCCAAGTGTTTTCCAACGGAATGCGCGCCAAATGGTGGCAGGTCAAGCTCAACCTCGGCGAACGTGGGGCGACGATACAGGTGTTGGATGATGACTATCTCTATTGAAGTGGTTAGTGGTTAGTGGTCAGTGGCTGACGAATCCGCATTCCGCAATCAAATGGAACTTTTTCGCTCGCCGTGTGTTTTGTCTTTCGTCATTTGTCCTTGGTCACTTGTCCTTGGTCATTGGCCTACGATTCACCATCACCAACTACAAGCTGAAAGCTGACAAGCTGATGGCTGACAGCTCCCAAGGAACACGCATGAAAGGCAACCAACACCGACGAGTCGTCATTACAGGGCTGGGCACGATCAACCCGCTGGGCAATGATGTGGCCAGCACATGGCAAAAAACGGCCGCTGGCCAAAGCGGCATCGGCCGAATCACCTATTTCGACCCCAGCAGTTACAAAACCCAAATCGGGGGGGAAGTGCGCGACTTTGACCCTGAAGCGCTCTTCGGCCGCAAAGATGCCCGGCGCATGGACAGAGTCGCCCAATACGGCCTTGCCGCGGCCGAGCAAGCCCTGCGCGATGCCCAATTCGACACCCTCAGCGAGGCCCAAAAACGGCCGATTGGGGTCATCATCGGCAATGGCATGGGCGGGATTCTCAGCACCCTTGAAGCGGCGCAGACCATGTTTGGGCAAGGCCACGGCCGTATCAGCCCCTTCTTCGTGCCCATGATGCTCCCCGATAGCATCCCCGCCCGCATCTCCATGCACCACGGCTTGCGCGGCCCCAACATGTCCATCGCCACCGCCTGCGCCAGTAGCACCAACGCCATCGGCGAAGCGGCTCGCATGGTGGCCGCTGGCGTAGCCGATGTGATGGTCACAGGAGGGGCCGAAACGGCCATCGTGCCCATCAGCATTGCGGGTTTTAACGTGATGGGGGCGATGAGTGTGGCCAACGACGACCCCGAGCGGGCGTGTCGGCCGTTTGACAGTGAACGCAGTGGCTTTATTCCCAGCGATGGGGCGGCGATTTTGGTGTTGGAGGAGTTGGAACACGCGCTCGGCCGTGGTGTTCACATCTATGGCGAGGTGGTGGGGTATGGCAGTTCGGCCGATGCCTACCACCTAACAGCCCCCCGTGAAGACGGCCTTGGCGCGGTGCAAGCCATGCAAATGGCCTTAGACGAATCGGGGTTGGCTCCTGAGGAAATCAGCTACATCAATGCCCACGGCACAAGCACCCAGCTCAACGACAAATCGGAAACGCTGGCTATCAAACATGTTTTTGGCGAATACGCCTATAAATTGCCTGTTAGCTCCACCAAATCCATGCACGGCCATTTGCTCGGCGCGGCCGGGGCACTGGAAATTGTGATTAGCTTGCAAGCCATGGCGCACAGCTTTGTCCCGCCCACCATCAACTACAACAAGCCCGACCCTGTGTGCGACCTCGATTATGTGCCCAATGTCGGCCGTTCGGCCGTCATCAACGCCTTCATGTCCAATTCGTTTGGTTTTGGCGGGCACAATGCGTCGCTGGTGGTAAAAAAGGTGGCCTAAGCGGTTGGCGGCATTTCGCCCAGCGGCAAAATGACAATGAAGCGGCTTCCGGGGTACTGCGTCTCATCATAACCATCGCTTTCCGCCCAAATAAGCCCATCGTGGGCGGTGACAAGGCCCCGAACAATGGCCAAACCCAACCCCGGCCCACCCGCCTTAAAATTCGTTTGCCCCGATGAGTGTAGTAAAACCGGGCCTGTTTGATAAAACTTCTCAAAAATGAGTTCGAGCAATTCGGGGGGGATGCCGATGCCTGAATCGGCAACGGTGATTTGGAAGCAGGGGGTGTTGGGGTGTTCTTCGGTGTGCAGGGTGAAGCGACGGCCGCTGACGTGAATATGCCCGCCATTGGGCGTGTATTTAATGGCATTGATGAGCAGGTGGTAAAAGACCTTCTCCAGTGCTTTGGCATCCGCATACAGGGGAGGAAACGGCCGAAAATCAGCCACTTCTAGCTTAATTTGTCGCTCCCGCACTGTGTCGCGGAGTTTTTGGTTGAGCTTCTCAAACAAAGGAGCCAGTGCAACTTGGGTGCGATAGAGGGAAAGCGATTGGGTGTCAATTTGCGCCACATCCAACATGCTTTCAATCACGGCATTAAAACGCTGAAATCCCTCATAGATGCCCTCGGCGCGTTTGTACAGGTCGGTATCCTGTCGTGCGCTGGCTTCATCGAGCAAAAGCTGGGTATTGAAGCTGATAATCGTCAGCGGGGTGCGCAGTTCGTGGGAGGCGATGCTGATAAAGTCGGCCTTGGTTTTGTCCAACCGCTCGAGGCGGTGGTAGGCATTTTGGAGTTCGGCCGTGCGTTTTTCCACCATCTGCTCTAATTTTTCGTTGAAATGGCGGGTTTGCTCATAGAGCTGGCCATTGCGAACAGCGATGGCGATTTGGTCGGCGATGAGTTGGAAAAGTTGCTCGTCGTCGGCGGTGAAAGCGGCCGTTTTACTGCTCTGCAAATCAAGCACCCCCAACATCTGGTCGCCCATCCGCAACGGCAACAGCAGAATGGAGCGTGTGTGGGGCACAAGTTCAGCAGAGCGGTATTGGGGGTGTTGGGTGACATCGTCAAGGCGTAAAAGACGGCCGTTGGCCATCACCCACCCCACCAACCCATCCTCGCCAGCCCGCAAATGAAACCCATCTGGGTTGAGCGAGTTGCTTGTTAAAAAGCGGGCGGTCATATAAATCCCCATCTCGTTGGGCAGGTAAATCCCTACAAAGGCTGTGGGGTAACGGCCGCGAATGAGTTCCGCGATTTGGTGGAGCAAAATATCGAGGTCAAAAATAGAGGTGATGCGATTGCCCACCGCACTAGACGTTTCGATTTGTATCGCTCGCCGATGGAGTTCTTCGCGCTGGCGGCGTTCGACAAGGCGTAACAGTTCCGAATGGCGGTAGGCACGGACGCGGGCGATGTGGACGACAAAAGCGGAAGCGGCCGTGGTCAGCATCAGCAAGAAATGGGCCGCCCATTCAGGTGGTGGCGCGGCCGTCCACACCCATATGCCCCAGCCCACCACGCACAAGGCGTTGAGGATGATGACCCACGGGGTGGACAAAATGACGACTCCAATAGCCATCATCAGCAAGGTGATATTGGCCGTTTGCTTGGCATCGGCCGTGAGATGCAGGCGGGCCAGCATGTTGATGAGGCTGATAACGGCCGCCACAGCCAGAGCGTGATAAACCCAAGGCCGTGGAATGAGACCCCATTGCGCCAGCCCAAACAGCCCCATAAAAAGCAAAGCACTCAGCAGGGCAATGGTCACTAAAACGGCCGAGCCATCCTCTTGCAAAATAAACCATTGAAAGGGCGCAAAAAACGAGGCAAAGACTCCCAAGGAAAGAAAAATAAATGGCAGGGTGCTCATCTGCGCTTGGCGCAGGGCAACGTCCAATTCCTCGGCCGCTAAACCAAGGGATTCTGTCTTGAGCAAATCTCTAAGCCAATGCCACATAACTCAGAAAAGCGTGGGAATTAAAAGTAAAAAAAAGACCCCCGTCGTCGCCTGACACCGGAGGTCTAAAAAGTAAATGGCGCGTAATGTCTAGCCAGTCAGCAAACTTTGGAGCTTCATCACCAGCCCCATGTCCCCCGCAACTTTAATTTTGCCACTCATAAAGGCGTTCATGGGGTTCAATTGCCCTTTGGTCAACGCCACAAAATCTTCCGAGGCCATCGTTAAGGTGGCATCGGCTTTCTCGGCCATTCCTTGGCCGTGCTTCATCGTGCCATTGGCAATAATCAGGTGGTGTTGGTTGCCCGTGCCAAGGTCAAATTGCACAGTCGCATTCAAGCCCGCCATTTTGCTGGCATCGAAACGGCCGACAATTTTTTCAAAAATTTCAACTAATTCAGACATGGGAGAATCTCCTTAAAACGAGTAATGGGTGAATTTGCAACGCAGTGCGTCAAAGATTATACAAGGTTGCCTAAGGAGTGTCACGCACCCATTAATAGCTATCTTCACGCCCATCCTTTTGGTACAGTCCTGCCCCCAGTGTACCCATCAAAAGGCCAACCATTGAAGAGATATAGGCCACAAAGGATAGGAAAAAGGTTTTGGGCAACAGATCAATGAGCATCGAAAACGGAATAACCGCCCCCGCCAGAACCAACAAAAAGCCGATTAAAATAATCATCTTAGGTGAAATTTGCTGTCCCATTGGTAATCACTCCATTACCATAATTTTGCCTCTACTCTCCAGAGAGAACCCAAAATAATGGCATTATATAAGCCAAAAAGACCGAGTTTAATCATCCATTAAACTCGGTCTCTTTATTATCCTTTATGCAACCAGCAAGCCACTAAATGACCCGGATTTGGCTCAAAATAGGGTGGCTCATGCACATCACATTCGCCCGGTATCATGTGGGGGCAACGAGGGTGGAAATGGCATCCTGTGGGCGGGTTAACCAAGCTCGGTGGTTCACCGGGAGGTATATCGCGATAGGTATGCGCATTGGCGGCATCTGGGTCAGATGTGGCATCAAGCAAAGCCTGTGTATACGGGTGACGGGGGTCATCCAACAAAGTATCCACATCCGCTTGTTCAATTAAGTGCCCCGCATACATCACAAAAATGCGCTCTGAAAAATACCGCACTGTCGAAAGGTCGTGGGTGATGTAGATAACGGCCAGCTTGTGCTTAACCTGTAAATTCCGCAGTAACTTCAGAATTTCTACCCGAACCGACGCATCAAGCATCGAGACTGGCTCGTCGGCCACCAACAACTTGGGGTTCATAATCATTGACCGTGCAATAACTACCCGCTGTTGTTGTCCACCACTCAGCATATGGGGGAATTTACCTAAATACTCCTCCACTGGGCTTAGTTTTACTTCTTCTAAGGCCGTGTAAACCCGTTGTGCCCGTTCGGCTTTGTCAGTCACCCCATTGATAATGAGTGGCTCTTCCAAAATTTGCCGAATGGTCATAAAAGGTGCCAACGCCCCAAAAGGGTCTTGTTGTACATACCCAATTTGCGAACGATAATGCCGCAAAGACTCCCCTTTTAGTTCGGTTAGCCGGGTTTTGCCTTCAAAAACAATGTCGCCTTTTGTCGGCCAATTCAGACCAAGAATGGTCTTCATGAGGCTAGATTTTCCACAGCCACTTTCACCAACGCAGGCAATTGTCTCACCTTCTCGTAAATCAAAAGAGATGTTATTGACGGCCTGAACATAGCCAGCGTGAACAAATCCAAAACGTTTGAGTTCATACCAAACATTAAGGTCTTGAATTGACAAGAGGGGGGGCGCCTCTTGATGCAATTTATTCACGGTAACACCTTCCTTTTTTTGCGAATTTGCTTGATTATTACTCATTCCTCTCTCCTTGTGGTGTTACACGTGCAACCAACATTTTACTTTTTGTTCTCCTATAGAAATCAACGGTGGTTCTTCACTACACCGCTCGAAACGCGCTGGACAACGATCCGCAAAGCGGCACCCAGTCGGCGGATTCAACAGGCTAGGGGGTTGGCCCACAATAAAGTCAAGCTCGCCTTTGCCGCGCAATTTAGGCACACTGGCCATAAGTTTTTTGGAGTATGGGTGCAAGGGTTCATTGAAGAAAGAGGCCGCGTTGTTTACCTCCACAATTTGCCCTGCATACATAACCGCAACATCATCCGCCAATTCACTGGAAGTGGCAATGTCATGCGTAATAAGGATAAAACTTGTCTCGAGTTCATTTTTTACCCGCTTAAGCAAGTTCATAATATTAGCTTGCGTTAAGACATCAAGGGCAGAGGTTGGCTCATCTAAAATGACTAGGTCTGGCAAAGTGACCAATGCCATAGCGATGGCCGCCCGTTGTCTCATCCCACCACTTAGTTCAAAAGCATAGCGGTGTAAAAAGTCCGCAGGAATGCCAACCATCGCAAACATGCGCAAGGCGCTCTGTAAAGCCTCTTGTTTGGTTAGCCCCAAATGCAACATGACAGGTTCGGCGACTTGGTCACCAATGCGCATCACAGGGTTTAACGCATTCATGGCCGCTTGGGGAACCATTGAAATTTTACTCCAACGGATTTCCTTGCGGAATCGTTCGTCCGACAAGGCCATGATATTTTGTCCATTGAGGTTCACCTCGCCCGTGTAACTATGCACGTTGCGGGGAAGCAACCGTAAAATGGACTTCGCCAGTGAGCTTTTGCCACAGCCCGATTCGCCAATAACGACCACGGCTCTATTGCGTGGCAAGTCAAAATTTACCCCATCTACCGCTTGTACAACTCCTCTTTGCGTCCGAAAATGTAGTTTCAAATCGCGAATTTGGAGTAATTGCGTGTTATTGTCTATTGTTTCCATACTATACTTCCCTCAATTTTGGATTAAACACCCGATCTAAGGCAAAGCCGACCATCGCAAAACTCAACCCGGCGACCATTAATAAGGTAGCTGGTTCTAAGATCCAATAATAGTAGCCGTTGTATAGTGCGCCTTGCCGGTTTGCATTTTCGATGACTTTCCCCCATGTAGGAAGGATGGGGTCGCCTAACCCGAGAACAGCTAGTGAGGCTTCGATAAATACGAACCCCGGCACCAAGGTGACAAGTTGAGGAATAACGAGGGGGAGAACGCGGGGAATCAAGTAGCGGAAGATGATGCGGAAGTTACTGGCTCCATAGGCTCGCGCCGCATCAATATAGGGTAATTCGCGCACCTGTAAGAAGATGGCTCGATAATTTTTGATTCCTAAGCCAAAGATGCTGAATACAACCACCAAGCCCAGCATAATCCAGATGCTCTTGCTGTAGAAAGTACCCACCATAATTAAGATGGGGAGAAGCGGGATGATGCTGTTGACTTCAGTAACACGTTGAATGGTTGAGTCTATCCAACCACCAAACCAAACGCCCACGGCCGCGATGCTCATGGTTAAAATGGTTGTCCCAACGGCCGCTACCAAGCCAAAAGCCATCGCAATGGGGATACCCCACAGGAGTGCCAGTGACAAATCGCGGCGCATGTCGTCTGTGCCAGCCCAACCATGCACCAAACCATAGCTGACAAAAATGGTTTCGATGTCTGATTCTGGCTCAAATAAAAGGGCACTAACCTCAACGCGGTAAGTTCCTTTCTGAACTTGCAACCCTTCTTGGTTGGGGTCATCAAACAGGGCTTGGGGAATTGTAATTCCCTCTACATCGCTGGAGCGTTCGAGTCGCCGTTGCAGACGGTCATCCTGTGCAAACCGGAACGATTGGGAGGCTCCAGAAGAAAATTCACTAATTCTAATGTCACGGCCGTCGGGGGTATACCAAGTTACGACGACGTGTGGTTCCTTAGAGGTGAATTGCGCTTCAGAGAACAAAACAAGTTCGACGGGGAATTCGTCGGCCGTGAACTCAAACTCATAGTTAAACAGTGCTTCGCGAGTGCTATCTGATATTGTTTCAAGAGTTTTCGCACCCTCACCTTCCCTGCTGTTGAGGGCAATTGTCGTGGGGAGTTTCGTCGAGCGAAACCAATTGTACCAAACGGGCCATGCCGTGCGTGGCGACTCGCGCCAAGTAATTTCCTCACCACGCCACATAAATACAGCTTCACTGTAAGGTATTGCAATGGGCGTGATGATAGCGGCAATCATCAATATGAAAATGATAATGGATCCGACTACCGCAGAGGGGTAATGGCGTATCTGTTGCGCTGTCGTCTTTAACCAGTTCATCGATTTTGTCCTCCTTCACCCACACGAACCCGAGGATCAACCAAAGCATAAATGAAGTCCAAGAAAAAGACTGTCAGCGATAACAAATACGCATAAACGACAGTATTCGCCAAAATGACGGGAGTATCATAAAGGCCAATTGCTTGGAAATAAAGTTGTCCGATACCGGGCCAATTGAAGACCGTTTCCAAAATAATGGCTCCTGTCCATAAGCTAATTAATAAAAGAGCAAAACTCGTAATGATGTTAGGCAAGGTCGGCCGTAACACATAACGACGCTCAATCATGCGGTCAGGCAAACCCTTTGCTTTGGCCATTTCGACATAATCTTCACTGGCATAAATGAGGAAGAATGTGCGCCAATTGTAGATGGTTAGGAAAATAGAACTTAGAAGGGTCGCTATGACAGGCAAAATCATATGCTTCATCAAACTAAGTGCGTATTCAATTTTAGAATCAGGAGGGGGAACCTTGACCATGCCTCCAAAAGGAAGCCACCCTAACAAACTTGCAAAAACAAGAATGAGGAACAACCCATAAAACCAGCCGGGTGCGGCCGAGGTGGGGGCTAACAACAGGATAACCTTATCCCAAAAACTCCCATACCGACGGGATAAACCCAACCCAGCGTAAAGGCTTACAAAAAAGAGAAGCAAATTCGCCGTGCCAAATAAAACAAGGGTCGAAGGCAATCGCTCGACAATGATATTTCTGACCAAGCGCGACCCACTATCACTGCTCATGCTTTCCGAGAAACCGAGGTTGAGCGTGATAGCATTCCACAAATAACGAAAACTGCGAATCGCAAAGGGCTGATTTAATCCCAACCGCTCTTCTTGCAAGGCCACCCGTGCGTTAATTTGGTTCGTCCTTTCAGTCTGGTCAAGTCTTTGAAACTCAACATCAGCAGAGAGCGCTGTAATAATGCCCTCTCGGATTTGGCTTTTACGGATATTGTCTACATACCCGCCCATATTAGCCACTAGCACCGTGATGTACACGCCGACCACGACAGTAAAAAATAAGGCCACCAGTCGTAAGCCAGTATAACGCGCCATCCGCACTAGCGATTGCAAATTAGCCTTGCGTGAAGTTTTGGAAATATCTTCACTGGGTTCATAGGCATTGGGGTCAAGGGGAATAATATCTTGGGTCATGGTATCAGTTTATCCTTTCAATTGTAACTATTCCATGTACCGTACAGGCAATACACCAAATAATTACGCTTGTTTAAAGCATGGACATCCGTCAATCCGCTCGTGCTTCCAGAACTGAAAAACCTGCATTCATCTGTAGCAGGTTAAGTTTGTAGCGAATCCCGATAGCTATTTCTGTGAATAGGGTATTTTTAGCCACTCACCGAAACAGAACCCTTCGTCATTTAAGTTTGAATTTGCGATGGCAATAATAATTCGGTTGGGGCATAACCCCAACCGAATTATTATTGACAGAGAATGATTGGCTAGATAAAGGTTAGTTTACTAACCAACCATACCAGTAAATTAAGGAGTGGTCACAAATTGGTAGGAGCCGAGAGCGGGCAGAGCCGTCAGTTTGGAAACAACGACGACTTCAATGCGGCTGGAGCCTTCACCTAACAATTCGGTGGTTGCGCCATCAAGGACAACTTGCCACAAACCATCTTCAACAGCTTCCGCTTGGCCAGATGCAACTTGGACACCATTGGCATCGAAGAGCAAGTAGGTGACGGAGTTGATGTCGTCCACAGCGTATGCGCCCATGAAGTAGTCTACGTAGATATCGAAGGTTGCTTCACCACCGATGGTGACTTGGCTGTCGCCTTCAACGTCAACAGTAGCATTGGGGGGAGCGGCAAAGTTGGCGAAACGGTCGGCAGAGTCTGGATGAGCGGCATAGTGGCTCAAAACAGCTTGCTTCTCAACAGGGAATACACCTTGTAAGAAGTACACACCTGTACCGAGGTAGTAGTGACCATAGCGACGAGCAAACTCGGCGAGGTTGGTATAGCGAGCGACAGCTTCGTCAGCGGTGATGAATTCACCCAAAGTTGGCGCATAGGGGATGAAGCCTTCGACTTGGGCGCTGATCAATTCACCAGCAATGAGAGCCAGCGAAGGACCAGAGAGCAAGCTGACGCGCTCAACCGTTAACTCAGTCGATTTCTCGGGGGTGAAGACAGCAGTGCCTTGCTCTTCCAAGCGGAGCAACAGAGCCATGTTTTGGAATGCCGCGTCGCTATAAGCATAGGTACCGTAGGGCCACCATGTCGAAACAGAGTTCTCAGCATCCAAAGCGGGGTTGTCGCGGTAGGTTTCAATTACCAACGGATCAACCGAGACAATCCGTAAGCCCTTGAAGGTGCTCATGAATTGCTCAAAGGCGGGGACGGCCGCCGCATCATAGTACGGGCTGGCTTCGTTCGCTAAGTCAAAGGTGGTGATCATGGCTAACACAATGTCGGCCGCCGTGACGGGGCTACCATCGTGCCAAGTGACACCATCAAAGCCTGCGGGGTAAGTCACGGTGCTCTTGAGAACGGCCGTGGCAGGTTCGGTATAAACTTCGGAAGCAGTCAAGAAGACTTGGTTCTCAGCATCCCATGCGGCCCAAGCATCGTCAGGAACGGCGATTTCAGGCACAAAGGTGAGTTCAACCCAATCAGACGCTTCGTTCTTGTTGATGGAGGTTCCTTCAACAACTTCGATAGCCGCACTTTCGACACGGTTGGGCAAACCAATACCCAAGTTGGGGTCGAAATAAATAGCAGGTTCGCTGATGGCGTTCTGAACAATGGCATCGAAGACCCAGTTAGAACCGCCGATGGGGTTCCAAGGCTCAACGAACATGTTTTCGATACCAACGGTCATCGAGCCACCCACTTCGCCAGCGAAGCGGACGGTACGCGACCAGAGGGCGGCACCTTGAATACCAGCGGCAAGGTCAGCCGTTACCTGAACGTTGTCGTTATAGGGGATGGGGGTGATTTGGCTGACAACCCAGACGCGGTAGGATTGCTCGAGGGTCATCGGCAAAACTTCGCGGAACAAGTCGGCACGTTCGGCCAAATCAGCATAGTCGCTTTGGACTAAGCGGTTGATGAGGTCACTCATTTCTTGAGGAACATCAAAGACTTGCCAAGCAGGGATTGGGTAGCCTTCGGGCAGATAGAACTGGTTGAAAGAACCAGCGTCATCACGTGCGATAGCGGTTTGGCTCCAACCACCCGTGTACGCATGCCACAAGCAAGCAACGGGGTCGCTTTGAACCCACAGGGGGCTTAAGTCAGAGCTGGTGCCTTCGCGACGTTCGACTTGGAAGCCCAATGCCTCTAATTGCGAAGCGACGTAGTTACCCTTTTGGTTACGGGGGGAAGATTCGCTACGAATGAGGAAGATGAGGTTGATGGGAGCGTCATTGTAGTTCCACACGCCATCTACCAAAGTAGCGCCCATGCCTTCCATTTCGGCCGTGATCACTTCACGAGCCGCTTCGAGGTTGTAGGCGTACTTGGCTTCGATCGAGCGAATTTCGGGGGCAAAGAACCCACGATCCACACCAGCTTCGGAGAAGGCGGTGTACTTGGGCACGGCCGAACCGCCGTAGATTTCGTTGGCCACGTAATCGCGGTCAATCGCCCAGTTCATCGCTTCGCGAATCTTGGCATTGGTGAAAGGATTCAAAACCGTCTCATCGGTGCAGGCGCCTACGTTGAAGAAGATTTCGTAGTAGAGGCCATATTGGGTGGCGGTTTGGATCGAATCAGCCGCGGCCGCAGAGGCTTGAGAAGCCGCAGTCGTCAGACCGCTGGGGTACATATCAATGTCACCAGCTAAAAGACGGGCAACGGCCGCATTGTCATCTGGTTCGCGAACGAACGAAATGGTGTCGAGCCAACCGCCATTGCGGGCTTCTTGTTCAGGAGCGACTTCAACAGTCTCCGTCACAACTTCCGTCACCACAACTTCACGGGTGACTTCAACTTCAACAGTTTCCACCACAGTTTCGACTTCGCCTTCAGTGGGGACTTCCACTTCAACGACTTCGGTTTCGGTTACCACGCGGGTAACTTCCACAATCTGTGGTTCGGCCGTGCAACTAGCCATCGCAACAACGAGGGCGAGCATAGCCACTAACAAAAAGGACCATTTTTTCAACATACTATCATCTCCTCCATAGGGAAATTAGAGCATGACACGCCCACGCCGCAAGCTGTTGGGCAATGGAGTTGGGTGAGTATCATGCGACGACAAAAACAAAGGGGGGAAAAAAGGGAGAGAGCGGTGTTTTTGGACACCACCATAAACCCAAACTGGAGTTGTTGTGGCAGGCGGAAAGCCAGTTTTAGACAATGGACTGATTTCTCCCAAAGTTCTAAAAATCACCTAATCACGAAACTCTGCGAACTAATTTTGGGTGGATCAAGATTTTAATCCACTTACAAAACAGCGCACCAATGGACAACGGCTCTTCTCTTGCTTAACTTTACCCTAACACTATGGTGCTATGCCAATTTTGGTGTTTGGAATAAAGCCAAAGCAATTTAAGGAAAAAAATAGGCTAAATGACCTTATTTTGTTATCTTTGCACCCATTGTATAACTAACTGTGTTTGGTGTCAAAATAGTGACTTTTTAGGGGCAAAACGGTCGCAGGGGGATTTACCCTGCGCTCATCATGCCTCTGCCCTTCGCCTATGAGCTTTCAGATACGGATGAATTACCCGCGCCGCTGGGCCATGATATTTTGGATCACGGCCGTTTTGCTTGTGTGGCTGATAACCTACGCCGTGAGACAAGGAGAACTTTTGCTGGCCGAGCAACGAGCCACGGCCGAGATTGCCACATGGCTGGCGACCACCAGTTCCGCCGAGGCACGGGTCATGGCCGAAGCCCCCATTGCAGGACGGCCGCATTTGCCCCTGCCCCATGCGGCCAATTTAGCCCAAACGCGGCCGTGGCTCACCGCACTCCAGCAAACCCAGCCCGAGTGGGTGGTGGGCGATGGCTC
Organism: Candidatus Hadersleviella danica; assembly: GCA_016711405.1. Taxonomy (GTDB): domain Bacteria; phylum Chloroflexota; class Anaerolineae; order Promineifilales; family Promineifilaceae; genus Hadersleviella; species Hadersleviella danica. Next base: position 29,724 of record JADJSZ010000110.1, on the reverse strand, counting down.
CATCGGCTGGCAATTTATTGCCCAAACGGCGTGGTTTACCAGCCACTACACAGTGGCGTATGAACGGCCGCCCTACACCGTTTGGCAACGCACGGCCGAGCCATTGCCCCCGCTAGAGCCATTGGCCCTAGACATTGGCGGGCAAACCACCTTGGTCGGCAGTTACATTTCACCAACAGTGGTTCAAACTGGGCAAGAGGTCGCCGTTACCCTTGCCTTTTCCGCCACACAAACCCTCAGCCGCACCTTTACCACCCATTTGGAACTGCGCTCAGGCGCAACAGTTGTAGCCAGCACGAGCCAAACAACCCCAACCGCCATTCCCTTGGGTTGGTGGGATGCGCCGCTGGTGGTGCAAGAAACTTTCTTGTTAAATCTAGGCCAGCTAGTAGACAGTGGCACCTATACGCTGGTAGCCTCTTTCAAGGGCAATGGGCAACGCGACGAGGCCGTGTGGCCACTCCGCCAAGGCGAAACAACTGCTTACGAATGGGTTTTAGGGACAGTAAGTGTGCCGTAAGGAAATGGGGGACGTGGGACGAATGACCAAGGACAAAGGACAACAACAAATGACCAAAACACGCTTTTTCGGTAACTGGTGCGGGGTGGATTGGGGGTATTGGCCGTTGGCTGTGTGGGGTTCGCTGGGGCTATGGGCTGTCTTAGCGGGGTGGTTGTGGTGGCGGGTGGGGGATGTGCCCTCGGCCGTGGCAGGCGGCTTCCTCGGCATGAGTTTGCACTGGTTGGGGGAGGCACTTCACCAAGCGGGGCACGCATGGGTGGCCAAACGGGTGGGCTATCCCCAATCGCGCTGGATTTTCCTGCACCTGTTTATCGCCGCGCAGTATCCAAAGGATGAGCCAGCTTTGCCCACGGCCGTGCATCGCCGCCGGGCGTTGGGCGGGCTACCAGCCAGTTTGTTGGTCAGTGCCTTGGCGGCCGTGTGGCTGTTTCTGCTCACTCCCACCAGCCTCCTCTGGTTGGCTATCGCCCAATTTGTTTTTTGGGAAAACCTGCTCCTCTTCAGTTTGGGCGCACTCTTGCCCCTCTACACCATCACAGGCATGGGCTTTGAGACCGACGGGGATACGTTGTGGCGGCTGAGGGGGAAATAATTCGTTAATCGTTATTGGTTATTCGTTATTAACGAGTAACCAATAACGAATAACCCTTTTAAACTCCCACGATTCTTTGCAATTCGCGCAAGGTTAGGTTGGTGCGTTCGTCGCGCAGGAGAGGGAGCCGCACCCGCGCCCGGCGGAGTTGGCTTAGGTCTAGCACGGCCGTGACCAACGCCTCCTCGTAATATGGCCCTTGGGTCACCATATTCCCCTCAGGGTCAAACACCACCGACCCACCCCAAAAAGTCACCCCATCCTCAAACCCTGTGCGGTTGGCGTGGATGACAAAGTTGGTGAACATATTGGCGTAAGCCTGTGTCACCTGCTCCACCCAGCGGGCACTGCCCATTTTTTGTTGGGTGGTCATGCCCCGCCCCGGCGACGCAGAAGTGAGGATGAGAATATCGGCCCCATCGAGCCAGAGCAGGTACGGCGGGCTGATATGCCAGAAATCTTCGCAGATGAGCAAGCCGACGCGGCCGAACTGCGTATCAAACGCGGCCACGGCATCCCCCCACGCAAAATAACGCCCTTCGTCGAACATGCCATAGGTGGGCAAATATACTTTGCGGTGCAGATGGACGAGCTTGCCTTGCGAGAGATACGCTCCCGCAATGTAAAATTTTTGCCGCGCATCCGCCTCCACAAAGCCAACGACCAAATCGAGTTGGTGGCTGGCCGCGAGGAGCGGGCCAAAAATGGGGTGCTCGGCCGTGGGCTGGATGGCCACATTGTAGGCCAAATCTTCCAACCGATACCCAGTCAGGGACAATTCAGGAAAGACGAGGAGTTGAATCCCCTCGGCCGCCGCCTGTTCGGCCGCCGCCAAGTGGCGGGCCAAATTGGCTTGTAAATCCCCCAAAATGGGGGTGAGTTGGGCAATGGCGATGCGAACTTGCATGGGGGAGGGTGGTTATTCGTTACTCGTTATTCGTTATTTTTCAATCCGACACGCATCCGTACTGCCGGGGAATTTGTAGCGGTTTTTGGCTATCCAGCGGTAGACCACGTTTTGCAGGTGGCGAATGCCGGGGATGGGATAGAGGTAGGTAAACGGCCGTGCCCACCAGCAGTGGCGCAGGGCGTGGTTCACCGCTTCTGCGCCACCTGTCAGGCGGCCGTGTTCATCCATAAACCACACTTGGGTCAGGCCGTCGGCGGCCCTTAACTCAATGGCCGCCATGCGCTCGGGGATGAACTGCCAGCCGTAAATCTCGACCCTATTTTTCGTCCATTGTTGCAACATCTTCGCCGTTTGGGTGCAAAAGCCACAATCGGCATCGTAAATGAGGTAAGGTTGGGGCATGGGGAGTTACTCGTTATTGGGTTATTTGTTATTTGGGTAATGGTAGTTGGGAGCTAATAACCAGTAACCAATAACCAATAACCTCCTTATTCTATCGTAATTGGCACTGTATAGGGGTTGCTAAAATTGCCATCTTGCATGACGACGACCAAGCGGATGACATATGGCCCCGGCGCGAGTGCCCCGCCGAGAGCGTTTCCAACGTGCCGTTGGTCACGGGGCCGCTGTGGGTGGTTCCAAACGTCGTCCATTCGCTGGGGTTGGTTCCTGAGCCGATTTCCAGCTTGTAGTATTGCATGTTGGGGTCGGCCGCCGTGCCCACAATGGGCACACTGCCGCTCACCCGCGCCCCCGCCCCCGGTGAGCTAATCCGCCAGCCCGAGCCACCGCCACTGCCACTGCTGGAGCCACCGCCCCCCGTGGACTGGCTCCCCAAAACGGTATTGACCCCGTTGGCACTGCTGGCGGGGGAGGCTCCACGCAAAATAGAGGTTGGACAGGCGATAGGTGGTGCCATTTGGTAGCCGCCGTTGCGGTCGTTCCACAGCCGCGCCCGCACCTCATCGGGGTAAAAGGGGGGGATGGGCAGGAAGAGCCGTGTTTGCGCTCCCTCGAGGGAACGGCCGCTATTGGTCACGCAATGGCTCGGTGGAGGGGGCGCAAAGCCATTGTCCAGCACCTGCAAGTTGACGTTTGCTTGCGCCTCGGCCGTCATCGGCAACACCGTCAGCGTCCACGCGCCGGGGTTCGTCTGCACATCGGGGAAGAAGCCCAAACGGCCGACTCCATGCGTCGCCCCGCCCGCAATCGCCCAATCTTGGCGGCTGGAGGAGCAACTGCCACCCCCTGTGCCACGCGGCAAACAGACAGTGATTTCTTGCACATTGGGCGGCGGCTCAAAGGCTGTCACGGGCACAAGACCATCTACCAGCAACGCTCGCCCCAATTCCCCATCCATCACCACCTCCTGCATGATGCGGTTCCAGACGGGCGCGGCCGTGCGTAGCCCCGACGAATCGCGCATGGGGGTGCTGTCCGTGTTGCCCATCCACACCCCCACCACCAAATAGGGGGTGTAGCCGATGGTCAGGTTGTCCCGAAAATCGTTGGTCGTGCCCGTTTTGACGGCCGCTGGGAACGGCAACTCCAACGGCGAATTGGCTCCCATCGCAGGGATACGCGCCCTGTCGTCATCCAAAATATCGGAAATGATGTAGGCGATGCCCGCATCTATGACTTGGTTGCCGGGGATGCGGTTACTGCTGGACTCATAGACCAGTCGCCCCTCGCTGTCTTTTATCTCCACAATCCCCGTTAGTTGGCTCATGCGCCCTTGGTTGGCCAGCGTGGCAAAAGCATGGGTCATCTCGAGCAGGGGCACTTCCCCACCGCCCAAAGTCAGCGAAAGACCGTAGTAGTTGGGGGTTTGGTTGAGCGAGACGACCCCCATTTTACGCGCTGTTTGGATGAGTGTGGGCAACCCCACATCCCGCGCCAGTTGCAGGGGGGGGATGTTGTAGCTGTTGGCCAGCGCATCGCGGAACAGGATGGGGCCGTGGTAACGGCCGTCGTAGTTCACGGGGGTCATGCGCTCTTCGTAGCCGACCTCGAGTTCAATGGGCACATCCCAGAGGACATCGGCCGTGCCCCACCCCTTTTCCATGGCCGCCACATAGGTAATGGGCTTAAACGAACTGCCCGGCTGGCGTGGGGCGAGGGTCATGTTGATTTGCCCTGCCACCTCCACATTAAAATAGTCCACACTGCCGACCATCCCCAAAATTTCGCCTGTGGATGGCTTGAGAACGACGGCCGAGCCGTTGTGGACATTGTGCTCGGCCGCCCGCAGAGCGACTTGGTCGCGGATGGCTTGTTCGGCCACTTGTTGGATGCCCCAATCGAGGCTAGTTGTCACCTGCCAGCCACCGCGCACGAGCGCATCGGGGCCAAAGCGGCGTTCGATTTCGTTTTGCACATACAGCACAAAATGGGGGGCGAGCAACACGCGGCTCCCCTCGGGTGTTTCGGCGATGAGCGGCCGAAGGCGCAAGGTGACGAGTTTGGCCACTTGGGCATCTATGTCGCTGATAGTTCCATCGGCCAACATGATGTCGAGGATGAGTTCTTGTCGCTCTTTGGCTCCCTCAAAGTTGACATAAGGATTCCAATAAATAGGGGCTTGGGGCAACCCCGCCAAAAACGCGGCCTCGGCCAAGGTCAGGTCGGCCGCTGGTTTGCCAAAATAGGTTTGCGCGGCCGCTTCAATGCCATAGGCCAAATTGCCGTAGTAAATCTCATTGAGGTACATCTCTAAAATGTCCTCTTTGCTTCGCTGACGAGTGAGGATGCCCGCCAAGAAAATTTCCCGTATTTTGCGCTCGTAGCTGGTACTAACCCGCTCTTCATACTCAAAGGCGATGTGGCGCACGAGTTGTTGGGTGATGGTGCTGGCTCCCACAGGACGGCCGTCTTGGTTTTGGTAGTTGTAGAGCACGGCCGCGCCAATGGCCGCTGGGTCGAAGCCGGGTTCGTCCAAAAGGTGTCGTCCTCAATGGCCACCGTCGCCAATTTGATGTTTTCGGGAATATCGGCGAAGGCGAGGTGCTTGCGCTTTTCGGTGGTGGGCATCTCGAAGAGCAACACCCCGTTGCGGTCGTAGAAGCGGGGGGTGCCACCTGCTCCTTGTCCCTGATAAGCAACGACGGCGTTGATTGCGCCCGCCAATTCGTTGCTCATGTACCAATACAGGCCAGCACCGCCGACCACGGCCGCGATAATGCCGAAGATGAAGAGGTAGAGAAACCAGCCGAAAACGCGCCAACAACCCGTCAGCTTTTCGGGTTCGGTCTTTTTTTTGCGCGAGGAGGACTGTTGCGGGTAGAGAGGTTGGTAACTCATGGCAAAATATGGATCAGACTAAAACTATTGTACTCGAAAATAAAACGGCCGTGCGTGGGCACGGCCGTAGGGCAATTTTCTCAGGCCGCCATAGGCAAACGGCGGGTTACTGGGCAGGAATAAAGACCACACAGGTATTTTCGCCGAGTGGGCAACGGCCGACCTCCGTCCCATTCCACAGCACCCGAAATTCGGCCACTTCGGGGCGCACCAGCCAAAACGTTTCGTCCCCTGTGTAGGTGGGAGTGACAGTGGAGTTGTAACTGCGGCACTGGGAGGGCTTGAGATAGCTCCCCGGAGGGCCAAACGGCTCAATGGCAACGCAGTTGCGGTCATCCACAAACGAGTAGAACTGGCTCCAGCGATTGCCTTCCATGAACCAGCGCAACGGCCGTCCCCCTGCATCCAACGACTCAAATGAAAAATTGCCGAGGCGCACCCGTTGGTCATTGCCATTGTAAAGGTAAAAACTGCTGTCGTTGTAGACCAAATCAATCGGCCAGCCATCGGGGAAAGCGATGGTGGGCACGGCCGAGGGCACATCGGTGGGTGGTGGCGGTAGTGGGGTTTCCGTAGGAGCCACCTCCACAACAGGAGCCTCGGTGGGGGCGGGTAGGGGTGTATCGGTCGGGCCAGTTTCCACAACGGGCACGGCCGTCGGGGAGCCTTCGGCGGGAGCCGATGCTTCGGTGGGTGATGCTTCGGTCGGTGTAAGCGTGTTGGATGATTCGGTGGTGGGAGCGGCCGTGCTGGCCACGGCTACGGCCGTGGATTCCCCATCCCCCCCATCTTCTGCACCACCCCCAAAGACAAAAAAGGCCGCTACGACGAGCAAAAACAGAACTCCGCCTACCACAAAAGGCATCATGCCTCCACCTTTGGCTGGGGGAGCGGCGGGTGTAGGCGTAGGGGCAGGCGGTGGTGGGGGGGTGTAGACAGGGGATGGTGCGGCCGTGGCTGGCAAGGGCATCGGCGCACTCAGGCGCACATTGTCGAACACCGATAGGCGCGACACTTGCCGAGGAGGCGTTTGGGGCAACCGCACCCCGCTGGGGAGGGGCGGCAACACCAACGACTGTTTGCCCGTCTCGCTTTGCGCCCGGAGCGCATCTTCAAGGGCGTTCATCAGCTCTTGCCCATTGGCAAACCGCTTGCCCGGCTCCTTGCTCAGTGCCTTCAGCAACACCCGTTCCACCTCTTCGCTCAAATGGGGATTAATAGCGCGGGGCGGTGGTGGTGGCTCACTCAGGTGTTTGAGGGCGACGCTCATCGAGGAGGGGTCGTCGAAGGGGACAATGCCTGTCAGCATCTCGTACAAAATAATGCCCAAGCTGTAAAAGTCGGATTGGGGCACGGCATCGGCCGAGTTACGCGCCTGTTCGGGGGCCACATAATGGGGTGTGCCAAAGGTCAGCCCCATCGAACCGCGCTGAATATCCATCGCCAGCCCAAAGTCGGTCAGGGCGATGCGATTTTCGCGGTCAATTAAAATGTTGGAGGGCTTCACATCCCGATGAATGACGTGTTTGCTGTGGGCATAATCGAGGGCGTTGGCAATGGCACGGCCGATGCGAATCACATCCTCAAAGGGAATCAACTCCCCTTTTTCCTCATATTGGCGCAAAACCTGCTCCAAATCTGAGCCATCCAAAAACTCCATCACAAAATAATAGAGGTTATTTGCCTCTGCCCCCGCATAGTACACCTGCAAAATATGCTCGTGCCGCCACTTGGCCACCGCCCGCGCCTCGTGGATAAACCGCTCCGTGTAGGAGGTGTTGTCTTTCAGCGCATCCCCAATCACTTTGATGGCCACAGGGCGGTCGAGGCTTTCATCCCAGCCGTAAAAAATCTGTGCCATGCCCCCCTGCCCCAGAAAGCGATCCACACGGTAATTGCCTGCTAATTTTTTTCCTATTAATTGGTTCGTATTCATGCGGGTTCCTCAATTCAGTCGTCGCATCTAGGCCGATTCGGCACCGATTTCGGTTTGGATGGGGTAGGGGATAGAGATATTTTTTCGGACATACGCTTGTTGAATGGCCACAATGGCCGGGTCAAGTGCCGACCCCGAATCGGTAACTCGCGTATCAATCCAAAACCGCACCGTAAAATCAATTGAATAAGCGTTGAAGGTATGGAAAGCGACAATCGGAGCAGGTGAGTTCAGCACATCGGGGATGGAACGAATGGCATCTAACGTGGTGTGGCGCACTACCTCCAAATCGCTGTCATAGGCTACGCCAATGGTCAGCTCCATGCGGCGGGTGGAGACGCGGCTGTAGTTAACAATGGGCATGGTAAAGACGTTGCCATTGGGGATGAGCACATTGTTGCCGTCGGGGGTCATCAGTTCGGTGGAACGCATATCCACCGAAAGGACTCGCCCCGTGAATTCGGCAATTTTGACCGAATCCCCAATTTCAAATGGCTTTTGCACCAGCAAGAGCATCCCCGCAATAATGTTGCGGCTAATGTCCTGCAAGGCAAAGCCGATGGTGAAACCCATAATGCCCAGCCCCGCCAAAAAGCCCGTCAACTCAAAATCCACTTGGCGCAGGGTAGCGACGGTGCCCATGAGAATGATGCCCCAGCGAATGGTTAAGACGGTTAACACTGTCCAGCCGGGGTCGGCTCGCCGCTTTTCCATGTACCGTTGCAACATGCGGCTGATGAGGTTGGCCAGATAAATGGTGGCCACAAAAATGACCAAGGCGGCCAATATGTTGGGCAAAAAAGCCAAAAATCGAGCCAATATCTCTTCCCATGCACTCGCTTCTGCTGTCGTCTGATACATAAATGACCTCTTAAAAAATTGCATTCTGCTCGTAGTGGCGGCTTTAGCCGTTACAGGTGAGGATAGTAACGGCTAAAGCCGCCACTACGAACCTTTCTGTCACTTTACTTTAACGCTGACCAAGCAGGCGGGTTACAGCTAGGCGGCCGGGGGGAGGATTTGCGTTTCGCGGCTGGATTTGGTGATGCGGCGCAATGCCCCGACAAAGGTGTTCACGCCCCGCGCATAGCTGACCAGATAATGTTCGCTCAACTGTTTGGCCAGTTGTTGACGGCCGCCCGCCACCAACGCCACCATTTCAGGCCGAAAATCGCGCAGGGTGATGGTCAAGTTTTCATGCGCATCCAGCAAGCCGCTCCAAATTAGGGTCTTTTGGTCGCTATCCTCTTTGCCCCCCATAAAACGGCTGAGACTGTTGACCGAAGTCGAGACATCCACCCACTCAAAAATCTCGCTTCCCTGCAACACATTGTTCAATATCTCCGAACGGTCTGACATTTGCTCGAAGAGCTTTTTCATGCTGGGGGGCAAACCCGCCACCATGCGCACCACCTCTTGCCCACGGCTGTGGCCACTTTGGGCCATCTGTTTGCCGGCCGATAAAATCTGCCCAAAACCCGCCAGCGTGGCTAGATAATGCCGCTGGAGCTTGTCGAATTCGGTGTAGGTGTGCAGGCGGTCGTGGGGCGCGGCCGTTTCATAAGCCACCAAAGCCGCCAGCGTCTCTTGGTGCAGTTGGAGCAAGCGCAATTCGCGCACGGGAACCTCGAACAGGAGCGGGTAAATGCGCTCGCGGGGGTCTTGATGGGCGACAAGGGGGATGAGCAAGCTGGGGTTTTGCGGCTGTGCCCACATCGCTTCTACCGCCTCGGCCGTCTCATACAGTTTGCGGTCGCTTTTCAAGTCCGCCACCGCCTGCACCAAATCGGGGTCAGGCTGGTAGGTGAAGTTGTGGATGGCACGATACAGCACCAGCAAATCGCTCACTTCCATATAGAGTAGGTCGCTCCGCATCCGAAAAATCTTTTGCAGGGCGACAATCGGCTTGATTTGCACCAACTGGCTTTCGGCCGTCAGTTCGCTGGTGATTTGGGGAGCTTGTTGGATGAAAATTTGCTCTTCCCGCTCAAAAGGGAAGGTCAACGGCCGTACCATCTCCACCTCTGGCGGCGGCTCGTTGCTCTGGCTGAGATAGACACCCCATGCCAACGCTTCTTGGGTCACAATTTCGGCCACCTCGGCCGCGTCGCTCCCATCAAAAAAGATGTGGCTGGCATCGAAAACGGCCGTGCGTTGCACATCAAAAATCGTCAGGGGGTGGTCGCCTACGCCCCGTTCGGCGCGGCGCAAATTGCTCAGGGTGGCCGTGGCCAATTGCTGGTCGGCGTTAAAAATGATGGGGGCGCGGCGCAACGCTTGCAAGCTATCCAACAGGGTTCCGTTCAGGGTCGGCCGCAAGCTTGCCCATTCCTCCCGCTTCATACTGGTCAGCACAGAGAGGGGCAGGGCGGCCGAGCCTGTCGGCCGTCCCACAATTTGCGCCACCTGCCCCATCACCGTGGCCACATCGGCGGGCAAATCGCTCCCCGGCTGGCAGATGGGCAACACATAGTACCGATTCTGGTAGACCAGCCCAATGTGGGCATCGCGCAGGGTCAGCGGTTGGCGAATATCGCTGTGGGGGGTTGGCTCCAGATAGGCCAGCAGGGAGAGTTGGTGCTGGTATTCGGCCAACTGCGGTTTGGCCGCTTGGACGAGTTGGTTCCACTGGTAGCGGGTGTGCTCATCCACCCCCGCCAAAGCCCCGCGCAGGAATTTGTCGAATTTGGCGCGGCGATAGGTGGCGTAGTCTTGGCTGGGGTCGGCATCGTGCCCTCGGTTAAACGGCCGAATTTTGGCCCATTCCTCACGCAAATTGGCCACGGCCGCCGCATACGGCCCGCCCGCACACGCTTGTTGGAGCAGAGCCACATACACCCGCTCCCGCCAGCGGTTGATGAGCAAATTGTCGTACTGGTGCAGGAGTTGCCCGGCCGCCATGACCCATGCCGTAATACGCTGGACAGTGGACAAGGTTATCTCGTGCCGGCGCAACACGGTGCCAAAAGCGTGGGTTTCGATGGTATAGCGGGCGGTGTCTTCCCGAAAGGCGTAATCCACATAAAATTGCCACAACCCTTCAGGGAAGGAGGTTTCTGGCTCTTTGCCCGCCAGTTTGAGGAGGTTTTGGTAGCCCCACAACACGGCCGCTGGCCCCGCAAATTTCGCCCCATGCTTCACCCGTGCTACTGTTTGCTCCAGCCCCTGATAGAGCAGGTTAATATCACGCCGCACAGTTTCGAGCGGCGGCCGTCGGTTGGCATGGTTGACCAAATTACTCAGGATGATGCCGGGGATGTTGCCTGCGGGGAGCACCTCGGAGATGAGGTCTACCACCGCGTCAATTTGGGGCAAGGTGAGCGGGCTGAGTTGGGTGAAATGTTGGGATTTGGCGACGGAGCGCAGGTCGTTGGCGGTTTGGAGGGAGGCTTCAGCGTATTTGCGGTCAGGTGGGTTCATGGCCATAACTGTCAAGGTGTATCACTCGCCCTCACCAAAGAAAGTTTAGCGTATAGAGAGCGAGATAGCGAATAGAGGAGGCGGATGCTTCGGAAAATTGTTGGTCAGATTTTTTGTTACAAGTTACAAGTTACAGGTAGTAAGCGATTTGTAACTTGTAACTTGTAACCTGCAACCCAGTTTATGTCGCAAACTCGTGGCACTAACCAATTTAACAATCCGTGCTAAAATCAGCCCCATGAGCAATATGCCCGATGTTTTAACCTGTTCGCAATGTGGTGCACCCTTGCCTGTGGAGCAAGGGCGGCAGTTTGTCACCTGCCAATTTTGCCAAGCGGAGAATTTTGTGGACAAGCGGCAGGCGGTGTTGCACTATGCCGTGCGCGACACGCTCGGAGCCGAGAGTGCCACGGCCGCGCTCCGCCGCTGGATGGCGGGCAACGACACGATTAAGGGGTTAGACCAAAGCGCCCGCATCACCGAAGTGGCCTTCCAACTCTTCCCCATGTGGTTGGTGCGCACCGAGCAAAAAGGGGTGGAAACTGTCGTTTTGGAGCCGGGAGCCGCTCTCACAGTGACCGAACTCATGGAACTAACCATTCCTGCGTCGGCCATGGAACCATATGACCACACGCTGGACGGCCAAGCCATTGAACCGACTGTGCCGCTGGATACGGTGTATAAGTGGTTGGGGGAGAATCATAAAATCCCGCAAGCGGCCGTGCAAGAGGTCTCGCTCGTCCATGTGCCCCTCTTTTTGGCCAAATATGAACACGCTGGGCGGGGGTATACGGCCGTGGTAGATGCCAGCAACGGCCGTGTCTTTGCCAATGTTTTCCCCAGCAAATGGGAAGCCCCCTACCAAGCCATCGGCATCCTCGCCTTCATCGCCTACTTTTGCGCCGCCCTCATCCCCTACATCGGCTACGCCAACAGCGGCGAAGAAGGGATCATTTTAGGACTCGGCGCTTACGCCGTCGCCTGCGTCGTGCTGGCCATCCCCATTTTCGCCCTCGCCGCCTACGTTTCACACAAAGTATAAAGGTCTATTGGTTTATTGGTATACTGGTCTAATAAGGACACCAATACACCAATAAACCAGTACACAAATAGACCACTACACTAATACACCATAAACCAGTACACCACTATGCCAACATCCCAAGGACTAATCTGCCCCAACTGCGCCAGTATTGTGCCCATTTCTGAAGGGGCGCGTATCGTGGCTTGCCCTTCGTGTGGCTTGCGTTCGCTGGTGCAAGGGGAGCGGGGCATTCGCCGCTGGCAGGTGGGGCGGCAAACCGAACGGCCGCAAGCGGAACAAGCTGTGCGCGGCTTTTGGCGGGGCATCAACAAAGCAATGGCCTTGCCCCGCGAGGCGCAAATCAAGGATTTGTTCCTCATCTATCTGCCCTATTGGCGGGTGCAGGCGTTTGTGGTGGGCTGGCTGTTCGGCCGAGTCCGCAAAGACAAAGATAGTACCAAGCCTGTTGAGGTGGAAATTTTCGAGGAGATGCACTGGAATGATGCGGCCGTGGACGTGGCCGAATACGGGGTCAACGCCGTGCGCCTTAGCAAAGAGCAGTTGCAACCCTACGACCACGACTTATTGCACAGCGAGGCAATGGTCTTCCAACCCGTCGAATCGGCCACCGAAGCGGAGACCGAAGCCGAAGATTACTTTGTCCATGTGGGGCGCACCCGCCAAAGCCTGAGCACACGCTTTTTTGAGAAATTTCACCTCCTGCGCCGCCGCTTTTCCATTGTCTATTACCCGTTGTGGGTCGGCCGTTACGAATTTCGCAAGCGCAACTATCAGGTGGTGGTGGATGGCGTGAACGGCAAGGTGCTGTATGGCAAAGCGCCGGGCAACGTCTTTTACCGCGCGGCCGCCTTGGTGGGGGCAATGGCCTTGGGCAACCTCATTTTGGTCAACAGTTGCACCTTCCTCTTCTTTTTTGGCGATTCATTGGGCGATAGCGACGATAACCCCCTCGCCATCGTGCTGGCCATTGCGGCCGCTGGGTTAGGGGTCATGTGGTGGGGCTACCACTCCTTCCGCTATGGCGAAGAAGTGGAACAACAAGATGCCTCCGCCCAAAAGGTTAGCTCCGCCAGCAGTGGCGGCACCTTTAACAAACTGATTGGCAAAGGCAAAGAGGACAATTGGCTCAAGATGGGCATGGAATTTTTAGAAGAGCTAGGCGATAAAAGATAGTCGTCAGGAATGAGGTTCTGTAGGGGTGCCCATTCCTTCGATGCCTACTCTGGACCAGGGTTGCCCCTACAATCCGCCCGACAAAACAACTCGGTCAGACGACTAACCACTCGCCAACCACTAACCACTTATGAAACTACTCTTGCTCCGTTGTCCTGTTTGCCAAAGCGGCTTGCAACCCGAAGACGAGGATATTGTGTTCCTGTGCCGTGATTGCCACACGCCTATTTTTCTGAGCGAACAGGGGGTGGAAACGGCCGAGGTTTTCTACGCCAAACCCCAAGGAAACACGGCCGGCCAATGGCTCCCCTTCTGGCTGTTCGAGGGGCGCGTGCGGATAACCACCCGCGAAACACAAGGCGGGGTCAAAGCGGCCGAGAGCGAATCCGAAGCGATGTGGAGCGAACCCCGCCGCTTGTTTGTGCCCGCGTGGGATTGCCCCCTGCCCCAAGCGCGGCAAATTGGTATGGAAATGATTGAGAAACAGGTGGTGGTGACGGCCGTCAATCGTCCGCAGAACGCTGAAATGAAAGCGGCCGTGCTCACCCCCGACGATGCCCGCAAACTACTCGACTTCATCATCCTGACCATCGAAGCCGAGCGAATGGACTGGCTGACAGACATTAGCTTCTCGTTGGAAGCCCCCCCGCCCACGCTGTGGGCGATAGCGATGTAGATAGAGACAGGAGATAGAGATAGAGGAAACACAATAGGCCAGCCTACTACATACCTCTCTATGTCTACCCTCTATTTTGCCACTGAATTACTTCAATCCTGCCACCCGCTCTGCCCACCCTTGCGGCTCACCCGCAGGGGGCAACGGCCGCCCCACCATCCCCTCCAAACGCGCCAACTCCCCTGCGGGCAACACCGTCTGCCCCCCCAGCCACTCCGCCCACGCTTGCACCTGCGCCAGCTCCCCCACCTGCGCCCAAAAGCAGATGACCCCCACCAATGTTTGGCACACCATCGGCCATGAGGCGGCGGCAAGACCCGCTTGCAAACCCTCGTGCAGGTAATTCCATGCGGCCGTGCGTTCCCCTGCCGCCAAAGCCACCCGTCCTAAACAGGTCAGCGTCTCGGCCGTGTTCAGCGCATCCCCCATGCCGCGCCACAAAGCCAAACATTGCCCATAAAGCTCCCGCGCGGCCGACCAATCCCCCTGCCCTTCGGCCAATTCCGCCCCATTCCACAAACACAACGCCACCCCATGCCCATCCCCCACGGCACGGAAAATCTGCTCGGCCGCCCCAAAGTGGGCACGGGCAATGGCCACATCCCCCTCCCTGCTGGCCATGCGCCCCAAATTGATGTGTGCCCCCGCCACCCCTACCCGATGCCCAATCGCCCCAAATGATTTGAGCGCGGCGTGGTAATGTTGTTTGGCCTCGGCCGCCGCTCCTCTTTGACGCGCCAGCAAACCCAAATTGTTCAGGGCCAGCCCCGCAATGTAGGGGTTGCCCACCTCCTGCGCCAGTGCCAACCCCTCGTGGTAATGCTCGGCCGCTTGCGCCCATTCCCCCAGCCCATAGGCCAACCCACCCAAATTATTCAGCGTCAGGGCCATACCCGCCGTGTAGGCAATTTCCCGCCCAAGGGCAAGGCTCTCGTGATAATACTGGCGGGCTTGGGTGTGTTGGCCAAGGTTATCGGCCGTCAGCCCCAAATTGTGCCACGTTTGGGCAATGCCCCAACTTTGCTCCAAGACCATGTACTGTTGCAACGCCTGTTGGTGGTATTGCGCCGCCACCTCATATTGCCCTTGGTTTTGGGCAATTTTGCCCAACCCGTTCAGGGCAAACGCCACCTCTTCGGGGTCGGGGATGGCTTGCAGGGTGGGCAGAGCCGCTTGCAACCGCGCCCACCCCTCCGCCAATTGGCCAAGGCGGTAGCCGATGGCGCCGCGACGGCCGTTGAGCTTGGCCAACAGGGCAGGCTCCGTACAAGTCGCCAAAGCCTCTTCCAACAACTTCGCCAATTCCCCATACCACCCCCGCTCCTCAAAAAAATGGTACAGCGGGGCAATCATGGGGGATAGCACGGCCGCATCCCCCTTGGCCACCCCCCACTGCCACGCTTGGCGGATATTCGGCAATTCGGCCGCCAGCCATGCCGTTGGCTCGGGGCGGTAGCAATGGGGGGCGATGGCCTGCAATTCGGCGGCGTAATAACTCGCATGGGCGCGATGGGCGGCCTTCAGCGCCGCCTGCCCCTGCGCCGCCAACTGTTCGGCCGCATATTGCTGGAGCAGAGGGTGCATCCCCCACCGCCCGTCCCCCTGCCGTTGCACCAGCGATTGCTCCACCAGCCGCAACAGCAAGGGCAAGCTGGCTTGCGCCACCTGCTCGGCCGCCTCCACCGCAAAGCCCCCCTGAAACACGGCCAACTGGGGCAAGATGGCCTGCTCGGCCGAGGGCAGTTGTGCCCACGCCTCGGCCAACAAGCGGCGCATACTGCGCTGGCGGGCGGGCGCATCGCGGGCAGGCGTGGCCAAAAAGTCGAGGTCTTGCCCAATTTTGGCGGCGATGGCGGTGCAGGAGAGCAAGTTCACCCAGCCTGCGGCCAACTCAATGGCCAGCGGCAACCCTTGCACCACATGGCAAATGTGGGCTATGGCGCGTCGGTCGGCGGGGGTGGGGGCAAAGGTGGGCAACAAGGCGCGGGCGCGTTGCTCGAACAGTTGCACCCCGCTGAATTGCATCGTCTCTTCTTGGTCGAGGTCGGCCGTGGTGGGGTAGCTGAGGGGTGGCACGGGCAAAAGCCACTCGCCCTGCAAATTGAGCCGTTCGCGGGAGGTGACGAGGAGTTTGACGTGGGGAGCGTGAGTCAAGAGTGTCGCCAGCCATTCCGCCTCGGCCGCGAGTTGCTCCATGTTGTCTAGCACAAGGAGCAGTGCCCGCCCGCGCAAGGATTCGAGCAGGCGCACGGCCGTCTCCCCTTGGCCGTGTAGCACCAGCCCCAAACTTGTCAAAATGGCGGTCGGCAGTTGGTCGGCCTTGGTTACGCCTTCCAGTGGCACAAAATAGACCCCATCGGCAAATTGCGCTTGGGCGGCCGTGGCCGCTTGCAAGGCGAGGCGTGTCTTGCCCATGCCGCCCGTGCCCACAAGGGTGAGCAAGCGGCAAGCGGGGTTGGCCAGCAGGGTGGCAATTTCAGCCAACTCGGTTTGCCGGCCGATAAACGGGGTGGGTGGGGTGGGCAGGGGGGGATGGGGATGAACGGCCGTCTCGACCACAGGAGCCAACCACGCCTGCACAGAAGCCTCGCCCGCCCATGTCCCATCCCGAATTTGTTCATAGAGGGCTGTCGTTTCGGGGCTAGGGGGGATGGCTAACTCCTGCGCCAACAGGTGGGTGCATTCGTGGTAGTGGCGCAGAGCGGACGGCCGTTGTCCCGCCAAGGCGTAGGCCATGATGAGGATGCGGTGCGCCGTTTCGTCGAGGGGGTCGGCCGCCAGCCAGCGGCGCAAAACGGCCGTGGCTTGCTCATGCGCCCCGAGGGCGAGGTGGCCTTGGGCGAGCAGTTGCAGGGCGGCCAGATATTCGCGGCGCAATGCTTGTGTCTCAAACAGTTGCCAATCGTCGAAGGCGGGGCTATCGCGCAGGGTGAAGCCTGCCATAAAGTCGTCGCGGTACAGGGCGATGGCTTCGCTGAGGGGGGCGAGGCAGGCGGGGCAGACTTGTTCGGCGGGGTGGCCGTGGGTTTTGCAACTGGCGAGGAGTTGGTGGAATTGTTCCACATCTACCCACAGGTTGGCATCCCGCTCGGGCTGAAGCCGAATGGTTTCGCGCTCGATGTCGAGCCAACTGCGGGCGAGGGCGGTGTTAAGAACGGAGAGGGTGCGGCGCAGGCGGGCGCGGCTTTCGGCCGTGTCGGGCCAGAAAAGGGCGGCCAAACTCTCGCGGCCGTGGGATTGGCGGGTCACGACGAGGTAGGCCAGCAGGGCAATCGCCTTGCGGGTGTCTACCTTGATGGGTACGCCATCCCGCTCGATGCGGGGGGAGCCGAGCAAGAGGAGAGTGAGGCGGGACATGGTGGGGGATTATAGCGGGAAGGGGGGCAGGGGGGCAGGGGGGTTCGTAGTGGCGGCTTTAGCCGTTGAGGGGGCGGAGGGGAATGTTTGTTTGGGTTGGTGCTCTTTTTTTCGGAACGTTTTCGGAACGGCCGTGGGGTATTCTGCGCAAACCTTCGCTATTTTTGAGGCGGCGAAGGTTTACCTCGTTGCCATTAGGAGACACATCATCATGCGTAAGACGTACCTGCTCATCTATTTATGCTTTGTTTTGACCCTGCTGGGGTCGCTGGAAGGAGTGACACATGCGGAGCTGGCTGTACCCGTTGGGGCGGAATCGCTTTCGCCCGAGGAGTGGGCCAGCATTGAGGGGCAAATTGCGGCCGTGGCTGAACCGCAAAACTCTGATTTAACTTCGACACCGATTGCCAAACTGCAAGCTACGCCACCCATCGTCAATGACAATTTGGGGTGGGTTGTGTCGGTGCAGGGAGATATAGCGGCCGTGGTGGGAAATGGCCCCCAAGCCGAAGGAAGGGTCTATATCTTTTACCGCAACTTCACCAACGGCATCCCTGATGCTTGGGAACTGGCGCGGCTCATTACGGTCAGCGAAAGCGGGCCCGGTCAGTATTTCGCCTCCGATGTCGATCTGTATGGTGATTTATTGGCGGTTGGCAGTGGTGGGATAGATGTCAATGGTCAGGTAGATCAAGGCATGGTTCATCTATTTGCCCGCAATCAAGGCGGTACGAACCAGTGGGGGCAAGTAAAAGTATTAACCGCCAGTGATGGGACGACTGGGGATTATTTTGGCTATCAGCTCCAACTCAATGACGACTGGTTGGCAGTGAGTGCCCCCGATGCCGATATTGCGGGGAAGACAAATCAGGGGCTGTTTATCTCTTTAAGCGCAACCTAGGGGGAGCGGATGGTTGGGGGGAAGCCAAAAAGCTGACCGCCAGCGATGGCGCGGCCGACGATCAATGGGGGACTAACCTCGAACTTAGCCAAGATATTTTGGTTGTGTCCTCACCCTTCATAGATATTGCGGGGGATCAAGACCAAGGAGCCGCCTATATTTTTTACCGCAATAATGGGGGGGCGGACCAATGGGGGTTCCAAACCAAGGTGGTCGCAAGTGACGGGGTTGCAGGTGATTATTTCTATGGGTTAGCACTAGCTGGGGATACGTTAGCGGTGGCCGCGCGATTGGCCGATATAGACGGCCGGGTAGACCAAGGCGCAGTCTATCTCTTCGAGCGCAATCAGGGCGGGTTGAACGCATGGGGACAGGTGAAAAAGGTGACAGCCAGCGATGGCGCGGCCGGTGACCGTTTTAGCCGGGTGAATTTGGAGGGGGATGTGTTAGCTGTGGGGGCGCATTGGGCAGATGTGGACGGCCGTGTGGATCAAGGCGTGGTCTATCTCTTCGAGCGCAATGAAGGGGGCACAAATAATTGGGGAGAAGTGGAAAAACTGGTCGCCAGCGACGGTGCGGCCGGCGATTTTTTTGGCGTTGCGACGACCCTCAGTGGCAATACGCTCATCGTCGGCGCGTATGAGGCGACGGTGGGGGGCATGAGCAAGGCGGGGGCGGCTTATGTGTATTACCGCACAGGGGCAGGCTGGCGGCGGGTGGCACAGCCCGTGGCGGATAATCCGACGACTGATGCTTGGTTTGGCTTTTCAGTGGCCTTGCACGGCCGTTACCTCCTCGTGGGGGCACCCTATGCCAATGGGGCAGTAGCCAATAGCGGCAAGGCGTATCTGTTTGAGCGCAACGAAGGCGGGGCAGATGCGTGGGAACTGGCAAAAGTGTTGGATGCGCCCGATGCGACCACTGGGGACAGTTTTGGCTATGCGGTGACAATTTACGATGATACGGCCGTGGTGGGGGCACGCGACAAAAATGGTGGCACAGGCGCGGCATACGTTTACTACCGCAACAAGGGTGGTGCCAACAATTGGGGTTGGCAGGCGACGTTGACAGGTACGGCGGGCAGTCATTTTGGGGCGGCCGTTTCGTTGGATGGGGATAAGCTGGCCGTGGGCGCACCCCAATATGCGGGCGGTTTAGGGGCTGTCACTATCTATGAGCGCAATCAGGGTGGTTTGGATGCGTGGGGAGTTCTGAGATTCATCCCCAGCGCTACGCTGGGTAGCGACCAATTTGGCGCGGCCGTTAGTTTGGAGTTCGATGTCCTATTGGTGGGCGCTCCTTATGCCGATACCAGCGGTGGGAACGATGCGGGTGAAGCCCATCTGTACCGGCGCAACAACGGCGGGGCCGACAACTGGGGGGCATGGGCCACCCTACGCGCCACCGATGGCCAAACCAATGACCATTTCGGCCGTGCCGTCGCCCTGAGCGATGACACCGCCCTTGTTGGCGCACCCGATAACGACCTCACGGGAAGCGACCAAGGGGCGGCCTATTTATTTAGCCGAAACCAAGGTGGTCTCGATGCGTGGGCACAAGTGGCGCAATTGATGAACCCGACAGGGCAAACCAATGACCGGTTTGGGTTTGCCGTGGATGTGCGTTTTGATGTGGCCTTGGTGGGTGCACCACGCATTCAAGTCGGCAACAACGCCAACCAAGGGCGGCTGTTTCTCTACGAACGCAACATTGGGGGGCTAAATGCGTGGGGTCAGCGGGCGGATTTGTTTGCCAGCAACGGCAGTGCCGAAGACCGATTCGGTTTTGCTGTGGCTTTGGGAGATGTGGTTTTAGCCACAGGAGCCATTAATGTGGATGTGACGGGGGAAGCCAATGCGGGTGCGGCTTATGTTTACCAATGGGAAACAACTGTGGAAGCGCCCATTGCCCAAAATGACAATGTGCTGGCCATAGAAGATTTATGGCAACCTGTGCCGGTGTTAGAAAACGACAGCGACCCAGATGGCACTTCGCTAACAGTTGTGGCGGTGAGTGACCCGCCCAATGGCACGGCCATTTTTACCGAGGAACAGGTGGGCTATCTTTCCAATGCCAATTACTTTGGCTCCGATGAGTTTACCTACACCATTATGGATAGTGATGGGTTGACCAGCACGGCCACTATTTTTGTAACCGTCCAACCTTCGCCAGAGCCACCTGTCGCCGTGGATGATGAGACGGGAGCGTTGCTGAATACGCCTGTAGCCATTGAGGTTCTGGCCAATGATAGTGATGTGGATGGGGATGTGCTGAGTGTGTCGGGCGTGGCCACACCGGGCAATGGCACGGCCGTGATTAGCGGTACGTTGGTGGTCTATACCCCCAACACCAACTTCACGGGCACGGATACCTTTACCTACACGGTTTACGATGGCTCCTATAGCGATGTGGGCTTGGTGACGGTGGATGTGCGCACGGAAAATGGGGTTCCGGTAGCGGCAAACGACACGGCCAGCACCGTGCAAAATGTGGCCGTAGCCATTGCGGTGCTAACCAATGACAGCGACCCTGATGGGGATTTACTGACCATTGCCAGTGTCACAACGCCGGGGCAAGGCACGGCCGTTATCAGCGGGACAGACATCCTTTATACCCCAGCGCAAAATTACATCGGCAACGATTCGTTCAACTACACCATCAGCGATGGGTTGGGCGGCACGGCGCAAGCCGAGGTGACGGTGGAGGTGCGGGAGAGCAATCAGTCGCCAACGGCCGTGAACGACACCGTTTATCTGTCACTCAACACCATCAGCGACATTAACGTGCTGGCCAATGACAGCGACCCCGAGGGGGATGCCTTAACCGTGGTGGATATTTCGGTTCCCAGCAATGGCACGGCCGAATTACTGCCCAACCAAACCATCCGCTATACCCCTCCCACTGGTTTTTCGGGCATTGCCACCTTCACCTACACCATTGCCGATGCGTTGGGGGCAGAAGCTAGCGCCACGGTCACTGTCAATATCAGTCCGTTGTATCTTTTGGGGGTGGTTAAGACGGGTACGGGCACGGGCCATGTGGTCAGCGACCCAGCGGGGATTGATTGCGGGGCGGGGGCGTGTAGCGTGCCCTTGGATCCCAATACGACCATCACGCTGACGGCCACGGCCGAGACTGGCTCAATTTTCACAGGTTGGAGTGGGGCGGCCAGTGGCACAAACCCTGTGCTGGTGGTGACGATGGATGAAGCGAAGACCATCACGGCCAACTTTATGCTCGAACAAGGGCGGCAGGTGTTCTTGCCGCTGGTCACACGGCCGTAACTGGGACGAGGGACTGGGGACTGGGGACTGGGGACTGGGGACGTTTATGACCTCAGTCCCTCATCCCTAATCAAAATTTATAAAGCTACTTTCTCAAAAACAAGGAATTGACATCATGTTTCGTCATGTTTACTTCTTACTGGCTCTTTTGGTTTGTTTGTTGGCTACGGCCGCTTGTGGCCTTTCGTCTAACCCACTGGCTTCGACCAGTGTGGTGACACCCGTGGCTGAGGCGAATTTGCCCGACACGACGGTTGCAGTGGATGGCACCCTCGCGCCTACGGGAGGGGGTAACGGCCGTGGATGAAGATTTTGTGACGATTGCGGGGAACTACCAACCAAACAGGCGAATGGGTGCAATACATTCGCATCGAAATGGAGCTATTGGATGCCAGTGGACAACCCCTTGTCACGGAGTGGGTTTATGCCAAGCCCGAGCTTGTGCCGCCGGGGGCAACGGCCGTGTTCAGCTTTATCCGCAGTCTGAGCGAGATAAATGGAACCTACGCCTCTTACCGCATCACCGACATCTCGGCCATCCCCAGCGCAGATAACGGCCAGCGAGCCATTGTGGAAAACCCCAGCCAATCGGAGTTGGATATTTATGTGACACTGACGGGGGAACTCAAAAGCGTGGGACGGGTTCCTTGCCTCAATCCCCACGTCATTGCCGCCTCCTACAACGCCGAGGGCAAACTGGACAACGTCACCTCCCATTACTTGCTGAGTGCGGTTGGCTTTCAGGGTGAATTAGCGGTGGGACAAAGCGAGGAATTTGAGTTTGTGGCCACCAAACACGATGCCGCTCCCGCTGGAGCGGTGAAGGTGTGGGGCGGGTGTGAAGAATAAAGCGATTTTGGATTGGCTGATAGCAGACCGCTGACAGCAATTCCCTAGCCAATGTCGCTGAGGCCGTGGAGTATCGCCCTGGTGTGGCCATGCTTTGCCTTTGCTGGTGAGCAAAAACGTAGCGGCGGGAAATTTTGGTTGGTGGTGAGGTAATTCTGGTGCAGGAGGGTTTGCACCACGGCACAGGGCATCGGCCGCCTCCCTGCAAAGGGTGGAGGCGGTACACCTGTGCCCATCCACATCGCGGTGCGATTTAAGGGGTGGAGCCACGGCCGATGGCGTGCAAAACGGCCGCCTCAGCGGGGCTGGGGAGAGGGTTCGGCTGTGCCACCATTGTCAATTTATGCCACATCGCTCTTCGGGGAGGTTTATTCGTGTGCTAAGGTGTAATGGTCTATTAAAATTCCCCATATACCCACCACGGCTTTGCCCACCAACACGGCCGCCCCACCTGTGTCAAAAGAGGAAATCGCCTCACGGCCGCCTTTGACCGCAACTGTCGTTGCAACCAATCCACATCCAGCGGCGAACCCGCTTCTTAATCGTCACCCGCCGATGCCCTGCTCACGTAAATAATGGCGCAACCGCTTGAGTTGGAAGGGGAACCACGCCTCAAGGGGAGGCACCCGCGCCCACGGGGTCGGCACGGCCGTGTCGTGGGTCAGATGGGCAATATCGGCGAGATTTTGCCGCACCCAGCTCTTCGGCCAATTGCTCACTCAATCCCGCCCCAAAATGGCGGGGTCGGGTTCATACAGGTAAGCGCGGGGTGGGGTGATGGGGACAGGGGCAATTAACGGCGCCAGCCCATGCTCGCTCCCCTGTTTCGGCAATTGCGTCGCCCGACGGTTCCGCACGCACCTGTTACTGGTTCCCCCACCCTAACACACACTCTTTTAGCTCGCCCCGACGGAGAGATAAATTCCGCCTCGGCCGTGGCGGGAATTCCCCCTCAAAACTGGCGGGGCTAATTTTGATAGTACGCTGGGCGTTAGTTCGCGCCACCGCGCGCCAAAGGTCAGGGGCTGGTAATCGAGCGCACTTTCCCTGCGAAATGCGCTGGCCTGTCGCCGTGCGCCGGGCGGGGTCGCAAAAAAAGCGTCAACGGGCAGGGCAAAGGTGAGCCGTCGGCTTGCAGGGAGCGGAAGTGGGTGGCACGGCCGTACGACCGCATTATTGCAGCACCATGTGCAGAGCCGTTTGACCGCTAAATCCACGCCGATGACACTGTGACCACGGCCGCCAACGCCCATGCATCCCCGCCAATACCACACCCAGATCGGCCACCCACCGCGCCACCTCTGGGCTACGTTGGGCGTGGTTTGCGCGACAATCTGTTCACCCGAAGCCTGCTTCCCGTAGCGCGGGTGAAGAAACATATCGGCCACACAGCTGGGTAAGGCGGTGCCTTTTTGGCGCAACAGAGCCATCTCAAGCAGGCGGCATTTGGTAAGTCGGGCGACCATGTTTGGCACGGGATCATGGCTACCTGGCTAAATGGGTTTGTTCAATGATGAAACCCAGGTGGGTTACAATGCCGTTTGTCCCTCGGGAAGGAGAAGAGTAAGAACGGCGGCAGAAAGTTCGGTGGACATGGGTGGAAATCTGTTTTTTTTGGGTTTGCGGGCGGCATATGCAATACTCGCTTTTCGCTCCGCAGGTATGCGACAAATCCCATACATAACTACCTCTACACTCTATCTTGCCCCGCGAATAGTCCATAAAGTCTCTTGCCAACTATCTATTACCCATCTTCCTAGTACGCCGCGCAAATAACTTGTTAGTTGTCATTCAGGACTGTGAAGAATCCCTAAGTATGTTGTTATTTAAAGTTCGCAGCATAGGTTTAGGGATTCTTTAAAGCGTTGAGGTGGCGATGCCACGCTTCGCAACAGAATGACAAACCGCTACCGAGTTAATTCCGCCATCGTGTACTGGGGCTTCACCCTAGGTTGGTATGAGACGGGCTTTCAGCCCTGAAATTAATTTTGGCCTCGAAGCCAATTCTCCAAAACCCTTTGCCGTCTTCGCATCTTTGCGCCTTTGCAATAAAATTAGATTTTATCTCTCGAGTTATAAAAAGATGTGGCAATAGATATGTGTCATAAAGTGCGCTAAGCAAGCCATGTCCAAATAACTTAGACGAAGGATAAATAGCCCTCCACGCACTAATGCTATACTATCACCTTTATTCCCTATGAGACTGATTTCTAAGGAGAAGAAGCCATGAAGATTGATGTTAATTGAATTCTGTTATTGCCAACGTTGCTGTTGCCACGGCCGCTTGCGACTGGCCGAATGACACCACCAGCACCTCCAACACGGAACAACCGAAGCGACTGAGAGGACAGGCGGCGGCCGACGAGGCTACCATCCAACTCATCGAAAACCCGTGGCGCACGCCTCCGAACTCAACGTGCGCATGCGTCCGCGGTCATCATCGAACAAGGTTGGGCTGCCCGTCGAAATCATCGCCCTTGATGAGGGTTTGCAATGGGATACTGGCAAGTGGCGATGCCGATGCCAGCCTCGAGTTTGGTAGATCAGGGCACGGCGAGGCGCATTTGCTCAATACGTGACGACAGAGAAGCGGTTAACAACAGTGGCCTCTCAGCTACAAGGGATTGTTGGCTGATATGCGCACCTGTTGTGGTGGGAACACCCTGAACTAGCCCATAGGAAGACGTCTTTGACCCGTTTGGCAAAGCTTTTTGCCACGGAAAAACGGGCGACCAAGGGCAATTCCTCGCTGGCGGCCGGACTGGGTTTAATGCCGCTGCGCAAACATTATCACCAATTTGGGGCTGAACTTGGCCGTGGTCACGGCGGCTCGAATGCGTTTGGTAGCGGCCGTTGCCTCCGCCTACGCCCGCCAAGAACCCGTCCTGTTCTTCTACGAACCACGCCTGTTCAGCCAATTCGAGCTGACCCGTGTGCGAGTCTCCGCCTACGGCGATGATTGCTGCCACGGCCGATATGGCGGTGGCGTGGCCTGTTACTATCCACCGATGCCCTCGGCAGGAAGTTCTCTCCCCTGCGCTCCAAAAAAAGCGCGCGTGATCTACGCCTTGCTGGAGAGAGATGGCTACGACAACGATGCTCAAATCACCATGTTGGGCATAGTCGTCAGCTGAAGGCATGACTACCGACGAAAAGCGGCGGCAAGTGGTGGAACAACAGGCCCGTATGGCAAGCGTGGCTCCGTAACGAGAGTGAAGTAGGGGCAACCCTTGTGGTTGTGCCCAGAGGTGAACGACAACCCTGGGCATTTCACCAACAAATTCAATTCTTACGTAGAAGTAACCGTAGTTGGAGGCTGAAAACTTTCCCAAGGCCTAAAATCAAGATGGGAAACCATAGAAATAGTCCCTTGCGCTGGAGCATAACGAGGCCCATCGACCAACCTTGTCCCTCAGGCAATGGACGAATTTTATCTTCCAAGAAAAACTGGTGCTTCAATGCGAATGCGGCGTGATGGACGTATAAACCCCAATTCTCGACCATCATGGACAATCGGCATCTCAATTAGGGTTTTATTTTCTCAAAGTTAGTTGGGAACACATACTGCCAATGTAAAAGCAAAGAGACATCAAATGGGTCTACCACCTCAGCAAGCCCTCGCGGGCTGATTTCGACAGACCAGCAAGCAACTACTTGAAATAACTGTGTACCGCTGGACTTGAAGCAAAACAATCTCTGGTTTGGCTGACCAGATGAAGTGCAATTTGAGATACGCTTGACCATGCGAAAAGCCATTTCAACTATCCCATCGCCTAGCATAAAGCGGAGCTATCTCTTGGATGGAGGCGAGGTCAAGTTTAACACATTGGTCAGATATTGATACTGGGTTTGCTTCACAGTAAAGCGAACTAAAACGAACCGCTAGCGCTTGCGTCGGCATGATGTTTCCCAACCGGAACAGCCCATCAAAGGTGGTGTCATCTTCCATAAAAGGCGCGAGAATGACTTCAAAACTAGTCCTTTCCGTGGCAAGAGAAATCCACCAGTACCCTTGCACGGTCAGATAATCGAACCGCACTACAAGCCCAAAAAAGCCAAGGTCGGCTAAGAGAAGGCTTCCTCGCCGTGGCCTTCGGTCAGCCAATTCTCGTCTTTGCCGCTATCATTTTGGTGCGGATTAGGAAGGTTGTACCATTTCGCGGCCTTTGTTGGGCACGAATATCGAACAAACCGACCATTTTGCGGGGTAACATTTAGTCTTGTCTCACGTCAGGAATCTTACGCAAGAGGGGCAAGTAACGGCCAATTTTGTCAAATACTACCATCTATAGCTAGACCCTGCCGCAAATTTTAGCTAAATGATGCTGGGCATAGGGGGCAAAACGTTCAATCGAGGCATGGGTAATCCTGGTGAAACAAGCCTTGCATGGCTTCGTGCCACCATTATATAAGCGGTTATAAGCGGCTTGGTCACTAATATAGTAAGCACCATGGACCTAATTACATATCCGGGAATAAGCCGCCAAATGGCTAACGGACTACTTAATGAACCTATAGGAGAACACACAGGAGGAACACTAACATCCACAAGACAAAGTTGGGTAATGCTGGCTGTTCGCCTAATTCACAATCCACCCGTTCTGTAGGGCGAGTTTTGGTTTTCCCAGTCCTCGATGATATCTTTCAAAAATCCAGCAATATTAGATTTTAACTTTTTTTGTTCTTGTTGAGATTGGTCATGTAATACGTCCGTTCATAGACGCAATATCATTCACAGGAGTTTGGTTAGAAACTAATTTGTTGGAACAAATTCATACCCAAAGGGACACTACAAATTACCCCTTACATAATGGCGAAAGTAAAGGTGGGGTCCTCGGTCTGGAGTACCCCACTTTCTCTACTCTCCACTTTTACTTTGCGTTAAGGCACTTTCCTGCTTACCAACTCCACTACACCTGCCCAGCCGATAGCCAGCCCGCAACACCTCGGTGTTGCTCTGCAACAAGTGCGCTTTGCGGGAAGGAGGAATGATCGAGCGGGAGCACCTTTCCACGACTTCGAAGGGCACGGGCGCACACCAGCCGGGCCACCCACGGCCGCCATATTCAACTTATTTTGGTCGAGTTTCCTTCATCCGCCAACTCATTAGCGGGGATGGCCAAAATTTCTGCGATGTCCTCGCGGTCGCTGTCCACCTCCACAATACTGCTATTCACCACCAGCACCCCGCCGGGGGTCGCAGTGGCTCATATTTCTCAAACAGCGGTTGGTTGAGGACGATGGCCACATCGACCATTGATACCACCACGGGCGCACCAATCTGGCTCGTCGCTGATGATGACCACACCAATGGGCAGTGCCGCCCGCATTTCGAAGTGTGGGAAAATCCACGTCACACTTGGCGGCCGTTATCCATCCCTGCATAGGCCAATAATTGCCCCGCCAGCAACACCCCTGCCCGCCCAAATCCTGCGATAATGATGGAGGTTTCCATGAAGTAGCACTTCGGCTTGTCAGCTTGTCAGCTTTTAGCTTTTAGCTTTTTAGCTATTAGCTGTTAACTTGTGAAATTCATTGGTCAATATCCCTCTGCCCCCCTCCGCCCCTCTGCTCCCCCTCTCTTCCTCTCTTCCTCCCTTACTCCCCCACCCTTTCACCTGGCTGCACTTCCCCAACCTTGCAATCCCCTCCTCAATGGCCTCTGGAATGGCGTTGGAAGGATTGAGGCGCATGGTGTTGCGGCCGTCGCCAGCGGGAAGAAGCTGGTCCGGCACGAAGGCTACGTTTTTGAGCCACGGCCGCAGGCAACAGATTCAGCCGCATCAGTCTCACCTGAACGTGTCGCCCAGAGGAAGAGGCCACCTTGCGGCCGTGTCCAGCGCAGGTGGGGCGGGGAAATGGAGTCCATCGCCGCCAACATCACTTCCCGCCGCTTTGGCAGTATACCTCGCGGATGCAGCGCACGTCTGGGAGCGCAGGGGACCGTCGCCGTACCTCGCTTTGCCACCACTTGGTTGAAGGTGCTGGATGTGCAAATCCATGCCCTGCTTCACCGTCACCCCATTTTTGAATAACGCTCTTAGGGGCGATCATCCAGCCCAAGAAGCGCAAACGGGAACCAGCGTTTCAGAAGAAGGTGCTGAGGGTGAAATGACGTTGCCGCGCAAGAAGCCCTCAACACCGCCGTTTAACTCTTAGGCATCCAGCACCACCAGCAGAGGCGAGATTGCTCTCCCTCGAAGCGCAACTCACCATAGGGGTCGTCTTCGATGATGGGCAGACCGTATTTTATCAGCCGTGTAGATTAAATCGAGGAACAACTGGAGAGGCAATGTCACCCGCCCGGGGTTTTGGAAGTTGAGCAGGATATTACGCCAGACTTGGGAGTAGCCCTGCAACGCCTCCTCTAACAAGGGCCGTCTGCAAGCCATCGTCGTCAAATCAGCACGGTCGTGTATTCGGCCTGATAGGCGTTCCACGCCTGCAACGCGCCGAGATAAGGTCGGCGGTTCGGTCAAAATCGGGTCGCCGGGGTTGATGAGCAGTTTGCCGATTAAATCCAACGCTTATTTGAGGGCCGCTGGTGATGAGGATGGCCTGTCCACAGGTGGCTTCGATGCCATATTGCCCCATCTTTTCCCACAATAAATTCCCGCAGGGGCAAGGTAGCCTTCGGTGGTGCTGCTGTTGGAGAGCGGAACTGGCCGTTATCGGCCAACACCCGCGCCAATCGCCTCCTCAAATCAGCGCAATCAGGAACAGTTCAGGCGCAGGCAACCCACCTGGGAACGAAATCACTTCAGACTTTTGCGTCGAAAGCAGGCAGTTTGAATGGCAGGAGCTACCCATGCCGGGGATACGCTTCGCTGACACCGCTGGAAGTGGTTCCCAAGAGCAAAATCGCCGGGTTGAGGGGAGATAGTGATTGCGGAATGGGGATTTGCGGAAGATGGGGATTGCGGAATGAACACCAATCCACGTCGTTTCCGCATTCCTGGGAGTAAACTTTTGAAATCGCCCACGGGGTATTGCGGCAACATATTGTCCGCGCACCCAGTCGAGGGCTTGGTTGGGGTGGGGCTTGCAGTTAATTAGAGACAGGTGGAGAGGCGGCAGTTCCACGATACTGAAGCCGGGGGACATTTGTTGGGTCTCGAAGGCGAAGGTTGCGGATGGCCATTTGGCGGGCAGGGGGTGCCGCGCATCATGCAAACTGCAGCAGACTTTGTAGGCGGTGCGGGCAAGCCCGCCAAGAATTTCGAAGGCCATGCGGATGGTGGGCGCAGCCGTTTAAGTTCAACAGAACAGCCGAGAGCGGGGACAGGAAGGTGGTCTAACACCCCAATCAAGCTCGTGCGGGAGCCATCCGGAACTTCCTGTCATGCGCCATCCGTGGCGTTATTGACGAAGATGACCGTTATTTTTTTTTTCGCCCCGTGGCGTGGCGTGCATAATTTCACCTTCCCATGCCGATGGAGGCCAAGTCGCCATCGCCTTGGCAGGAAGTAGAAGAACAGTTTTGTCAGGGTAGACCCGTTTCTGCACGGTGGTGATCAGCAGAGGGGCGACAAGTGAGGTACCTCGCACCATAATCCACCTCAAAGTGGTAGCAAGCAAACACCGAGCAACCGGCCGAGGCGACCAAAATCAGAAAATACTCTCGGTTGCCGAACTCGTCGAGGAAGCACTTCCCGCCACCAAGGCGGTGGGCTGTGCATTGCGACACAGCCCAGGCAATAGTGGGTCTGGCATTGCCTCATGGCTGTTTGGCGGTACGTAAACCAAGTTTTTCTTGAG
>JADJSZ010000109.1 GCA_016711405.1 Candidatus Hadersleviella danica | reverse complement strand
ACCCGTACAACATCATCTATTCCAGCGGCACAACGGGCTTGCCCAAAGGCATCATCCACACCCACGCCATCCGCGCCGCCTACTGCACCATCTTCGCCGCCAGCTACCGCATCACCCCCGAGAGCATCATCCTGCACACAGGCTCGCTCGTCTTCAACGGAGCCTTCCTCACCCTCATGCCCGCCATGTTTGTGGGGGCAACCTTTATCCTGCACCCCCAGTTTGATGCCGAGGCGATGATTGAAACAGTCGCGCAAGAGCGCGTGACCCACACCAAGATGGTTCCCTCCCAAATCATCGCCATGCTCAACGCGCCCAACTTCGACCCCGCGCGGATGCAATCGCTGGAGATGATTGGCTCGGTCGGTGCGCCGTTGCACTTGGAACACAAAGAGGCGCTCAATGCCGCCTTGCCCAACCGCTTCTATGAGCTGTACGGCCTGACCGAAGGGTTTATGACCATTTTGGACAAGCACGACTACGAGGCCAAGAAGTCGTCCGTCGGTTGCCCCACCCCGTTTATGGAGATGCGCATTGTGGGCGAGGACGGCCGCGACCTCCCCCCCCACCAAGTCGGCGAAATCGTCGGCCGTGGCCCCATGCTCATGCCCGGCTACTACAAACGCCCCGATTTAACAGCCCTCGCCATTCGCGATGGCTGGCTCTACAGCGGCGATTTGGGCTACACCGACGAAGACGGCTTCCTTTATTTAGTAGACCGCCAAAAAGATTTAATCATCAGCGGCGGGGTCAACGTCTACCCCCGCGACATCGAAGAGATTTTGGTGCAACACCCCGCCGTGGCCGAAGCGGCCGTCTTCGGCATCCCCGACGACAAATGGGGCGAAACCCCTATGGCGGCCGTCGTCCTGCGCCAAGGCGCACACGCCACGGCCGAAGAAATCCGCGCATGGGCCAACGAGCGCGTCGAAGCCCGCTACCAAAAACTCACCACCATCGAACTCCGCGACGCATTCCCCCGCAGTGTCTCCGGCAAAACCCTCAAGCGCGTCATGCGCGAGGCGTATTGGGGTAATTCGTAGGGGCAGGCCTTGTGCCTGCCCTCCTCAAGTCCATTGACCATGTAACCAGAGGGCAACCACAAGGGTTGCCCCTACCCGCACTATGTTTATCCAAGCCAACTCCCTCACCCTCCATGTGTTAGACCACGGCGGCCGTGGTCCCGTTTTGATCCTTCTGCACGGCCTCAGCGCCAACGCCCATTGCTTTGATGGCCTCATTGCGGCGGGCCTCCCCAATCATTTCCATGTCTACAGCGTGGATTTGCGCGGCCGTGGCCAGAGCGACAAACCCGCCACGGGCTACACCATGGCCGACCATTCGGCCGACATCATCGGCCTGTTGGATGCGTTGGGGTTCGAGCAAGTCATCTTGGGCGGGCACAGTTTTGGCGGTTTGCTGACGCTCTACACGGCCGCCCACTACCCCGAACGGGTCAGCCGCCTGCTCGTCCTAGACGCGGCGGGTAAGCTCCACCCCGACGTGCGCGACCTGCTCAAGCCCTCCCTCGCCCGCCTCGAACAAACCATGCCCTCGTGGGAGGCGTTCAAGGCGGCCATGCAAGCCATGCCCTTCCTGCACGGCACATGGGATGAACACCTCGAGGCGTTTTACCGCGCCGACGTAGAAGATTTGCCCACGGGCGAAGTCAAGCCCCGCGCCAACGCCCAAGCCATCTGGCAAGCGGCCGATTTGGCCATTGATGAGGCATGGGACGATTACCTCGCCCAGATACAGCAACCGACTCTGCTCATCCGCGCCCCCGAAAACTACGGCCGTGCCCCCGTCCTCCTCGAAGCCGATGCCCGCGCCACCGTCTCCGCCCTCGCCCACGGCCGCTACGCCGAATGCACAGGCAACCACATGACCATGCTCTTCGCCCCCCACGCCGCTGGTTTGGTGGAGCAAAAAGGTAGCTGGCGTGAGTCTGAGTTCTGAGTGCTCAGTCACCCATTACCCACCCTCGCACTCAGCACCCATTCGGAACTCAGCACTCCCATGCACACCACCGCCGCCCACCTCCTCCCCAAACGCGCCCAACTCACCCCGCACCGCGAAGCCGTGCTAGAGCTGGCCACGGGCGCACGCTACACCTATGCCCAGCTCAACGAGCGGGCGAATCGCGCCGCCCATTGGCTGATGGATTTGGGTGTGGGCAAGGGCACACGAGTAGGCTTACTGGCGCACAACAGCGTCATTTACGTGGATTTGCTCTACGCCTGTCTCAAATTGGGCGCGATTTTTGTGCCGCTCAACTGGCGGCTGGCCGAACCCGAACTGGTCTATGTGGCCAACGATTGCGGGTGCGAAGTGTTGATTGGCGGCCGTGAATTTGCCGCCACCCTCACCGCCATCCAGCCCCACCTGCACACCGTCCGCCACCTTGTTGCGGCTGAAGGGGCCAACATCCCCGCCGCCACCAGCTACGAAGAGGGACTACAAAACGCCGCCGCCACTGAGCCGCCCATCCCGCCCCTCGAGCCAGATGATTGCGCTTGCATCCTCTACACCAGCGGCACGACGGGACGGCCAAAAGGGGCGCTCATCCCCCATCGCCAAATCCTGTGGAACGCCATCAATACCGCCATTAGCTGGGAACTGGGTTCGGCCGATACGGCCCCCATTTTTACGCCCATGTTCCACTCGGGCGGGCTGTTCGTCTTTCTCACCCCGCTCTTGTATGTCGGTGGACGGGTCGTTATCGGCCGCACATTCGACGCGGACGCGGCTCTGCAAACCATCTCGGCCGAGCGTTGCACCGTCATTCTCGGCGTGCCCACCCTCTTCCAACTGTGGCTCAACAGCCCCGCCCTGCCCACGGCCGATTTGAGCCATGTGCGCTGGTTTATCAGCGGTGGCGCACCTTGCCCCCCCGCCCTCATGGACACATGGCGGCAAACGACGGGCACAGTCTTCCGCCAAGGGTACGGCCTGACCGAAGTCGGCACGAATTGCTTTACCATGACCGATGAGGAATCGGCCGTCCTCGTCGGCTCGGTCGGCAAGCCCATTTTCCACAGCGAGATGGTCTTAATCGGGTCAGACAGCCGCCCCGTTTCCCCCAACGAGACGGGCGAGTTGCTCATCCGTGGCCCCCACGTTTGCGCGGGCTACTGGGGCAACGCGCAAGCCACGGCCGAAGCCATCCGCGATGGCTGGTTCCACACGGGCGACATGGCGCGGCAGGATGAGCAAGGCTACTACTATATTGTCGGCCGTTTTAAGGACATGATTATCAGCGGCGGCGAGAACATTTACTCGGCCGAGGTGGAAGCCATCTTCCGCGAACACCCAGCCGTGGCCGAAGCCGCCCTCATCGGCATCCCCGATGAGACGTGGGGCGAAGTCGGCCTGATGGCGGTTCAGCTCAAACAAGGGCAAACCGCCACGGCCGAAGAGCTACGCGCCTTCTGCCAAACCCGCCTCGCCCGCTACAAAGTCCCCAAGCAAGTCATCTTCCTAGATGCGCTCCCCATCTCCCCCTATGGCAAGGTGGAGAAGCTGGTACTCAAAGAGCTTTTGGCCGTTAGTCCGTAGGGGCAGGCCTTGTGCCTGCCCTTTGGAGCAACCTTTATGACTGCCCTCTAGGGCAACCACAAGGGTTGCCCCTACCCACCCAACTGTGTTCCCATTCCCGCTGTTCGCTAATAGCTAACAGCTAATTTTTAGAGGAGAAGAAAAAATGAAGAAAACCCTGCTTTCCTTGATGACGTTATTGGCTCTGATGGCCTTGGTGGCCTGCGGCGGCACGACGGCCGAACCCACCACCGCCCCCGAGCCAGCGGCCACGGCCGCCCCCGCCGAACCCACGGCCGAACCCGTGGTAGAAGAAGCGACTGAAGAAGCGACTGAAGAACCCACGGCCGAACCCGTCGCCGAACCAGGAAGAACCGACGGCCGAACCCGAAGCGACCGAAGAACCAGCGGCCGAAGCCACTGAAGAACCTGTCGTCGAAGAACCCGCTGGCCTCGCCTGCGAAGAACCCATCAAAGTTGGTTTGATTACCGACCAAACAGGCGCATTGGCCATCTATGGCGCCCACGTCATGCGCGGCTTCCCGCTCGGCATGGAATATGCCACGGGCAGTGTCGGCACCGCCACCGAAACCTACACCACCTACACCGTGGATGGGTGCGAAATTCACGTCTACTTCCGCGACGACCAGAGCAACCCCGAGACCACAGCTACTGTCGCCCGCGAACTCATCGAAGTGGAAGGCGTGTCCATCTTGGTCGGGACTGTTAGCTCAGGCGCAACCGCCTCGTTGCAAGAGCTGGCCGCCCAAAACGAAGTCGTCTTGATTGTCGCCCCTGCGGCCGCCAACGACATCACGGGTGTTGGCTTTAACGAGTACACCTTCCGCACCAGCCGCAACAACTACCAAGATGCCGTCAACATGTGCGAATACATGGCCACCGAATACGGCACGTTCGTCCAAATCGCCCCCGACTACGCCTTTGGGCAAGGGAGCGCGGCCGCTTTCCGCGATGCTTGCACCCTGTTTGGTGGCGAATTCGTCGCCGATGACATCTTTGCCCCAGCCGATACCACCGACTTCACCGCCTATATGGATAGCGTGCTGGCCGCCAGCGATGCAGGCGCCAACGCCTTCATCGTCACATGGGCGGGTGGTGGCTTCGTGCCCCTCATCCAAGCCGCCAGCGACTCGGGTGTGTTAGACGAAATGGCGATGGCTTCGGGCTTTGTGGATAACGCCGTGATGCCCATCTTCTTTGGCAACGCCATCGGCTCCACCAGTGGCATTCTCTACCACTACACCCTGCCCGACAACGAAATCAACGACTGGTTGGTCGAAGAAACCCTTGCCCGCTACTCCGTCCCACCCGATTTGTTCGATGCCGACGCGATGAACGCGGCCATCTTGCTGGTGGAAGCCATCAAGGCTACCAGCGGCGATACCACGGCCGCCGCCCTGATTGCGGCTATGGAAGGGATGGAATTTGAAGGCCCCAAAGGCACAATTTACATCCGTCCCGAAGACCATGTGGCCATCCAAGATATGTACATCGCCACCCTGACCAACATCACCGACCCCGAAGCGAAGTTCTTCGAATACGTCGCCACCACCCGCCCCGACGTGCCCTGCTTGCTCCCCGAAGCATTGCAAGAGCGTTGCGGCGAGTTGCCCATCGGTAGCCTCTCTGGCCAGTAATTAGGCAGAGGAGCAGGGGAGCAGAGGCGCAGAGGGGATTTCTCCTCTGCTCCTCCGCCCCTCTGCTCCTCCGCGCATGTTCCCCATGGAAATCATCCTCGAAACCCACAACCTGCGGCGCGAATTTGGGGCATTGGTGGCCGTGGCTGATGTGAGTTTGCAGGTGGCGCGTGGCTCGCTCCATTCGATTATCGGCCCCAATGGGGCAGGTAAGACCACCTTTTTTAACTTGCTCAGTGGCAATTTACGGCCGACCAGCGGCCGTGTCCTCCTGCGCGGGCGGGATATTACCAATGTGCCTCTACACCGCACGGCGCATTTGGGCATCGGCCGTTCGTTCCAAATCACCAACCTCTTCCCCAACCTAACCGTGTTGGAGAATGTGCGGCTGGCGGCGCAAGCCCTCGGCCGCCACAACTTCCGCTTTTGGCAAGGCCACCGCGCCTTTAAGGCGTATGAGGAGCGGGCATGGGCGGCACTGGGGCAAGTGGGTCTCACGGCCGAGGCACTCTCCCTTGCCCGCACCCTCCCCCACTGGCGGCCAGCGCAAGCTCGAACTGGCCATGATTCTTGCCCTCGACCCCGAGATTTTGCTCCTCGACGAACCCACGGCCGGCATGGCCTCCGAGCAAGTGCCCGAACTCATGGCGCTCATCCAGCGCATCCAAGCCGAGGGCAACAAAACCATTATCCTTGTCGAACACAACATGAATGTCGTCATGCGTGTCTCCGACAAAATCACCGTCATGAACTACGGCCAAGTCCTCGCCGAAGGAACCCCCGCCCAAATCTCGGCCGACCCGAATGTGCAGAAGGCGTATTTAGGCGGTCTTTACGAACTTTGATTGCGGAATGCGGAACGCGGATTGCGGAATAAAATCCCCCCTGCACCTCTGCACCTCTGCACCCCTGCACCCCCTCTCTCCCATGTCTCCACTTCTTGAAGTCCGCGATATTCACACCTTTATTGGCCAGTTCCACATTTTGGAAGGCGTGTCGTTGAGCGTGCCCCAAGGGAGCATTACCGCCTTGCTCGGCCGCAATGGGGCGGGCAAAACAACCACGCTCAAGAGCATTCTCGGCCTTACCCCGCCACGCAGTGGGGAGGTGTGGTTTGCGGGCGAGCGTATTAACGGCCGTCGCTCCTTCGACATCGCCTCCCTTGGCATTGGCTTTGTGCCCGAACACCGCGCCATCTTCCGCGATTTAAGCGTGGCCGAAAATTTGCGCATCGCCGAACGGCGCAAAGGGGATTTGGCTCGCAAAGAAGAGTTTATCTTCCACCTTTTCCCCGACCTCAAGCGGCTCATCAACCTGTCGGGCACAGCCCTTTCGGGTGGGCAACAGCAAATGCTGGCCGTCGCCCGCGCCCTTGTGCCCGATAACAAACTCCTGCTCATAGACGAGCCAAGCGAAGGATTGGCTCCCGTCATCATCGAACAGATGATGGCCGCCATTCGGGAACTGGCGGCTCAATCCACCGTTCTCCTTGTCGAGCAAAATTTCATCGTCGCCAGCCAATTGGCCGAACGATACGTCATCATAGACGAAGGGCACACCGTGCAAGCAGGCGCAATGGCCGACTTGGTGCAGGATAAGGAGACGATTCATCGCTATTTGGGAGCCGCCTAATTGGGGAATGCGGATTGCGGATTGATACGTTCACTAACCACTACCCACTCGCCACTACCCACTACCCATGGCATTTCTACGCAAACACCGAACCCGATTGATTTTGATAGGCGTGTTGGCCTTTTTGTTCACCACCGCCTCACTGGGGATGACCAGCGACGACTGGGCACTCACCGTCTTGCGCGGCCTGTCTGTGGGCATGATCACCTTCTTGGTCGCCGCTGGCCTGTCGCTCATCCTCGGCCTGATGGACGTGTTGAACTTGGCCCACGGCGAGCTATTTATGCTGGGCGCGTATGTCGGCTGGACCGCCTATGTGCGCCCTGATACGCTGGTGGATGTAGCCACCCCGCTGGGCTTGCTGGCCGTCGGCTTTGTGCTGTTACCTGCCCTGAATGTTGGGTTGGGGCGAGTCAATGTCTCGGCCGCTGTCGGCCGCATCTGGCCGTGGTTGGCGTTGTTATTGGGTGGGGCACTCCTGTTGGCCATGTGGCCACGCTACCCCATCGCCATCTGGAACGCCGAAGAGTTTGCCCTTAGCCCCGGCACTTTTTCGCTGGCTCTCGACCAAGGGCCGCTGGCGTTGGCTCCCGCCCCCAGTGCGGGGGTGGGGGTGATGGGTGGTTTCTTGGTGGCGGGCTTGCTGGTGGCGGCGGCCGTGGCGGGCTGGCAACTGCGCCGCACCGAACCTGTCGCCAATCGTGCCATTCCCCGTGGGGCACTTTATGGCGCGGGCGGGGTGCTGGCCGTCTCGTTGCTCCTCTACTTTTTTAATGATGGGCTGACCGATTGGCTCTTGAACATGAACACCTTCGGCCGTTTTCTGCTGGCCATGAGTGTGGCCACAGCAGTAGGTTTCTTGTTGGGTGGCCTCATCGAAATGAGCTTGGTAAGGCCGCTCTACGACCGCCCCATTTACCAACTCATGCTCACCCTTGGCCTCAGCTTCATCGGCATTGAGCTGGTGCGGGCAGTCTGGGGGCGGCCAGAGTTTACCATGCCCAAGCCGGCCGTCTTCAACGGCAGTGGCGCGGGTTGCCCGGCCGAAAGTGTGGGCGATTGGCTCGAGTTTGGTTGCTCCACCATGCGCCTCTTTGGGGCGCGTATCCGCACCTACAACGAGATTTTCGTCATCGCTGTCGGCCTCATCGTTCTCATTGGGGTTTGGGTTCTCCTGCAACGCACCCGCTTGGGCATGATTATTCGGGCAGGCGTGCAAGATGCCCAAATGGTGGAAGCGTTGGGCATTAATGTCCGCCGCGTTTTTACAATGGTCTTTGCCCTTGGCGTGGGGCTGGCCTCGCTGGGCGGTATCTTGGCCGCCCCCTCGGTCGGGCTTTCCAACGACATGGGCACGCGGCTGTTGCTCCTTGCCCTCATCGCCCTCGCCATCGGCGGCCTGACCAGCTTTCCGGGCGCGGCCGCAGGGGCCATTCTCGTCGGCCTCATCCAACAATTCATGGTCAAATACGGCCAGCTCGGCATCCCCCTGCCCTTCCTCGCCGAACCATTTAAGCCGTCGCCCCCCCTCGTGCCCGCCTCCACCATTTTGCTCATGGTCATCGTCCTCCTCGTCCTGCCGCATGGGCTGTTTGGGCGAGAAGAGTAGGGGCAGGTCTTGTACCTGCCCTCTAGTTTGGCCATCCTAAATTTAGGGCAACCACAAGGGTTGCCCCTACAAACAAACTGCACATGGAACTTCTCAAACAACAACGCGGGCTAATTGGCTCATTTTTGGCGCTACTCGTCTTCCCCTTTCTGGTCGCTTTGCTGGATGGGCAAACCCCAGCCGATGTGCTGGCCAGCAACACGGGCAACGCTAAATTTATACAAGGCTTGCTCATTGAAGTGTTTGTACTGGCCATTTACGCCCTTAGTTATGATTTGATTTTGGGGGTGACGGGTCTGCTCTCCTTTGGCCACGCCATGTTTTTCTCCGTCGGGGCTTACCTCACGGGCATCGCTTTTAAGACGATGGGTTGGGGAATCACCACCACACTCATCGCCATTGTCGTGGCCAGTGTGGTGCAGGCGTTGCTGTTTGGGCTGGTTCTGCCACGGGTGAAGGGCATCACTTTTGCTTTGGTCACGCTGGGGCTGGCTTCGGTTTTTCACATCATCGTCCAATCCACCGAATTGGCCAGCTACACAGGCGGCGATGTGGGGTTGCAGGGGGTGGTCTCACCCGAATTGCTCAACACAGTCACCCATCGGTTCCGCTTTTATGTGGTGGCGTTGGTGGCCATGTTTGGCTTTTATCTCGCCTTCCGCCGCTTTGTGGATTCCCCAACGGGGCGGGTCTGTGTGGCCATCCGCGAGAATGAGAATCGTGCCCTCATGCTGGGGTATAACACCTTTTATTTTAAGATGGCGGCCTTGCTGTTGTCGTCGTTCACGGCCGCCTTCGCTGGCTTCCTCCACACCATCCACCAACCCATTGTCAGCCCCAACACGGCCAGCTTGGGCTACACCGTGGCCGCCCTGCTGATGATTTTAATGGGCGGCGTGGGCACGCTCAGCGGGGCACTGATTGGGGCGGGGTTGTTCCGCCTGCTGGAATTTTTCCTTGACCGTTGGTTTGGCCATTCAGCCAGCTTTTTGCTAGGGGCTGTCTACGTCGCGTTGGTCATGTTCCTGCCCTATGGCATTGTGGGCACATGGTACGCCAAATCGGCCGAGATGACGGCTGGGCGGGAACGGTTATTGGCGTTGGTGGGGGTGGGGAGTAAAAAGTGAGAAGTAAAAAGTAAAAAGTGGGGAGTGAGAAGGGTGTTCAACGGCCGTTGGACACCCTTTTTTATTGGTTAGGTGACAAGACCATGACAACCTCTAACACAGCCGAACTTCCCCTTGCGACGGAGAAGAAACAGGTCTAAGATGGGCAATGTTCTAGCCAAAACAAATTGTTTCATTCCACACGATTAAAAGGTGGTTAGCCATGTTTCTGCATCTCCCCCCGTAACGGCCGTCTCCCCTCCCCCACCCCGAGCCAGAGGCTACTGATACGATTCACAATCATAAGCGGGCATTTTGTTTATTGGTGTACTGGTATATGGGTATAT
Organism: Candidatus Hadersleviella danica; assembly: GCA_016711405.1. Classification (GTDB taxonomy): domain Bacteria; phylum Chloroflexota; class Anaerolineae; order Promineifilales; family Promineifilaceae; genus Hadersleviella; species Hadersleviella danica. The sequence goes on along the minus strand of JADJSZ010000109.1, from coordinate 55,056 downwards.
TTTAATGCACCCATACACGAATAGACTTATATACCAATATCAACATCAGTTTATGAGCGTGGTGAGTATAACGACAGCGGCGTAGCCCATTTTCCCTTTATCTGCGCAACTACATAACCCTTCCAAAGGAGTTTTATCATGTGGTCAACTTTCGCGACCATCTTTTTGGTCTTGTTACTGCCCATTTTAGGGCTATCGTTCATTGTCGCCATTCTCGGTTTGGTGCGCATCAACGAACGTGAAGTCGGTGTGGTGATTAAACGGTTTGGGCCGCGCATGGCGGCTGGAAAAATGATTGCCCTCAAGGGCGAAGCTGGGTATCAGGCCGATACCTTGCCACCGGGATGGCACTTCTGGTACTTCCCGTGGCAATATCGGGTCATCAAAGCCCCCATGACCAGTATCGCCCCCGGCGAAATCGGGTTAGTCGTCGCGGCCGATGGTGACTCTATCCCGCCTCAGCGCATTTTGGGCAAGGTCGTTCCTTGCGATAACTACCAAAACGCTCGCCTATTCCTGACAGGGGGTGGGCAAAAGGGGCAACAACTGGGGTTGCTCACGGCCGGCACGTATCGCATCAACTCGGCCGTCTTCACCATCATCACCACCCGCAACGCCGAACAATTTGGCCTCCACGCCGACCAACTCAAAGTTCACCAACTCCAGCCCGACATGGTCGGCATTGTCACCACCCTCGATGGCGCCCCCATTGACGAAGGCGAAATTGCTGGGCCACTTGTGCCCGACCACGATAATTACCAAAACGCGCAGAAGTTCCTGAATAGCGGCGGCCGTCGTGGGTTGCAAGAACAAGTGTTGCTCTCAGGCTCATGGAACCTCAACCCGTGGTTTGTCAAAGTAGAGCAAGTGCCCATGACCCATGTCCCCATCGGCCATGTTGGCATTGTCATCTCCTTTGTCGGCAAAGAGCATGTAGATGTCAGCGGCGATGCCTTTAAGCACGGCAACTTGGTAGACCCCGGCCACAAAGGGGTGTGGGTGACACCACTTTACCCCGGCAAGCACCCCCTCAACACGCGGGTGATGAAGGTGGAGTTGGTTCCCACCACCAATATCGTCCTCAACTGGGCCAAACGCACCGAGGCACACTCCTATGATGCCCACCTTTCGCCCATCACCGTGCGTTCCAAGGATGGCTTCGCCTTTAACTTAGATGTGGCGCAAATCATCCACATTGGTGCGCCCGATGCCCCCAAGGTTATTTCCCGCGTCGGCTCGTTGCAAAACTTGGTGGATCATGTCTTGCAACCCATTGTGGGCAACTATTTCCGCAATTCGGCCCAAGCCTATACCGTGCTGGATTTTCTAAATGCCCGCAGTGAGCGGCAGATAGAAGCGGCCGAACACATCAACCGCGCCATCCGCTCCTATGATGTGCAAGCCATTGACACCCTCATTGGCGACATCACCCCTCCGGGAGAGCTGATGCTGACCCAAACGGCCCGTAAAATTGCCGAGGAAGAGCGCAAAACGTATGAAATTCAGCGCGAAGCGCAAAGCCAACGCCAATTGCTGGTGCGCGAAACGGCCATGGCCGATATTCAGCAAGAGATGGTCAAATCGGAACAAGGGGTGCAAATAGCCGAATTGCACAGCCAAGCTGAAATTAAGCGGGCACGCGGTGAGGCAGAAGCGACTCGCCTGAATGCGTTGGGCGAAGCGGAAGCGATTCGCGCCCGAGGCGAGGCGCAAGCGCAAGCGTACCGCTCTGGGGTAGAGGCGCTCGGGCCACAAAGCTACAGCGCCCTGCAACTGATGGACATTATCGGCCGTCAAGGGGTGCGCATTGTGCCCGATGTGGCCGTCAGCGGCGGGGGCGGTAACGGCCTTTCCGATGGGCTGATGGCGTTGTTGTTGCAACAAAATTTGGACAACAAACGAATCGAGTAATCGTCAGGGACTTTCGCGCAAAAACAAAAAGGGTGTCCAACGGCCGTTGGACACCCTTTTTACTTTTTACTTTTCACCCCATTCCCTAATCCGCCTCTTCCTGTCGTTGGGCGGCGGCTACCACCTGCTGTTGCAAGTGGCTGGGCACACGGCCGTAGTGCAAAAACTCCATGCGGTACACGCCACGGCCGCCCGTCATCGAACGCAAATCCGTCGAGTAGTTCTGCATCTCGGCCAGCGGAACCTCCACCTTGATGAGACTCTTATTGCCGATATTATCCATGCCTTGCACCCGTGCCCGGCGGGAGTTCATATCCCCCAACACATCGCCCATGTAGTCGGCGGGCACAGTAATGGTGGCCGAATAAATGGGTTCGAGCAAAGCGGGGCCAGCCGTTAGCATTGCCTTTTTGAGCGCTTCACGGCCGGCGGTTTGGAAGGCAATTTCCTTGGAGTCCACAGGGTGCTCCTTGCCATCGTACACAATCGCTTTTAAGCCCGTGATAGGGAAGCCCGCCAGCGGCCATTGCCCAACAGTTGGCGACACCCTTTTTCGGTGGCCGCCACAAATGGCCCCGAGATAGCCCCACCGACAATTTCGGAGCCAAATTGGAACTCTTCGTCATCATCGAGCGATTCCACGCGCAGGAGGACACGGCCGTATTGCCCCGCCCCACCCGATTGCTTTTTATGGGTATGCTCGGCCGAACTGCTCTTGGTAATCGTCTCCCGATAGGCAATTTTGGGTGTGCTGGTGGTCAAATTCAGGCCAAACTTCGATTTCGCCTTTTTGATGGCCACATCGAGATGGGTCACACCCATGCCTTCTAAAATCGTCTCATGGGTGGCAATCTCGTTGTGCCAGCGCAAGGTCGGGTCTTCCACCATCAACCGATTTAAGGTGGTGTTGAGCTTGGTCACATCCGCTTGGGCGACGGGGTGAATGGCCACCGAAGCGAGGGGATGGGGCAGGGTGAGGGGGGGCAGGCTGAATTTGTGGTTGGCTTGGCAAAGCGTCCCGTTCGTCTCCACTTCGCCCAATTTCACCACCACGCCAATATCGCCACAGTGCAGTTTGGTGATGGGGGTTTGCTCTTTGCCGCGCAAATCTTGCAATGCGCCGACGCGCACTTCGGAACCGTGTTGGCTATCCCACACCCGGCTATCCGATTCGAGTAAGCCGCCGTAGACGCGCAGGTAGCTGGTACGGCCGTATTGGTCGTCGCGGGTCTTGAACACAAAGACAGCAAGGGGTGATTTGTCGCTGACGGGGTGGCTTTCCTCGGTGCCGTCGGGGGTCACGGCCGTAAAATCCCCCACCTCGTCGGGCGAGGGCATGAGCCGGGTGAGTGCCCCCAGCACGGGCAACACAGCGATGCCCGCTTCGGGCGCACTGTACAGCACGGGGATGCACAACCCTTGCAACATCGCCTCCCGCAGGCCAATGACGACTTCTTCGTCGGAGAGGTTGTCCTCCTCGAAGTATTTTTCCATGAGGGTGTCATCTCCCTCGGCCGCCGCCTCCACCACCGCGTGCCGCTTTTGCAAAGCCAATTCCATCAAATCGGCGGGGATGGGTTCCCGTTTGTCGTCCGCTCCGAGCCGGCACTCCATCGCCAATAGGTCAATCACGCCCTTAAAATTGGCGCCTTCGCCAAGGGGAATTTGCAAATCCACAAAATTCCCATCCAAATTTTCTTTGATGCTGGTCATGGTGCGGTTCACCCGCACATTGTCGCGGTCCATTTTGTTAATGAGCAACACGCGGGGGATGTGGCGTTCGGCCGTGGCCTGCCACACAATTTCGGTTCCTACCTCCACGCCTGCCATCGCATCTACCAAGACCAACGCCCCTTCGCACACGCGCAAGGCACTGTTCACTTCGCCAATAAAATCCATGTAGCCGGGGGTGTCGAGCAAGTTGACTTTGACCCCGTTGCGCTCGAAATAGGCGAGGGCGGTGGAGATGGAGCTTTTGCGGGCGATTTCTTCTTCCTCAAAATCCATCACGGCCGTGCCACTGCCCACACTGCCCATGCGGGTTGTTACCCCAGTTTGGAACAACAACCGCTCGACGAGGGTTGTTTTCCCTGCGCCGTTATGGGACACAATGGCAACATTACGGATTTTGCTGGTTTCGTACTCTTTCATGTGGACCTCGTTTGTTAAGTGAGACTGTCAGTCTATCAGTCTGTCAGACTATCAGCAGACTGACAGACTGACAGACTGATAGGCTGAGTGACATTTGGTCATTTTGCACAGGTGTAGGGCTGTGTTGGCTGTGCATTTTAGAGTAAACAGAGTGGTGGCGCAACAGAAGTGGGGCGATGTGCGTAATGAAAAAAAGCGGTCATTTGTCATAGGTCAACGGCCGCTATTTCCCCACCCACCATCCCAATTCCCAACGAGGGTTAATATTATGGAAGATGACATTAAAACATTGAAGGAACAAGAACAACAGCGGTTGAATGGCACGGCCGCCCTCAGCGAACCCGTCGTTGTGCCTGCTCGGCCGAACAACAACAGGGATAAGCATGGCCATCGGCCGCGCCGCCGCCACCAGCCCTCCCTGTTTGGCCCCCTGCTCATTATTGGCGCAGGCATTTACTTTTTGCTCCGCAACATGGGCTATGGGCTAGATTTGCAACTCAATTGGTGGGCACTGTGGCAAGCGTGGCCCATCTTCCTCATCCTCATCGGCCTCAAAATTATCAGCGAACAAGCGGAAAGTGGCTTGTTGCGCGGGTTGGTCAATTTGGCGCGGTTAGGGGGTTTTGCCTTGCTGGCGGGCTTGCTCTTTTTTGGCCACCAAATCCCGTGGGTGAGCAACTTTTTGCCCCAAGCGCAGGTGGCCGATGTACAAGTGCCCTTGGATGGGCGTGAGTCGGCCGAAGTTACCATCGAATTCAACAGCGCCCCCGCCCAACTCACCGCCCTCGATGATAGCCCCGACTTGCTGGCGGGCAATGTGAGCTATTTTGGCAACCTTGAGCTAACCCGCGACGGCCCCATTACCTTGCAAACAGCCAGCAATGGCCTGACCAGCGGTGGCTCTTTGGCTGAATGGCAATTGGGGTTAAGCACCGTCCCTGCGCTTGATTTAGATTTGGATTTGAGTTCAGGCGCGGCCGATTTAGATTTGCGGGGCTTAACCCTGCAAAATCTGGAGATAGATGGCTCTTCGGGGGCAACCACGTTGCAGTTGCCAGATGGCAATTATGAGGCAGAGTATGAAGTTGGTTCGGGGGCTACGGTGATTCATTTGCCTATGGCGGGCCAGCAAACGCTGTGGCTAAATGGTGGTTCGGGTGGGATTGCGCTCTATCTGTCTCCTGAAATGGCGGCACAAATCCATCTTGAACAAGGAAGCGGCCGTTTTAATACCTCTGATGCTGAATGGTTAGAACTCGATTCTGGTTCTCGCACAGGGGATGGGGTATGGCAGACGGCCGATTATGATGCCGATAACCCCAATCGCATCATCATCTATTTGGAAACTGGCTCGGGGAGCGTGCGGGTCGTGCCAGTGTCTGGCCGATAACACAAGCAACACCCCTATTGCCGTCTGACAGGGCGGCAAATTTCCGCAGGGTAGGCTCAAAGCCTACCCTGTTTGCTGTCAGCACCCCCCCGTTTGGGGTAAACTCCCGTAAGGCTCTCAAATCCCTTTCACCTTAGCCTCATTAACCTCTAACAACCGCACCATAATTACCATTTGCCCATGATTACCACCACCCACCACGGCCGCGTCACGACTATTACCCTCAGCCGCCCCGAGGCCAAAAACGCCGTAGACCGCCCCACGGCCGAGGCTCTTGCCGCCGCCTTCCGCGCCTGTGAGGCGGATGAAAACGCTTGGGCGGCCGTTTTCTACGGCGACCACGGCACTTTCTGCGCGGGGGCCGACCTCAAAGCCATCGCCGACGAATCGCGCCGCAACCGCGTGGAGCCAACAGGGGATGGGCCGATGGGTGTGTCGCGCCTCTTCCTGAGCAAGCCCGTCATTGCGGCCGTGGAAGGGTACGCCGTGGCGGGCGGGCTAGAACTTGCCCTCTGGTGCGATTTGCGTGTCGCGGCCGATGATGCCATCTTCGGTGTGTTTTGCCGCCGTTGGGGCGTGCCCCTCATAGATGGTGGCACCATTCGCCTCCCCCGCCTGATTGGCCACGGCCGTGCCCTCGACCTCATCCTCACGGGGCGAGCCGTGACCGCCAACGAAGCATACAATATGGGGCTGGTCAACCGCATTGTGCCACGGGGCGAGGCACTAGCGGCGGCCGAAGCCCTCGCCTACGAGTTGACCCGCTTCCCCCAAGCCTGCCTGCGGAGCGACCGCCGCTCCACCTACGAACAGTGGGAGTTGCCGTGGGAAGAAGCGCTCGCCAACGAATTCCACCACGGCCTCACCTCCCTCCACGCCGAAGGCATTGCTGGCGCGGCGCGTTTTGCGGCAAAGCAAAATCAATGAGCAATGAACAATGAGCAAAGGGGTGCTGGTTTGTGTGAGCCAATGACGACTGACCGACTGAAAGACTGACCGACTACACAAGCGAGATGACTATGATTTTGGTAACTGGTGCAATGGAAGAACTCGGCCGCGAAGTGGTGCGGCAACTGCGGGCGCGGGGGGTGGCTTGTACAGCCTTTGTGCAAGATGAGGCGCAAGCCCGCACCATGCTGGGAGCGGATATGCCGCTGGCTATTGGCGATTGGGGCGATTACGCCAGCGTTGCGGCGGCCGTGCAGGGCATGGACGCTGTTTTCCTGTATAGCTCGCCCCACCTCAATCAACTCGTCCACGAGATGCAATTTATCGAGGCGGCCAACAAGGCCAAGGTTAAGCACATCGTCAAAATTTCGTTGCCCCAAGGGGTGATGACGGCCGCCCACCGCGCCCACATCCCCTCTGCCCACGCCCATTGGCAAATCGAAGAAAAACTCCGCCACGCAGGGCGGGGGTCGGCCGCTTACACCATTTTTAACGTCAACCCGCTCCAGCAACCCTTTTGGAAACGCGCCGTGGGGATGATTAACCACCACGGCCGTCTGCAACTACCGCTTGACAATGGCGCCCTGAATTTGGTAGATGCACGAGACGTGGCTTCAGCGGCGGCCGTTGCCCTAACCGACAAGGCGCACCACCAGCAAACCTATGCTCTCACTGGGCCAGCCGCCCTGACAGGCTCCCAACTGGCCGCCGCGTACAGCCAAGCCACGGGGCGTACCATCGGCTACCGTACCATGCCCATTTCGCTCTTGGGGTTCGCCTTACGGCGCGAAGGCATCTTCTCTCCCTTCCTCATGGCCCATGAGGCTTTGCTCCTCAATGCGTATCGCCAAGGCGCGGCCGAAACCATCTCCCCCGATTTAGCCACGATTCTCGGCCGTGCCCCGCGCACGGTGGGCGATTATTTGGGCGAACAAGCGGCCGTGTTGGCTCCTGTGTTGCCCCCGCCAGCACCCGCGTGGCCAAAGTGGGCGGCCGTGGCGGGGTTACTACTGGCTGTTCTACTTCCTCCGCAAACGGCGCAAACCCTCTGTTAATTAGTCATTCGTCCCTTGCCCTTTGTCCCTCGTCCCTTGCCCCGTGTTTAATTGGCGTTCGAGGTAGGCGACGCGGGCTTGGGCTTCTTTGGCATCAGCGCGGGCAGTGACAAGTTCGCCATCGGCCGTGTGGCGCAATGTTTCGCTCGTTTCGAGGCGACGGTGCAACTCTTCCAACTGCTGTTGGTTTACTTCTGCCCGCTCCTGCAACTCTTGCACACGGGCAAACCCCTTGTCGTGGAGTTGGCCATAAAAGAACCAATCTACCACCCACATAAGCAACCCGCCCAAAACAAGACCGATAAAGAGAGAAGACCAGTTCATAGTGGTTAGTGGTTAGTGGTTAGTGAGTAATGGCTTACAGCTTACTGCTTACAGCTTATGGCTTTTTAAGGTTCACAGCATTCTAGCCCAAATTGGAGCCAGTAGGGTTGGGCGCTTTGGGGAATGGTGGGTGAGGTGTTGGCCACGAAGAGGTAGTATTGGCCAGCGGGCAACGAGCGCACGATGAGTTCCTCATTGGTGCCGGGGGTGACGCTGAAATCGATGAGTGTTTTGTTACTGCCGTAGAGCAACAGGTCGTAATCGTACCCACTGGGAATTTGGCTGAGGGACATGTGCGCGACGCGGGTATTGGGCAGGAAGAAGGTGTAGATATCGTAGGCTTTGCCCGTCTGGAAAGTGCGATAGATGCCTTGCCCCGACTGAATAGGGATGGCACTGGTGAGGGATTGCCCAGCGCCGCCGCCGTAGCTGATCAGTGGCAGATACGCTTTGAGGGGCAACGCGCTGGCGGGAATGGGAAAATCGAGTTGTTGGATGAGGGGAATGGGAGCGGGGCGCCCTGTTGCTGACCACCAAAACCCAGAGTGTGTTACCGATGAATTCGCCGCGTGGCCATGCCAGCGCAGGAGCATCGAGCCACAAGTTGCCATTGACGATTGACCATGTGCCTGTGCTGAAGTCATGGACTTCGACTTGGGGGATGTAGTTGCCCGAGGCGTTGATGCCGCCGAAAACGTACCAACGGCCGTCGGCGCCCACGGCACTATCCGCCATAAAGCGGGGGATGTTCAGATTGCCGACCGTGGGATACCAGCCGGGCACAAAGTCGGGGGCAATGCCTGTGGGCTTGTAACATTCACCACCGCTCAGCAACGCATCGCCATTGTCAATAACGGTGAGACCCCCGACGACGCACACATCACGGCCGAAGCGAGCGGCCGTGTGGGCATAGCGGGCCGTGTTCATATTCGGTAAATTGAGCCAGCTATAGCCACTGCCTGTATCGAGCATGAGGTAGGCATTGGCACTGGGGAGGGCGTTTGGCCCGCCGCGAAAGGTGCCGCGCAGGCCACCCACGACGTAAATTCCTCGTTGCAAGCCGAATTCATGGTTGAGGACGGTTGTCCAACCGGGTACATTGGTTCCCGGCGATGCGCCCCACGGCGGGTCTACTTGGCCATTGGCGGCCGAAAACACGCGCCACTGGTTGGTCTCAAAATCATAGACCCAGTGTGTGCCATCATAAACCCCGTTTGTGCCGACAAAGCCGTTGGGCAGATGGAACAGGTTGCGGGAAATCGCCCCATCGGCGTAGCCATAGCCCGAGCCACCGGGGGCGGGGGCGGCGGGCATGGAGGGCAGGGTGGACAGCTCGCCCGTCAGGGTGTTGTAGCGGTGGAACCAGCCCGAGCGGTCGCCGCCTGTGCCCATGACGGGGTTGATGGAACTGAAGCCGCCGACGATGTAGGCATCGGTGCCGCTGACGACGACGGTGTGCCCAGTGATTGGTTCGGGGAGGTTGCCCGCCGTTTCCCAATCTTCGCTGGCAAAGAGTTCGGCGCGGAAATTGAGGGTGGGCGGCCGTGAGCCGGCCGAGAAATCGCGGGCCACAACCTCGATGTAATAAGTCTGGCTTTGGCTGACGTTGAGTGTGGTGCGGGAGAAGAAGGCGATATGGTCGTCGTTGCAGGCCAATTCGCTGAGGCTGTTTATGTTGCCGACGTAGACGGCTACGGCCGTATCATAATTGGAGCGGTAATCGGAATTGGGCAACGTTTCGATGACGAGCAACCCCCCCGCAGGCGGGGTGAGACGATACCATGCCGAGCGATACCCTTTTGGGCTAAAGGGGAGCTGGCCAAACAAGAGAGGGGCGGGTCGGTGACATCGCTGGTGAAGGTGGTCGTGTTGGTTTGGTCGCCAAACACGAGCAGGGAGGGGTAGGCCATGGGAATGACAGTCGCCGAGGTGTAGGTTTGCCCAGCGGTGAGAAAGGCGGCCGAAGGCGCGGCTTGGGCAATGGAGACGGCCGTTGAGCCACCCATCTGCCCCGCCCAACCAGCCACCCCCACCAAAACACCCCCCCAAATCCCCAGCCAAATAAACCAGATACGACGCATAAAGCCCTCGATACAATGAACGATGAAGAATGAACGACTAACCCACGCTAAACAGTGTATAACATCTTGGGAATGGTCACAAATCCTCTAAACCGCTGTTCCGTTTGGCGCATGGCGTATTGGCTGATAGACTGAACGGCTGACCGACTGATAGACTGACCCATTGATAGACTCTATGTTTGAATTTGAAGTAACAGCCACCGACGACAGCGGGGCGCGGTGCGGCCGTTTCCACACCCCGCATGGAATCCTCGAAACCCCCGTGTTCGCTCCGGTGGGCACGGCCGCGACCGTCAAAGCGGTTCTCCCCGCGATTTGGCCGAGCTAGGCGCGACGCTCGTCCTCAGCAACACCTACCACCTCTATCTGCGCCCCGGCGACGACGTGGTAAAGCAGATGGGTGGCCTGCACCAGTTCATGCAATGGCCCGGCCCCATGCTCACCGATAGTGGCGGCTTTCAAGTTTTTAGCCTGAGCAAGACGCGCAAGATAGATGCCGACGGTGTGACCTTTAAGAGCCATATAGACGGTTCCAGCCACCGCTTCACCCCCGAAAGCAGTATCGCCATCCAAGAAAACTTGGGCGCGGATATTATCATGGCCTTCGATGAGTGCCCGCCACCCACCGATTACGCCTATGTCCAGCACTCCCTCACCCGCACCCACCCGTGGCTAGAACGATGCGTCGCCGCCAAAACGCGGGATGACCAAGCGTTATTCGGCATTGTGCAGGGCGGCATCTTCCGCGATTTGCGCGAACAGAGCGCGGCCTTCATGCTCCCCCTAGATTTGCCCGGCTACGCGATTGGCGGGCTGGCCGTGGGCGAAAGCAAGGCGCAGATGTACGAAGTGTTGGACTGGCTCCAGCCGATTATGCCCGCCCACAAGCCGCGCTACCTCATGGGCGTGGGTGAACCCGACGATTTAATCAACGGGGTGTTGCGCGGCATAGACATTTTTGATTGTGTGATGCCCACCCGCATGGCGCGGCACGGCACGGCCTTGGTCAAAGGCGGCCGTCTCAACCTCCGCAACGCCCAATTCGAGCGCGACGAACGCCCCATCTCCCCCGATAGCCCCATCGCCCAGTTCAGCCGGGCCTACCTGCGCCATTTGGTGAAGGCCAACGAGCTATTGGCGCATACGCTCCTCTCTATGCACAACATCGGCTTCCTCCTCAATCTCATGGCCGATATCCGCCAAGCCATCCGCCACAACCGCCTCCGCGACTTCGCGGCCGAATATCTAAGCTAGTCAGCTAATCAGCTTGTCAGCTAGTCAGCCCAATCCGCATTCCGAATTCCCCATTCCGCATTTCGAATTCCCCATGTCTATTTTCGAAGCCATCATCCTCGGTATCATTCAGGGAGCTACTGAATTTTTGCCCGTTTCCAGCTCGGGGCATATGGTCTTAATCCCCGCCTTGTTTGGCCTCTCCGAACCCAATCTAAATGTGGTCGCGATTGCCCATTTGGGCACACTTCTGGCGGTGCTCATCTATTTTGCGGCCGATATTGGCCAAATTATCGCGGCCGTGTGGACGGGCCTGCGCCAGCGCGACCTGATGGGCACGCCCAACGCCCGGCTGGGTTGGTACATCGTCGTCGGCACAATTCCGGCCGTCATTGGCGCATTGCTCTTTGAGGCACAACTAGAAGAAATGTTTACCGATCCCAAAGCAGTGGCGGGCTTTCTGCTCATCACGGCCGCGTTTCTCATCGTCGGTGAATACATGCGTTCGGGCTGGAACAGCATTGAAAAAATGAGTTGGCTCGATGCGATTATCATCGGCGTGTTCCAACTGTTTGCCCTCCTCCCCGGCGTGTCGCGTAGTGGTAGCACCATTGTCGGCGGGATGGTGCGTGGGTTTAATCGGCCGTGGGCCGCTCGTTACAGCTTCCTGCTCGGCATCCCCGCCATTCTCGGCGCGGGCCTGTTGGCCACCCTCGATTTGCTCCAAGCCCCCAACCTATCCGCCATGCTCCCCGCCCTGTTCACCACCTTCGCCGTCGCTGGCATTGTCGGCTACGCCTGCATCCACTTACTCCTCACATGGGTGCGCCAGCGCAGTCTCTACCCCTTCGCCATCTACTGCGTCGCCCTTAGCCTCATCTCCTTCATCCTGCTCTAACGATGGGGGACTAGGGACGAGTGACAAATGACCAATGACCAATTCTAAACGCATCGCCCTCCGTGTAACCCCAGCGGCCGAACGCGCCTTGCGCCACGGCCACCCGTGGCTGTACGAAAGTGCCATCCAACACCAAAGCCACGCGGGGCAGTTCGGCGATTTAGCCGTTGTCTTTGACCAAAAGCGGCGCTTCTTGGCCATTGGTCTCTACGACCCCACCTCGCCCATTCGGGTGCGTATTTTGCACCACGGCTCCCCCGTGGCCATAGATGGCGACTGGTTTGCGGCGCAAATTACGGCCGCCACCGACCGCCGCCAGCCCTTACTAGCCAGCGGCTCCACAGGCTACAGGCTCGTCTACGGCGAAGGGGATGGTTTGCCGGGGCTAATTATTGACCAGTACGGGGAAACGGCCGTCCTCAAGCTTTACTCGGCCGCATGGCTCCCCACCTGCCCTTGCTCACGGCCGCCCTGCCCCACCCCCGCCTCGTCGTCCGTCTCAGCCGCACCCTGCAAAGCCAGCCCAACCTGCTCGGCGGCTTGCGCGATGGCCATTTGTGGCGCGGCAAACCCCTCGCCGAACCCGTGCCCTTCACCGAAAATGGCCTCCACTTCGCGGCCGATGTGTTGCACGGCCACAAAACAGGCTTCTTCTTCGACCATCGCGACAATCGCCAGACGGTGCGCCAACTGGCGCGGGGCAAACGGGTGCTGGATTTGTTTGCCTATGCGGGGGGCTTTTCGCTCTATGCGGCGGCGGGTGGCGCAACGGCCGTCACCAGCGTGGACATCAGTGCCCCCGCCTTGGCCGAGGCGCAGGCCAACTTCGGCCGCAACGCCCACCTGCCCGAAGTCGTCGCCTGCCAACACACGACTGTCGCGGCCGATGTGTTCGCCACGCTTACCCAGCTCCAAAAAGAGGGGCGCGAGTACGACATGGTGGTGGTGGATCCCCCCAGTTTTGCCAAAAGCCAAGAGGAGGTCGGCCGTGCCACGGCCGCCTACCACAAGCTCACCCGCGCCGCCCTGACGGTGTTGGCTCCCCAAGGCATCCTCATGATGGCTTCCTGTTCCAGCCGAATTTCAGCCGAGCAGTTTTACGCCACGGTTCACGAAGCGGCCGAGGCGAGTGAACGGCCGCTCTGGGAACACAAGCGCACCAGCCATGCCCTCGACCATCCCATCCGCGAATCCTTTCCCGAAGGCAGTTACCTCAAGTGCCTCTTCGCCACCACCATTGATTAAATGCGAACAATTTACTTAAGCAGACTTGTACAATCTTTGTTTAGCCAGCAATCAGATGAGGAAGTGGAGCGGTGGCTCAAACAAGAAATAGAACGCCTTGGGGTTCAACTCCTGAGCTTGCGCCGTCTCCTCGCTTCTTCCTCCCAAACCGACAGAATCTACGAAGTTATTTTCCGCGACAGCAATGGGCAACGTTATCAAACATCTTGCCAAGCGGATTGGGTTGCCAACCAGATTGATTGGTCAGACGACCCCCTTGAACTCATTAAGCGAAATAACCTCACGGCCGATTCCAACCTCGACAGCCCCGACCCCAAAGAACGGTTAGCGGCCGTGCGCCAACTGGCCACCGCCAGCCAACTCTCCCTCGAGTCCCTACAAAAGCTAGCCACCCTTGCTGTAGAAGACGAAGACCCCCAAGTCCGCGAAGAAGCCAAAGCCATTGTGCGCGATTTATAAGCCACCGCTCACCTGTGCAAATTGACCAACCGAAGCCGCCATCTTTGTTGCAATTTGCCTAATGGACAGGCTACAATTCTCCTGTACACTCCCAACACTCTTAACTGAGTTCACCCAAATCCTTATGTCCGTTATCAGCTCGCTCCTCCTAGTCCTAGGCATTATTGTAATCCTTATTGGCACCAATAAGGCAACAACTCCTGCTGGGATTCGGTAGCAAGCGCAGAATGAAAAAATAGCCACTTGCCAAAGCCGCCCAACAGGGCGGCTTTTTTTCCTAGTGGCCCTCGTAGTAACGGCTGAAGCCGTTCCTGTCACTACACGGCTAAAGCCGTTACTACAAACAGAAACAAATTTAACAGGAGAAGAAACAACCCCATGAGTGGTAAAACCATTACTGGTGCACAGATATTGTGGGAAGCCCTCCTCGCCGAAGGCGTAGAGGTCTGTTTTGGAATGCCCGGCGGGGCGATTTTGCCCGCCTATGATGCCTTGGCCAAGTACAACTATCCCCTCAAGCACGTTCTCGTGACGCACGAGCAGGGGGCGGCGCACATGGCCGATGGCTACGCTCGCGCCACGGGGCGCGTCGGGGTGTGCGTGGCTACCTCTGGCCCCGGTGCGCTCAACCTCATCACGGGGTTGGCCACGGCGCAGATGGATTCGGTGCCGGTGGTGGCCATTACGGGGCAAGTGAGCAATAGCTTGCTCGGCCGTGATGGCTTCCAAGAGGCGGATGTGCAAGGGGTCAGCCTGCCCGTCACCAAGCACAACTACCTCGTCACCCATATTTCTGATTTGGGGCAAGCCATCAAAGAGGCGTTTTACATTGCGGGTACGGGTCCGGGGCCAGTCCTCGTAGACATCACCAAAGATGTGTTGAATGCCACCCTGCACGACTTTGATTACGAGGCGATTGAGATGGATTTGCCCGGCTACAATCCATCGCTCCACGCGGCCGATTCGGCCGCCATTGCCCGCGCCGCCAAGCTGTTGAACGAGGCCGAACGGCCGCTCATCGTCGCGGGGCAAGGGGTTTCCATCGCCCGCGCCGAGCAAGAGTTGCGCCAACTGGCCGAAAAAGCGCAAATCCCCGTCGCTACCAGCTTGTTGGGGATTGGCACATTTCCCGCCACCCACCCGCTTTCCATTAGCTGGGGCGGGATGCACGGCGAGGCGTATTGCAACTACGCCTTGCAAGAGTGCGATGTGATGCTGGCCGTGGGCGCACGCTTAGACGACCGGCTGACGGGAGCCTTTGACACCTTCGCCCCCAAAGCGAAAATCGTCCATGTGGATTTAGACCCCTCTGAAATGGGCAAAAATCTGAAAATTGATACGCCCGTGGTCGGCGATGCCCTGCTCACCCTGCGCGAACTCATCCCCCAAGTGGAGCCGAACGAACACCCCGACTGGCTGGCCCAGATTACCGAATGGAAACAAGAAACAACCGACCGCGACCTGATGGCACAGGAGACGGACGAGTTGCACGTGCCCTACGTCTGCCGCCAATTGTGGCATCTGACCAACGAAGGGGACTGTACCGTCGTGACCGATGTGGGCCAGCACCAGATGTGGGAAGCGCAATACTTCCACCACAACAAACGGCGCGGCTTGCTGACATCGGGCGGGTTGGGCACGATGGGATATGCGTTGCCGGCCGCTATTGGGGCGCAGATGGGGCTAAAACAGGAGGAAGTGTGGGTTATTGCAGGGGATGGGGGTTTCCAAATGACGATGATGGAACTGAAAACGGTGGCGGAGCAACGCCTGCCCATCAAAATTGCGATTATGAACAATGGCTTTTTGGGGATGGTGCGCCAGTGGCAGGATGTGTTCTACGAGAATCGCTACTCGGGCACGCCGTTGGCCAACCCCAATTTTGTTAAAATTGCGGATGCGTATGGGATTAGCGGCCGAATTGTGGACAACAAAGCGGATGTGGCCGATGCCATCCGCGAAGCGCAAGCGCACAACGGCCCCTTCCTGCTCGAGTTCCGCGTGGACTCTTTTACCAATGTGTACCCCATGGTCGCCCCCGGCAAGAGCAACACGGAAATGTTCCGTCGGCCGATGGTGATTGTGGAAGAGTAAATAGTAAATAGTAAGTATGTGGCGCATGGCTACTCACTATTCACTACTTACTACTCACTACTTACTACTCACTACTTACCACTACCCAGCAACTAACAACGAGTAACCCAACATGACCGAACCATTAGAAACTCACACCATCATCGCATGGATGCAGGACAAACCCGCGTGCTGAACCGGGTGGCGGGGCTGTTTCGGCGGCGCAATTTCAACATCGAAAGCCTTGCTGTGGGGCACAGCGAAACGCCGGGTATTAGCCGGATGACGTTTGTGGCCAACGGCACGGTGCGTGATATGCGCCAAGTGACGACCCAACTGGACAAGCTCATCAACGTGACGGGCATTGAGGATGTGACCGACAAACCATCGCTGATTCGCGAATTGGTGCTGATAAAGGTCAAGGCCAATAGCCAGAACCGGCACGAGGTGATTCAAATTGCGGAGCTACACGGGGGGAAGATTGCCGATATAGCGATTGAGTCGCTGGTCGTGCAAATCGTCGGCCGTCCCGACAAAGTCAACTCACTCATCAAACTCATGCAATACTTCGGCATTATCGAAATGGTTCGCACTGGCGCAGTAGCGATGGTGCGGGCGGAAGAGAAAGTACCAAATCAGCTAAAAGGTGGCTGTAAGGTAAGCTAGAACGCGACCCTTCCAACTTCTAGCTTACGGCTTACCGCTAACCACTTACGCTTTCACTCAATCGGAGGTTCATCTTGGCAACGATTTTTTACGACAACGACACCAATCCAACCCTATTGGATGACAAAACGGTGGCCATTATTGGATATGGCAGTCAGGGGCACGCCCATGCGCTGAATTTGCGCGATTCGGGTGTGAATGTGGTGGTAGGACTGTATGCGGGGAGCAAATCTTGGGCGAAAGCGGAAGCGGACGGCCTGAAAGTGGCCACCGTGGATGAGGCGAGTGCGGCGGCCGACATCATCATGATTCTTCTGCCCGATACCACCCAAGGCCGGGTGTATGCCGAGAGCATTGCCCCGCATATGACGGCCGGCAAAACCCTCATGTTCGCCCACGGATTTAACATCTTGTACAGCCAAATCGTCCCCCCCAACAACGTGGACGTGAGCTTGGTGGCCCCCAAAGCGCCGGGCCACCGGGTGCGTGAGCTGTATGTGGACGGGGTGGGCACGCCGGGCTTGGTGGCGGTTCACCAAGATGCCAGCGGCAACGCCTTGGCCACCGCCTTGGCTTATGCCAATTTGATTGGTTGCACACGGGCGGGGGTTATCGAGACCACCTTCCGCGAAGAGACCGAGACTGACTTGTTCGGCGAACAAGCTGTGTTGTGCGGTGGGGCGAGTGCGCTGGTGGAGGCGGGTTTCAACACCTTGGTAGACGCGGGGTATCAGCCCGAAATCGCCTATTTTGAGTGCTTGCACGAGCTGAAGCTCATCGTAGACCTGATGTATCAAGGTGGCCTGAGCTACATGCGCTACAGCATCAGCGACACGGCCGAGTACGGCGATTACACCGCTGGCCCCAAAATCATCACCGATGACACACGGGCGGCTATGAAGCAAATCCTGACCGACATCCAAACGGGGGCGTTTGCCGAAGAGTGGATTGAGGAGAATGTGAACAGCAGTCGGCCGCGCTTTACCAGTATGAAAGCGGCCGCCCGCGAAGCCCGCATCGAAGAAGTCGGCAAATCGTTGCGGCGGATGATGCCATGGCTGAACGCCAAAGAAGTCGAGTAGATAGGCGGGATTTTTTTTAACGCAAAGGCGCGAAGAAGCAAAGGCGCAAAGCATATCGTTGGCTTAATCAACCCCTTTGCGTCTTTGCCCCTTTGCATCTTTGCGTTAATTTTTTAATCTCCACCTACCCCAAACCCATCTGGAGGCATGATGAGTGATAGCACCCAAGATACTGTTTTGATTTTTGATACGACATTGCGCGACGGGGAGCAGTCGCCGGGGGCGACGCTGAACGTTGAAGAGAAGCTCGAAATTGCCCGCCAGCTATCACGCCTTGGGGTGGATATTTGCGAGGCGGGATTCCCCATCGCTTCCCCCGGCGATTTTGAGGCGGTGCGGCGCATTGCCGAAGAGGTGGGGCCGCTGACCGACGGCCGTAAAACGGGCCAGCCAATGGTTATTGCAGGGTTGGCGCGGGCCAGCGAAGTGGACATTCAGCGGGCGTATGATGCGGTGAAGGCGGCTCCCCGCCACCGCATCCACACCTTTTTGGCCACCAGCGACATTCACCTGCAATATAAGTTGAAGATTGACCGGGAGGAGTGTATTGAGCAAGCCGCCACGGCCGTGCGCTTTGCCCGCTCCCTGTGCGACGATGTGGAATTTTCGCCCGAGGATGCGGGGCGGAGCGACCCCCAATTTTTGGTGCAAGTGCTGACCGAGGTGATTAAGGCGGGGGCGACCACGATTAACGTGCCCGACACCGTCGGCTACACCACCCCCGACGAGTTTGGCTGGCTGGTTGGCTATCTGCGCGAAAATGTGCCCGATGCGGACAAAGTGGTCTGGTCGGTGCATTGCCACAACGATTTGGGGCTGGCCACGGCCAATACGTTGGCGGCCGTTAAAAACGGGGCACGTCAAGTCGAAGTGACCATCAACGGCATTGGCGAACGGGCAGGCAACACCTCACTGGAAGAGGTGGTGATGGCCGTACAGACACGCAAAAACTTCTTTGATTTGGCCACCAACATAGACAGCACCCAAATTATGCGCGCCAGCCAGATGGTGAGCGCCTACACGGGCATGGCCGTGCAACCTAACAAAGCCATCGTTGGCGCGAACGCCTTCGCTCACGAGGCGGGTATCCACCAGCATGGCATGTTGCAACACCACCAAACCTATGAAATCATGCGCCCCGAATCGGTGGGGCTGAACGCTTCCCGCTTGGTGCTGGGCAAACATTCGGGCAAACACGCCTTTGATGCTCGCTTGCGGGAACTGGGGTACGACCTCGACAAGGATGAGTTGCGGCAGGCGGTGAACCGGCTCAAGCGGCTGGCGGACAAGAAAAAAGTGATTACCGATGCGGACATCCGCGCTGTTATTGCCGATGAGTTGTACCAGCCCCACGAGACGTGGAAGCTGAACCACATCCAAGTTTCGTGTGGCGACCACTCGATTCCCACGGCCACGGTGAGTTTGACAGGGCCAGATGGGCTGGAATATCGGGATGCGGCGTTGGGCACTGGGCCTGTGGATGCGATTTATCAGGCCATCAACCGCATTGTGGGTGTGCCGACCAAGCTGACCGAGTTTAGTCTGACGGCCGTGACCGAGGGCCTCGACGCGCAAGCCGAAACGACCATCCGCATTGAGCAGGACAACGGCGAGGTGAATATGGTGGTGAACCCACAAACGGGGAACGCTTTTGTGCGCTCCTACAGCGGCCACGGAGCCAGCACCGATATTGTGGTGGCCAGTGCCCGTGCCTATGTCAGTGCCCTGAACAAGCTGATTGCGGCGCAGGAAGAGGTGGGGCATCACAGTGCGGCCGTTGAAATCAGTGGATAGTGGTTAGTGGTTAGTGCGTGGTGGAGGAGAGGTTGTTAAGATAAGGCAGATATTGGTAGGAAAATATAGAAGTTTTCCCCAGACACACTAACCACTAACCATTCCTCACTAACCACTCAAAAACATCATGGGCAAAGAAGAATTGTGGAAAACGGCCGCGCTCTCCCAAACCTACCTTGCGGGGGTACGGGGGGCTATTCCGCTGGCCAAAGAGCAGATTGATATTTTGTTGCGGGTGATGGGCAAGTTCCGTCCTCGGCCGCGCCGTTTTTTAGATTTGGGCTGTGGCGATGGAGTGCTGGCGGAAGCCATCTTGCGCCAGCACAAGTTGGCGCGAGGGGTGCTGGCCGATTTTTCACCACCGATGTTGGCCGCCGCCCAAGTGCGCCTCATCTCGTTGGGGGCGTGGGTGGAAATGGCCGAGTTGGATTTTCGCACGGCCGAGTGGCGCACCCACCCCGTCATCCAACAAGCCGCCCCGTTTGATGTGATTGTTTCGGGGTTGGCCATCCACCATGTGCCCGATGAGCGCAAGCGGGAGCTATACGCTGAGATTTACGAGTTGCTAACCCCCGGTGGGGTGTTTCTCAA
This sequence comes from Candidatus Hadersleviella danica, assembly GCA_016711405.1. Lineage (GTDB taxonomy): Bacteria > Chloroflexota > Anaerolineae > Promineifilales > Promineifilaceae > Hadersleviella > Hadersleviella danica. The sequence continues at coordinate 35,155 of JADJSZ010000109.1, read as the reverse complement.
CTTGGAGCATGTCGCTTCGGCCACGGCCGACATCGAAAAATTGTTCGAGGAGCTGTTTATTGACCATTTGTGGGCGTATCACCAAAAGCAGGGGAGTAGTGACAACCGCCAGCAAATCGCCGATGCGTATTACAACCGCCCCGATAAGGCGGCCAACTTGCTGGCTCCTGTCGAAACACAATGCGACTGGCTCCGCGAAATTGGCTTTAACCATGTGGATTGTTTCTTTAAGATTTTTGAGTTAGCTCTCTTTGGAGGGGTTAAAAGTGGCTAGTGGTTAGTGATTAGTGGCTAGTGAGGCCACTAACCACTAACCACTCGCCACTAACCACTACCTATGAACAAACACGAACTGATTGACAAAATACGCCGTTTGCCCGACCAATTGGAAGAATTGGTGGCTGGGCTGACGGCCGCGCAATTGACCGCCCGCCCGCTGGCGGGCGAGTGGAGCATCGCCCAAAATGTGCACCATTTGGCCGATTCCCACCTGAACAGTTACATCCGTTGTAAGCTGACCCTGACCGAACACGAACCGCCGTTGAAGCCGTATGACCAAAACGTGTGGGCGGGACAGCCCGACGGGTGTTCAGCCGATATAACCGCTTCGCTGGCTTTGTTGCGGGGGTTGCACGGCCGTTGGGTCATCTTTTGGGGCAACCTCAAAGATGGGGATTGGGACCGGGCGGGGATTCACGGCGAAAGGGGCCGTGTCACCCTCGCCGACCAACTACGCTACTACGCCGCCCACGGCGAGGGGCATTTGGCGCAAATCCAGCAGGTTTTAGATGCAGATAGAGACGAGAGATAGAGATAGAGGATGACTTGTAGGGGCAACCCTTGTGGTTGCCCTCTGGTAACTTGTTACCCAGCATGGAGGGTAGGCACAAGGCCTACCCCTACCAGCCCCCTCTATTTCTATCTTTACACTCTATCCCTTTAACAAAAACTAGAGGAAACCGATAGCCTTCGCCTACCAGTACCTCCTCTATCTCTATCTCTACCCTCTATCTTATGACCACACCACGCACACTTTACGACAAAATTTGGGATGAGCATTTGGTTGTGCCCGAGGGGGACAGCCCAGCCATCTTGTACATTGACTTGCACCTCGTCCACGAGGTGACTTCGCCACAGGCGTTTCAGGGATTGCGCAATAAGGGGCTGACGGTGCGACGGCCGAGCCAGACTTTGGCCACCATGGACCACAGCATCCCCACCACCCCGCTCCATGTGCCCATCGCCGATGCCATTGCGGCCAACCAAATCCGCCAAATGGAGCAAAACTGCCGCGATTTCGGCATCAAACTCTACGGCATGGACAGCCCCAACCGGGGCATCGTCCACGTCATTGGCCCCGAAAACGGCTTCACCCAGCCGGGCATGACCGTGGTGTGCGGCGATAGCCACACCTCTACGCATGGCGCATTTGGGGCGTTGGCTTTTGGGATTGGCACGAGCGAAGTTGAGCATGTGCTGGCCACCCAAACGTTGCTCCAGCGCAAAGCCAAAACGTTTGAGATTCGGGTCAACGGCCGACTCCAACCCGGCGTGTCCGCCAAAGACATCATCTTGGCCGTCATCGCCCAAAACGGGGTGGCGGGTGGCACGGGCTACGTCTTCGAATACACGGGCGAGGCCATCCGCGCCCTGAGCATGGAAGAGCGCATGACCATCTGCAACATGAGCATCGAGGGCGGTGCCAGGGCCGGCATGATCGCGCCCGACGAGACGACCTTCGCCTACCTGAAAGGGCGACCCGCCGCGCCGCAAGGGGCCGATTGGGATGCGGCCGTGGCCAAGTGGCAACAGTTGGCCAGCGACGAGGGCGCAGTCTATGACAAGGTGTTGGAGCTGGATGCCAGCACGCTGACCCCCATGATTACCTACGGCACGAACCCCGGCATGGGCATGGCCATTGACGGCCGTATCCCCGACCCCGACCATGTGCCCTACGGCGAACGCGCTACGCTCGACAAAGCACTCACCTACATGGGCTTGCAACCGGGTCAACCATTGCTCGGCCAAGCCCTCGATGTCGTCTTTATCGGCAGTTGCACCAACTCGCGCATTTCCGATTTGCGGCTGGCGGCCGAGGTTCTCAAAGGGCGCCAAGTGGCCGAGGGGGTGCGGGTGATGGTCGTGCCCGGCTCGCAACAAGTGAAGAAGCAAGCGGAAATGGAAGGGTTAGACCACATCTTCCGCGAAGCGGGCGCGGAGTGGCGGGAAGCGGGGTGTTCGATGTGCATCGCCATGAATGGCGACCAACTCGCCCCCGGCCAATACGCCATCAGCACCAGTAACCGCAATTTTGAAGGGCGGCAAGGCAAAGGCGGCCGTACCTTCCTCGCCAGCCCCCTCACGGCCGCCGCCTCTGCCCTCACGGGGCAGGTGACGGACATTCGCACGCTACAATAACAGTGGTTAGTGGCGAGTGGTTAGTGGCGAGTGCCGCACCCACTAACCACTTGCCACTAACCACTAACCACTTTTTATGGAACCCTTCACAACTCTCTCCAGCACCGTGGTGACGATTGACACCACCGATATTGATACCGACCAGATTATCCCTGCCCGCTTTCTGAAGACGATTAGCAAGTTGGGGCTGGGGGATAATTTGTTTTTTGATTGGCGTTATTTAGAAGATGGCTCGCCAAACCCCGACTTTGTGTTGAACCAGCCCACCGCCAAAGGGGTGCAAATCCTGATTGCGGGGGATAACTTTGGCTGTGGCTCCAGCCGGGAACATGCGCCGTGGGCACTGATGGATTACGGCTTTCGGGCGATTATCAGCACATCGTTTGCCGATATTTTTCGCAACAATGCGTATAAAAACGGCCTGCTGACGGTGGCAGTGGATGAGGAAACGCACCAGCAACTGTTGAGTTTGGCGGCCGAAGACCCCTCTCTGACTTTGCACATTGATTTGGCCAGCCAAACGGTGCAACTGCCCGACGGCCGTGCCGTCTCCTTCCCGATAGACAGCTTCAACAAAACCTGTCTCCTAGAAGGCATTGACCAGCTTGGTTATTTGGTTAAACAACAAATAGCTACGGAGGCGTATGAGGCGGCACACCCCGCCCGGTGAATACGTTGGCCTAAAAAGTGGGATCTTCAAGATGGGCTCTGCTTTCTAGGCGGTATCTCGTTTGGCTAACCATCGCTCGAAGGAACGGGCGGATTCTCGCTGGGGACTCCCACTGGGCGATGGGGGGATGAGTTCGTCTAGCTCTTCCCAAAGAGGATGTCACGGCCTCTGTCCTCGAAACAGTCCATGGGCAGTCGGTGGTGGTGGCGTGTTGCAAGCGGGGATACCAACTCAGGGAACAGCAGGGACGGCCGCCTCAAGGACCGAAGCGTTTCGGACCGCACCTGGTTCATGGTTGCAAATCACGGCTTGCCGCCACTGACGAACGGACGGCAAAGCCGTTATTGCCCCGGCTGAAGCCGTTACTACGAACATTATGGCACAAGTTTTCATTTACGATACCACCCTCCGAGATGGCACCCAGCGGGAGGGGATTTCACTCTCGCTTGAGGACAAGCTCAAGATTGCCCGCAAGCTGGACGAGTTTGGGGTGCATTACATTGAGGGGGGTGGCCGGGTTCTAATCCCAAAGATGTGGAGTTTTTTCGCCGTGCGCCCAGCTTGGGGCTGAAACAGGCCAAAATTGCCGCTTTTGGAAGCACCCGCCGCAAAGAGAGCGACTGCGCCACCGACCCCAACATTCGCGCCCTGCTCGATGCCCAAACCCCTGTCGTGACCATCGTGGGCAAAAGCTGGGATTTGCACGTCACCGATGTGCTGGAGACGACGCACGAGGAAAACTTGGCCATGATTGGGGATAGCGTGGCCTATTGCCACGGCCGAGGGCGAGAAGTCATCTACGACGCGGAACACTTTTTTGATGGCTACAAGGCCAACCCCGAATATGCGCTGGCCACGGTGCAAACGGCCGCGCTCTCGGGAGCCTCGGCCGTGGTTTTGTGCGACACCAATGGCGGTTCCCTGCCGTGGGAAGTGGAGCAAATTGTGGGCGAGGTGCGCCAAAAGCTGGGTAACACCCCCATCGGCATCCACACCCACGACGACAGCGGCTGTGGGGTGGCGAATACATTGGCGGCCGTGCGGGCAGGCGCACGCCAAGTCCAAGGAACCATCAACGGCTATGGGGAGCGGGTGGCCAACGCCAACTTGTGCGCTGTCATCCCCGATTTGCAGTTGAAGATGGGGTTTGAGTGTGTGACGGCCGAAAATCTGGCCAAACTGCGCGAACTCTCCCGCTACGTCTCTGAAATCGCCAACTTGGTCCACGACGACCACTGGCCCTATGTGGGGGCGAGCGCCTTTGCCCACAAGGGGGGCATCCATGTGGCGGCGATGCTCAAAAACGAAGCCAGCTACCAGCACATTGATCCGATTTTGGTGGGCAACGAACGGCGCACCGTCGTTTCGGAGCTTTCGGGGCGGGGCAATTTGGTGGACAAGGCGCAGGAGTTTGGGGTGGGGGTGACGGGCAAACAGACGGCCGAGGTTCTGCAACGCATCAAAGAGCTGGAGGCGCAGGGGTTCACCTTTGAGAGCGCGGAAGCATCGGTGGAACTGATGCTCAGGCGAGCCAATCCCGCCTATGTGCCCGCCTTTGAGTTGCAGGATATGTGGATTATGATGCAACGGCGGGGCAACGGCCGCATCGTGGTCGAGGCGACGGTGAAGGTGCGCGTGGGGCCGAAAATCATGCATACGGTCGCCAGTGGTAACGGCCCTGTTAATGCGCTGGACAAGGCGTTGCGGAAGGCGTTGCTGGATGTGTACCCCGCGTTGTCGGCCGTGAAATTGGCCGATTACAAGGTGCGCATCTTGGATGGGGACAATGCCACGGCCGCGACCACCCGCGTGCTGATTGACACGCGTATGGGCAACGAAACGTGGAGCACGGTGGGAGCCAGCACGAACATCATTGAGGCAAGTTGGTATGCGCTCGTGGATAGCATGGAGTATGCTATTATGAAAACGAGCAAATCGTAACGATTTAGATAGAGGGTAGAGATAGAGATAGAGGCTTTCTTCATTCGCTGAACGACCCTGCTTCCCTCGACATGGTTCAAGCTATCTTTACAATTTCGACAAGGGACTCGGGACAAGGGAGTAGGTCACAGCGTCCCAAGCCCAGATTTGTAAGAGACGCTCTTTGCGAAAACTAGAACCATGCCTTCCCTCTATCTCATCTCCGCTATTGAATAGGTGCAACAATCAACCATTTACTAGGAGAAAAATCATGTTGAAAGAATTTGGTGATTTTGTAAAACGAGGCAATGTCATGGATTTGGCCGTGGCAGTCATTCTCGGCGGGGCGTTTGGTGCGATTGTCAAATCGTTGGTAGACGATATTTTGATGCCCATTTTGAGCATCTTGACAGGTGGCATAGATTTCAGCAACCTGTTTATTGCGCTCGATGGGGGCGATTATGCGACGCTGGCGGCCGCTCAAGAAGCAGGCGCGGCCACGTTGAATTATGGCTTGTTCATCAACGCCGTCATCAATTTCCTCGTCATTGCCTTCACCATCTTTATGATTGTGCGCCAAATTAACAAGATGCAGAAGCCAGCCCCCGCCGTGCCAGGCGCCCCACCCGAACCCTCGGCCGAGGAGAAACTCCTGACCGAGATACGGGATTTATTGGCCAAAAAATAAGGTGTCTTCATCTCGGTGGAACAGGTAAGAATTTGGACACAATTACCCGATTTTTCGAGACCAATTCGTGAAATTTGTGGAATTCGTGTCTAAAAAAGATTGCCCCATAAAGGATTCGCCACTCAAATGAAACACACCCATTAACAACAAGCTAACCCTCACGGCCGTTGCTTTACCTTTGGGGCGCAACCTATTACAATGACCAGCGTGGATACGCAACAGTTACAACGCCTCAATTTAGAAGCATGGGCCTATCTCCTTCGTCAAGATGCAGAGATGGCGGCCGTGCAGGTCACGGCCGTGGCGGCCGAGCCACTGAACCAGCAGACCACCCGCTACTGGATTACGTTGGCTGGCCACCCCGAACCCATCACCCTACTCGGGCAAGAGAGCACCCCCGCCGAATACCACGTTTACAACGACTACGCCCCCCACCTTGACCAGCTTTTGCCCCGCTGTTGGTACAGCGAATTGCTGGGCAATGTGGGTTGGATGGTGCTGGACGACACGGCCGAAGACCACCCCGCCAATACATGGACAATGCGGGACGTGGAAAAATTGGTCGAACAGTTGGCCATCATGCACAGCACTTTTTGGGGGCAAGAGCCAACCAGCGAACAACTGCCCGCCTACATTGGGCGCACAGGGCGCACGGCCGATACCACCCCTGCCCCCGGCTCCTTGGCAGACAAAGTTCGCGCCATTTACCGCCGCCAAACCCGCTCCCGGAGCGGCCGTGCCCTGCCCGCCAGCTACCTCAGCTTCGATTTGCGCCAAGTGGGAACCCAAGCCCCTGCCCTGAAGCGGGCTACGGTGGGGTTGCAAATTTTGCGTGGCATGGGCGGCTGGCCGGGGGTGCTCACCACCAAACACCTTGATGCGTTTGACGCGCTCCTCGAACAGCCCGATTTGATGCTGAAGCCGTTGCGCGAAGTGCCGTTTACACTCTTGCACGGCCGCCCGGCCGTCGAAAATTGGCGCATCTCCCTCTTTGACGAATACAACCTGCTCGGCTGGCAACACGCCACCCTCGGCCCCAGCGTGTGCGATTTGGTCTACGTTCTCGAAGATTTCTTCGTCAATTGCACCAGTGTCAATGAACGAGACAAGCGGCCGTACTATTTTTACCAAGAGTGGCCCATTGTCGAAGAGACATTGATAGACACTTATTTTCTGAAGTTGGCTCAACAACTGCCCGCCGAAGAGTACAATGCCCGCGCCCTGCGCCGCCATGCTCTGCCCGCCGCCCGTTGCCTCTACACCCTCACCACATGGTTGCCGCTCATCTCCGATTGGTTTGCGGAGTTGCCCAACGGCCGACACACATGGGAAATTCTCGAAAACATGGGTGAGGAGGAATTAGCCCACACAGCCCACAGCCCGCTCATTGCCCTACGGCCGCACCTGCGCCCCCTCTTTGCCCGCTTTTTAGAGGCGTATACGCTATTGTGGATGTAAAAGAGGCTGTAAGCCGTAAGCCGTAAGCTGTAAGCAATACTTTCGACTCAGCACTCAGCACGCCCATGCCTCACTCTCACCGCCTTCCCCCCGCACCCGGCCAAGAATCGGTGTGGGATTACCCACGGCCGCCCCGCTTGGAACCCACTTCGAAACGGCTCCAAATTGTGTTCAACGGCCAAACGATAGCCGACACCAACCGTGGCTATCGCTTCCTCGAGACGAGCCATCCCCCCACCTATTACATTCCCCCTGCCGATGTGCAGATGCAATTTTTGCGCCGCACCACCCAAAACTCGATTTGCGAATGGAAGGGGCAAGCGGGCTATTACAGCATCGAAGTGGATGGGAAAACGGCCGAAAACGTGGCGTGGTTTTACGCCACCCCCAACCCCGCCTACGCCGCCATCAAAGATTACCTTTGCTTTTATGCCCAACACATGGATGCTTGCTATGTGGCTGGCGAGTTGGTGGTTCCCCAGCCGGGCGGCTTTTACGGCGGCTGGATCACCCAAGATATTTGCGGCCCTTTCAAAGGGGAAGCGGATTCGTGGTGGTGGTGAAACAAAAGTTTACTGGTATATTTGTCTATTGGTTTATGGCTGAACACTCATACACCAATAGACGAATATACTATTATCCCCTTGGAATTGTATGACATGGTGGCACAAACTGTGGCCGACAAACAAGTTGCCTGTGCCGTTCAGCGAAACGGCCGTGCGCCAGCACCGCACCCTTTTCTTTGAGCGGTGGCCACTGGCCAACGACAATACCCCCCGCCCCCGCTGGAGCCTGACCAGTTTGCATACCCCCTACCCCACGGCCACGGCCGCCCTGCAAACCCATCGCCACCCAGCCCACCGCCCCCCCGCTCGCTCTTCTCTGTCGCTCACCGAGGCGTTTATTATCGCCAGCACCTGCTTTGCCCAAACCCAGTACGAGGTGTATGTGGCGGCAGGTCATACGGAATGGGTCAAGCCGCTCATTGGCACGGATGCGGTGCTGGTGTTCGAGCGGCTGGACACGGCCGCCCTCGCCGCCCAACCACTCGTGGCGGGCGATGTCATTTTGTTTAGCTGGCAAGAGCAAATGGTGTTGCACAAACTGGCGGCCATCCAGCCCACGGCCGACCATTTTCACACCCATGCGGGGCTGGCTGTGCCCCTCACCGCTGTGCAGAGTCGGTTGGCGGCCGTGTTTTACACCCGCTCGCCTGTGTTACTCGATGAAGTGCCGCCCCGCCAGCCCCATCAGGCGGCCGTGCAAGTGGATGCGTGGCACGAATCGCTCTTGGCCCCGCTGGTGCCCGCCAACAAGCCCACCCCCCACTCCGCCATCAGCCTGAGCAATGGGGAGAAGCGGCTCGATTGGGCGCTGTTGCGGCAACTGTTGCGCGATTACAATGGCGATGTGTGGCGCACAATTGCCAACACCAACTCGATGGAGCCGTTTGTGGATGCGACGACGGCGCTTCCCTTTGAGCGCATCAGCCCCGAGGCGATAGCGAAACAACCGCTGGTGGTGGGGGATATTGTGAATTGGGGCACGCCCCAAGTCGGCCGTTTGCATCGGCTGATCGGCCGTGGCCCACAAGCCGCTTTTTATATAATCGGTGATAATAATGGCAGTGTAGACCAGCTCCACGGCCGCGAACAAATCCACACGGCCGAAATCCGCCACCGTGTCATCGGCATTATCTTTACTCGCCAACAAATTGTGGATGATTGAAAGGGGACATTTGTCATTTGTCCCTTGCCATTTGTCCCTCGTCATTTGTTCATTGCTCATTGTTTATTGTCTCATGTCTCTACCCATTCTATTTACCTCGGCCCGCATTCCTACGGATGAGGGCGAATTTGCACTTTGTTTGTACGATAGCCCCGATGGCAAAGAACATTTAGCCATTGTCGCGGGGGAAGTGGACGGCCGCGAAAATGTCCTTGTCCGCGTCCACTCCGAATGTTTTACGGGGGATGTTCTCGGCTCGCGGCGTTGTGATTGCGGCGAACAACTGCAACGCGCCCTGCACCTCATCGCCCAAGAAGGCGCAGGGGTGGTGCTGTATTTGCGCCAAGAGGGGCGGGGGATTGGCCTGCGCGACAAATTGCGGGCGTATAACTTGCAAGATGAGGGGTATGACACGGTGGAAGCCAATTTGATGCTTGGCCATGCCGAGGATGAGCGGGATTATTCGGCGGCCGTGGAAATGCTTCGTGGTCTCGGGGTGCGTTCGGTGCGCTTGCTGACCAACAACCCCGCCAAAATTGAGAGCTTGCAAGCGTTGGGGATGCCGGTTAACGGCCGTGAGCCGCTCCAGCCGCAACATATCACGGCCGATAACGCCCTTTACTTGCAGACCAAAGTGACCCGGATGCGCCACCTGCTGACTTTGGAGCATGTGCCGTATGTGAACGGCCACGCCCGCGTGGCCAACCCTGTGCATGATGTGGTGCAGGGGTTGAAGCTGGTGCAAGGGCGCACGGCCGTCACCCTGAGCTACGCCCAGACGTTGGATGGCTCGATTGCCCAGCAAGCGGGGCGGCCGTTGGCGATTAGCGGGGCGGAAGCGTGGCGCATGACGCACCAATTGCGGGCTGAACACGATGGCTTGCTGGTGGGGCTGGGCACTGTGCTGGCCGATGACCCGAGCCTGACGGTGCGGTTGGTGGAGGGGGCGAATCCACGGCCGATTATTCTGGATAGCCAGTTGCGCTTGCCGCTGACGGCGAAGTTGTGGCAAAGCACACGGCCGCCGCTGGTGGCCACAACGGCCACTGCGCCCATCGCCGCGCAAAAGGCGCTGGAAGCGGCGGGGGCGACGGTGTTGCGTTTGCCCGCCGAGGCCGACGGCCGCGTGTCGCTCCCGCACTTGTTGGCCGAATTGCCCGCCCACGGGGTTCAAACGGTGATGGTGGAGGGGGGCGGGCAGGTGATTCATTCTTTTTTGGCGGCGCAATTGGCCGATTGGCTGGTGCTGACGGTGGGGATGCAGTTGGTGGGGGGATTGGCGGCCGTGGGGCGGCCGTTGCCCCATCTGCCGCGCTTGTTGGGGGCGCACCAACGCCATTTTGGGGAGGATTTGGTGCTGTGGGGGAAGGTGGGGTATTAAGCAGGGTATATTTCATCTCAGTTGAGGCAGGTTGTAGGGGCAACCCTTGTGGTTGCCCTAGATGTTGGTTTAACCGAGATTTTGGGTAGGCACAAGGCCTACCCCTACAAAGCCCCCATGAAACGGTTTATCGCGTTCTTCCTTGGCTTGTGTTTGTTGGTCTGTTGCTGTGGCACGGCCGCTGTGCTGGGTTATGGCACATGGCGTTATGGGGGGTGGGAAGGGTTGCGCCAACGGGTGCGGGCGGAGTGGCAAAGTAGCCAACCGCGCCCCACATCGGCCCCCACGCTGGTGCCAGCGGCCACGCTGGACACGGCCGCCTTTATGCAAGGGCTGGCCACCCCTATTCCCATCCCCCCCACAAACACCCCTTTGCCCGATTCTTTTACGCAAGTGGCGGCTGAAACCCCCACCCTGCGCCCATCGGCCGTGCCATTGCCCGAACGGGTGTGGCTGGAGGGGTATGGGCATGTTTGGCAGACATGGAACAACTGTGGCCCCGCCACGATGGTGACGTACCTGAGCTATTGGGGGGTGGCGGTGAGCCAAGGGGAGGTTGCGGCCGTTATCAAGCCCCATCCTGATGACAAAAATGTGGCTTTGGCGGAGCTATTGGCCTATGCCCAAGAGCGGGGGATGAACGGCCGTCTGCTATTCAATGGCAGGGCAGATGTTTTGCGGAATTTGCTGGCCAATGGCTACCCTGTGCTGGTGGAAACGTGGTTGGAGGAGCATCCGAACGATGGTTTGGGGCATTATCGCTTGCTGGTGGGGTATGATGAGGGGGCGCAGGTGTGGCTGGTGGCTGATTCGTATGTGGGAACGGGGGCGACTCAGCCGTATACATTTATAGAGGTTCCTTATGAGCAGTTCGCGGCGCAGTGGGCGGTGTTTAATCGGCCGTATCTCGTCCTGTACCCACCCGCCGAGGCGGAAGCTGTGCAAGGAATTGTGGGGGAGGTGTGGGTGGAGGAGATTATGTGGGAGCGGGCGTTGCTTGATTTGCAGGCGGAGGCGGAGGCACGGCCGTCTGACCCGTTTGTGTGGTTTAATTTGGGGTCGGTGCTGGTGGAGAGGGGGCAGTATGAGCAGGCGGCCGTGGCTTTTGACCAAGCGCGGGTGTTGGGTTTGCCGTGGCGAATGTTGTGGTATCAGTTTGGGGTGTTTGAGGCGTATGTGGCGGTGGGACGGGCGGCCGAAGCGGTGGCGTTGGCGCAGGCGACGTTGGATTCGGGGGGGACAGCGGCCGAGGTGTATGAGTGGCAAGCCCGCGCATGGGTGGCGTTGGGGGATGAGGCGGCGGCGCGGGAGTCGTTTGGGCTGGCGGCCGAGTTTCGGGGGGAGGAATAGTGAATTGTGAATTGGGAATGGTTAATTGTGAATGGGGGTTTGTGGTTTGCGCGATTTCGTAGGGGCGGGGGGGCGGCGCATGACGCGAACGAAGAACACCGTTATTCTTCTCGCCGCCCGCTCGCCCGTGGGCTGGGCGCGTGTAATGCCAACGAAGAACGTATGAACGGGTTGGGTTGATTGTATTTCCATTGGCGGGGTGGCTCCGTGGGCGAGCGGGCGGCAAGCGACTGTTTTATGGTTTGCATGAACACCATATGCCGCCCCCCCGCCCCTACGACACCACATGGTTGGAGGAATAGGGTGGGGGAATTGTGAATTGTGAATGGTGAATGGTTAATTGTGAATGAGGGTTCGTGGTGGGAGCGGCGTTGTAGGGGTGGGGGGCACGGCCGTTACGCGAACGAAGAGCATCTAAACCCGTCAGCCGTGCCACTCACCCGCATTGCCCCCGCGAAAAACGTGGTGGTGGAACATCTGGGGTGGGTCGGGCGGGGTGGGGTGGGATATGGTTTGCATCACATCCGTTCCGCCCAGCCCCACCCCACCAACGGTTTGGTTGGAACGTGTTTTTGTCTGCCTCAAAAGAGTTTTGGTCTGCCCCAAACGTATTTTTGTTAACCCCAAAAGGCTTTTTATCTGCTCAAAAACAATTTTTGTCTGCCCCAAAAGAACTTTTGCCTGCACCAAAATAGATTCCATCTGCCCCAAAACAGTTTTTACCTGCCCTAAAGCTCTTTTTGCTAACCTCAAAAGGCTTTTGGCCTGCCCCAAAGCTCTTTTTGCCTGCCCCAAAATAGATTTCATCTGCCCCAAAATAGATTTTGCCCAGACCAAAACGACAACCAAATACCCCTTAAACGATTTATTTTGGGGGCTTCCCTTCCCCCATTTTTTTATGCTAAAATGCGCCCAATGTTGGAGCTTATGGAAGCCTTGGGAAAGTCATTCGGGCGAGAGATGGGCAGGCAACGCCAACTGGGATAGATAGCCACCTCCCCCCCAAAGCCATTCATAGGGTCTGATACGATTAATCTATTTCCACTCTAAAAGGAGAATACCTGATGTCACGTCAAAAACGCACTTCGGCGGCACTTGATAAGGCGAAACTGCGAGCAACCTCGCTGTCATCTGTTGATGAAACCCTTGATTTGAACAATGGCGTAACTTTAGTTGGTTATAAGGCCAAAATTGCCGAGACAGAGGCTAAGTTAGCGGCTTATAACAAGATGCTTTCTGATTTAGATGCTCTGCTGAATGATTTGCAGAAAAGTGAAGAGGAGTTAAACACGCTTTCGGCGCGGATGTTGGCGGCCGTGGGCGTGGTGTATGGCAAGGACAGCAACGAATATGAGCAAGCGGGCGGCACACGCACCAGCGAACGGGCGCGGCGGTCGTATACAGCTCCTTCCTAGTCACCCCAATTTCCCCCCTTAGGTTCGTTTTATCTCTCGTTTGCCCATCTCCTCAAGGGTTTTAGAAGCCCTTGGGAGGTTTCTCATTCCTCTGTGCCCATCATATCCTCCCCATATGTCTACTTGTATGGCTCTTTCATCTACTTTGGCGATAGTTGCCAACTGTGTGCCTTCTAATTTGCCTTGCCAACTTCTGGCAAGTAAAAACTTAGGTATGTTCTTGAGGATTACATGAATCACATGAAACGACGTAGGAAAGAGTGGGTGGAAGATAATTTTCATATTGTCTTGATAGGCATTATAACGATTATCATGATATTCATTTGGACTGATATTGGTGGGGCTATTTATGGGATAGAAGGAAGGTCGTTTAATGATTGTTGGGGAACGGCCGTTTATGCCCGGAAAATCGAGAATAACTCAGGATTTCAACCAATTTGGATCACCAATCAAATCTACATCCCCACCGATGAGCTTAGTAGCCCCCTTTTTGCAGGGAAAGCCATCTACTTTTTTGGCACCACCGATGCTTGCCAAACGATGGCGGTGGCTAAAATAGATTTAGTAACTGGAGGCAATTTTAGATAACGATGTCATTCCGCTTCCATCCCATAGCGGTATTGCTATGGTTTATAGCCCAGACCATATTTTTATTGGCCATCATGGAACTGGCAAAGCCATTGATAGCTCTTTGGAAGGGGCGGGAGGTATTATTGCTTATGATATTGACCAAGAAGTTGTTTCTTGGAGCAAAATTATCTCTGGAACAAGACAAATTCAGTCTTTGTTTGCCAATCCTCAACAAGTAGCCATTGATAGTGATTTTGCACGCCGCTACTATTTGCTGGATAGTCAAACAGGAGCCATTGTCGAAACTTATGCAACGACAGGGCCTTATTATCAAGCTGGGGGAAATATGGGGTTTTGGTTCAGTGATGATAAATCAACGCCTGCAGTGGATTTTTGGGCGGCCAGATTGAGCAATGTGTGGCAAAACCCTGTTATTTTGGCAGATGGGGATATGTTGATTAGAACCCGTGAGGGGCATGTTCAGGGGCAAATCAAGCGCATAGATAGCGAAACAGGGGATACAATTTGGGAGTTAAACCAATTTGTCCTCAGCAATGTGGTTGCTTCCCCATCGGCCTTTTTTTACTTGTCGCCCTCGGCCGAACTTATCGCGGCCGACCTGCACACAGGCCAAACGATAGCTTCCGTCACCTTCACCCCCGCTCAGGTACAACTGGGCGAAGACCGTGGCTTTTACGTGGCCGCCAATGAGAGTAATCAAATCTTTGTCTACTTTGGCGATAGCCGCCAACTGTTTGCCTTTCAGTTCACTCCACTAGAGGGTATCGAATAAATTGTTACTTCAACCAACATGATGTCTAGTCTCAAAAAGAACATTTCTATAGCTCTCCTAATAGGCATTATCGCATGTATTATCACGTACCAAATCACCTCTCCTGTTAAAAACAGGGATGTAGTTTTGGTATCAGATAATATCGTGCCACTGTGGGCAAAAACGGGTATTTTTATCCCTGTCGTCAAATCCCCAGACTGGCTTTACAGCAACAAACGATTTTTGATTCAATTGGGTGATGATTTATTGTTGTTTGGAAGAAATAATTTTGAATATAACTATCGGTTGACTTCCCTTGATTTACAATCAGGAGCTATCAATTGGGAACTTGCACTACCAAATAACTCTTCCAGATCGGCCATAGATGTTAACGAAGAATTTGTTTTGTGGCGAGTGTTATATCCGTTGCCTCAGAATCAAGCCCGGAACCATTCGTGTTGTTGCCTATCAAATAGATGATGGCAAAGAGGTGTGGCGAAACACTTACGAAATGGCTCTTATCGACACAATAAGAGCAGGGGAGGATCATATTTATATCACGGGTGGAGGTGACATAGTTCTATTGAGCGCAAAGCCGTTATAGATGTCGCAATGGGGGATTGGCCCCATGTGCGAACAAAAACCAACATTGGCATATTAAAACACATATACCGAGATTACCTCTACGATTTGGGTCGTGACAAGGCGGTTAGCAATGTTATAAAACATCAGGATATGTATTTCTTTGTGTCACCTGAATTAAGACTAGAGGTTTGGAACAAGGAAAGAGATGAAATGGTTGGATATGTTGAATTAGAGGGGGAACCCCCTGAACCCTGGCGTTGTATGTGTGTGCAATACCCTCTTCTTGTTACAGATAAATACATAATTATCTATTTATATGAAGCCGCCAACTGTTTGCCTTCCAGTTCACCCCACCACCAATTTTAGAGACAGAATAAATGACAAATGCGATAGTCAAAAGGTGGCAAGGCGTTGGATTCGCAATCTTTCTCTTTTGTGCATGGATGTTTTGGCTTTTAACCAACAGAGAGACCACCTCATGTTGGGCAGAGCCAATAAGCCTGCGAGCCGTTCATTCTCATTCAGACAATATCACTCTAGAATGGGTCGAAGCGGAGCTTTACAGTGCCCAGCATCCTGCTTCTAGCCATTTGGTTGCTTATAACAGTCGGCTATTTTTTTATGGAGCACCAGATAAATGTTTTGCGAGTAATTTGTTCGTGATAAGCAACGACAACAACAAAATTAGCCGCGAACGAATTGACCTCGGCTTGATTTTCCCCTCACATTGATGACCCATGATGATAAAAAGCTATATTTTGGCTATCAAACAAGTACAAAAGGGGGCCACAGACAGATTCTTTAGTGGGGGCAGGTGGCGGAATCGCCTATGACATTAATTCTGGGACTATCATCTGAATACGCCCATTGCAGGAACCTATAAAGTCATGCAACTGGCCGCCTTGGGCGATAAAGTTGTCGTGGATGGAGGTTCTAGCTCAAGTGCTATTTACATTTTAGAAACAGCTACAGGGAAAAGCATCGCCCAATTAGAAAAAAATAGATTTAGAGCCTTCCCACTCCTTCCTTGAACCTTCAGCCAGTTATGCCTTTTTGTATAATCAGAGCGGGATGGAACAAATAGAAACGGCCGAAAACAATCTAACGTCTATCCGATTTTGGGTGGATAACTTCCAAATGTGCAACAGCCCCCTTTGGTGGTCAATGATACGTGGTTGGTTCGCACCCATGCAGGGGGAACAAACGGCCGTCTCAAAGCATTTGATGACCAAACTGGTACTGTGCTGGGAAACTGATGAAATAGTGATTAGCAATGTGGCGATTGCCAATGAATTCGCCTTCTTTTAACCGAGTCAGCCACACTGATTGGGTTAAATACAGCAACGGCCGAGCAAACTGTTTTAGTGCAATTCACGTCGGGGAACGTCCATTTACAAGCTGACCGTGGCTTTTATGTGGCCGCCAACGAAAACAATCAACTCTTTGCCTACTTTGGCGATAGCCGCCAACTGTTTGCCTTCCAGTTCACGCCACCGCTCACTTTGAGGACAGAATAGACGGCCGCCCTGCTTCCATCGCTCCCTGATACCCTTACCAACGTTTGCGCCGCAACTTATCCCCCCCATTTGGGGTAGGAGTGGGTCTTATGCCCATCTAGGGACAATCCCAACAGTTGCCCCTTCCCCCGAATTAAAGAACCCAAGGGTTTTAGAAGCCCTTGGGAGGTTTCCCATTCCTCTCTCCCGCTCATGTGTGCTAGAATTTACCCATGCCACTCGACTTTGAAAAGCTGACCGAAAAAGTAGACGAAATGGCCCGCACGGCCGGGGCACGCAACCAAACCCGCCACGACCGCTTGGCCGATGTTTTGGCATTTGTGCAAGACAAACGGCTGGCGTGGCAGGAGCTAGAGCGACAACAGGAATACCTCGAAAACAGCGTCCTGAACAGTGCCCAACCACGGCCGTTTCGCGGCTCTGCCCACCCCTTGCACTACGATGAGCAAGCCTTAGACAAGGCCGTGCCCTTCACCAAAAGCCATCTGCCCCCCTGCGCGACGATTATCGCGGCCGATGGCTCCCAAATCGTGCCCGACCGCCACGCCGCCTTCACCTACTACCTCATCAACATCGGCGGCATCATCTATTACCACGGCCAAAAAACGGCCGATGCCCAACCCCGCCCCCCCCAGCCCTTCAGCGAGCCAACCCTCCTCTTCCCCACCGAAATAGAACTCGACGACGACCAATTTACCAACTACGCCCGCATCACTATCCAGCGCGATCTAAACGAAATTGACGCGCTCGCTTTCCATGCCACCGAGCAAAAAGAGGCGGACATCCCCCTGTTGGCCATCATGGACCAACGCTTGCTCTATGTGCCCACGGGCGAACTCGCCCCCAAGTTCAAGCACGAAGTGGTGGAGGAGTGGCAAGGGCATATGCGCCGCATCCAACAAGCGGGCGCGTGGCTGGCGGGCTATATTGATAGCCCCCGCAAAAGTTCGGTGATGGCCATGTTGCGCGGCATCCACCCCGACCGCAATCCCAACGACCTGAACGACATGGGCGAGTGGGCGGGGCTGACCGATGTGGACTTGTACGGCCGTTTGCTCCAGCCGGGACAGCGTAGCAAGCTCTTCATGGAAGTATCGTTCGCCAACAAACGCTTTGGGCGCGACAACAAAGTCTGTTTCTTCTACTTCAATTCAGGGCAAACCATCAACAACATTGCACGGGTGGACTTGCCTCATTGGGTGGCGCAAGATTCAGCGGCCGTGGCCGCCATCCATGCCCTGCTCTACGACCAATGTTGCATTCTCGGCAACTACCCCTACGTGATTACGCGGGCGGATGAAGTAGCAGTGGTGCAACGGCGCGACCAAGAGGAGCTAGAATTTCGCATCGGCAGAAGAATGGACGAATACGGCCTCGACACGGCCGCCATTACGGCCAAAG
This sequence comes from Candidatus Hadersleviella danica, assembly GCA_016711405.1. Lineage (GTDB taxonomy): Bacteria > Chloroflexota > Anaerolineae > Promineifilales > Promineifilaceae > Hadersleviella > Hadersleviella danica. The sequence goes on along the minus strand of JADJSZ010000109.1, from coordinate 17,282 downwards.
CCCAAACCAAATTGTTTGCCCGCAGTGAAAAGAAACGCTTTGAACAATGAGCAAGGCCTAAAGAAGCAAAACAACAAATTCGGGCTTTTTTTTTTTGCCGCGTGCGAACAATGAACAAAGGGCACTGATGGACGACTCAAGTTGTTCCAACAACCAACCACAAATGACCAAGGACAAATGACAAATGACTAATCCCGAAATCGGCCGTGTTCTCCGCGCCAGCACCGCTGGCTTTGCCATTGGGAGCCGCGTCAACCAGCTCACCGAGCCGGGCTTTGGCAGTTTGGTCAAAGCCGCCCCCAACGGCCGCGAAGCGATCTACGGTCTCATCTACGACATTCTCATAGACGACGACCAACTCATCCAACGGCTGGTGATGACGGAAAGCCCACGCCCTGAAATTATCGAAGACCAACGGCTGAACAGGATGTTGCCCGTCGAGATGAGCGTCTTGATTATTGGTTACGGCCGCAACGGAACCATCCAACACGGTTTCCCCCCACGGCCGCCCCTCAACCTCGACCCCGTCCACCTTTGCACCGACCCCGACGAAATTTGCCGTTTTAGCGAACCCAACAGCCAAGGGATGCTCAGCTATCTGCGCCTCGTCCTCCGCGCTCCGCTCAACCGCGTGCCCGTAGACCAACTCCTCGTCGCCCATGTGCTCGATGTCTACGAACGACGCGGCCGTGACCAAGTCTGGGCGATGGCGGCCGTCACCGAACTCATCGAACTCCTGCGCAGTAACTACGACCTGCTCATCCCCACGCTGGAAGCGCTTAGTGCCGCCTTGCCCGAAATTGTCTAATTGTTTATTGGTCTATTGGTGTATCCGTCTATTACGCCTCCCATACACCAATAAACCAATAAACTAATACACCAATACACACCACATGGACACATCACCAAACATCGGCTACATCGTTGGCGGCGGGCTAAAAGAAGGCTTGCGCGTGCGGCTCACCATTCCCGCCGACCAAGTGCAAGAAGGCAGTTTTGTCGTCTGCGATAGCGGCCGTTGGCGCTTCTACGGCCTTGTCACCGACCTGCAACTCGGCGCCACCGACCCCCGCTTTGCCGACGAGCAAAGCGACCGCCTTCAGCCCGCCCTCCGCGCCGCTCTGCTCGGCAAAACCCTCTACACCACCCTCAACATCTACGCCACCCTGATGATGGATAGAGGCCCCGACGACCCCGCCGAACTGCTCGACTGGCGCGAACGGGTGGAAAGCGGCCGTGAAAACCCCGGCCCGCGCCCCGTCAAAACAGTGCCCGCCCACCACGCCCCCGTCCGCTTGGCCGATGCGGCCGATGTCGCCCAAATCTTTGGCGAAGACAAAGCGGGCATGTTTGAAATCGGCCGTACCATCGAACAAGGCCACCCCGTCCGCATAGACTTGCGCAAACTCGTCCAACGCTCCAGTGGTATCTTCGGCGCCACAGGTACGGGCAAGAGCTTCCTCACCCGCATGGTTCTCGCGGGCCTCATGAAAGAAGATGTCGCCGCCGCCCTCGTCTTCGACATGCACAACGAATACGCTTTCGATGACCTCGACTCCGATAAAGGGCAGTCGGTTAAAGGATTGCGCTCCCTCTTTGGCCAAAAGGTGCAGGTGGCCGCCCTTGGCAAGGAGGCCAAAGTGCGTGGCAACCAACCCGATTTTACTTTGGAGTTGGCTATGAGCGATTTCACCACGGCCGATATCGAACTCATCGCCTCCCAACTGAATTTAACCGACACGGCCAGCATAACCCTCGGCGCCCTCATTCGCGATTTCGGCCGCGATTGGTTCAAACAGTTCATCGCCCTCGACCCCGGCGCGACCATAACCGACCCCGAGTCGGGCAAAAGCGTGCCCGCCCCCAACTCTGTCGCTTACTGGGCGCGGGGAAGCAATATCAACGAGAAAGCGGCCGAAGCGTTGCACCGCCGCCTCAAACAAATCGCCGACAAAGCGTATGTCGTCGAACGCCCCAGCGGAGATGCCGTCCAATCTATCGTCAACAAACTCGAAAACGGCCGTCACGTCATCCTCAGCTTCGGCGAATACGACAACGATTTAGATTACCTGCTCGTCACCAACATTCTCACCCGCCGCATTCGCGAACATTGGGTCAAGCTAACCGAAGACCACAAGAGCTTTGGCAAACCCGCCCCTCGGCCGCTGACCATCGCCATCGAAGAAGCCCACAAACTGCTCGCCCCCCACATTGCGGGGCAAACAGCGTTCGGCATCATCGCCCGCGAACTGCGCAAATACTTCGTCACCTTGCTGATTATTGACCAGCGGCCGTCCGCCATAGACGATGAAATCATGTCCCAAGTCGGCACACGCATCACAGGCTGGCTGGGCGACGAAGATGACATCCGCGCCGTCCTTTCGGGCTTGGCCGGCCGCGACCAATTGCGCGGCATGTTGGCTCGTCTGCAAGAAAAAGAAGAAGTGTTGCTCCTCGGCTGGGGGGTCAAGATGCCCATCCCCGTAAAATCCCGCCGCTACGACAATGAATTCTACGAGGATATGAAACGAACCTCCTCGGCCGCCAAATCCACCCCTCCCAACACCAGCCAAGTCGAAGATGCCAACGACTGGCTGTTTTAGCCATAAGCTGTAAGCCGTAAGCCGTAAGCCATAAGCTAGTCGCTGGGGCTTACAGCTTACGGCTTAAGGCTTAAGGCTCATAATCTCCCATGATCTACCTCATAGACGGCCACAACCTCATCGGCAAAATGCCCGATATTAAACTCGCCGACCCCAACGACGAGGAGAAGTTGGTGCGCCGTCTCCACAATTGGGCGGCGGGCGATAAAAGGCGGCAAATCGAACTCTTCTTCGACAGCGGCGACTTTGGGGGTTGGCACACGCCCATTACGGCTCCCAATATCCGCGTTTACTACGCCCGGCAGGGCCAAAAGGCGGATGATTTGCTCATTCGCGCCTTGCGCGTCCTCAAAAACCGCCAAGCGTACACCCTCATCACCAGCGACAACGAGATTTTAGCCGCCGCCCGCAAACGTCGCGTTGGCTACGTTCTCTCCGAGGAGTTTGCCGCGCTCATGGCGGCCGAAGCGGCCGAACGCCTCGCCCCCCCGCCCGACCCCGGAGCCACCGCCGACCCGGGCACTCCCCCAACCAGAAATTCGCCCCGAAGATGTGGCCGAATGGTTGGCCTACTTTGGCGATGTGCCCGAAAGCGGGCCGCCGCCGTTACCCGCCTCCCCGCCGTGCCACCATCACCCCCCACGCCCAAGCAACGCAAAGAAGAACCCGCCATCAACCAAGAAGAGCTATCCGAATGGCTGGCCGTCTTTGGCGATGTGCCCGAAACTGGGCTGGAAAATCACCCCGCCCCCATCCCCACACTCGCGGCCGACCCCAAACCGAAACCCGGCCAGCCTCCTAAACCCAAAACACCCCCCGCCAAACAAAAATTCAGCACCGACAAACTCTCCAACGATGAGATTAACGACTGGCTGGATGTGTTTGGGAAGAGAGATGGAGACGGGAGATAGAGATAGTTGGGTATGAGAGTGCTCACATCCTCACGGATGAAAAGTGAATAGTGAAGTAGTAATCTACTCACTACTCACTACTCACTACTTACTCGAGTAGAGGAATTCTTTACACAATAGAGGGAAACATAGCAGTTGGCCGACTAAGCGGCCCTCTATCTCTATCTCTACCCTCTATCTTTTAGAATAAACCAGACAATAATTCGACAAATTCCCGTTTCTTACAAAACTGTAACGTTTTTCTTTTGAGAATCTAATCTTTTCAGGATAAAACATAGACAGCTTTGGTCGGGAAGAAAAACGAGGAACCCCTCCCCCCAAACTGGCACGAGAGAAACGCGACTGGAACACCTCGGCCGAAGCTAGGGACGTGCATCCCCTCCTCGTTTTTGTACAACCCGCGTCGGTTTGTTGCTGGCGAGTTTACCTCCTGACTCCCAAGTGACGAAAAGGCCCTCACTCGCCCGAGTGGGGGTCTTTTTTTGCCAGTTTGCATCCATGAAACAAAACGGCCGCCTCCGTCGTTTGGGTAAACAGGAACCTCTCACCTTTTACATTTTACTTTTTACTCGCAAACAGGAGGCAAGATGAAACGCAAAATCGCTCTTTGGCTGGGAATGAGTCTCTTACTAATCGCATTGGCCAGTTGTGGCGGCATGGCCGAGCCACAAATCGTCGAAGTCACCCGCGTCGTCACCGAAACCGAAGTGGTAGAGGTTGAAACTGGCACCGAAACCGTGGTCGAAGTCGAAGTTGAAGTGACTCGCGAAGTCGAAGTTGTGGTCACTGAAGTGATGGTCGAAGATGGTTCGCTGGCCGCAGGTGCCACCGAAAGTGGCGAAGGGGGAAGCCCTCATACCCCCACCGATGGCCCCAAAGCGACCAACGGCACAGGCTGGGTAGATGAATCGGCCGTGCCCGGTGCTGGCTCGGCCGAAAGTGAAGCGGTGCGAGGCGAGGGCGGTGGCACGGCCGATGATGGCTTTGCCGCCACCGAATCAATGCCAGAATCGGCCGCCCCGGCCGCCCCGTTGGGCACAGCTTCTGCCCCCCCCTCCGCTGGGGAAGTGGTCGAGGAATCGTTGCCCATCAACACCGAACTGACCGCAGGCAACATAGACGACAACGCCCAATGGGATGCCTACATGACCTATCAGCGCGAATACAGCGGCCCCGCCATTCTGCCCGTGGATGTCAGCGAACGCCACCAAATCACCGTGCTAGACCCAACGGGCTTTCCCGTGTTGGGCGCAGTTCTGCGCGTCGTCGTGGATGGCGAGGTGGTGCAAACATTGCGCACGATGAGCAACGGCCTTGCTTACTTCTTCCCCCGCGCCCTGCCCGCCAACCAGCAAACTGCCGAATACCTCATCCGCGCCGAGTTTGGCGGCCAAACCACCGAATTAGCGTTGCCCAGTGGTGGTTCTAACAACATTTGGGTCATCAACCACCCTGTCGGGAACGACGGAGCGGCCGTGACCCGCCTCGACATCCACTTTTTGATTGACACCACGGGCAGTATGGCCGACGAAATCTACCAACTGACCGCCAACGTCCAATCCATCGCCCGCCGCATCAACGCCCTCGAGCAACCCGTCGAAGTGCGCTATGGCATGACTGTTTACCGCGACCGAGGCGACGAATACACCACCCGCACCTTCGAGTTCACCCCCGACATCAACTTTTTCGAGGAAGGGTTGCTCCAAGTGCAGGCCGCTGGCGGTGGCGATTACCCCGAAGACCTCAACGAAGGTTTGTTCAAGGCCATTCATGTGCCCGAATGGCGCGTAGAAGAGACGATTAGTCTCGTCTTCCTCATTGCCGACGCGCCCCCTCAACTCATCTACGAAGACCAAGAGACGAATTACGCCCTCGAGATGGTTGAAGCGGCCGAGCGCGGCATTAAAATCTACGCCATCGCCAGCAGTGGCACCGATCCTCAAGCGGAATACGTCTTCCGCCAACTAGCGCAGTACACAGGCGGCAAATTCCTCTTCCTCACCTACGGCGCAGGCGGTGCTGGCACCACAGGCACCGAAACAGATATGACTGTGGAAGAAGGAAGCTACGATGTCACATCCCTAGATGGGATGGTTGTGCAAATCGTCGAGGAGGAGTTGGCTCACCGCCAAAGACAGTAGGAAGTGCTGAGTGCGGTGAAAAAGTACAAAGGACGAAGTACGAGGTACGAAATTACTCGAGGGATGTCGTACTTCGTACTTCGTAATTCGTCCTTTTTCAGTAGACTCAGCACTGTTAACTCAGCACTATGAGCGGCACGGCCGGCTGAACCGAATCCCCCACCGCGCAACGGATTTCCTGCACCGTGCCCGCCTCGGGGGCGGTGATGGGGATAATCATCTTCATGGATTCGAGCAAAATCAGCTTATCCCCCGCCTGCACCTCATCCCCCACCTGCACCAACACGGCCGAAACCACGGCCGGAATACTGGCCGAGAGGGAGCCTTTTTCGGCCGATTGCCCCCCACCCCGCTTCTCAATCCGCTCATAGCGAATCGTGCGGCCGTTGACCCATAATTGGCGGTGGCTGGGGCGGTGCGGGTCGCGTGTGCCCGCAAAGTGGATGAGACGGCCGTTGTGTTCCAAGGTCACGGCCGCGCCCTTCACCTCCTGCACCGTCAACTCCCACTCCTGCTCCCCCCGCCGCACCACCAACCGCTCCCCCCGCTTGGTCACATCCAACTCCTGCTCCTCATTTTGCACCACCAACTTAATTTTGCTCATTGTTCATTGCCCCTTGTTCATTGTCGCCCAAAGAGAAACAAACACAAGCCCTGCCCCTACACATTCCGCCAATCCCGAATCAACGCCCACGGGTCACTAAACCCGTTCGTAGTGGCGGCTTCAGCCGTTCCCCCCCCCCGCCCCTGCAACGCCTCAAAGGCGGCGATGGCCAGCCAAATTTCCTCATCCAGCGGAGCCTCATCCACCCAATTGGGAAACTTTTCCGCCAAATAATGCGTCGTCGTCTGCCCCTGCTGGAACTGCTCCTCCTCTAAGATGGCCAACAGGTAAGGGATATTCGTCGTCACCCCCAGCACGGCCGTTTGCGTTAACGCCGCCTGCATGGCCGAGATGGCCTCGGCACGGCCGTGCCCCCACGTAATCACCTTGGCCAACATCGGGTCGTAATAGGGCGAAACCACCGACCCCGTGGCCACCCCCTCGTCTACGCGCACACGGCCGCCCGTCGGCCATTGCACATGCGCCAACGTGCCCGTGGAGGGCAAAAAGTTGGTGGCGGGGTCTTCCGCATAGACCCGGCACTCGATGGCGTGCCCCTGCTGGCGAATATCCTCTTGCCGCAAACCGAGCGGCTCCCCCGCCGCAATGCGAATTTGCCACTGGGCAATGTCCACCCCCGTCACCGCCTCGGTGATGGGATGCTCGACTTGCAAGCGGGTGTTCATCTCCAGCAGGTAAAACTTGCCCTCGCCCGTGTACATGAATTCCACCGTCCCTGCGCTGGCATAGCCGACTTGGCTGGCCAAGGCCACGGCCGCCGCGCACATTTTCTGCCGCGTCGCCTCATCAATGGTCGGCGAAGGGGACTCCTCGATAATTTTTTGGTGGCGACGCTGAATGGAACATTCCCGTTCGTAGAGGTGGAGCAGGCGGCCGTGTTCATCCCCCAACACCTGCACCTCGACATGGTGAATGGCCGCAAAAAACTTCTCCACAATGATGTGGTCATCCCCAAACGAGTTGCGGGCTTCGTTCTGCGCCGCCTGCAACGCATCCATAAAATCGCCCGACCACTCGACCACGCGCATTCCCTTGCCCCCCCCGCCCGCGCTGGCCTTGATGAGGACGGGGTAGCCGAGTTGCACGGCCGCTTGGGCCAATTCGGCCGCGCTCAGCCCCGCCCCGTCCACGCCGGGGATGACGGGCACGCCTGCCCGCACGGCCACCTCGCGGGCGTTGGCCTTGCTCCCCAAGGCGAGCATGGCTTGCGGCGAGGGGCCGATAAATTTGAGGCCGTGGGCGGCGCAGTTGGCCGCAAACTCGGCGTTTTCGCTCAAAAAGCCGTAGCCGGGATGGATGGCTTGCGCCCCTGTTTTATGGGCTATCTCGAAGATTTTGTGCTGGTTCAGGTAGGATTCAGCGGCCGTGACCCCGCCGAGGGGGTGGGCTTCATCGGCCGTTTTCAGCCACGGCGCACCAGCATCGGCCTCGGAATAAATGGCCACGGAGCGCACGCCGAGTTCGCGGCAAGCGGCAAAAATGCGTTTGGCAATTTCGCCTCGGTTGGCAACAAGAATTTTGTGGAACATGGGCTAGGTTAAATGCAATTTGCTGGTCAATTTCTGGGCGGTGCAACTGATAATAAGCCCATGTATTCGCCAAATCTTCCCCCCATAAAGTCGGATAAGCGTGCAAAATGGCCGCTCGGGAAGCTCCCCCCTCACGGCCGTCCTCACTCGCCCGGCACTCCGCAATCGTTTGGGCGGTGTACTCCCGCATGGCGGGAATGGGCTGATACGCCACTGTGCGGATGAGTTGCTTGGCCACCGCCTGCGATTGGGGCGAAGCCATCAGCAATTCCCCCACTCGCTCGGTAATGCGCTCATCCAAAGCCTCCTCATCGGGTTCCACATAATGCACAAGGCCAACTTGGCGGGCGTAATCGGCGCTAAACCGCTCGCCTGTCAGGAAGAGTTGTCGGCCGTTGCTCACCCCAATTTTGTTGATGACATAAGGCGAAATCACGGCCGGCACAATCCCCAGCCGCGATTCAGTCAGGCCAAATTGCGCCTTGGCCACCGCCACCACAATATCGCAACAACTGAGCAACCCCACCCCACCCCCAAGGGCGTGCCCCTGCACTCGGCCGACCAACGGCTTGGGAAATTCGCTCATCGTGCCCAGCAAATCAAAAATCTCGTAACCGCCCGCTTTGTTTTGCTCAAAGGTGTAATCGGCCGCCTCACGCATCATCTTCAGGTCGCCGCCCGCACAAAAAGTGCCCCCCACGGCCGCCAACACCACAACGCGCACGCTGTCATCTTGCGCCAACTGCTGTAAGGCGGCGGCCATCTCCGCCATCAACTCTTGGTTGAGGGCATTGTGGACTTCGGGGCGATTAAGGGAAAGGGTGGCCACACGGCCGTTTTGGGAAAGGGTAATGGTATTCATAAAGGGCATTGGGAATTGGTAAGGATATGCTCAGTTTTGTTGACATAAACCAAAGACTGACCACCTGCTCCCCCTCTGGATTCGTTTGACACAAGAGGCTATTTTGCTATACTGACCCCGATTTGACAAGGAGACGCTGAATGAAGCGCACCGCTCCAACGACCATAAAACGCTTTTTGGAAAGCCTATCTCGCTCGAGATGGGCTTTCTTATTGTTCATTCTTGGTGTGGCCGCATTTCTGCGCCTGTGGCAATTGGGCGATGTGCCCAGCGGGTTATACCGCGACGAAGCGTACAACGGCTTCGACGCGCTCGGCATTTGGCAAGGGCAACACGCCCTTTTTTTACGGCCAACAACGGCCGCGAACCGCTCTACATCTACCTCACCGCCCTCGCCGTAGGCATTTGGGGGCGCACCGCGTTCGCTTTGCGCATGGGCGCGGCCGTCGTCGGCATCCTCACCACCTTGGCCACCTACAAATTGGCCGCCGAATGGTTTGGCCAGCGGGTCGGCTTGCTCACCGCATGGCTGTGGGCTGTCACCCTGTGGCCCATGCACCTCGGCCGCATCGGCCTGCGCGTGGGGCTGATGGTTCCCCTGCTGGCCACGGCCGCATGGCTGGCCACCCTCGCCTATCGGCGGCAACAAAACGGGCTATGGATGGCCGCAGGAGCCATCTACGCCCTTGCCTTTTACAGCTACGCGGCCGTGCGCTTCACCCCCGCTCTCCTCGTCGTGCTGATGGCCTACCTGTTGTGGCAAAAAAATTGGCGGCCGTTTTGGCCGGGGTTGGCGTGGGCGGCCGTTGGCTTCGCCATCATCATCGCCCCCCTCGCCCTGCTTACATGGCAACAGCCCGAGATGATTTTGGGGCGCGTCGGCCAAGTCTCGATTTTGCACCCCGACATTAACGGCGGCGATTTGTGGGGCACGCTGGCACGGCAAATTGGGTCAGCCCTCGGCCTCTTTTTCTGGCACGGGGATGAGATTATTCGCCACAACCCCGCCGGGCGGCCGTTGTTCGACCCGCTCATGGCCATTTTTTTTGTGTGGGGGGTGGGCTGGTGCCTCGTCCATTGGCGGCGGCCAGCGGCCACGGCCGCCCTGTTGTGGACGGCCGTTATGCTCGGCCCCACCATCTTCGCTGAGGACACGCCCCACTTTTTGCGCGTGGCAGGTATTTTGCCAGCTACCTTAATGTTTCCTGCAATAGGGTTGTCACACTTCGCCGCATGGCCTAAACTAGCTCCGCTTTGGCGACAAGGTATACTGGTTATCCTATTATTGGCTAGTTTAACCTTAACAGTGCGTGACTATTTTATTGTGTATGCTCGCCAGCCCGACACGGGCTATCTATTCGAGGCGGCGGCACGAGATTTGGCGGAGCGCATTTTGGCCGAATCGCCCGAGACGGCCGTTGTTCTCGACGAGCGGTTTTGGAGCGGGTGGCCGTCGGTGCGCTTTTTGCTCCACCCCGCACACCCCCCCACCTTTTTCCAGCCAACACTCTCTCCGCTTGACCCGCCCGTGGTGTTTTACCTCTGGCCACATGAGGCGGAATTACTGGCGGCCGTGCCCCAACTCGTGCGCGGCCCAGCCATTGTCTCGGCCGAATTAGGCTCTTGGGCACGGGGAGATTTGGAACCCACTCCCTACCCGCTTTTTGTGCGCTATACGGCTCAACCGTGGTCTAAAAATGGCCACACACCAGCGGCCGTTTACGACGATTTTTACATGCTGTGGGCGGAACCCCAACTTGAGGTAAATGGCGATGTATTGCGGGTGAAATTGCACTGGACAGTAGCAACCGACGGGGCGGCAGAACGGCCGCCCCTCACCGTATTTGTCCACCTGTTAGACAAGCAAACAGGCCAACTCATTGCCCAAAGCGATGCCCCCCCCGCAGGTGGTTTTTGGCCCAGCCCCACATGGCGCCCCGATTTACTCGTGCAAGATATTCACCACCTCACCCTACCCGAACCGTATGACAGCGGCCGTCACCAACTCGTGATTGGTCTCTACCCCAGTGGCCAACCCGAGAATCCTTTAGAAGAGTAGAAAGAGCTAAGTGCTGAGCCTATTGAAAAAAGGGCGAATTACGATGGCCCCCGATTAATTTCGTACTTCGTCATTCGTACTTTGTACTTTATTCACCGCACTCAGCACTTTCTACTTAGCACTTATTCAGACGAGGAAGAAGATTATGAGACAAATTCGATTATTACCGACGCTGGCCATTTTATTGGCCTTGGGTTTATGGGCGGCCGTGGCCAGCCAACCCATCGCCCATGCCCAGCAAAACTTGCTGGTTAACCCCGGCTTTGATGGGCAATACAGCTCGTTTGTTCCCCAAACCGACCAACAAAAAGCGGCTTGTACGCTTGGCGTTTGCACCACCGCCCAAATGCCCGATGGCTGGTTCCCGTGGTGGGTTTCCCAAAGCGCCACCGATGGCGAACTCATCAATCGGATGCCTGAATACAAGCCCGTTTGCCCCAGCCAACCCTGCCCCTATCTTGACCGGGTGAAAGGGGGCGTACAAGCGGCGCAATACTTCACCTTCCACAGCACCCACACGGCCGGCATGTGGCAACGAGTCACCGTGCCCGCCAATGCGCGGGTCAAGTACACCATCTGGGGGCAAGCATGGTCTTCCGCCAGTGATGCGATTCCCTCAGATTACCCCACACCCGTTAATATGCGGATTGGCATAGACCCCACAGGTGGTTCCAACCCGTTTTCGGGCAGTATTGTCTGGTCGGGCTACCAAAATCCGTATGACAATTATGTACCCTTCGAGATAGAAGCGGCGGCGCAAGGCACGGCCGTCACCGTCTTCATGTGGTCTGCCCCAGCCGAGCCACGCAAGCACAACGATATTTATTGGGATGAAGCCTCATTGGTCGTCGTTGGCCAAGGCTCTGCACCCGCTGGTGGGGGCACAGGCAGTGGGGCTGCTCCTGCCGCGCCTGCCTATGTGCCCGGCCCTACCCCTACCCCCAATGCGGAAGGGTTAATTTTGGTCACTGTACAACCCGGCGATACGATGTGGGCACTGGCCGCTCGTGCTGGTCTCACGTTGGACGGGTTCTTGGAACTCAATCCCCCGCTCACCCGTGATAGCTTTATCAATGTGGGTGAACAATACATCATCGGCAAAGTAGACCCGCCTGCGGCCGAACCGACCCCGAGCCGAAAGCCACGGCCGAAGAGACCACCACCGAAGAAGGCTCTGGCGATACCACTGGTGAAACGGCCGCCGAGGCAACCCCTGCCCCCACGGCCGAGCCATCCCCCGAGCCAACGGCCGCTCCTGTTGGGGCCACCGTCTGCCTGCGGGCTTTTGATGACACCAACCGCGATGGCGTTCTAAACGAGGGCGAAGGGCTGAAAGCGGCCGTGGCCTTCACCATTGCCGATGGCGATGCTGTGATTAGCAACTACGTTACCGATGGTGCTTCCGAACCCTATTGCATTGAGGGCTTACCTGCGGGCACTTACCGCATCAGCCGCTCCTTGGCCGCCAACGAAATGGCCAGCAATGCCCCCGATTGGGCACTAGCGCTCACCGACGGGGCAAACTTTAGCCTCGATTTCGGGAGCTATGTGGATGAGACGGCCGCCCAAGCCGCCCAAACCACTGAAGAAGTCGCCGAAGTGGCTATGGTGGCAACGACAACCAGTGAAACATCCACGGCCGCTACCGAAAATACAACTTCCGCCGAAACCACCTCGGCCGAAATAGAAGCGGCGGCAACCGAAGCGGCCGAGAGCGCCTCCTCCACCAGTTTTGTCACATGGATTATTGTGGGGATTGCGGCCGTTTTGCTCGTCGGGGTCATTCTCGTCGTCCTCAGCGGCCGTCGGGCGTAAAGAGGTTATTGGTTATTGGTTATTCGTTGTTGGGGTGCTGGTGCATTGAACCAATAACGAATGTAACTATTCGTGGGCAAGATGTAGAGATAGAGGAAGCCTTAGTCGGCGGAACAACCATGTTCCCTCTATCTCCGAATAGTTACTAACGAATAACCAGTAACGAATAACGCATAACCAGTAACTATTTATTCTCAGGAGAGAAGAGATGCGCAAATTACAATGGCTGGCCGTGGTTGCCTTATTAGCCATCTTGGGTTTCGGGCAGATGCCTCAGCGGTTGGAAGCCCAAACCAATCTACTTTCTAACCCCAGCTTTGAAGAGCCTTACAGCAACGGGGCGGCACAGGGTTGGGGGCGGTGGCACGAAGAAGCGGCCAAAGTCGCCGATTGTGCGGGGCGTTATTCCGTCCAGCCCAAGTGGGGGCCAGAATTTAACGGCGCCATCATTTTAGATGGCGCACGTTCGCAAGCGGTGGGCAACCAATTCGACACATGGCGCGGTGGGGTGGTGCAAGATGTGGCCGTAACGGCCGGCACCACTTACCGCTTCTCGGCGTGGGGTTGGCTCCGCACCTCGAATGATCAATACCCCGCCGCCTCTGACCGTAGCACAAACCCGCGCATTCGGATGGGTATTAACCCCACAGGCAGTGGGTTGTGGACATCTTCGGCCATTGTGTGGAGCAATGCCATCTCCCCCCACGATGCATGGCAACAAACGGCCGTAGAAGCGACGGCCACAGGAGCCAAAATCTCCGTTTTTGTCGAGGCAGACTTTACGGGCACGGGCTTTTGCCGCGCTCATTTGGATGCGTGGTTCGACAAGGCGGAACTGACCACCTCGGCTCCCCCACCCACCAATACCCCTGTCCCACAACCGACTTCGCCGCCTGTGGTGGTGCCACCAACGGCCGTACCCCCCACGGCCGCGCCAACGGCCGTGCCCACGGAAACCCCCGTGCCCAGCCCGACCCCCATCCCCCCCACCCCCACCCCAACAGGTGGCTCCATCTGCATCAACGCTTTTGGCGATACCAATGCCAACGGCTTGCATGAGACCAATGAAGGGTACATGGCGGGTATCCGCTTTACCATTGCCCAAGGTGGCGGCATTGTCAGCGAAGGCGTTTCGCCCGGCACCGCCACCCCTGTCTGCTTTGAGGGGTTGCCCACAGGGGCTTACCAAGTGGCCCAAACAGTGCCCGGCACACTGGAAATGACCACCGTGGGCAATATCACTATCAATGTAGAAGAGGGCAAGACGGTTGGGATTGAGTTTGGTAGCCGAGTGAAACAAGCTGCCCCTGCCACCGAAGTGGCCACCCAACCCACCGCCACTGCCACCGTAGCCGCTGGCGCAACGGCCGTGCCCACTGAAGGCGAAGGTGCCTTGCAACCCACCGAAACCGCCTCGAGTGCTGGTTTGGGTGTTTGGGGTCTCGTCGGCCTCGGGGTCATCGGCCTCGCCGTTGTCCTGCTCATGGTCTTGCTGGCGGTAGTTGTCATGCAACAACGGAAAGCGTAATGGAATGAATAATGAATAATGAATAATGAGTAACAAAAGAACGTTTATTCATTATTAATTACTCATTATTCATTGAATCCAATGCGTCGTGCTGATAGTTTGCTCTTACTCGCGTTGGTCGTCGCTGTTATAGCGGCGTGGCCATTGCTGAGCGGTGAAGGGCTGTTGAACACCCGTGGGGGTGGCGACAGCCCTTTTTTGTTGCAACGGTTGCACCAAATGGAAACGGCCGTGCGCGACGGCCATTTTCCCGTGCGCTGGATGCCCGACAGCAATTACGGCTACGGCTACCCCTTCTACAACTACTACCCCTCTCGCTTACTACATCGCCCTGTTTTTCCGTTTGCTGGGCTTTAGCTTGGTGCGGGCGCTTCAGTTGAGCCAGTTGGCGGCGTTTCTCACGGCCGCGTGGGGCACTTTTCGGCTCGGCCAACGTTGGTGGGGGAGTGACACGGCCGCATTGCTAAGTTCGGCCGTCTACACCCTCGCCCCCTTCCACCTCGTCAACGTCTACGTGCGCGGCGATTCCATCGCCGAGTTTTGGGCGATGGCGTTTTTTCCGCTGGTTTTGTTAGCAATGGCGAAATTGGGCAGAGGAGCGGAGGAGCAGAGGAGCAGAGGGGCAGAGGAGCAGAGGAGCGGGGGCGCAGAGGTGACTCAGCACTCAGCACTCAGCACTTTCTGCTTAGCACTGGCTTATGCGGGCTTGGTTCTCAGCCACAACATTTCGGCGCTCATCTTTAGCCCGTTTGCCTTGCTGGTGGGGCTGATGGTGGTGTGGCAGAGCAAGGGGCGGCTGGCCACACTGGGGCGGTTGGCTGGGGGAGCTTTGCTGGGGCTGGTGCTTTCGGCGTGGTTTTGGTGGCCCGCCTTGGCGGAACAGGGATTCACCCAGTTGGATGGCATCACGGCCGATTATTTCCACTACAGCCGCCACTTCCGCCCCCTTGGCGAACTCGCCCAAACCAGTTTGTTGTTTAGCTACGAAACCAACGCCCTGCAAGCGTTTCGCATGGGGCTACTGCAAGCTGTTTTACTGGGACTGGGGGTGATGGGCGGTCTGTGGGCCATTGTGCGCCGCCGCGAGGGGGCGGGCTGGGCGGCCGTCGCCCTGCTGGCCATGGCCGTTGCCACCCTGATGATGATGCCCCTCTCCCAACCCGTGTGGGATAGCCTGCCGCTCATCTCCTTTACCCAGTTCCCGGAGTGAGTGGGCAGTGGTTAGTGGTTAGTGGCAAGTGGGCGTGGGTGAAGCGGCTCGTGCCCGCAGGGGTGATTGTGGGGGTGGCTATTACCAGTTTGGGGGGCTTGCGGCCCGATTATTTGCCCATTGTGGACGAGGAAGTGACGGCCGAGGCCATAGCCCAATACGAATGGTTTACGGGCAACATCGGCACGACCATAAACCACGAATACCTCACCCCGCCGTGCAACCCGCCTGTGAGCAGTGCGTGGCTGGAATACGGCCAGCGGTGGAGGGCGCAGCCAACGGCGGGCACGGCCGAGGCTACCCTCATGAACCAGCGCACCACAAACAGGTGTGCGGGTGGTGGTACATAGCCCCGAGGCGACCCTGACTTTGCCACTCATGCTGTGGTCTGGCTGGGAGGCCACGGCCGCTGGCCAACCCATCGAACTAACGGCCGCACGCGGCTCTGGCCTCGCCACCGCCACCTTGCCCGAGGGGAGCCACACCTGACCTAAATTTTGCGCCGCACCCCATCGCGCCTCGCGGCCGAACCCGTCAGTTTGGCGCTTTGGGCATCGTTGGGTTAGTATGGCGTGGTTTGGCTTCGGCGGCAACCCAAGCGGGGGTTTCACTTTTTTTATCTCTCCTTGGCGTGCCTGATTTGGCTATTTTTTTGCCGCTGCGCTCCGGTCGCTGGAGGGTGGTGGGATGGGCGACAAACGGCCGCGCCTCTCGGAAATCTCAGCCAAGATTTTGGAGGAGATGGCCTTCTTGCACGCTCCACGGGAAGGCATTGCCTTTACCAAATGGGGCCTTATTTGATGCGCTACGAATGCGGTAACAGCCAAGCCATTCTCCGCTTGCCAAGCGACGCTGAATTGACCCTGTTTTTGGAGTGAGCTTCCCGAACAAGCGAACACTCTTATCACCATTGCCCTCACCACCCCGCGACTTATTTTTACAATGATGTGGTTCCACAGTTCAAACCACGGCCGAATTAAATGTCTACCCATCTCATGCAGATCCAATTCCGCCACGCCTCCCAGCGGGTTTCCATTTCCAAATTTTGTGGGCAGATGGACAGACACGGCCGTTGACCCCCGCTGGCAGACCGCGTGCGCTGCCCGACTTATCTCCCCATTCGCTTGTCGCCGCTCCTCGGCGGCCGTGAACCAGCCCCCACCACCCCCGCTTGAGGTGCGCCCCTGTGCAAGCTACAGCCAGCGCACCCCACCGTGCTGGATATGACTGTGGCGTGGTTCACGGCACGGCCGCTGGGCGAAAGCTACAAAACGTCGGGGCGGCTAACCAGCGAGACGGGCATCCCCTTTCATCAGGCGGCAGTTTGATAGCCAGCCGGCTGGCGGCTATTTGCCCACGGTGGGCTGTACCCGCAGGGGAGTGGGTGCATAGGGAGGTTTTGCCCTGCCCTTGCCTGAGGAACGGCCGTTCCCGCCCCCATGTGTGCAAACGGTGACGCTTTACGACCACGCTACAGCCAAGAGGTCATCCTTCTGACCTGCCGTTTGGGGGTATGGATATATGGATAAGTGGGTTGCGTTTTACGCCCACCAGCCTAAATTTCAGGTCGTTAAAGTAGCCTTACGCCTGCCGGAAGCAACTTTTGTGTCGGCCGCAGGGGAGCCGCTGATTGGTGTTGCGCGGTTGTGGGCTGGTTCTGCGAGGAAACGGCCGAGGGCATCGCCTCACCCTCTATTGGGAGGCGTTGCAGGGGGCATGGGCCGATTACCACCACTTTATCCACCTGTTGACCCCTGCCACACCTCAACCCTCGCTCAACATGGCTGGGATGCCTCGCCACAACACCCACCCAACCAGCCAATGGGTGGTGGGCGAAATAGTGGCCGATGAGCTGTACTCTTGCCGTTGGCCGGGATGTGCCGCCCGCAGGGGAGTTTATGCTGGTGACGGCTTCAGGCGAGGTGGTGGGGAAACCTACCCGAGGTTGGGGTGTTGGGTGGGGGCGATGTGGCTGTGTTGGGAACTGTTAGTAGTGAAA
>JADJSZ010000108.1 GCA_016711405.1 Candidatus Hadersleviella danica | reverse complement strand
CCCCTTCCTTTCTCTCTGACTCTCTAAAACAAGCCCCAATCCCCACCAGCCCCCTCCTCCATCATCGAAGGATCCCACAATTCCGTCCCAATTTCTACCGTCACCGTGTGCCCCATCGCATTGCGGGCGGTGTGGCGCACCTGCTCGATAATAGCAGGGCCATAGGGGCAGAACGGGGTCGTCAAAATCATGGTCACTTTGGTCTGCTCTTCGCCCAATTCGATATTGCGCACCAGACCCAACTCGACGATGTTTAGCCCAATTTCAGGGTCAATCACCGTCCGTAATGCTTCTAACAGTTCTTCTTCACGACTGGCAATCATCATAAAAACCTCGGGGGGGGAAGATAGAGTGTAGAGATAGAGATAGAGGGGATGCTGGTAGGGGTAGGCCTTGTGCCTACCCTCTATGTTGGTGAACAGACTAACAAAGGGAAACCACAAGGGTTTCCCCTACAAGCCATCCTCTATCTCTATCTCCCGTCTCTATCTCTGGATAGTAAATTGACAGCAGTTGTCGCCGTTGAGCATACAACTGTGTTGCTGGATTTCGGTTTGCAAGACGCGCAACATGAGTTGCTTGTCAAAGCCACAAACCTCGGTATGGACTTCGCCAATGGAGAGGTAGGGGCAACTATATTCGGTGAGGCGGTAGTCGCCAGCGGCCGTTTGTTCCCAATTGGCCAAAAAACCCTCTTGGCCGAGGATTTTGACCAAAAAGGAGAGCTTGGCTTCAAAGCCAAGATGCTCAAATTGGCCACGATGCTCGTCCAAAATGGCTTGCGCCACCCCATTGAAAAGCTGGTTAACCATTTGGGCGGGGAATTGCCGCTTCAGTTCGGCCAGCAGATGGCTACTGAGCCGAAAATACTTCTGGGGGAACAGTTCCTGTCCGTCATCGCTGAGGCTGTAGACGTGGTGCGGCCGTCCCACTTTGCGCCGAATGCTTTCGGTGGTGACTAACCCTTCCGCCAGCAACGCATTGAGGTGATGGCGCACCGTGACAGGGGAAATATCGGCCGCTGAGGCCAAATCCTCCACCGTCGCCGCGTGCAATTCCTTAATTGTATGCAAGATTTTGTCGCGGGTGCTTAATTTGCTTCGGTCGGTCGCCAATTCGTTCATCGGTGCTTGTACCTCTGGTAGAGGCTTGCGGAAAAGCCATGCAAGCTAGGCGCATTATACCCATTACGGCCGATTTGGTCAATTTGGCTATTTTTATGATTATTATGATAAAAATTGACGCTCCCCCACCCCTATGCTATACTTCGGCACTCTAAATCAGTAATTAGTAAGTCGTAATGAGTAATTAATTGGTCGCACAAGGTAGTTACCAATTCCCAATTACCAATTACCATTGACCCACCATCCAAAGGAGACTCTCGCATAATGACCACCGCGCTGGAAATTAAAAACCTGCACGTTGAAGTAGACGGGCAACACATTCTCAAAGGCGTAAACCTGCTCATCAAGCAAGGGGAAGTTCACGCCCTCATGGGGCCAAACGGCTCCGGCAAAAGCACCTTGGCCTACACCCTTTCAGGCCATCCTTTCTACGAGCCAACCGCTGGCGAAGTGATTTTTGGGGGAGATGACCTCTTCGAACTAGAACCAGACGAACGCTCCCGCGCGGGCTTGTTCTTGGCTTTCCAATATCCTGTGGCTGTGCCCGGTGTCACCGTGGCCAACTTCCTCCGCCAAGCCATCAATTCCCGCCGCAAAGCGGAAAACCCCGATGACAAAGGCATCTCCATCCCCGATTTTCGCCGCTTGCTCAAGCAAAAAATGACGGAGTTCAACGTAGACCACAAATTTGCGGGTCGTTACCTGAACGAAGGCTTCTCGGGCGGCGAGAAAAAGCGGGCCGAAATTTTGCAGATGGCCGTTTTGGAACCCAAAATCGCCATTATGGACGAGACCGATTCGGGCTTGGACATTGACGCGCTCAAGGTCGTTTCCGATGGGGCTAATCGCTTGCAGGCTAATTTGGGCATGGGCATGTTGCTCATCACCCACTACCAACGGTTGTTGGATTATATCAAGCCCGATTTTGTGCATGTGATGTTAGACGGCCGTATCGTCGAAAGCGGCGGCCCTGAACTTGCCCTGCACCTCGAGGAAAAGGGTTATGAGTGGGTGCGCGAAAAGCACGGCGTAGCCGAAACAGCTTAAGTGAAGTGGCTAGTGGTTAGTGGGTAGTGGCTAGAAAAACTCAGCCCTTAGCACTGAGCACTCAGCACTTTGTGGAGAAACAACATGACCGATTTAATCGAGCGTGAATTAACCGAAGAAGAAATTGTGTCGGATGTGAATAGCGATTATGCTACCAAATTCGGCTTTTCGGATGTGGAAGACTATTTCTACAAATCCGAGCGTGGGGTCAATGAGGCCCTTGTACGCCACATGTCGCTGGCCAAAGGCGAACCAGAATGGATGTTGGATATTCGCCTCAAAGCGTTCCAGCACTTTTTGGAACGGCCGATGCCCGATTGGGGCGCCGACCTGAGCGGCATAGACTTCGACAACATCTATTACTACATCCGCCCCAGCGAACGGCAAGGTGACACATGGGAAGACATCCCCAGCTACATTAAAGACACCTTCAACAAGTTGGGTATCCCCGAAGCGGAGCAAAAATACCTGTCGGGTGTGGCCGCCCAGTACGAATCTGAGGTGGTCTACCACAACATCAAGAAAGAGTTGGAAGACAAGGGTGTTATTTTCTTGGGCATGGACGATGGCTTGAAGCAATACCCCGAGTTGGTGAAGGAGTACTTCACCACCGTGATTCCTTACCAAGACAACAAGTTTGCGGCCTTGAACACGGCCGTTTGGTCAGGTGGTAGCTTCATCTACGTGCCCCCCGGCGTGCAAATCGAGATGCCTTTGCAAGCGTACTTCCGCATCAACGCCAAAAACGTGGGGCAGTTCGAGCGCACGCTCATCATTATTGACGAAGGGGCCTATGTCCATTACGTCGAAGGGTGTACAGCGCCCATCTACTCGTCCGATTCGTTGCACTCGGCCGTGGTCGAAATTGTGGTGAAGAAGGGCGGCCGTTGCCGCTACACCACCATCAAAACTGGTCCAATAACGTCTACAACCTCGTTACCAAACGGGCACAGGCGTTTGAGAATGCGACGATGGAATGGGTGGACGGCAACCTTGGCTCCAAGGTGACGATGAAATACCCGGCCGTGCATCTGATGGAACCCGGCGCACATGGGGAAATTCTCTCCATCGCTTTTGCTGGCCCGGCCAACACCAAGATGCGGGTGGCAAGGTCGTGCATCACGCCCCCACCACCAGCCGGATTATTTCCAAGTCTATCAGCAAGGGCGGCGGCCGTTCCTCCTACCGTGGCCTGCTCAAGATGGACGAAAATGCCCATCACTGCAAATCCAACGTGGTCTGCGACGCGCTCCTGCTCGACCCGCAAAGCCGCTCCGACACCTACCCCTACATCGAAATCGAAGCCAAAGATGTCACCGTTGGCCACGAAGCCTCGGTTAGCAAAGTGGGCGAAGAGCAACTGTTTTACCTGATGAGTCGCGGCATTAACGAAGAAATGGCCAACACGATGATTGTCAATGGCTTCATCGAACCGTTGGTGAAAGAGTTGCCGATGGAATACGCCATCGAAATGAATCGGCTGATTCAATTGCAGATGGAAGGCTCAATTGGCTAAAAAGTGACGAGTGGTTAGTGGGTAGTGGCGAATGCCACTAGCCGCTAATCACTATTCACTACTCACTAACCACTACCCATGTTTACACAAGACGCAGTTAAACAACTTTCCGCCTATCTGAATGAGCCAGCGTGGATGCTGGAGTTTCGACTGAAGGCGTTTGAGATTTATGAACAACTCCCCATGCCCACCATCCAAGATGAGGCATGGCGGCGCACCAACATTCGGCGGCTCAAATTGGATGCAATTGGCCCATCGGTGAATGGGGATGCGGGGCAGGTGGCTTATCCAGCCACGCTCAGCACCCAATTGGCGGATGTGCCCGCTGGTGGGGAATTGGTGATGGTGGATGGGGTGGTCAAATCGTACCGCCTCAGCGAAGAGGTGGCGGCGCAAGGGGTCATCTTTTGCGATATGTCCACGGCCGTTGCCCAACACCCCGAACTGGTGCAGAAATACTTTATGACCACGGCCGTTTTGCCCGACGAAGGCAAATTCGCCGCCCTACACGCCGCCTTTTGGCGGGGCGGCACGTTTATCTACGTGCCCAAAAATGTCAAAGTGGCCGCCCCGTTACACACCGCCCTCTGGAACGCTGGTGGCAAAACCTTCACCCACACCCTCGTGGTGCTGGACACAGGTGCCGAAGCTGTCTTCTCGGATGAGTACGGCTCGCCCAAGGATGCCAATGGGCAATTCTTGCACAATGGCGCGGTCGAACTGCTGGTGGGCGACAATGCCAGCTTGACCTACGCCTCGATTCAGGAGTTTGGCGACAATATGTGGCAATTCTCCCACGAGCGGGGGCGGGTCGGCCGTGACGGCAAGCTGGACTGGATTCTGAGCATTATGGGCACGGGTCTTATCAAGGCGTTCCAAACTTCCGAGCTAGATGGCGCGGGCAGTTGGGCACGCATGTCGGGCCTCTTCTTTGGCGACAAACGGCAACATTTTGACCTCGACACCCAGCAAAACCACAACGCCCCTCGTACCACCAGCGACTTGCTCTACAAGGGTGCGCTCAAGCACCAAGCCCGCTCGGTATGGCAAGGGATGATTAAGGCGTTGCCCGGCTCCCAGCAAATTGACGGCTTCCAAGCGAACCGCAACCTCCTGCTGGAAGACACCGCCCGTGCCGATTCCATCCCCGGCCTCGAAATCGAGGCGGATGATGTCCGTTGCACCCACGCTTCGACGGTGGGCAATTTGGATCCGCAAGAGGTGTTCTACCTGATGAGTCGCGGCATTACCCGCGAGATGGCGGTGCGGATGGTCGTGCAAGGGTTCTTTGACCCCGTCATGCAACGCATTCCATTTGAAGGGGTGCGCTTGCGCATTGCCGACCAGATTTCGGAAAAGGTGGGCGTGTGGCGGAGTAGGTTGTAAGATGAAAGTGAAGGGTCAAATGTGGCGACATTCGATCTCCACTTTCACCTTTC
>JADJSZ010000107.1 GCA_016711405.1 Candidatus Hadersleviella danica | reverse complement strand
AGGGGAGTAGAGGTGGCTGGTGGCTTGGCCGATTTGGGCACGGCCGTCTGTCCCCGCGTGATAAATGGGCACGGCCGAGCGCGATGTGCCTCGGCCGACGACTGTCGGCCGCAAGCCCACTGGCTCCCAGAGGCGTTCTAGCTCTGCCCAGTTGACGGTTAGCCCCACCAGTTGCCACTCTGCCCCCCGCGCCCGCTCGGCGAGGAGCGCTGAACGGCCGATAAACGGCTCCGCTTTGTCCCACCCAATCGCCCAGCCCAGCCCAGCCTCCAGCGGCGACGAGCGTTGGGCATCCACAAAAGCGTAGCGGGCGGAGATGTAATCCACTTCGATGAGGAGCAAGCCCGCCTCCATCCGCACCATGTCCAGCACGCCAAGGCCAAAGGGGAGCAAGCCGTAATTTCGGCCGACGCTCACCAGCGTGTCCCACACCTGTTCGGCGTGGGCGGGAGCCAGCCACAGCTCATAGCCCAAATCCCCGTGAAGCCTGTGCGGGTGAGGAGGACGGGCGCACCCGCCAGCGTGCCCTCGGCCAAGCGGAAGTATTTGAGCGCTGACCAATCCACCCCTTGCACGCATTGTTGCAGGATGACGGTGCTGTTTGGCCCTTGCAGGGCGAGGGCGGCCAGTTGGTTGGAGACATCTTCGATGGACACATCCAGCCCATAGGCGCAATCTTGCCAGCCACACAAGGCTGGGGTCGGCCGCGCTCAAGCGGAAATGGTCGGCCGACAGCCGGGCCACATTGCCATCGTGGATCATGTCGCCGTTTTCGGCGCACCACGGCGAATACATTACTTGGCCGACCTTGCACTTGCTGAAGTCGCGGGTCATGACCCGGTTCAGCAACCGTTCAGCATCACGGCCGCGAATGTCGTACTTGAACAGGGGCGAAATATCGAGCAAGCCCGCGCTGTTGCGCACGGCGTAATACTCCCGCTCCCACGCATGGTCATAGGTCACGGCCGATTTGTACCCCGACCAATTGCGCCATTCGTTTGTTTGGCAGAGCGGCGCTACACGGGGAAGAAGGGAGTTGGTTCGGGCATATGTTACCTCTGGTTTGGATTGGGGCGGAGGGATTTTGGATTTTGGATTTGGATTGTTTGGGAGGCGGAGGAGGAGGAGCGGAGGAGAGATGTTTTAACGGGAGTTTGTTCACCACCCACTTCCACTTTACTTTTCACTACTCACGACTCACTACTCACTACTCACTAATCACTCCTCACTGCCCCTTCACTTTCGCCCACATGGTGTCAGTAATACTGGCCGCTTGCCCACGGGCTTGTTGCTCTAGGTTGAGCGAGGCGGCCGTGCGCAAACGTTGGGTCAGAACGCGCAAGACAGCTTGCAACACCTCGAGGTGGTCTTGCATCAGTTCATACAGCACCTCCCGCTCCAAGCGCAAGAGGTGGCTATCGGCCACGGCCGAGACCGAAGCCGAGCGCGGGCCGGGGTCTAGCACGGCCATCTCCCCCGCAATGTCCCGCTCCTCGAGGAAAGCGACGGTTTCTTCGCCAACATGCACCCGCAAACGGCCGCGCACCAGAATGAACAGCGTGTTGCCCGGCTCCCCTTGGCGCACCAGCAGTTCCCCAGCGGCCATCTCCACTTCTTGCAACGCTTCGGCCACATCTACCAAAACAGCATCGGGCACGGCCGCAAAGATGGGCACAGTTTTCAGGATGAGCACCTTTTCGACAGTCAACAGCATGGTCGTCTCCTCGGGTGATTGGTTGGCCAGCCGGCGCAGGCGGCGCACCAGCGGGCTGGGGTCGGAGCGCAGGGTGGGGGCGAATTGCGCCAGCCATGTCGGGGTAAGCCGCCACAGGGTGAGCACGGCCGCTTCCCGCACCAGCGGGCTGGCATCGGCCACGCCCAGCATGGCCAGCGCGGGGCCATCCTCAGGCTGGGTTTGTTGAATGAGATAGAGCGCACAAGCGCGGCTCCACGCGCTTATGCCCCACGGCCGTTCGGCCAATAATTCGCGCAACTTGGGCCAAGGGCGAGGGCAGGGGTGGTGCTGGGCAGGCCGCCCACCGCTCGGCGGGGGGCATCGTTTGCACCAGTGGCCAGACAGTGGCCTTGATGGCTTGCGGCAAGGTCGTGTCCAAGATTTCCAGCGCGTAGGCCACCTTGTCCCCCTCGCCACTGGCCAGCGAACGGCGGGCGGTGCGGATGGTCTCGCCGTAGCGCAAGGTCAGCAAGTCGAGCACTCGCGTTTTGGCATCGGCCACATCGGCCAGCAGGGCGGCGCAAAAGGGGGCGGCCGATGGCTCCGCCTGCCATTGTTGCCACAGGGCGAGGGCACGCGCCACGGCCGTGAGTTCCTGGCGCAGGTGCATGCGCCACCAAACCCGCTAACGCCGCCTCACGCACAGTGCAGAGCGGGTGTTGCCAGAGCGTGGCCAACTGGGCGGTCGCCTCGGCCGATGATTGGCGGCGCAACACTTTGACGAGGCGCACCAGCGTGGCCGTCTCTGGGGTTTGCCCCAGCCGCTGGGTGATGGCGGCGAGGAGCGGCCTCGCCCCCTTGCACAAGGGCGTTCATGGCCGCCACGCGCAAACCGACTTGGTCGAGGTTGGCCAGCACCCCCGCCCACAAACGGTCGTGCCCCACTTTGGGCGCGGCCAGCAACGCTTCGCGCCGCACGTCGTGGTTCTCGTCGCGCAAGAGGGGCACGAGCGGCCGATAGAACTGGCGCAAGCCAATCTCGCCCATAATGTGTGCCGCCAATTGGCGGGGGGCGGGTTCGGCAGATTGGGCGAGTTGCAGGATGCGTTCGCCCGCCAGCAAGACCCCTTCCATGGCCGCTGTAGCGCACCATCGCCACGGCCGCCGCTGTGCGCAAGCTGGGTTCGGGGTCTTCCTAAATAGGGGCGACCAGGTCGAGTTCGTCGGTGTCGTCGTCGTTGAGGGCGCAGAGGGCGAGGAGAAGCGCGGGCAAGACTTCTTGGCTTTCTTCGCGTTCGAGGTGGCGGCGCAGGGCGGGCCATGCGGCCGTGTCGTGGTGGCGGAGCATGTTTTCCAGCGCGGCGCGGCGCACGGTGGGGGCGGGGTGGGCCAGCAAGTCGGTGAAGAGGGCGGTGCGGCCGTCGAGCGACGCATCGCCCAGCAGGTGCAGGGCGTAGATGACTTCGGCGGGCTGGTCGCTGGTGAGTTTGTGGCGCAGGATGGCGACGGTGGCCGCGTCGCCAAGTTCTAAACGGCCACCCCCCAGCCAGCGGTGGCTGAGCGCCACGACGAGCGCGGCGCGGTAATCGCGGTAGGCCAACAGGTTAATCATCAGCCAGCCCCCGACGACGGCCAGCATGAGCAAGGTGAAGGGGATGACCGACAACCCTTCGAATTGCAAGTAGAGGAGCAGAACCACGCCCGACAGCCCGCCCGCCAACGGTTTGACGATGCCTTCGACGGTGTTTTGGTAGATGCCGCGCTTGTGTTGGGGCAAGGGCTGGAACAAGATAATGGAAGAGGGGTATTCGAGGGCGTTGCGCACGACTTCGTCGCTCATTTTGGAGGCGACCATGACCCACAGGAGGGCGGGGACGATGCCCCAGACGAGGCCGATGAGGGCGGCCGTGCCGACCAAGACAAGCTGGGCGAGGGGCAAGATGGCCAGGCCAAAGCGCAAGCCGAAGCGGTTGAGCAACCGCCCCGAGACAAAGAACTTGACGAGGAAGTTGACGATGAGGGGTCAGGCCGAGGAATCTGCCGATGAATTGCCCCAAGGCGGCTTCTTCGATGGTAAAAAGCTCGACTTGGTTGTAGAAGACGTATTCGACGAAGTAGAAGGTGAGGATGGAGGTGGTGGCTCCGGCGGCGAGGAGCAGGAACGCTTTGTCGCGCCATTTGGAGATGGGTGGTGGGGCGGGCGCGGCCGTGGCCATTTTGGGCCATCGGTGGCGGGGGTGAGGCGGCCGACGAGCGGCCAGACGACAACGACGCAGGCGGCTTGGCTGATGGCCACAACCCAGAGCAGGTTGGGCGCACCCCAGCGGCCGATGAGGGCGGCCATGCCAAAGGTGGAAATAATGCCTGCCACAATCGTGCCAGTGCTAATCAACCCAAAGAGGCGTTTGGCTTGGCGCAAGTTAAAAGTCCGCCCGGCCAGCTCCCAATAGAGCATGTTGTTGAGAATCCACAGGGCATCGTTCCAGCACAACACGGCGAAGGCGACCCATTTGCTTTCGATGCCCCACAGGGCGGCGCGGTAGCCCAACACGG
This sequence comes from Candidatus Hadersleviella danica, assembly GCA_016711405.1. Classification (GTDB taxonomy): domain Bacteria; phylum Chloroflexota; class Anaerolineae; order Promineifilales; family Promineifilaceae; genus Hadersleviella; species Hadersleviella danica. The sequence continues at coordinate 587 of JADJSZ010000107.1, read as the reverse complement.
TGACAGTCAGGAAGAGGAGGGTGCCGATGAGCAGTCGGCCAGCGGCCGTGCGCGGGGTGAGCCAGTTGTAGAGGGCGCTGACGGCCGTGGTGAGCACGGCCGAGACGATGAAGAAGTAGGGCAGGTAGCTTGTCCCGAAGGCGGGTTCGGCCAGAAAGATGGTGTAGGCAACGGCTCCGAAGAGGACGTAGGAGCCACCCATGAAGAAGGAGTAGAGCCACAGGAAGAGGGTGGCGCGTTCTTCTCCTTTTTCGAGTCCGAGGAGGGTGAGGAGGGTGGGCATAGAGGGCGGGAAAGCAGAGGGGCGGAGGAGCAGAGGGGATTGTAGCGGATGGGGTGGGGGTTTTACAATGGATTGAGGTTTGTAGTAACGGCTTTAGCCGTCTTCATGTATGCCGAAAGTTACCTCTCTTCCTGCCCTGTCCGAATGGGGAGGGGTTTGTGTGGCAAACGATTGCCCATTCGTTGGCAAACGATTGCCCATTCGTTGGCAAACGATTGCCCATTCGTTGGCGATCGATTGCCCATTCGTTTGGCAACGATTGCCCATTCGTTTACAAACACGTGCGCTTGTGTTTATAAACACG
>JADJSZ010000106.1 GCA_016711405.1 Candidatus Hadersleviella danica | reverse complement strand
TAATCACGAAAGGAAAATACACCCCATGCCAGACCCAAACGATACCCCATTGACACCAGCCGCTACACCGCCTGAGGAGGCGAAAAACACCGTGCCAGCGGCCGAGAACCTTATCCCACAATCCCGCCTGAACGAAGTCATTGCCGAGCGCAACGCGCTTAAAGCGGCAATTGAAAAAGAAGCTAAGGCGCGAGAAGCGGCCGAAGTGAAGCGGCTTGAGGAACAAAACCAGTACAAATTGCTCTACGAAACGGCGGCAAACAAAACCTCCGAACTCGAAGCGCAATTAGGCGGGTTGACCGAAAAAGTCACGGCCGCAGAAGCCGCCCTGCTCAAAGTGTGGGAAGCGAAGAAAGGTATCATCCCTAAGGCGATGGCCTCCCTCGTGGACAAATTGCCATTGACCGAACGGCTGGAATGGCTTGCCGAAAACGAATCCGAACTGACAAAGCCATCGCAAGGAACGCCACAACATGCCCCGCCCAATGGGAGCGGCAAAAAGGCGTATGACTTCGGTAGTATGTCAGTACCATCCTTCTAAGAGGTATATACACCATGGCACTACTCACAGTGACCGCCGCCAATGTGCGGCCGATTGATAGCGATGCAGAGATTTATCATGGAATTGCCGCCGCCGCCATTACAGCGGGGCAAGCCCTCTATCGTAATAGCGACGGCAAGTTTGCCCTCGCCACCGCCGCCGCCGCTGGTACTTGCCAATTTAAGGGCATTGCCCTTAACGCCGCTGGCGCGGGTGACACCGTTAGCTACCTTGCCCGTGGGCGCGTGGCTGGGTTCACCATCTCGCAAGCCTACGACGCGCCTATCTACATTAGCGACACCGCTGGTAGTTTGGGCGACGCGGCTGGCACGGTTGACACGGCTATCATCGGCCGTGTTGAGGGTATCAGCACTGGCCCCGACATCACCAAAGTTTTGTATGTCGAAGCTGTTTACGGCGCGAAGTTCGCGTAAAGGAGTAACCTATCATGGCTAACATTTTCGGACAATTAGGGTTATCCGATACCGACCGCGTTTTTAACGGCACAATCGGACAAGAAGTATTGTATGACGTTGCCGCCGCTTTTGTGGCTTCGCGCAACGACGAACTGAACCGCCAAATTGCGGTTTGGGTTGCTGGCACAACCGCCAACCACACCGAACGTTACCGCCTCCCCGGTGGTGGTTATTTAGAAGAGCGCGGCAACCAAGGCAAGGGGACGTTTGCCCCCGCTCGGGCTACTGGTTATTGGGACGTGGCCTACCCCCTGAATGACTACGGCGGCGCGGTTGAATGGGACGACGTGACAATGGCCTATATGACGGCTAACGAATTGTCGTTAAACATCCAAAACGTTGTCATCAAAAACCAGAACACGACCCGCTTCCAACTGCTCAAATCGTTGTTTAACAACGTAGCAGGAACGCACATTGACCCGCTTTGGGGTTCGCTTACCGTGCAACGGCTGGCTAATGGCGACGCGACGCTTTACCCGCCCGTGTTGGGCAGTAGCACCGAAGCGACCGATAACCACTATCTGGAAAGCGGTTACGCGGCGGCTGACATTAGCGACACCAACAACCCATTTGTGACCATCCGCGACGAGTTGGAAGAGCATTTTGGGGCAATGACGGGCGGCGAGAACATCGTTGTTTTCGTCAACCCCGCCCAACGTGCCAAGATTGAGGCTCTCAGCGACTTCGTAGAAGTGCCAGACCAGTATATCCGCGTCGGTCAAGACACGGCCGTGCCCTCTGGCTTGCCCAACGTGCCCGGACGGATTTACGGCCGTGTTAACGGTTGTTGGGTTGTCGAGTGGCGTTGGGTTCCTGCTAACTACATGATGGCTAATCACCTTGAGGTTGACCAACCGCTGAAGATGCGGATTGACCCCGCCGACACGGGGTTAGGCATGGGCTTGCAACTGGTGGCAACCGACGAACGGTTCCCCCTCACCAAATCCGTGTGGCGCAACCGCTTTGGCTTCGGGGCAAGTAACCGCCTTAACGGTGTGATTATGGAACTCGGCACGGGTGGCTCTTACACCATCCCGACCGCCTACGCATAAGGATAACCCCCAATGGCTAGTAAACGCTCTATCGCCATTGCCCAAGAAGCTGAGAAGGCAGAGCGTACAGAAATGTACGCTCTAATCCTTCGACTTGAGGCACGGCTTAACGAACTGGAAAAGAAAGTAGCTGAGTTGACGGCCGACGCGCCCGAAGCGAAGCCACGTAAACCAAAGGCGTAACCCATGTTTACCTACGACCCCTCACAGGCAGATGACAATAGCAAGATCCGTTTTGCTATTGGTGACAATGTCGCTAATTATGGCGCGTTGCCGAGCAAGTCCAACATCCAAGATGAGGAGCTTGCCGCTCTTGTTACCCGTGAGGGGACGTGGGAACTAGCCACGGCCGCCGCTTTCGAGATGTTAGCGGCGGCGTGGGCTAGGGAAGTCGCGGTATCGTTTGACAACCAATCATACGGCCGTCAAACACCCTCGCAACGTTACGAAAAGTTGGCCGCTGATTGGCGGGCTAGGTTTGGCGAAAACAGTGCCCACACCGAGCTACAGGGCGGCACAATCTTGCTCGGCTTCCAACAAACCTGGCCTACTGAGTATAGCTAATGCCCTCCACTAACATTCAGTACACCACGCACAACCTAAAGAACTGGAACCGTGTAGCTAATGACCTGAGACGGTTAGCGGCCGACGTTCCCGCGTGGGCTGACCCCGTTATGTATCGTTGGGCGCAACGCATGAGAGCGACGCTTAAAAGCACCAAATACCCCCCAATGAGGCCGATGCAAAAGTACGTCCGCACGGGGCGGTTCGCTAACTCTTGGGGCGTTGACAAAGTGCGTTCGGGCTGGTACGTGGTTCGCAATAGCGCAACCTTTCGCGGCGTTCCATATGCCCGTTACGTGACAGGTGACGGCATGGGTAGAGGTCAAGCGTGGATGCACGTCGGCCGCTGGTGGAAGTCTAAGGACGTTATGGAAAAGCACACGCCCGAGCTTGTGCGTGACTTGACCAAAGTCTACACGGATATAGACCGCTAATGGATGAACTAACCGCATTAGAAGCAATCGCCACGGCCGTTAAAACCATCACGTCGCCCGTGTTCAATACTGACCATGTGTATGTCTACCCGCCCGCTGACTTTGGCGCACAGCCCGTCATTATCACGGCTTACCCCACGATTATCATATCTCGAAAATTTGTTGGGAAACTGACGAGTTGCGGATTAAAGCGCAGGGGCTTGGGCTTAACAAGTGGACGGCGCATATTCAGGTATTTGTAGCTGAGAAAGCAACCCCAGAATACCGAGTAGAGCAGTTGGTGAGGGGATGGGATAAGGCTATGGCCGACGTGCTACTTGCCAGCCGTTCCCTTAACGGGGCTTGCTACTATATGGGCGACGCTTCCACTAATGACACGCGACTTATGGGCATCCAAACGGGCTACCTCCCTTGGTTTGACCAAAACTCGCAAAACCCTTCCACTTATTGGGGCATTCTTTACTCAGTGCCGATTACGCAGATTCACAACCAAACAATGGGGTAACTATGACCACCTACACCTATGACGCAACTAAGGCCAATGGCCGCACCATTGACGGCGTGCCGTGCCGAGACTTAACAGCAGGGGACGTTAAACGGCTATCCCCTTCACAACGGGCGGCGGTTAAATCTGCCCCGTTTTTTGTCGAGAACAAACCAGCACCCACGCCCGCCCCTGCTAAGGCCAGCGGCAAGGACAAGGGGGAATAACCCATGACAACTAAAATCTATCTCGAGAAAATTCAAGCCGCTCTTGAGGCGACGCGGGGGACGGCTATTGCAGACCCTACCCACGTTCTGCCCATGATTAGCGGCACAGTGACCCCGCAAAAGACGCTCTACGAACCCGAGGAGATGGTGGGTATCATCACCAAACAATTGCGCCACACACGCACGCGCAATTGGGGCGAGTTTGAAATTGAAATGGCGGCCGACACGGCCTATTTGCCATTTTTAATGAACATGGCGGTCATTGACGAAGATACCCCCACTACCCCCGGTGGTGGCACAAATAGCCGCTTGTGGACGTTTATCCCCAGCGAAACGGCCGACGACATCAAAACAGCTACCCTTTGGAGTGGCGACGAAAATGTGCAAACGTGGGTATCTGACTTTGCCGCTATGCAAACGTTGACGTTCTCTAACGACGCAACGAATGAGGACGGCGCAACCGTTAGCGTTAGCGGGTTGACCAACGCGCCCGCCAAAGATTCGGCTCCAACCCCAGCGGCGCGTATCACCACGGGCAAGCTCTTGCCCGCTATGGCCATGAATTTATGGCTAGACACCTCCTCGGGCATTGGCACAACCGCTATTAGCGGGCGGCTTATCACCGTCACTCACGAGATTAGCACGGGCGTGGAAGTGAAGTATATCCCCACGGGTAGCACGACCACTTTTGACTATTCTGCCCTGAGCCGTAACGCGGCGGCGCGGCGGCTGGTGACAACCATCACCCTCGAGTTGCCCGACAGTGCCCAGTACGATGTTTGGGCGGCTGACACGGTTGTGAAATGCCGCGTTCGCCACAGCGGGCAGTTGATTGAAGGCTCGTTGTATCACTATGCCGAGTTTGACACCTATGGCCCCCTCAAAGATTTGGAGTGGGGCGAACACGCCACAGGCAACCGTACGGTCAGCTTCACAATTGAATCCCAATACGACACCACGTTAGCCGCTCCCTTCCGTGTCGCCATCCAAAACGTTAGCACCACGCTCTAAACACCATGATTAAATTCCTCACCAAAGCACAACACGTCGTCCAGATTGACCAATTTAGTAGCGTAACCATCCGCGCCAAAATGGATTTTAAGACGACGGCCAAAGTCCAGAATGATATGCTCAATATCTCCCTTGCCGATGGCGGGGAGATGAAAGCAAGCGGTATCTTGGCTCAAAAGTTATCCTTGCTTAAGCACAACATTTTGTCGTGGGATGGCCCCATGTTCATCGGTGACGACGGTAAACCCGTTAAGTTTTCGCCCGATGTTCTGGACAGTTTAGACCCCGTCGAGAGTGAGGGATTTATCACCCTGCTTTTTGACACCATCGCCAAACTGAATAAGGGCAAAGAAGAGGCCGCGCCAGATGGGAGCAAAGATAACCCTTTGCTGGGCGCACCCGTTACCTCGAAAGCGTAAAAAGACGCTGGCGGGCTGGATTAGAAGGTGAAAAACTAGACGAGCCGTGCGGTGAATATGACATTTACGTCACATTTGCCACACGGCTTAACTGGACACCTGACATGGTACACGAATTAGACCCCCACTTTGTTGACGAGCTTTTAGCGCGTTGGTCTGCCGAAGGCGACATAGCCGAGAAGCAACGTAAAGAAAGCGAAAAGCAACGGGCAAAGAACGAAGCTAAACGAAGGCGGTAAACAATGGCTACAGTAGACTTAATTGCAAGGTTAACCGCACAGGGCGAGGCTCAGTTTGTAGGGGCGTTAGGCTCGGCCGATAGTGCTATCTCTGGATTGGGCAGAACGGCCGTTAATTCTGCTCAATCCCTCGGGAGATTGTTCACGGGCGGGATTGTAGCAGGGGCGACAGCCTTTGGCGTGGCACTTGGGGCGGGAGCGTTAGAGGGGCTACGATTCAACAATTCAATGGAGCAGGTGTCAGCCCAACTTATGGCGTTCCTGAAGGACGGGGACGCGGTAGACGCTACACTTGCCATGATAACCGAACGGGCGGCGGCGACACCGTTTGCTTTCGAGGATATGGCAAAGGCGGCAACGGGGCTAATCCCCGCCGCTACGCAAGCCAATGTGCCGCTAGAGGAGCTTATAGCCACGGCCGAGATTTTGGCCGCTTCTAATCCCGCAGAGGGGCTAGAGGGCGCGGCGTTTGCCTTGCGCGAGGCTGTCAGTGGCGATTTTACAAGCATTATTGAACGTTTCAATCTTCCCCGTTCTTACATCAATCAACTAAAAGAAGATGGTGTACCAGCCTTAGAAGCCGTCACAATGGCGATGGCGCAATTAGGGCTAGACACAGACCTCGTAAGCAATCTTGCACAAACGGCCGAAGGGCGATGGTCAACAATCAAGGATACTTTTACTGTTTTTGCCGCCCAACTGACTAAGCCGATTTTTGATTTTGTCAGCGCAAGCATGGGTAGATTTTTGTTAAAGCTGGACGAGCTTAAGCCAATCATAGACGCTACAGTAGCTTTGCTTTCAGGGGTTATTTCTTCTTTTATAGCCAACCTAGAGGAGGGAATGACCCCGCTCGACGCATTTATAGAAGCGATAGACGGGCTTGCTCCACAGGGCGTTATCGACTTCTTCGTAGACCTGCGCGACAACATTTTGCCCGCGCTAGGGGAAGCGTTTAGCACCTATATTCAGCCTATCATTGATTTTGTAACCGAAAACGTCAAAATGGGTGACGTTCTGGCGGCTATCGCAATTGTGATAATGGCCGTCGCCATCCCCGCCATTATTAGCATGGTAGCGGCGGCGTTCCCCCTCATCCTAACCTTCGCCGCCATCGTAGCGGCCGTGGCTTTAGTTCGCACGGCATGGGAGGAAAATTGGGGCGGCATACAGGAAAAGACGGCCGTCGTTTTTGAATTTATCAAAACAACCATAGCCAACGGGCTTGCCGTGATTAAAGCGTGGTGGGCAGAAAATGGCGACGCAATTATCGCCAAAGCTCTCGAGATTTGGACGCTCGTTAGCGGGCATATCAGCACGGGCATTGAAAACGCCAAGATTATCATCAGCACCGCCCTGCTTTATTCGGCAATGGTGGGCGAGAACGGGGATGCAATCATGCCAAAGCGTTAGAGATTTGGACAATGGTTAGCACCCACATAAGCACAGGGATAGAAAACGCCAAGACGATTATCAGCGAAGCATTGGCCGTTATTAAAGCATGGTGGGCAGAGAATGGCGATGAGATAACGGCTAAGGCATTAGAGATTTGGACGGCCGTAAAAGACCACATCAGCACGGGGATAGAGAACGCAAAACAGATTATCAGCGAGGCGTTGGCCGTTATTAAAGCGTGGTGGGCAGAGAATGGAGACGAGATAACGGCTAAGGCTCTCGAGATTTGGACGGCCGTAAAAGACCATATCAACACAGGGATAGAGAACGCAAAGGAGATTATCAGCACCGCCCTAGCCACTATCCTTGCGTGGTGGGACGAAAACGGCGAAAAGGTGACGGCAACCGTAGAGGCTATTTGGGATGGGATTAAAAAGGCTTACAAAACAGCGTCGGCCTTTGTCTTAGGTATCATTGCCAGCGCGTTAGCCGCCATCGGGGGCGATTGGGAGACGGCTGGCGAGGCTTGGAACACGGTTGTAAAAGACGCTTGGGAGAAGCTAAAAGAGGCATTCAAGAAAGGGTTGGAGATTATCGGCAATGCAGTAGGTGACGCATGGCCTAGGATTAAACAAGCGTTTAGTGACGGGATAGAAAACAATCAAACCGCCTTTCAAGCGTTGATTGGGGGCGCTAGGGCGGCTATTATAGAGGGTATCTATAACGCTTATCGGCTGGGATTGGCATTATTCAGGACGCGGCCAGAGCGATGGCAAAGCCGCCCTAGACGCGGCCAAAGCGTTCTAGGTATTCAATCCCCGGCTTTTTTTTACAATGGGGAGGATGCGGTTAAATGGAGAAAACGCAAGTATGGCCTGGGAGTGGCAGAATGGCGGCGGCGGTCTTGTCGCCGCCCCACCACCCAGCAACACCCCGAAGCGCCCGACCCGGGGCGTATCTGGGGGTTCTGGGCAGGAATGGTCAGCCTCGTCAACGGGGGGATAAGGCACTTTTATCAAAACAATGCTTTGTTTGACGCAGGGCAACACATCATCAATATCCTTGACGAGGGAATGAAAGACCAAATACCAGGGCTTGTTGAAACGGCAGGTGATGCTGGGCAAGCGGCCTACGATGCAACGGCTGGGGCGTTGGGGATAAATTCGCCTTCCACTACATTCTACGAATTAGGAATGTGGACAACGGAAGGGTTTATCAATGGAATCAGCGACACCACCCCCGACTGAGGCGTTGCGCAGCAAGAAGTTGTGGCCGTCCCCGTCGGCGAGGAGCGAGATAGCGGTGGCTTCGCGGAAGGCGTATCATCGGGCTTCGGGGAATGGTTCCCCACTACCATAGAAGAAGTTGCACGGGGCGCGGCTGACATCGGCAAGGCGTTGGGCGAGGGCTTGCTGGCTTCCGCCTACTCAGTAGAGGAAGCGGTTAAGCAGATTTTTGACATAGCGGGCACGCTTTCAAGCATTGGCTCCACCATCAGCGGCGTATACGAGAAACGCGAAATTGCCCCGCTTGAGGATGCGCTGAAAGCCATTAAGGAAAACCTGCCCAAAGATAAGGAGATTGAACGGCTTGCAAGCTCGTTAGGGCTTACGGTTTCTCAGTTAGAGGCTATGTCATCGGCTGACCTAAACAACTTTTTAGGCGGCTCTATGTCTACGGCAAGCGGCGAAGATATAGCGGCGGCACAACATTACATCCAATTGCTCGAAGAGCGCAAGCGGCTACAGGATGAGTTGTATGACAAAACTCAGGCCATGTTAGAGCTTGAGAAGCAACAACAAGACCTTGCTCTACTAAAAGCACAGCAAGACCTGTTAAACCTCATTCGGGACAACAACCTAAGCGCGTCTATTCTGGACGGGCTCGAGCTTGGGCTTGACGCTGATTTAGGCGCAATCATGGCGGCAATGTCGGCCGCTATGCAAGAAATGTTGGCGGCGGCACAAACCGAGCTAGGCATAGCGTCGCCATCCAAAGAGTTTTACCGAATCGGGCAACAAGTGACGGCTGGCCTAGCCAATGCGCTATGGGCGGGCGAGGGCATGATAAGCAACGCCATGACCGACCTCGTGACCGTGCCGAGCATGGCTAACATGAGCGCGGCAACCATGCCCACATTCACCAATAGCACGGCCGACCCCACGGGCGGGTTCGCGGCGCAAACAATCAACATCACAGTAAAAATAGAGGGCGGCACAACCGACCAACGCACGGCCGCGCAACGCGGGGTAGACGAAGCCTTGCAAGCGGCGGGCATTAACGCAGATATTAGACGCAGAATGTAGTAAATGTTTCCTAGGAAACATTGATAGGTGAAACCCATGCAACTATTAGAGATAACCGACGGCACGACTACCATTGACTTCCTGAACATGGCGGGCAATTACTCGCTTGAAAATGAAGGATGGCGGCCAACTGTGCCCAACAAACGTATGAGCCAGCTAGGGGGCAATGGGAGCTATGAATCGGTACGAGAAACAATGGATTTGCTCGTGCGCCCCGCGACGGGCGGATTGACGGCCAATCAAGCCCTCGTGCAATTGCGCCTACTAATGGAACAGGCCGAGCGGTGGGGCATGGGCGACACCACGGTTGACCCCGTGCGGTTGCGCTTCCAATTAGAGGCCGACGCTTTCCCCCAAGAGAATGTTATCGTAGGGGCAAGTGGCAACGCGGCCATTATGACGCTCCCCCCACAGCATGTTGACCTTCCGCTGGGCACGATTAGCCACCCTGTAACGCTAGACTTTGAGCGGCGCGGCGATTGGCTGTTTTACCCCGAGGCTGTCAACCTATTGTCAAAAAAGCAGTTTCGAGACGTTTGCGGCTGGGAACTTTAGCGGGTGGACAAAGTTTGAACCCCCACGCTAACGCAATCTACCAGCCACGCCACACGGGGAAGCAATACGGCGCGGGTGCAAGTCACCGCGCCCGATGTGTACGGCATTTATCAGGACGTGCCGCTAACAAATGGCGTTCAGTACACGGTTTCTTGTGACGTATTCGTGACCAGCGGAGTGGGGCGGATTGCTTTGTACGAATACGGCTCGTTTACGTTTTTAGGACTGACCGATACGACAGGGACGGGCGCGAAAACAATTAGCAGAACGGCGACGGCCGCAGCGGTGGCATTAGAATTGCCCTGCTAACCGATGGGTCAACAAGCGACCTGTATTTTGACGCAATCATGGTTAATGCGGGCGCAACGGCCGACCCGTGGATACCTTCCATTGGCTCATTCATTGCCACAAGCACGGCCGCTACAATCCCCTCAGTACACACGCTGGCATGGGATAGCGACGCGGCGGGGGAAGGGTTCGACAACCCAACCGACATATCTATTGACTTGGACTACACAAAACTAAACGGCATCCCATCGGGGATGGATGGGGTTGTTGTTTTTGCCAGAGAAAGCGGGGCTATCTCTATCATAAACGCGGGCGGTATCGCAACCTCTGGTGTTTGGACAAGCAAGGCTGATGCTGGCAATTACGCGTTTGGCGGAACCGTTTTGGCTGGAACGGCGGCGGGTGAATCTGGAACTATAACGATATTCTCAGGGCGAGACGTTCAAACGGCTCAGGTCTTTTTGACCGTCAAGCCGACCGACGGCCGAGTTTGGGGGCTTAGGGTTGTTGGCAATACCCCGCTAACCTCAGAAAAGAACTATAGCCCAATCGTGTACATAGAAGGGCAAGACGAGGCGCGTGTTGTAAACATGGGGAGCATTCGTACTATAGCAAATCGGCTTGATTCGATGTCTTTGGAAATCACATCCGTTAGCGGCTCGGGCGCGGGGGAGTTGCGAGTGGACGCGGTTATTTTGTATGATGCACCATACGGCGCGGCGGCGACGATTAACCAGTCTAACCCGCTCGATGGTAATCTGTACGATGTTGGGGTTCAGTTAATCACGGGGCTTTTGCCTAACGATTACAGGGCTAACGCCGTGTCGTTTTTAGAGAAGACAAGCGGCACGATTACATCGCTACGGGCGGCGGGGTCAATTGGGTTTATGTGTAGGAATGATACAATGTATGCGGTTCCCCTGTTTACGCCATTCCCCTATGGCCCAGAGTACAGGCTTTATGTGTTATCATCTTCGTTGCCAGTTGATATGTCTATGTCAGCTACTCGCGCCATCGCTAACCTGCTCCCCAACTAGCCTATGCTAACCCTCGCCCTTACCGTCAATGATGAAACCGTAACCGCGCCCGTTGCTCCCACTTCCCTAGAATTTGGCACAAGCCAACGAGGGTATGCGGGGCTTCGGGCAATGCTTCCTGCTACGTTAGAGGAGGCGTTTAGGCTGTACGACATTAGCGGGATGGTAAGGGCGCGGGTGGCTGATGACCATGCCAACATCGTTTGGGACGGCCGTATAGAGGATTGGGAGATAACCAGAACGGGCATAGCCGTGACGGGATTCGGCTATTGGCGGGCATTGTCTGACCTCCCCTATACGGCTATGTGGTCGGTCTCCACATCGGCGGGATGGCGGGAATTGCAAACCGACGAGGTGGCAATTAGCAAGCCAAAGCGTGGAAGCATAGACAATAACAACCGCGTTTACTTGGCTATTAACAAAAACGCCCAAACGAATACCAGTAACTACATAGCGGCCGTGTATGAATTGCCCGACAAGGGCGACCGCACGGCTGACACAATCGCTTTTGATTACGTGCTGACCAACGCCACGGGGTCAACCTATCATATGCTCATGCGGACGTATGATAGCGCGTGGACACAGGTGGATAGCAGTACGGTCATTAGTTCCAACACCAACGCCAGCGGCTCCTACTCATTCTCTATTGGCGCGGCCGTTACCCGCGTCGCCCTGCTATTTGCCCGTAACTCAGGAACGCTTACAACCTATTCGGGTGAGACGGGGGAACTATACGCACGGGCTACAAATATAAGAATCAAGACGACGGATAGCGCGGCCGTCTATCTGAATGAGATAGCGCAAGAGATAGCGACATACGTTAATGCAGATAATCCAGACCAGTTGAGCGACACCATCCTAGACCTCGCGGCCGATGGGCTAGATTTTGGCAATGAATTATATGAGGATGCCGACCCCGCCCAAATACTCGAGGAATTAGCAGAATCTAACGGCTATCATGTGGGCGTATGGGATGACCAGCGCATACGGATAGAGGCGTATGCCGACGCGGGACTTGATTACTATGCCGACATAGTAGGGGAGCTACAGGTGCAACGCTCCCTAGATTCACTCACCACTGAGGGATATGCGCGTTACAAGGAGGAGGGGGGGCGGACGCTACGCACGTCAACGATTGCAACTTTAGCGGCTGGGGGCGGTGTCTTGAGGCGGACAAACGTCAACAAATACGGCATAGCCCGCCGCTCGTTTATTGGGGCTGACACCACTAGCTCCACCACGGCCGATAGCGAACGTGACGCGTTTTTAGCCGACCGTGGCGATTATGCGATTCGGGTGGCTATGACCATCCGCGCCGTGTTTGACGCAAGCGGGGCGCGTGTGCCGCTCTATCAACTCAGGGCGCATGACCGTATCACGATACGCAACCTATCGCCCTCGTTGTCTGCTACAATAGACAATATCCGCTCATTCACCATTGCCCGCACAAATTACAACGCAGTGGATGATTCTATTCAACTCGAGCCAGCTATCCCCGTGCCAACGCTTGTCACCATGATAGCGGCGCGGCGGGGCACAGTCATACAAGAGACAGGGCGAATTAGACCGAGGTAACAATGACAGTACAAGGCGCACAACAACTAAAATTGCCCGCTGGGGTAGTGGGTGGTATGGGTATCACCGTCACAATCCAGTGGCCGACAGCGGGCGTAACGCTGACAGGCACGACTGGAATAACAGGAACTAAACGCAACCTCTCCACTGGGGTCAAAACAGCACTTAACGGCACAATGACAGCGACCACGGCGGCGGCATTTACTTGGAAGTTTGGGAGCAATGACGTGCTAACAGCGGGTGACTACGAAGTGCAATTCACGGCCTCTTTCGTGTTGGGTAACATCGTGTCAGCCCCTAGCCCGTGGAAGGTTTACGCCGCTATAGTGGTGTAATTGTGGTATACTGATTCCCATGATTTGTAGCGACATCCCCCTCCAAAAACACACCGCCGCCCCAAAAAAGGGGGAACGCACATGAGACAAACCGACACCCGCGTCACGGCCGCTCGCATGGCCGTGCTAACCGAGATACGCCACGGGAAAGACGTTGAGGAACGCTTTGAGGCCACGTACTCAGCCCTTTCCGATGTTGAGGAACGGTTGCAAATAGCAGAGGAAACGGCTGGGAAAATAGCCGATATTCAGGCGGTTATCCACCAGCTAAAACAACTTGTCATGGGAGATGATAGCATACGGCTTAAGGGGGTGGTGTCGTTACATGACCAATTCGAGACAATTCAGAACACGCTCAGGATGCAATCGGCCGCTATGGTGGTCATGGTTGTAGGGATGCTGATTCTTTTGGCCGTGTTCGTTATGGGGTAAATTATGGGTATCACTGAAGAAACCGCCCACGCCATACTCATATCCGTAATAGTTTCGCAGATGTTCAATATCGGGCTAATGGGCTGGATGTTTTGGCGATTCTCTATGGTATTGGGGAGCGTTTTGGAAAGTTCCATTAGGAGTAATAAGAATGAATGACTTTGCAAAGGGGGCACTCGTTGGGATTATCCTGCTGGCCATTTTGGGGGTTGTGTTGCTGATGATGATTAGTTGAAAATGTTTCCTAGGAAACATTGCCGCCCTGCCCGCGCCCTGCTACAATGATTTTGCGGCGTATATGGGGGACATAGACGGCCGTAAACGAAAAAGCCCCTCACTGTTATGTGGGGGGCTTTTTGCTTTGGGGGCGACGGGGGCTAACGGCTTAACCCTTTTGCGCCAATGATTTTGCCCGCGCCATCCCGCACGAGTTCGGCGGGCTGGTATAGGTCTTGACGGTCAAAATATGAGCGGAACATGCCGCTAACTGCGTAGACCGTGTTTGCCAGTGGTGCGGGAAACTCGACCGTTTCGGCCGTTCCAGCAACCGCTACAAGCGGCTCACCCGTAACTTCGGTGAGATAGAAGTCTACCCCGTCTTCGGTGTGGGTGAGGGCGGGTTTCGTATCAATCCGAGCGACAAGGCCACTCGGGGCAATGACCACTTCAAGGCCATTCGTGTTAATGAGATTTAATGCGTGGGGGGTTAAGTTTACAATGTTCATATCGTTCACCATCTCCTATCTATGCCCGTGGGCGTGGTTAAAGCGGCTCCCCCTTCGCTATGGAACAATAATGTACTCGCGCCCTGAGGCGTTGCCCCATTTGGCGTAGTATAGGGCGAGTGCGCTCCCGATGTTTTTGCTTCGGGCGGCTTCAAAGTAATCCCGTTGCATTTCTTCGCCAGCGGCGGCTAATACTTCGCCGTGCTTGCTAAAATAGCCGTTGTCAAGCAACCATCGGTAGTTGATGTGCAACTCGGTAGGCCAGCCATTGCCACGACTATCGCGGGAAAGTAACCCATTTTCCTCTAACTTGTCAGCGTGGCCACGATTAGGGATAAAGTCATGCCCAGTACTGCCCTTATAGCTGTCAATAAGTTTCACCAAATCGGCCGTCCCTGCCCCAAAATCTTTGTCTAGCTTGCGTGTGTTGAATATGCTGGTCATTTGCCTGTCTCCTGTTCGCTTACTTGCTTGACTAATAAATATAGTTTAGCGCAAATCAGCCCCGCGTGTTGTAGCCTAGTTTACACTTTGCCTGTTAACTTTGCGGCTTTTGCCATTTCAATCAAACGCTCCCCCACTTGCCCCGCTTGCGCCATGTCAAGATAGACAAACGAAGCCTCGCTATTCACCCCGTCCCTTATGCTGATTAGAATAGCGGGCACGTTGCGCCCAAACTTGTAAGCCATGACAGGCTCGGCCGTTAGTATGGCACGGTCAGCTATTGCGCTGATGATGGTCAGCTTGTTATCGTTGCTCATGTTTTTGTTTCTCCAAATGTGCTATCAAGCTCTTTAACATTGCCACGGCTTCCTCCTCGGTGGCGCAAGCGCAAACCATAGCGGGCTTGCCATTGTAAAGCGTGGCGGCTGTCCAAGTGCCGTCTCGTTGCTTTGTGGTGGTGATGGTCATGGTTGCGCCTCGTTTGGCGGGGTTATTCCGCACCAGTAAACAACGTGAACAAAATAGCCGCTCTGGTCATAAAATCTTGTAGCCCGTCGTTTTGCTATGTTGCAATGCGGGGTTTCTTTTTCAGACCACACCAATACCCACGTTTCAAGCGGAGGGATTTTCTCTGACAATTTAATCCAGTTCATCGCGCCTATTCTCCTCGGCTCCCTATCGTTGCCTTTCGGCGGTTGGTAAGCGGCTCCCCCCGCCTACTCTATAGAAACAAAAACTGTTTCATTAGGCGAAAATGCCTGTGTGTGACCTAAGTGCCTGCTCGGATAGCCAACAACTTCGCTAATTCGCCCAATAGATTTCGTCTCTTTGTTGTAAATCATAAAAGAATCCATGTCCCGCCCTTTGTTGACTTGCCCCCTAAAACATTGCCCAACTTTTACATCCTTGAAAAATGTTTTTTTGTACGTCATTCGCTTGTCTCCTGTTACGTTTGCTTGCTGTCTATAGTGAGTATTTTACACCCCCTCACCACCCAAATCTATAAACTAGATTACACTTTGCCAGTAAAGTTGAAACGAAAAACCCCGCCATTTTGGGGCGGGGTCTTTCTGGACAGGAGTTAGCATGAGTGAGATACGCCCACATGGTAGCACGGCGGCTATTTCTCGTCAATCCCCCACTCTATAACCTGATGCGCCTTGATTGACGTGCGGAAACGAAACCCCGCTATGGGGTATCTCATAACTGACACAATCCCATCATGCACCCACACCACGAGGGACAAGCCGCCGAGGTCGTGGTGACGTTGCAGGGCGGCGTGTTGGTGGCTTTCCAGCATAGAGTAGGGCAGTGACCCGTCTCGTGTTTTCACCTCCGCCAAAACAGAACGGCCGCTATTTGGTAGCACCCCGCGAAAATCCCCACTAACGGGGGCAAGCGGATAGGCTGACACTATGCGGTTGCCCTTGCGGATGATACCCCAGCCCGTGGGCATAGGTTCAACCATCTCGACACCACGGCGGCGCAATTCTAGGGCGGCTATAGCCTCGCCCGCGTTGCCCTGTTTTCGGTTAGCCGCTTGCTGGCTCATCTTGCCACCTGTGGGCTATTCTGTCCGTTGTATCGCCCTGTCACATCGTAGCCACGGGCGGGTATGCCGTTGGTTTGCTCCAATACCAATTGAACAATCGGTTGACCCTTTCTTAACGTAATTGGGTAGGGGTGCAAGTGAACAATTTCGAGCGTTGCCGTGCCCTCGAAGGACGGGTCAAACCATCCTGCATGTAGATGCTCTGCGCCCTTTCTGCCCATGCTACTTTTCAACATGAGGTTGCCGCCGTGGTCGTTTGGCATACGGATATATTCTAGTGTGTCAAGCAAAACAAAGTCGCCCCGTTGCAATACCAACTCGTCAAACATGACCACCTCGCCCCATAACTCGGGTGAATTTACGGGATAGCGAACACGGCCGCTAAGTGTAAAATCAATGCTTGCTGGGTTGACCATAGCGGGATTGTACGGTGTCACCCCGCCATCGTTTGCCCATTCGTGAATTTGCGTGTCAATCATTACCATTTCACACCTTCCCTCTTGCGGCCGTTTGCCAGCAAAACAACTAGCCGCTCTGCAAACAGGTTCAATAAAGCCGTTTCTATGTCAGCTAGGCTTTTGTAGCTATTCCATTCTAGGGGGGCAAAAACGTAGCTATAAACAATGTGTTCTGCCCCGTCCCACTCTATCCTAAGCGGGTCACAACCTTTGTGACTGCCATCACCGCCCGTCAACCGCTCCTCTAGTTGCCATAGGTGGTAAGCCAGCACAGTAATGCACTCGGCTTTCCCCCTGTCACTCAGCGGCATGTGGGCGAATGATTGGAAGCGCATGGGTTCCTCTATCTCCCATGTGTCAGGCATTTGGTCGTCTGCCGTCTCTATCCCATCCCACAACTCGGCTATGGGGCGGCACTCGCCCCGCTCGGCTTGTCGTAGCCCACGGGCAAGGCTTTCCAGTTGTTCGGCCGTCCAATCATTCCCCAGAATGGTTATGTTCATTTAACCCCCCTTCGTTCCCCATGCCGCTTGCTTGGGCGCGGCCGTGCGTTGAGCCGAGCGGCGCGGCGTTGGTAATCGTTGGTATCCGGGGCTTTAGCTTCCGGCGTCGAAGGGAACCCAATAGTCTATACCCAGAAGCAAGACCGTTACGGTCGCTATCCTAACGGCTTTTGACTTTGGCGTTTTCTCTGATCAAAATCATCTTGAGTAACGGGCTTTATCTCTTCTAAATAAGTTAATGTTTTCATATCACCTCATTGCTAACGGCTCCCCCATTTATTACTCCAGTTCTTTGAGAAGCGGGAATAGTTTCTCCCACTCAGCTTTTTCAGTCCGCCCGTCATTAAGCGGGTTGCCGTCTTCCCATGTTCCAATGTCTACCGTTTTGACAAACTTTACATCGGGGGAAATGCACCAATTGGGGTAATGGGCTGATTCTAAAACAGCCCTGACCTCTTCTGCTCCGACGTGGTCATGGTCAATAATCCCTAGCACAACCAAATGAACTTTTGTCGTATAAACCTGCTCGTCTTTTTCATCCATGATAATCTCCTTTTTGCTAACGGCTCCCCCCTCACTAATTGCTAGACACCTCTTGCCCCTCGCTCCAATGAAGCCCCGAACCTTCGCACTCAGCACCATTCACCGTCACTTTGTGCGTGTAAATGGTAACTATTGCCGTCACCTTGCGCCCGCAAATCGGGCAAATCACCTTTCTTGTTTTGTGCTTTAATCTAGTCGCCATGTTGTCAATTTCCTCACTAATCCGCCAATCATATCACGCCCCGCCCCTCGCTGTCTGTTAACTGCGCTACAGTTTGCTAATCCCCACTCGCCCCCTGCTCGGCAACATAGGGCGAGTTGGGCGGCACAGTAGCGGCAAGTTGCGCCGAATCTTGCCGCCATTTACGGATAGTTCGCTCGGCAACGTGCGGGTACTTTTCGGCAAGTTGGGCAGGTGTGGCACGTGCAATTGCCAGCCGTTCCTCTGGTGACATCGTTCGCCATGACACCTTGCCGCTTGCTTCTTGCCGCTTTTCTTGTGGCAAGTTGCCGCCATCTTGCCGTGACTTGCCGCCGTCACTTTCGCCAATTGCACCTCTTTTTGCGCCGCCAATTGCGCTAATTTTAGCTGTTGCGCCCGTTCTGCCTCAGCTTGTTTATCGGCACGTTCGGCGGCTAACTGCTCCGCTTGCGTCAATTTGCGCTCGGCCGTGGTGTCAATTTTCGCTTGGGCGTTGCGCTCCCAAATGGCTGACACACCAGAATTGACATAGGCAAGGAATGAGAACAGGAACGCAAAACGAAAAACAGAATCGCGCAATTCATACATGCCAATCCCCGTATACATTGCCAGTGATACCCAGCTAGGGGATAGCCAGCCAATGCCTGCTACGGTGAAAGCGGATAGCGTTTTTGCCCGACACCATGCCCACAATCTCGATGGCTAAAGCGAACCCGATTGCGCCAATGACGGCTAACGGCTGAATAATGTTTATCGCCATAGCCGCTTGGTAGACTGCCCAGCCCCAAAAGATAGCGGGGGCAAGTGGAGCCGTCCACTTGCCTAGATTGTCCTCGCTAAACGTTTTCTTTAAGCTACTCGCGCTCATTCCTACCTCCTACAACTACACACGCCACCACCAAAACAGCGGCGGCGAACGATAAAAACAGACACCCTCCCCAGAACATTACAACCCCCGTGCTATTGTCACGATAACCCACACCGCTAACGGTATGAGGATGAGGCACAACAAAACGTAAGCCACGATAAATGAGATGGTCATGCCGTAACCTGCTCTTCTTGTAGCAAGTGCCGTTCAATCAAA
>JADJSZ010000105.1 GCA_016711405.1 Candidatus Hadersleviella danica | reverse complement strand
ACCAGCAGGAAGATGAGGGCACTGACGACGAGACCTGTGACAAAAATTTGGTAGGCATAGCGAATGTAGAGGTACTTTTTACGGCCGAGAAACACCCCCATCTGGTACACCTCCCGCACCTGCATCTCATACACCGTCGAAGGGTCTTGCACCAGCTCCTCCATCATGGCCAAATACTCCTCAAACTCCATGTTGATGAAGCTCCCGAAGAAGAGCGGGTTAAAAAAGGGGCTGGATTTGTCGGGTTTGGTGTGCAAATCTACTTTGGGCATGGCGGCGTAGGCGGCGGCCAACACCGTGCCAAAGCAAAACAAGATGAGCGCAAAGGCTGGCCAGCGCAAAATCGGGTCTGAGACATAGCGGGCACTAAACGTAATGACCAGTGAGGCGAGCGTAATCATCATATTCGCCTTCACATCCGCCATACTGCTCAGTTGCACATGGTGGGCGCGGGTCTGGCGCAACATCTGGTCTAAATGGCCGCCCCCCTTCACTTCGAGCGCATACTTCCCCTGCTCACGGGTGGATTCGCTGTCGTTGTTGGTTGTCATTTGTCATTTGTCCCTTGTCATTCGTCCCTCTGTCCCTCTTCGTCCCTTGTTGGTTACTTGTTATTCGGTTCCCCGTTCCCCATTCCCCATTCGTCATTCCCCATTCCCATCACGGCCAACTGCTTTCTACCCAGCGCACAGGGTTCACGGCCGCGTCATTCACCCGCACATCCCAGTGCAAATGCGGCCCTGTCGAAAGCCCCGTACTGCCCCCCCGCGCCATCACTTGGTCGCCGGGAAGCACCACATCCCCCACCTGCACCAAAATTTCGGAGAGGTGGTAATAAGCAGTCATCACCCCCCAGCCGTGGTCCACAATGAGCGTTTGCCCGCGCAAATTGAGCGTGCCCGTGAAGATGACCGTACCTCGTGCGGGGGCAAAGATGGGCGTGCCATCCGTCCCGCCAAAATCTATGCCCGTGTGGAAAATTTCGACAGGGCCACCGTTGTAGGAGCGGGAATCGCCATAAACGGCCGTCACCACCGCCTCCCGCACGGGGTATTGGAACGGCCCTTCCCATTGTTTTTCGGGGGTGTAGAGGGTGAAAATCTGGGTCAGATACTCATCTTCGCTGGCGCGAACTTCCGAGGCGAGCAGGGGGAGCAACTCTTCCGAGACGTTGATTTGTTGCAGGCCATACTCGGCCGTGCCCACCTCTAACCCCTGTTGGAAACGGCCACCACGGCCGTACCAACCCCTCCCCGCTCAGTTCAACTGTGTAGCGCCCCGTCGGGGCAAACGCATCCAGCCCCACCAGTGCCACAAACCCCTCGCCAGTGGGGTCGGGGGCAAACTGCATCTCATGCCGCTCCCCGGCTGAATCCACCAGAGAGCCTGTTGGTTGGCCTTCCTCCACATGGCTCACAAAAACGGCCACTGTGTCGCCGGGGCGAATGGGCCACGGCCGCATCGCCACCCGCGCCCAGCCCGCAGGCAAAGCGTGGTACTCTCCCTCCGCCAGCGGCAAGTGCAAGCGTTGCCCTTCGTACAGCCGGTACGGGTAAGCCAATTCGTTGAGGGCGGCAATGGTGGGTGGGGCAAGCTGGTAGGTGGCGGCAATGGCCAGCAAGGTTTCGCCGCGCTGGACAATGTGCGCCGTGCCTGTCACCACTTGGGGCGCGGCCGACCCCGTGCGGCTCAACAGGGTCAGGGCATCGCCCGCCACCAAGCCCGCTGGCTGGATGAGGCTGTTGCGCTGGGCAATATCGGCCGTGGTTGTGTTAAATTTGGCGGCAATATCGGCCAGCGTGTCCCCCACTTGCACGGTGTAGACAAGGGGCACGGCCGTGCCCGCTGCGCCGGGGAGGAGCAATTGCTGGCCCACATAGAGCGCATTGGGGTCGGCCATATTGTTGAGAATTTGGATGGCTTCGGCCGTGGTGCTGTACTGCTCGGCAATCGTCACCAAAAATTCCCCCTCCTGCACCACATGCACTTGGGGGATTTCGTCGGGGGTGGGTGGGGGTGGTTCGGTCTGAGCCACGGCCGCCAATGGCCAAAACCACAACCCCACCACACCCACTAAAAGGAGCAATCGCTTACAAATCATCATGCGGCGAATTGTAGCGAGGGCGGGGGCAATGAACAATGAACGATGAGCAATGGGTAAGAGGGAAAGGGACGAGGGAATAACGAATAACGAATTTTTACCGCGCTATGGTAAAGGCCACCTCATAGGGTTGGCCGACGTAGTTGCCATCCCACTGCACCAGAATGAGGCGCAGGATGTAGGTGCCGGGAGGCAAGCCATTGGCATACAGCCATTCCATTTGCCCATTGATGACGGGTGTGTTGCGCGTTTCGCCCAGTGTCACCCAATCGAACTCGTTGGGGTTATCGGCGCGGGGCATCCCCAGCTCAAATTTGTAGAACTGCACGTCTTCAGGGCGGAAATCGGCCGTGCCCACAATGGGCAACACCCCGTCCAATGTTTCGTTCGCCTTGGGGCTGGTAATGCGCCACACGGAGCCCGGCATTCGGTTGCGCCAGAGCCAGCAACTCCTCGGTGCAAGTTTGGATGGGCAGAATGGCAATGCCGTTCGCTTCGCCCCACTCGTAGGCCGCTTTTAGCGATTCGGGGTTGCGTGGTGGCTTGAGGAAGACTTGCTCGGCCGCATCGGCGGGCAGTTCGGCCACGGCCGTGCCTTGCACAAAGTGGCAGTAGAGCATGGCGGGCAAGGCGTTCGGGTCGATAATTAGGGTGGGGTCGGCGGGGAGGGGGGGCAGGGGCACGGCCGCAACCCGCACCACACTGGGGTCTAAGTTTTGCCATGCCACTGCATCGGGCAGAGGCGTGGGGGTCGGTGGCGTGTTTGCATCCGCCACCAAGAACCACTCTTGGCCAGCGCCTGTGCAGGTGGTGGAGCCAATCGCGGCCGAGCCGATGGTGCAAAGCGGCCGTTGTTCCAAGCCAGCGGGGGGCACAAATTCGGTGGGGGCCGCATCCGCCCCTTCGCCCAACACGGCCAGCAACTCGTAATTGTTGTAGATGGCCTGCATGTATTCGTTCCACAGCGGCGCCGCCCCCGTCAGACCCGAGACGTTGGTCATGGGGCTGTTGTCGGTGTTGCCCGCCCACACCCCCACGGCCAAGCCGGGGGTGTAGCCAATCGTCCAGTTGTCGCGGAAATCGTTGGTGGTGCCTGTTTTAACGGCCGCTGGGAAGGGCAAATCGAGCGGGCTGTTGCGCCCCATCGCCGCTTGCCGGGCCACATCGTCGGCCAAAATATCGCTTAAAATAAAGGCCACGCGGGGGTCTATGACCTGCTCTTGTTCGACGTTGCTGTCAAATTCATAGAGCAGTTCCCCTTTGCTATTTTCCACGCGCAAGATGGTGACAGGGCTGGCCAACTTGCCTTGGTTGGCCAAGGTGGCGTAGGCACTGGTCAACTCCAGCGGGGTCAGTTCGCCACCGCCGAGGGTGATGGAAAGGCCGTAGCGGGAGGCATCTGCGCCAAAACTGGCGATGCCCAAGCGTTGGGTGAATTCGAGGAAGGCGGGCACGCCAATGTCTTGCAACACGAGCAGGGCGGGGATGTTGTAGCTGTTGGCCAAGGCCGCCCGCAGGCGAACGGGACCGCGAAACGCGCCATCATAATTGACGGGCGAGTAGCCGGGGTATTCGGTTTCCACGTCCCAAATCAGGTCGCCGGCCGTCCAGCGCGGTTCCCCTGTGGTGGGGTCGGGGGAAAGGGCGGCGGCGTAGGTGATGGTTTTGATGGAACTGCCCGGCTGTTGGGGGGAGAGGGCGACATTGACACGGCCGTCGATGCTGTCATCGTTGTAATCCACACTGCCCAACATGGCCAACACCTCGCCCGTGCGGGGGTTCATGGCCACCAGAGCGGCGTTATTCAGATTGTGCGCCTCGCGCAACTCGGCCACATGTTGGCGGGCCATCTCTTCGGCCAGCAGTTGGTAGCGCAAATCAATGCTGGTGGTGACGCGCAAGCCGCCGTTGGCGACCTGCTCTGCCCCAAATTGCTCTTCCAAAATTTGGCGGACATAGGTGGTGAAGTGGGGCGCGGCGATGCTGACCGTTTGGGGTTCAAACTCGAGCGGGGTTTGGTAGATGGCGGCGATTTCGTCGGCACGCAGATACCCTTCGCTGGCCATCAGGTTGAGGACGATCCATTGTTTTTCTTTGGCCGCCTCAAAGTTGGTGTAGGGGTCGAGTTCGATGGGGGCTTGGGGCAAGCCCGCGAGGAAGGTGGCCTCGGCCGTGCTGAGTTCGGCCGCTGGTTTGCCAAAATAGGTTTGGGAGGCCGCTTCTGTGCCATAGGCGAGGTTGCCATAATAGATTTCGTTCAGGTACAGCTCCAAAATCTGCTCTTTGGTGTAATCGCGGGTCATAATCCACGCCAGCACAATTTCCTTGGCCTTGCGGTCATAGCTGACCGTCACCCGCTCGTCGTAGTCAAAGGCCAAGTGGCGCACCAACTGTTGGGTGATGGTGCTGGCTCCCACGGGGCGTTCGTTGGGGTTGCGGAGGTTGTAGAACAGGGCGGCTATCAACGAGGGGATGTCGGCCCCTTGGTTTTCGTAAAAATTGTCGTCTTCGACGGCGATGGTCGCTTGGTGTAGGGTGAGGGGGATTTGGTCGAGGGGCACATACGTCCGCTTGCCTTCGCCGAAGATTTCCCAGAGCAGTTCGCCGTTGCGGTCTACGATGCGGGTGGTCTCGAAGGTTTCGCGCTCTTCGATGTTTTCGAGGCGGGCGACGTGGGATTCGAGTTCGGCCGTGAATTGGGTGTAGAAATAGTAGCCCACGGCCGTGCCGCCGCCCGTAAAAGCGCACATCGCCAAGATGAAGATGACCAAACAGCCACGGAAGCAACCCCAAACCCTGCTTTTGGGGCGGGGCGCTGGTGGTGGGGCGTAATATTGTGGGGCAGACGGCGGTGGGGCGGATGGGGGCGGGGTGTATTGGATTACGCGGGTTTGGTCTTCGTCTTTCATGGGAACCTCGGGCGATTTGCGGATTTTGGATTGCGGATTGAATGCTAAGTGACTTTCAACTCAGCACTCAGCACTCAACACTCTTACTCTACCCTAGTCCTCCATGCCCCACTCCACGGCCGGGGCACGTTCAGTAAACGTTAACCTGACGGTAGGCGTACACAGTGAAAAGTAGATGTACTTTGGCTGTTGAAGGGGTGGTCATGCCCAACATTTAACTATCCTGATGGATGAATCCGTTTAGACCATTCGTTGTAAGTTAGGTGGTTTCGGGGAAATCAGTGTCCAATTGAGTTAAAAATAAACACGGAATTGATTAGGTGTGTTTCGTTTCAGTTGGGCAACGTGTAGGGGCGTATTGCATACGCCCTTTTGGAAATGGCCTTAAGCAATTTTGCAGGGTTTCAAGTGATGATTTTGTGACATAAGTTGAGTGCCATTAAGCCTTCTTTCTCCTAAATACCCTTTGCCCTTTCCCTTTTTTGCCTTTTTGCAATAAAAATTTATTGCAAAAGGGCAAAAGAGCAATAAAGCAAAGAGATTTGGAGTTATTTTGCACCCTTGATTTTCGCCTAAAACCCTTAACGCATAACGAATGTGTTTAGATAGGGATTTGGCTGTGCCCATTCCGCCCTCGGCCGCTACCAACCCATCAAAAAAACGCCAAGGGCGGCCAGACCTTGACGTTTTTTTAGGGCTATATTTCGTATCAGTCAGGGCGTATGGCCTAGGCTCCGCCCCGATTTGCGTTCACCTACAGCGGAACGGCTAAAAACCGCCCCCACATCGAAGCTGTTTCCATCCCCTTTTGGAGGAAGGCGGCGATGAAATAACGGCCGCTTTCCGCCCGCGCTATCGCCCCGCCCAAATTTTCGGCGTGGACAATGCCCTTGGGGAACAAATTCAGGTGCATATCCTGATAAAACTTGTCCAGCGGGTACACCTCATCCCAATCCGCCCCATATTGGGCGATGAGTTTCTGGTTCGCCTCGGCAAACGTTTTAGGATGCCATTGCCGCTGAATGGTGTTCATGGGGTGTTCCATGGCCACACAATCCACCCCTAGCCACTTAATTTTCTTCTCCAAACACCAATCGGCAAAGTCGGGGCTGGGGCCGGGGTGCTTAATCATGTAGCGGAACTCATCGCTTTCGGGGCTGTTCCAGCCATAGCGGTAATAGCCCGTTTTGATGAGCAAAATGTCCCCTTCGCGCACCTCGGCTACGCTTTCTATCATGGCGGGGGTGTACACACTCGTGTCGCTGACCATGCCACTGATGTCGGCAATGACACCGGGGCCAAACCAGTAATCAAACGGCATTTGGCCGATGGTACGACCGGCCGCCCAAAAATGCTTCTCGCCATCCATGTGGGTGGCAAGATGGAAACTGGCGCGGCAATGGGCGTTGTTACGGCCGAGGCCAAAATACTGCCCGCCCACCCGCTTGGTGTATTTCACCGTCAGGGGTTCGTAATTGGCCCATTGGGGGGTTTGCACACTGAAGGGCAGGGTCAGGTCAAGGGTGTCGGCCGTGCGCATCTCCTCGAAAAAGGTGGCTTCGTCTACGCCTGCGGGCGGCCGTATAGCCACCACTCGCGCCCACGCCGCTTCCACTTCCATAAACGGGATCGCCCCCACAATGACCCATGCCCGCTGGTTGAGGAGTTCTTTGATTTGCCCGCCCAGCGATTCGACGAGCAAGGGGCCGTGTTGGGGCATGACGACGTGGCTGAGGTGGTGGTATTCGTCGGGGGGGAAAACTTCGTCCCACGGCCGGCCGAGTTTGGCTTCAGCTTTGAGGAATTCACGGCCGTGTTGGGTGCGGATACTCGTATTCATGGGGTGTTCGGCACTGCCGCAATCCACCCCAATCATTTTGAGCTTCATCTGCATGGCCCACGGGAAAAAGTCGGGGCTTGGCCCCGGATGGCGCACGTAATAGCCAAATTCTTTGTTTTCAATGCCCCCTTGCGCGGCCGAATTAACCACATCGGGCTGGTCGTAGCCGTGTTTGTGGTAGCCTGTGTGGAGTATCAAAATGTCGCCTTCTTTGACGGTGACCCGGCTGGTAATCATCTCGGGCGTATAAAGGCTGTAATCGGAGACCAAGTCAGAAATGTCCACAATAACCGCCTCACCGCTCAGGTCTCTCAGGGGAATATCGGCGATGGCGCGTGCGCCCGAGTGGAAGGCGCGGGGGCCAACCAGATGCGTGCCCGTGTTGTTGCTCCACTCGATGAGTTGGCCGTTGGCCCCCTGCCCGCCCCCCCACGAGCCAGTCAGCCGTTTAAAAAAGTGGACTTGCAGGGGCATTTCGCCCGGCCACGGCGGGGTGAAAATGCTCAGGGGTTGGGTCAGGTCGTACCAGTGGGAAGTGGGGAGGTTGGACATGGGAGTTTGGTTACTCGTTATTGGTTGTGGGTGCTGGTGGGGAAGGTGATGTCGGTGGGGAGCTGGTTTCGTTATTCGTTAGACTAACCAATAACTTCTAAAATGCACGGCCACGGCCGCCTAAGTTTTCGACGTGCTTGGGATCGTAGCAATCGCCGTATTTGGTTTTGGGCATGGTCGCCTTTTTGGCCATCAGATCGTCGTATTCAGCATCTTCCACCATCGCCACAATGCGGGCAATGCTCGCTTCGCCATCCACAAAGCGCCACGGGAAACAGCCAATTTGGATGCGGCGATTGACCAGCAAATCGATGTCGCCACCCACACACTCGGCGTGGATAATGCCCTTGTCGAACATCCACAGGTGCATCATTTGGTACATTTCGGTGGTAAAAATCTCCTCTAACCCCTTGCCATATTTGGTGTGCATATAGGCATCGCACTCTTTGGCTTGGGCGGGCATCCATTCGCGGATTTTGGTATTCATGGGGTGGTCGGCCGAGCCACAATCTACCCCAATCCACTTGATTTTCTTTTGCTGGCACCAGTGGGCAAACCGCGCATCTGGCCCCGGATGTTTGACCATGTAACGGATTTCGTTGCCATACGGTTGGTCCCAGCCAAAGTGGTGGTAGCCCGTGTGGATTATCAAAATATCCCCGTCGCGCACTTCCACCCGCTCTTCAATCATCTCGGGGGTGTAGATGTCGTAATCGCCACACACGTCGCTGAGGTCTACCACGGCCGCTTCCCCACACAAAAAGTCAAACGTCAGCGAGGCAATGTCTTTACCGGGCGTGTAAAAGTGAATTTCGCCATCTAAATGAGTGCCCACATGGTTGCTGTGGGTCACAACTTGGCCGTTCGCCCCGTTGGGAGCCAAGCGCTTAAAGTATTTCACCTCCAATGGCTCATAAGTGGGCCATGCAGGTGTGCCAATGCCAAGGGGAATGGAGAGGTCTATAAATTTCATGGGAAGTCCAAGGGGGGTAATGGGTTATTCCAAGGCTTAGCGGGTAAGCCATGTGGTGTGGCGACAAGTCGCCGAAGCTATAAGGCTGTCCCTCCCGTCCCGTTCGTTAATCGCCGGAGGGGTCAGGAGATTCAACGGCCGTGGGTTGTACCCCATGATCCGCCTGCAATTTCCGCAACCCATTGCGCACCACCGAGAGGGAGCGCAACAAATCATCCTCAAGCTTAGAAAGCACATTCATCACATACACATCGGAATCGTGGCGCATTCCCTCCGCATCGCGCAAGGCCTGTTCTTGGATGCGTTCCGCCCGTTGTTGCGCTGTTTGCACAATTGCATCCCGCTTCACCAACTCTTCCGCCTCCGCCCGCGCCAAATCCCGAATACGGTCGCCCTCCTCTTTGGCTTGAGCCAACACCCGCTCTTTTTCCGCCACCACGCGGCTGGCTTTCTTCACCTCCTCGGGAATGGAGACACGCATCTGGTCAATCAAGTTAAAAGCGCGGTCTTCGTCCACAATCAGGCTGGCGGTCATGGGGATGCGGCGACTATTGGCTAGTAACTGCTCTAAACGGTCAACAAGATGTAGGATGTCCATAGGGCCTCGGGCTAAAAAGTAAAAAGGAGTAACTATTCAGGTGGATTAAGATAGAGTGTAGAGATAGAGGGAGGGAGCCTTAGGGCGGAACAATCATGTTCGCCTCTATCTCTATCTCTTGTCTCTATCTCTTGTCGTCGTGTTCCGCATTATACCAAACTCATTCAGGGCGAGTGGTGCCGAAACGGCCGTACAACGCCTCGGCCACCAGCGGCGGAACCATACTCGTCACATCCCCTCCCAGCGAAGCAATTTCCCGCACAATCGTACTGCTCAGGAACATATGCTCTTCGCGGGTCAGCAACGTCACCGCCTCAATTTTGGGCGCCAGCCGATAATTGGCCAACGCCATGCGAAACTCAAACTCAAAATCGGAGAAGACGCGCAAGCCGCGCACAATAACAGTGGCGTTCACCTCGCGGGCAAAATCCACGGTCAGGCCACTGTACCGTTGCACGGTGACATTGGGCAATTCTAGTTCATCCAGCATGTGCTGAATCATGCCCTGCCGCTCATCGGCCGAAAAAACGACCGATTTAGACGGCCGTTTGCCGTGGTCATACACCCCAATGACTAACGCGCCAAATAACCCAGCCGCTCGCTGGATTAAATCTAAATGGCCGTAGTGGATGGGGTCAAAACTACCGGGGTAAATGGCGCGAATGTTCATAAGGGAGTGCTGAGTGCTGAGTAAAAAGTGCTGAGTAATTGGCTGAGAGCTAAAAGCTAATAGCCATTAGCTTACATCCCCCGCGTTTTCCCAAAAGCGGCGCACCCGCTCTTGCAGGGCAAGGTGTTCAGGAGCCTCGAGGAAGGGGTCGGTTTGCAAGAGCAAATCCGCTTCGGAGCGAGCGGCCGTCAACATCGTCATATCGCTCAGGCTGGCCAATTTGAGTTCGGGCAAACCGCTTTGCCGCTGGCCAAAAAACTCGCCGGGGCCGCGCAATTCAAGGTCTTTCTCGGCCAACTGGAAGCCATCATTCGTCTGCTCCAAAGCCACCAGCCGCGCCTCCGCCTCGGGCGAACTATCATCGGCGATGAGCAGGCAGTAGGATTGGTGTTCGCCACGGCCGACCCGCCCCCGAAACTGGTGCAACTGCGCCAGCCCAAACCGGTTGGCCCCCTCAATCATCATCACCGTGCTGTTGGGCACATCCACCCCCACCTCAATCACCGAAGTCGAGACCAAGAGGTGCAACTCCCCGTTGTAAAATTGGCGCATGACCGCCTCTTTTTCGCTGGCAGGCATTTTGCCATGCACCAAGCCCAGCTTAAACTCGGGAAAATCTCCCTTGGAGCCGTTCGTGTTCCTCCACGGCCGCTGTCGCCTCAATTTTGTCCGATTCCTCCACCAGCGGGCAAATCACAAACGCCTGCCGCCCCTCGTTCACTTGGCGGCGCACAAAATCATAGCACCGCCAGCGCTCGCTCGGCCGTACCCAGCGCGTCTTAATCTCTTGCCGCCCCGGTGGCATCTCGTCTAGCACCGACAGGTCGAGGTCGCCATAGAGCGAGAGGGCCAGCGAGCGGGGAATGGGGGTCGCGCTCATCACCAACATGTGCGGGGTCAGCCCATCAGGGCCTTTGTCCTTGAGCGCTTTGCGCTGATTGACCCCAAAACGGTGTTGCTCATCCACAATGGTCAGCCCCAAATTGGCAAAAGCCACATCGGGCTGGATGAGGGCGTGCGTGCCGATGGCCACCGTGCTTTGGCCGCTGCCAACGCTTCGTAAGCGGCGCGTTTGTCGCCTGCGCTCTTGCTTCCGTCAGCAGAACGGCCGTAATCCCCAGCGGCTCCAGCAGTTGGCTCAGGCCACGGTAATGTTGTTCGGCCAGAATTTCGGTGGGGGCCATGAGGGCGCCCTGTGCGCCAGCGGCCACGGCCGTGACCAGTGCCGCCGCCGCCACCACCGTCTTGCCCGCGCCCACATCCCCCTGCAACATTCTGCTCATCGGCTTTTCATGGGCTAAATCGGCCGCAATCTCCTCAATCACCCGCCCCTGTGCCCCTGTCAGGGCATAGGGCAGGCTGGCGATGAATTGTTGACGCAAGTCGCTGGCGGGATGAGCGGCCGTGCGGAACTCGCTTGCAATCCCGCCGTTGCCCCAACATGCCCAATTGCAACAAAAACAGCTCATCAAAGATGAGGCGGCGACGAGCGGCCAGCAACACTTCTTGGCTTTCGGGTTGGTGGACATGGCGGATGGCTTGCGCCAGCGAGGGCAATTCTTGCCGTTTGGCGATGGCGCGAGGGAGCGGGTCGCTCATTTTGTTGGCCCACTGGTCCACCACCGCCTGCATCATTTGGCGCATCCGATGGCTACTCAGCCCATGCGTCAGCGGGTAGATGGGCACAATGGCTCCCGTGCGGAGCGAATCGAGGGCGAGCATTTCCCAATCGGGGTTGTTGAAGACGGGACGGCCGAGATATTGCTCGACAGTGCCCTGCATGACCACCCGCAACCCTGCCCGCAACTTGTTCAACAGCCACGGCTGATTAAACCATGTCACCTGAATCTGCCCCGTGCCATCGGTCACGACGGCGTGGATGGTCTCTTGGTTGGTACGGCCGCGTCGGCCGCGCACCTCCCAAATGGTGCCAATCAGGGTCACTTTTTCGCCGATGGCCAGCTTGTTGATGGGCTTCATCAGGCTGTAATCGTCGTAGCGGCGGGGGAACAAATAGAGCATGTCGGCCACTGTTTGCACGCCTAATTTGGCCAGCAAGGTGGCAATGCGCGGCCCCACCCCATATAAATTGGTCACGGGTTGCAAAAACCCCTCGGCCGAGGACGGCCGCTCTTTGTCTTTGCTCTTTTGGGCTTTCGGCCTTCTCGGCTTCTTCCGCCTTGGGGTGGGGGAGGGGGGGGGGACGGGGCGGGGGACTAGGGGCACGGGGACGGCCGCACCTCGAAACAGATTTCACCTCTGCTCCTCTGCCCCTCTGCCCTCTGCCCTGCTCCCCTGCCCGCCCGCTTCATCGCCCGAATCTCCCGCTCGGCCAATTTCTCCAGCAACCGCCCCACCGCATTCCCACGCGCTTCGGTTCCCGGCAGGTTGCCGTAGTTGCTCAGGAGGTCGGCCGTTTGCTCCACAAAAGCCAAATCAGCCTCATCAATGGCTTCTTCCCGCGCCTTTCCACCCAAAGGTGACAATTGTGGATGCCGCCAACGACGGCCTTGTTTTTATACCCTTGTTGGGCTTCCAGTTGCAGAACACCCGCCAAACGGGTGAAAGAGGAACGTCATAGGGAGCGTGTCAGCTTGTCAGCCAGTCAGCTTATCAGCTTCGTGGGGTGATGGGTGAGTTGGGTGGTAAACTGCGCAGGTCTTGAAGCCCTACGGAGTTTGGTTGCCGCTCATTATACCCGTTTCTAAGGGGTTGTCCGATTGCTGGGGATTTAGCTCCCTCAAAATATTCACCTATTTCTAAAGGGTGTGTTTCATTTGAGTTGAGAACCCTTTATTGGTAAATCTTTTTGAGACACGAATAACACGAATTTCACGAATGAGATTTGGAGCAATTCCTGAGATTCATGTCCAAATTTTTATCCTTTCAATTGAGATGAAACATACCCATTTCTAAATCAAAGAGCCCAAGACCCCAAGAGTTTGGCAAACCCTTGGGGTCTTAGGCGTTTAAGCCGCCCGGCTAATGGCTAACAGGCAGAAAACATTGCCTAATGATAAACCTTATAAGCTCAACAAAGCACCAGCCATAGCAATCCCTTTTCATGTCACTGTATCTGTGTTCGCATTGGATTTTTGATTCAATTTCCTCAAGTTCTGCACTGAACTCTTGTGCAAGTGATGACTCAATTCAATAAATGCATCAAGTCTTTTGATTCTTGATTCAAATTCCTCTCGTTTGGCCTGCTCTATTTGGTAAGTGGTTTTGTTGTTGTCACCGTTTTCATAAATAACAAGCAGATGTGCAATTGCCGATATATCATAACCATTCGGAAATCCCCTAGAATTTTCCAGCCACTTCATTGTTTTTTCATCTGTTGTAGCCTGCGCCGCCTGCTGAAAAACAAATTCAAGGCATACACGCGCCGCTTCGTCAATTTCTAAAGCAATATTTAACCATTTTTGAACATCATCCGTGATTTCAACTGAATCATCAATCACAGGTGAGTAAAAGTATGGGTTCGGCTTATTGGGGTCAAGGCTTCTAGTGTATGAAAAATGCGCTCGAAATTTTCGAATGGTCTTTGCCCATTTGGAAAATATGAGCGGTGCTCCCAGATTCGCAGAATAGTATCAAAACACTCTTGTTCGGCATTAACCTTGTCATCGCCAACTGCATTTTCGGCAAGCGTCATTTTTTCGGCTACATAATGAGCCATCCACCGAGCAAGTGTATCAACG
>JADJSZ010000104.1 GCA_016711405.1 Candidatus Hadersleviella danica | reverse complement strand
CCTCTGAAGCCAAATCTAACAAGCGATGTGAAAGATCCATTTCCAACTTGTGCGTGGCTACAAACTCCCGTACTTGAGTTTGCCACTCATTCATCCACCACCTCACACTTTCCATTTTTTATTTTCGCCCGAGTATACCACACCCCTACTTGCGGGCGGTGATAGTCAGCGAACCTTCGTTGACTACAACGGCCGTGACATTATACCCCGCAGGCAACCCCACCGTACCGCTGTTCAGCGCACTATCCAGCGACGATTGGGCGCGATCCAAAATCGCCTGCGGAACCGTTTGCCCATCCAGCGTAGCCGAGACAATCGTCAGGTGGATTTCCCCATCGGCCACATAGGGTTGCATGAGCATGGCCAGTTGCCCCTGCACGGGGGTGGTAAGCTGGCCACTGAGCAGAATTGCACCGCCTGTGAGGCGAGCGGTGATTCCTTGGAGCGGGGTTTCCTCCTCATTGTTGTTGGCAAAGAGTAGGCGGGCATTCAGGAGCAAGTTTAGCTCCGTTTCGGTGAGGACGAGGTTGATATTGCCCTCGGCATCGGGGGCGAGGGAGCGGGCTTTGGCGATGAGGTAATCGCGGTCTATGCCAGCGGCCGTCAGCGTGGCTCGTGCATCGGCGGCCGTGCCACTTGTTTGGGTGGCCAACGCTTGCAACGTCGGCGCGACTTGGGTGGCATAGGCACTCGCTTGTTGCGCCGCCGCCTGTGCCGTCGCCGCCCCCGCTTCCATTTGGTCTCGGCTGGGCAAATCGGCCGTGCTACACGCCAACAACACGAACATAAAAAGCAAAATTAACCCGAAAAGTTTATGGTTTGTCATTTTTGGTTTGTCCTTGGTCACTGGTCATTTGTCATTTGTCCCTCGTCCCTTGTCCCCATTGCTCATTGCCCCTTGCTCAGGTAGCATTTTACAGTATGAACCCACGTGCGGCCGTTTTCGTTTTGTTGCTCTTCATTTTCTTACTTTTCGCCTCGTTGGGCTTAAACCTCTACTTTTGGCAGGAGCGGGAGCCACTCACGGCCGCGCTTGTGGCTCAAGGGACGGGCAATGCGGCGGGGCAAGCCACACTCGTGCAGGTGATGGCCGAGCGGCGGGGGGAGTTGTCCACCCAACAGGCGCAAGTGCAAACGGCCGCCGCCGACCGCGAAGCCATCACGGCCGAATTGGCCGCCCAGCAAGC
Source organism: Candidatus Hadersleviella danica (assembly GCA_016711405.1). GTDB lineage: Bacteria > Chloroflexota > Anaerolineae > Promineifilales > Promineifilaceae > Hadersleviella > Hadersleviella danica. The sequence continues at coordinate 18,348 of JADJSZ010000104.1, read as the reverse complement.
CACGGCCGAGGCATGGCAACGGGAACTCGAAGCGGTGCGTGGGGCGTTGGTTGCCCTGACCACCCCCGCCAGCCAAGCCACCCCTGCCACCACCAACCCCAATGCGCCACTGGTGCGCCTCCTACAAGCGTACAATCCCCTGACCACGATTCAGGTGGGGCAACCGATTTATCTGCTCGGCTCCGCCACCCACCCCGAGGGCATCGCCTCGTTTAGCCTTGCTGTGAACGGGGAGACCTTGTTGGAGGAGACCCCGTTTGATGTGCGCTTGCACACGGCCGCGCTCCGCTATGTGCCCCGCACCCCCGGCGAATACCGCTTTACGCTGGTGGGCATTAGCACACGGGGGCGGGCCAGCCAACCGGCCGTGCTGACGGTCAATGTCATCCCTGCCGAGGCGGATGTGAACACGGCCGTGCGCCAACAAATCGAGCAAAACGTGGTCGCCTTGCGGAACTTGCCCCTGCTGGAACCCATCTTCCCCACCCTGTACACCCGCGCCGAACTAGCCGAACAACTCGAGGCGGATGCGCTTATTGCGCTCGACCGCGATGAGCTGGCTCAGCAATCGCTGGTGCTGTCCGCGCTCGATTTTGTGCCGCCCGGCTATGATTTGTACGAGGCGTTGGTTCCGTTTCTGACAGCGGCCGTGGCGGGCTATTACGAACCCGCCACCAAGCAGTTTATCGTGGTCAGCGAGGGCGCGGTGATGAGTCAAGAGGAGCAATTGACCTACGCCCACGAGTTCATGCACGCCCTGCAAGACCAACATTTTCAGTTGGCTTTGCTCGGCCAGCGCATTTTGAGCGACGATGCCAGCCTTGCCCTCCGCGCTTTGGGTGAAGGGGAGGCGGAACTCATCGAATTTCTGTATCGCTCGACGGGGTTGCTGACGGGTGAGACGCTTGACCCCGACGAGTTTATCTACGGCACACCCGAGGCGGGTAACACGCCCGATTTTTGGTGGACAATTTTAATTTCCCCTACACGCGGGGGTTTGATTTTGCCTATGACCTGTATAATGAAGGGGGTTGGCCGAGATTGGATGAGGCGTGGGCGCGTTTGCCCCAATCTACGGAGCAGATTTTGCACCCTGAAAAATATCTAGCGGCCGAGGCTCCCCAATTGGTGAGCTTGCCGCCGCTGACCGACACACTGGGCGCTGATTGGGCATTGGTGAAGGAGAATGTGCTGGGCGAATTTTACTTGCGCGAGTATTTGGCGGGGCAATTGCCCACCAGCACGGCCGTGCCCGCCGCCGCTGGCTGGGGCGGCGACCAATTCGCCGTCTACCACCAACCCAGCACAGGCGAGGTGGTGCTCATGCTCGGCGTGGTGTGGGATAGCACGGCCGACCTCGAGGAATTTACGGCCGCGTTTGCCACCTTTGCCACCAACCGCACAGCGGCCGAACCAACCACCCCCCACCCGACCACCGTTTGTTGGGAAACCAACAACCTTGCCCTTTGTCTCATTGTCCAACAAGGCCAAACAACAGTTGTGCGTGCCCCCACCCTCGATATAGCCTTGCGCCTTACACCATAGGAGTCGGTCAGTCTTTCAGTCTCTCAGTCGGTCAGTCGGCCTGCATTCATTCCGCAATCCGCATTCCCCATTCCGCATTCCACAATCCCCATTCATAATTCTTGGAGGCTTTCATGTCGGATGATTACGATTCTTACGATAGCTATGATGATTACGACGATTACGACGATGCAGGTGGTGAGGAGTATGACGAAGAGGATGGGGGAGCCTACAACACCACCGAGTTTGACCTCGACAATTTAGCGGGGCGGGGGGATGCCAAAGCGGCCGTGCCCCCCAAAGGTGGCAAAGCTGTTAAAGCGGGCAACAGCCCTCTCCGCCTCATCTTGGGAGGGTTGGTGGCTTTGTTGGCCGTCATTGCCCTTGTGGTGGTGGTTGTTTTGCCAAGGCTATCGGGTGGGGGCGACGAACCCACGGCCGAGATTGCTGTGGCCACGCTTATCCCCACGGCCGCCATTGCCCTGCCCAACACCCCCACCCCCGAACCATCGCCCACGCCCACGTTGGCGCCCCCCTCGGCCGTGTTTATCGCCCCCAGCACGGGTGTCAAACTGACCAAAGGGGAAACTGTCAACATCGAAATCCAAGTCCAAGATGGCAACGGCATCACCAGCGTCAGCCTCGAAGGCTCGGGCTTGGCTCCCAAAACGTTTAGCGGAGAGCCAGCCGTTACCTTCTCGCAAAGCTGGGCCCCCGAAAACGCAGGCTTTTACACCTTTGCGGTGATAATTCGCAATCGCTTAGGCGAAACAAACCGCGTCGAAGGCATTAGCGTGCAGGTGGTAGACCGCGATTTTATCCAACGCAACGCGGCCGTCTTTTCCACCTTGGATGCCAACGTGGCCGTCGTGCGCGGCCTCAGTTTGCGCGAACCCATCGAACCCGTGTTGATGGGCGTGGAAGGGGTGAAGCGCTATTACCGCACCGAATACTCGCCCGAAGATGCCCAGCGCGACATGCTGGTGATGAGCAGTTTTGATTTTGTGCCGCGTGGCTTTAATTTGTATGACCCGGCCGTGGAATACAGCGGAAACAGCATCGCGGGCTTCTACGATTCCGCCACCAAACTCTTCGTGTTGGTCAGCACCGACAACGAGATGGACACCTATGAGCAATATGTGTATGTCCACGAGCTGATGCACGCCTTGCAAGACCAACATTTTAGCCTGAGCGATTTGGGCGACACGGCCGTTAACCAAAACAGCGATGCCGCCTTTGCCCTCCGCGCCTTGGCCGAAGGGGAGGCGATGTTGTTGCAAGAGCAGTACTTAGAAGGCGGCTATTTTGGCTCGGCCGAACGCGCCGACATCCAAAACATCAGCGAAATCCGCATCCGCACCATCAACCAAGCCCAATCGCGCTCCCAAGCGCCCGCCATTTGGGGCAGATTGTTCTACTTCCCCTATGAAGATGGGCTGACTTTTGCCCGCGCCATTTACAATCGGGGTGGTTGGGCAGGCTTAACCGAAGCATGGGGCAACCCGCCCGTCTCCACCGAACAGATTTTGCACCCCGACCAATACTTTGCGGGCGATGTGCCCCAAGCGGTGAGTGTGCCCGATTTGTTGCCCACACTGGGCGAGGGGTGGGAAGAGATTGACCGCACCACCTTGGGTGAGTTGCACTTGCGCGAGTATTTGGGGCAACGGCTCGATGGGGGCACGCTCGACACGGCCGCAACTGGCTGGGGCGGCGACCAATACGCCGTCTACTGGAACGAACCGCTCAATCGGGTGGTGATGACGTTGCGCTTGGCATGGGATAGCACGGCCGATAGCGACGAGTTCGCCGCCGCCTATGGCCAATATGCCGATTTAGCCTATGGCAGTGCCATTACCGAAGTGGGGGATGGGATTCGGTGCCGCACGGCCGTGGACACCGTTTGCACCTATCGGCAGGGGGATGATTGGCTCATTGTGCGGGCTACCTCGCTCGATTTGGCCACGGCCGCAATGGCGGCAATGCAGGGAGAGTAGTGCTGAGTGAACAGTGCTGAGTGCTGAGTGAGTATTTAACTCAGCACTCAGCACTCAGCACTCACTTCGTCACATGCTTTAGCAAATCCTCCACCACCGCATCGGCCGAGACATTTTCAGCTTGCGCCTCGAAGTTGAGAATGAGCCGATGGCGCAGGGCAGGGCGAGCCACCGCCACCACATCTTCAAAACTGGCATTGTAACGGCCAGCCAACAACGCCGTAATCTTCGCCCCCAGCACCAACGCTTGCGCCCCGCGTGGGCTGGAGCCATAGCGCACATATTGGCGCACCAGCGGCGCGGCCGTCGCTTCGGGGTGGGTGCCCACCACCAACCGACTAATATAATCCACCACCGTGGTCGGCACGGGGATTTTGCGAGCCAGCTCCTGCATCTGCACCAAGGTGGCGCCTGTGGCCGCTTGGGCGGCCGTGGGCTGGCGCTCCCCCGTCGTGCGGAGCAAAATCTCGCTCAGTTCGGCGGCCGAGGGGAACAGCACATCCACCTTGAACAAAAAGCGGTCGAGTTGCGCCTCGGGCAAGGGGTAAGTGCCTTCCATTTCGAGCGGGTTTTGGGTGGCCAGCACAAAGAAGGGTTGGGGCAAAGTGTAGGTTTCGTTGCCCACCGTCACCGTCTTTTCTTGCATCGCCTCCAACATGGCCGATTGGGTTTTGGGGGTGGCCCGATTAATTTCGTCGGCCAAAATCAGATTGGCAAAGATGGGGCCGCGCTGGAAGTGGAAGGCGCGACGGCCGTCTTGTTCCTCCATGATTTCCGTCCCCGTAATATCGGCGGGCATGAGGTCGGGCGTGAATTGGATGCGGCTAAATTCAAGGTGCAACGCTTGGCCAAGGGTGCGGATGAGCATGGTTTTGCCCAGCCCCGGCACCCCTTCGAGCAGGGTGTGGCCACCCGCCACAATGGCTATCAGCACCGTGCGAATCACTTCGCGCTGGCCGACGATGACTTGCCCAATTTGTTGTTCAATGGCGGCGGCCGTTTGCCGAAACGCCTCGGCCGAAAATTCGCTGTTCACAGAGGTTGTCATAGTGCTGGTTATTCGTTATTGGTTATTGGTTATTCGTTATTGCTCCCCTCTCCATTTGGAGAGGGGGTTGGGGGGTGAGGTGAGCCTTGCCAAACAAGTTTACTATATCTCCCAATCTCCCAATCTCCCAATTCCCCTCTCTCCTCTCTCTCCTCTCTCTCTCTTCTCTCTTCTCTCTTCTCTTCTCACCCCATGACTTGCGCCAGCCGAGCCAGATGGCGGCGAAACTGCGCGTTGGGGTTTTGCTCGTCGAGCAATTGATAGAGGCGCATCGCCTCGGCCGTGTGTTGCTCATCCCCCGTCAGCCGCCAGACAGTTTCGTGCAACGCGGCCAACTTATCCAGCCGAAACTCGCGCAAGAGGAGATGTTGGAACTGCTTAATCGCCTCGGCCGTCTCCCCTTGGGCGTGGAGCAAGTGCGCTTGTGCTGTTTGGTAGTCCAACAGATAGCTGGGGTTGTTGAGTTCGCCCGCCAAACTTTGGGCTTGTTGGAGCAGAGCCACGGCCGTGTTTATGCCCCCCTGCTGAAGCACCACCCGCGTCTTGGCCAGCAACAACTCAATCGCATAATGCTTGCGATTGGCCTGCAAATGCACCGCCAACGCCTCATCGAGATAATTTAACCCCTTTTCGAGGTTGCCCATATCCAAATAAACAAGCCCAATGTTGCCCCGCCAAATAGAGGCATCGGAGCGATTGCCCCGCTCCTCTTGCATGGCCATGATGCGATAATAGCAATCCAGAGCTTGTTCGTGATGGCCGAGTTTCCAGTAGACGACCCCTAAATTGCCCAACTGGCGCGTCGCGTTAAACGAATCGTGCAATTGGTTATAAACATCGTGCGATTGCTGGTAGCAGGCCACCGCTTGGGCATACTCGCCATTGGACCAATGGGTATTGCCTTTGAGGTGAAAGGCGTGGGCCAACAGGGCTGTTTGCTGGTGGGTTTGGGCAAGGGCAAGGCACTCTTGCAAGACGGGGTGAATTTTGGCGTAACTGCCTTGTTGCCACAACACTTGGGCTTGGGCCAACAGACTGTGGGCACGTAACGTGGCTTCGTGGGGGGGGATGAGCCGTTGGGCGGTGTGGATGACTTGCAGAGCTTGGGGGTATTGCCCTTGGTTGCTCAAACTGCGGGTGATGTGGATGAGCAAATTGGCGATGAGCACGGCCGGGTTTTCTGCCCCCGCCCCCTGCAACTGTTGCACGGCCGCCATCAGCACCGCATACGCCTCCTGCCACAACCCCAAATGGTTGTAGAGCGTGGCCAAGGCCGACACACTTTCGCTTAACAAGGCTTGCTCTTGGTGCGCCACCGCCCATTGCCACGCTTGGCGCACATTATCTAAGTCCAGCCGTACCACAAAGGTATCGTGGCGCAGGTAGGCGAGGTAATAACGGCCGTGCGCCGCCCCAATTTGGGCGATGAGTTCAGGATACGCCTCCCCCTTTTCCGCCACAAACTGGCGCAACAACTCGTGCATCTCGTACCGTTGGCTCGCCTCGTCGTAGCGCAAAAGTGCTTTGTCCACCAACATGGCCAACACGGGCAACGTGGCAGGCGTGATGCTGACGGCCGCTTCTAAATGAAACCCGCCCCGGAAATAAGCCCAGCCCCACCAACACATTTTGCGACACGGCCGGCAATGTTTGCCACGTATACTCAAAAACAGCGCGGATGCTTCGTTGCCGCTCGGGCACATCTTGCAGGGGCGTGTGGAGCAAATCTAAGTTGGTGCGGATTTGGCGGGCGATGGTGGCGCAATCCATCAGGCGCACCCAGCCAGCGGCCATCTCAAGGGCCAGCGGCATCCCTTGCACGAGCTGGACAATCTCGGCCACGGCCGCTTGTGCTTCCGCGTTCAGCGCAAATTGGGGCGACATCTGTTGCGCCGCTTGGCTGAACAAGCGCACAGCCTCCGCTTCGTCGGCCAACCCATCAATGGCCATGCGCCACTCGGCGCGGAGTTGGAGCGGCTCCCGAGAGGTGACCAGCAATTTAACCCCCTCGGCCGCTGTCAGCAGTTCCCCCAGCCAGCGTGCCCCGCCCGCCAACAAATGTTCAAAGTTATCCAGCACCAGCCACGCGGGGCGCTGGCGCAAATGGGCAAATAACTGCTGGGGCACGGGCAGGCGGTTGTCGAGGGCGAGGTGCAAGCTCTCCGCAATGGCGGTGGGGATGAGGTCGGGGCTGGCCACGGCCGCCAAGGGCACAAAATAGATGGCCGACGGGCACGCCCCCTCGCGCACAGCTTGTTCGGCCACGGCCGTGGCCAAGCGCGTCTTGCCCATCCCCCCTGCGCCAATCAAATTAAGCAAACGGCATTGGGGCTGGGCCAGTTGAGCCACCGCCTGCGCCACCTCTGCCCGCCGCCCAATGAACGGGGTGAGGGCGGTGGGGAAGTTGTAGCAGGCGGCCGTCGTTGGGGCGGGCACGGCCGCTTCCGCCATCTGCCCAATTTCGGCATAAAGCTTTTCGGTGGCGGGTTCGGGGAGCACGCCGAGTTCTTCGTCCAACGCCTCGCGGCAGAGGGTGTACTGCGCCAGCGCGGCCGTGCGCTGGCCACTTTGCCACAGGGCGCGCATCGCTTGCCGGTGCGCCACCTCGCGCCACGGTTCGAGGGCGATTTGGCGTTGGGCGTATTGCAACGCGCGGCCGTACTGCTGCTGCGCCAGATGCCCCTCGGCCAATTTGTGCCACACGCTGAGCGCATGTTGGTGAAACTGCTCCCGTTGCAGGCGGAGCCAGTCGTCAAAAGGTGGTGCGTCGTTCAGGGCAAAGCCCGCCAGCAGTTCGCCGTGATACAGGTTGGCCACTTGGCCGAGTTGGGCCATGCTCGGTTCGTTTTGCTCGGCCACGGCCGCCAATTGCCACACATCGGCCGCGATTGGCTCGCGCAGGAGCCGAATGGTTTGCCTGTCAACGGCTAAGACGGCCTCGCTAAAGTCGGGCGCAATCTCATCCAGCAGTTGGCGCAGGTGGTACACAGCTTGGCGCAAGTTGCGCTTCGCGCCCACATCGGGCCAATCGGGCCACAACAGGGTGGCGAGGCTCTCGCGGCGGTGCGGCCGTTCACCCGCCAGCACCAAGTAAGCCAACAACGCCCGCACTTTATCAGTCGGGAAGCGGCCGATTTCTTGCTCGCCCACGTGGGCGGCGAAGAGACCAAGGAAAGTGAGGCGTAGGGTGGGCATGGGGAGCAGGGAGGAGCAGGGGGGCAGAGGGGCAGGGGAGAAAATTTGGGTGCAAGTGATAACCGATGGTTTAACTCGTAACTCGTAATTCGTAATTTGCACCAGCCAAGTCTCCATTTATACCTGAATCATCCTGTCATTTTACCCCATCGTTTTGCAGATGGGATGTTGGTTTGGCTACAAGGGTGGGTTTCCCAAAATCCGCAGAATTGGGCCAGCCAACCCCGCACTCTGCCCTGCGCAAGCAAATGGCGGGAGAAAATCCGCCCATCAGCCGTGCCAAAAAGGCTTGGGCAACGGCCGTTTTTGTTGCCCCACAACTGTGCTAGACTACCTCCTAAATTCCATCCACTCTTTTACTCTACCACAAGGAGATTGTCGTGAAGCGGTTATCCAATTTGAGAAGATTGAGCCTTTGGCTCGCCCTATTTGCCCTGCTCCTAACGGTGCTGGGCTGTGCGCCCACCGCCGAGGAGCCAGACTCGTTGGCCAACACGGCCGGCTCTGCCCCCGCCCAGTTACCCCAGCAAACCGATTTAGCGGCCGATGAGAGCCTGCTCATCACCCACGGCCCCCTGAGCGGGGAAGTATCGGCCACAGGAGCCAACCTGTGGGCGCGGGGGAGCGAACCGGGCACGCTCCAATTTACCGTTATTCCCTTGGTTGAGGAGTTGGACGAAGAGGAAGACCCCTTGCAAGATAGCGCGTTGGCCGAAGAGTTATTCGCCACGGCCGAAGGGGCGATAACCGCCACCGCCGTTATCACCACCGCCCAAGATTTGACGGGCGCGGCGCAGGTGGTGGGGTTGGAGTCGGGGCAACTCTATTTGTACCAAGTGGCCTTGGCTACCGAGGCGGCCATCGGCGAACCCCGTTACGGCCGTTTCCAAACCGCGCCCGATGACGAGACGGCCGCGCCCTTTAACTTTGTCTTTGGCGGCTGTTTGGGCGGCCAAGGCTATTGCCGCACCGAAGAGGGCTGGGTCATTTTCGATGAGATGGCCGCCACCAGCCCCGAATTTTTCTTGCTCATTGGCGATGGGGTGTATCTGGACACAGCTTGCTCGGCCGAGGGGATTATCCCCGGCGCTGAAGGCCCCTACACCGATTTAGAAGGGTTCCGCACCCGCTACCGTTACCACTTAGAAGACCCGCCCTATGCCAATTTCCTCGCCCAAGTGCCCATCATTCCCACATGGGACGACCACGAAATTATCAACGACGCAGGTGGGCCAGCCCTGAACGCCATTAACCCCCAACTGTTTCAAGATAGCTGGCAAGCCTTTTTTGAGTATTGGCCAATCACTGCCAATCAGACCGATCCCAACCAGATTTACCGCCAAATTAGCTATGGGACGCAAGCGGATTTCTTCGTGCTGGATACCCGCTCTTACCGCGACCCGAATGTGAATTGGGATCCCCACCCGCGCAACCTGACCCCTAAGACGATGTTGGGAGCGGAGCAGTTCGCATGGTTGCAGGCGGGGTTGCTCGATTCGACGGCGACATGGAAATTTATTGTCAGCAGTGTGCCGCTTTCGTACCCCACGGGTTTCCCGCAACCAGAGGTAGACGGCCGTGATGGTTGGGCAAATTTCACCGAAAAATCAGGCTACGAGACCGAACTGTTGTCGCTGATTTTCTTCCTTGAAGCCAACAATGTGGACAATGTGATTTTCCTGACAGGGGACACCCATTGGCCCTTTGCCCTGAGCTATGACCCCGACCGCAATGGCGAACCCAACTTCTACGAACTCTCTTCCAGCCCGTTGAGTGCCATTCCACTGGCTCCTGCGGCCGCGCTTGACCCCACCCTCAACCCCACCGTACTGTATGCGGAAGGGACATTTATGGGGGATTTGTTCAATTTTGGGCATATCGCCATTGATGAAGCGGGGGTGCTGACCTTTAAAGTAATTGATGCGACGGGGACAGAACGGTTGGAGTGGTCAGTGGAGCCAGAGGGGGCAACGGCCGACGATTAAAGTTTAAGCTCATTGCCGAAAAAATATCCAAATAGGTTAAAACGAGACACGAATTTCACGAATTTCATTTTTTTCGAAATAGATTCGAAAAAATTCGTGTCATTCGTGTCTAAAAAGCATTTACCCATCAGGATAATTATTATTTTTCGGCAACGACCTCCCCTTCTCATCCGTTGCGACGTTTTTGTGACGCATAACCTGTATTATGCGCCACAATGAATGACCTCACCCCCAAAAAAAGCTCCGAAACCTACTATCAGGCTTACTTGGTGCGCTTATGGCGCGATGAAGCCAGCGCCCCATGGCGCGTTACCGTCACCTATGTGCGAACAGGCGAGCAACATCACTTCCCCACCATTGCCGCTTACCTTGCGTTCATGGAAGAGCGGGCTGTTCGCCATAAACTGCTGTAAGCTAGATGCGGGTTGCCTGACCACCCAATCACGGCCGCACAACACCTCGTAGGGGTAGGCCTTGTGCCTACCCTCCAAGCTGGGCAACCACAAGGGTTGCCCCTACGGGCTGACAAGCTGACTAGCTGACAAGCTGACCTGCTATAATCCAAGCATGACCCACATCAAGTTATTGCTTCTCGGCTCTTTTCAGGCGTTAGCAGGTGGGAATGCCATCACCCAAATCCCAACAGACAAAGTACGCGCCTTGTGGGCTTATTTGGCCGTCGAAGCGGCACGGCCGCATCGGCGCGAAAGCCTTGCCACCTTGTTTTGGCCCGATTGGAGCGACGCGGATGCCAAACGCAATCTCCGCCAAAGCCTACATCGCTTGCGCCACCTGCTCGACACGGCCGTGCCCCACAGTAGCGACACCCTCCTCCTCATCACCCGCCAAACCATCCAGTTAAACCCCACAGCTTTTTATCTCGACACCACCCACTTCCAAGCACTCCTGCGCGAAGTAGAGCAACACCGCCACCACCACCTCCACCGTTGCCCCTCTTGCATGGCCCGGCTCGAACAAGCGGCCGAACTCGTGCGCGGCGAATTCCTCGCTGGCCTCATCTTGCCCGATGCCCCCTTCTTTGATGAATGGCTGGCCATCCAACGGGAACGGTTACACAGCCAACACCTGCACCTGCTCCACGCCCTCTCGGCCGCCTACTTAGCCCAAGGCGACCCCGCCCGCGCCTATGAATACGGAGCGCGGCAAGTCGCGCTCGAGCCGTGGCGCGAAGAAGCGCACCGCCAAATGATGCTGGCCTTGGTGCGCCAAGAACGGCCGAGCGAAGCGCTCGCCCAATACGCCACCTGTTGCCACATCCTGCAAACCACCTTGGGGCTGGCTCCCACGGCCGAAACGGTGCAACTGGCCGCCGCCATCGAAGCGGGCACGGCCGCGCTCCACGCCCTCACCCCTGCTCCGCTCCACCACTTCCCCACCTATTTCACCCCGTTTTGGGGGCGCGAGGAAGAGTTTGCCCATATCGCGGCCGAACTCGGCCGTGGCTCGTGCCAATTGCTCACCCTCGTCGGTTCGGGCGGCATGGGCAAGACCCGCCTCGCCGTAACGGCCGCCACCCGCTTCGCCCAGCAAGGCTTCGCCCCCGATGGGCTGTTCTTCATCCCCCTCGCCGAAGTCAGCACCCCCTCGGCCGTCCATTTGGCCATCGCCCAAGCCGTTGGCCTCGCCCTCATGGCTGTCACCGATGTCTCGGCCGAACTCATCACCTTCCTGCACGGCAAAGAACTTCTCCTCGTCCTCGATAACTTCGAGCAATTGGCCGACACCAGCGCATGGGTTCAAGATTGGCTCACCGCTTTACCCACTTTGCGCCTCCTCATCACCTCACGCCAGCCGCTCCATCTTCCCGCCGAGTCTTGTTTGGTTGTGGATGGTTTGGCTTATCCGCCCACAAACTCGGCCGAAGTCGGCACAAACTGGCCTGCCGTCGCCCTCTTCAACCAATGCGCCGCGCAAATGCGCCCCGATTTTGCGCCCCACGGTCAAGAAGAAGCCATCGGCCGCATTTGTCAGCTTGTGGGCGGGATGCCCCTCGCTTTGGAGATGGCCGCCACATGGGTGCGCCTCCTCACCTGCGCCCAAATCGCCGACCAAATCGCCACCAACCTCGATTTACTGGTCAGCAACTGGCCCGACACACCCGACCGCCATCACAGCATCCGTGCCATTTTCCAGCAAACATGGGCCATGCTCACGCCCGCCACCCAGCGGCTGTGGGCACAACTCGGCGTGTTCGCAGGGGGTTTTGGGCAAGAGGCGGCCGTGGCCATTGCCCACGCCTCGGCCGAAAATCTGGCCGCGCTCACCGCCCAAGCCATCTTGCGCGGCGGTGCTAGAAGCCGCTACGAGATGCACCCCCTTTTGCGCCAATTTGCCCTCGCCAATTTGGGTGATGACCTGCTCGCCCATGAACAACACGCCCGCTACTATCTCACCCAGTTGGCTGGCCACGAAGCGGCCTTCTACGGCGAACAAGCGGCCGAGGTGCGCGGCCGTTTTGTGCCCGACCTAGACAACGTGCGCCAAGCGTGGCGTTGGGCGGCGGCACACGGCGCGGCCGATTTGTTGCAGATGAGCCAACGTGCCTTCGGCCGTTTGTGGCGCCAACTCGGCCTCTACCAAGAAGGCATCGCCCTCTTGGCCGAAGCGAGCCACGCCATGCAAGCCTCTGCCCCCGCCACGGCCGCCCACCTGCACTACCGCGAAGCCATCTTCCACCTCGATCTCAAGCAGTACGACCTCAGTCGCCAACGGCTGGAAGCGGCCGAAGCATATTGGCACAGCACGGCCGAACAATTCCATCGCCTCGAGGCTATCGCCAACTTGGGCATTATTGCATGGCGGTGTGGTCAATTTGAGCAGGCCCACCACCAGCTTCAACACAGCTTGTTTCTTGCCCACCAAACCCACCACACCAAAATGGTGGCCTATATTCAGCAACATTTGGGCAATTTGGCATGGTCGCAGGGGGATGTGCCCACGGCACAGAGCTATCTGGAACAAAGTTTGTCGCTTTATCGGGCGCAAGGGAACCTCTATCGCCAAGCGGGCAACCTCAACGACCTTGGCGCAGTTTACAGCGTCGGCCGAGGCGAGTTAAGCGAAGGCGCGACCTACTTTGCGGCCGCGCTCGCCCTCTATCGCCAACTCGGCAACGAGCTAGGCCAAACCTTGCCCTTGGGCAATCTTGGCTACATCGCTCTCATCCGCGCCGATTACGCCACCGCCCGCCAACTGTTCGAGGAGGAGCGCGTCATTGGGGAGCGGTTGGGCGTGGCAGGGGTGCTGATGAACACCTTGGTGAACTTGGGTCTCACGGCGTTGCTAGAACCAGCCCCGCCCAACGAGCCAGCGGCCTTGGCGCAGGTGCATCGCCAGTTGGTGGCGGGGTTAAAAATGGCCACGGCCGTTCAAGAACAGCAAGTCATGGCGGATGCGCTGATGTGTTTGGTGGCTACGGCCGTGCGCCAGCGGCAGTGGGAAACGGCCGTGCGCCTTGCCAGCGGCACGGCCGCCCATTTCCTCTTGCTGGATGGGTTGGAGAAGCAATTGTATGACGCGGCCGTGGCCCAACTCCGCCCCCTGCCCCACTTCGCCACCCTCTGGGAACAAGGAGCCACCCAAACCCTCCCCGAACTTCTTAAAAGTACGAAGTACGAATGACGAAGTACGAATGACAAAAAACTCGAGAATATCGTACTTCGTACCTCGTCCTTCGTCATTCATCCTTTGTCCTTGCGACGTTTTTGTGACGTTGCTTTGTTATGGTACGCCATATGAATCAGACGCCTTTTGTTGTAAGGAGAAAAATAATGTCTATGAACCCTTTATTGTCCCGCTCTCGCTTGGCCTCTTGGGGGAGCATTGCCCTGATGGCCTTGGTATTGCTGGGGCTATTGGTTTTGCGCCCCAATCCTGTGCCTACGGCCACGGCCGCTATCTCTTCCACCCCCTGCTTGCCCGAAGACCCCTTCGACTTGGACGATTTGCGGGTTGCTCTCAGTGTGGATACCCGCCCAGCACCCCCGTGCGCATCAACGAATTTATCACGGTTGAATATGTGGGCAGTGGTGAACTCGTGGACGATGAGCCAGAAGTGCCCGAAAACGAAGAACCCAGCGGCAACCCCAACCCCACCGAGCCACCCGTTGACGAAACTGAGCACGGCGCTGTCGAATTTTCCGTCTTTAACTCGCGCACCAAGTTCGAGTTTAAAGTGACGATGCAAGAGGAAATGTTAGACGACATTTACAATTGCCATGCCACCACGTGGCGCACGGAATCCCCCTTTGAGACCACTTTTACCTTTTTGCCGCTGATTAGCGACGGTGGCGAAGCGGCCGGGGAACCATCGGCCGATACCCGTGGCTGGACAAACGGCATTGACAACCGCGTCCAAATCGCCAACCCCAACATCTGGCCCACGCGCACCATTGCCCAGTTTCGCTGGGCGAACAGCACGACCCACAATTCCAATTGTTCGGGCACGCTGATTGGCCCACGGCACATCATCACGGCCGCACACTGCATCAACAGCCAAGGAACCAACAATTGGCTGACCCAACGCATCACCCCCGCCAAAAATGGCTTTGGCACGGCTCTTGCCCAAGAGCCATACGGCAACAGCGTCGTCTCGCTCAACCCCGCCCCCGGCACCGAAGTGTGGTACTTCACCCCGTGGCAATGGCGCATACCCAGCACAGGCGATGGCTCCGAATGGCAATGGGATTGGGGCTTGTTGGTCATCCCCGACCGTTTGGGCGACGAAGCTTCGTGGATGGGTTACTTTGCCGCCACCAGCACCTACCTCAACAGCGTCAGCAAGTGGAACCGCGGCTATGCCCAGTGCAACACAGCGCGAGGCAATTCGCCTGTGCCGTGCAACAACGGCCGTATGTATGCCGATCTCAGCCCGTGCAACATCGGCTCCTTCTCTAATGCAGGGGCAGATGGTTGGAACCGCCGCGTCTCCATTGGCTGTGATTTAAGTGGTGGGCACAGTGGTAGCCCCATCTATTTCTGGCACAAGAAACCCAACAACACCTTTGTCCCCGTGGTTTCTCTCATTGTGAACACGGAGGCTTGCTCCCTGAATTGTGCGGCCAACAACAACTTCCCCAATGGGGCAGTACGGCTCACCCCCGCCAATATGGGAACCATTTCGTGGTTGCGGGAAACATTCCCCTAGAGAGGGGCTTTGCACCAGTAATTAGTAATGCGGGCATGGGTAGTGGCTCTCGAGAGAGCATCTTTGCAAATTTTGACTGGGGACAAGGGACTGGTGTTCACAAGCGCCCAAGTCCCGTGTCCCCAGTCAGAACTGATTACTAAACGCTTCTATCACCTGTATGACCCCTTCGCGTTCATCATCTTACCCGTGGGCACAGGCACTGTTTGGTTGTTGGGAAGAGGGATTGGTTTGCCGAGGAAACAGACCAATCTTTTTAGACCAGTAGGAGAAATATCATCATGATGAAACGCTTACTCTTTGGAACTTTGTTTTTGGTGTTGTTACTGCCGCTTTTGGTGGTGACAACCAAAGCCACGCCCCAAGCCACGGCCGCGCCGCTGGCCAATGTGCCAATAGATGTTGAAATCAGCAACCGGCTCATTAAAGGCATGGATGGCAACCTGTACCACACCACCGACCGCTCTGGCGATGATGCGACAGTTTGTACGGTGAACCCTGAGGTTTACTTCTACGGCCGTGTCACCGCCGCGACCTTTGCCCACACCAATCTCGAAACAGGGTGTGATGTGCCCCAAGCGCGGGGGATGGCGGCCGATGCCACCCATCTTTATTACACCGCTGGCAATTTTGGCGGCTCTGGCACCGCCTATCGCCAACCCCTTGATGGGGGCGACGGCGAAGCTCCCCAACAGGTCATCACCCTACCCAGTGGGGTGCAAGACCCCGTGGCGGTGGATGCCACCCACGCCTTTTTTGTCATCAACGACCCCTCGTCTGGTGGCTTGGCTATTGTGAAAGTGAATAAGACAACGCTCATTATGAGCATGGTCGTGCCATTGCCCACGGTGGTGGGCGGTCAAATCAACGACCTAGATTTAGACGACACCTATGTTTACTGGACGGAAGGCTCCGCATTGGACGCGGGCGCGGTGCGGGCGGTGGCCAAGACGGGTGGGGCAGTGTTCACGGCCGCTGAAGCAGGCGTGGAAATGGCCTATGACATTCTCGTTCATGAAGATTTTCTGTATTGGACGGAGTTAGGCGGCCGTGTCATGCGCCACCCCTTGCCCGTGGGCGCACCCCAAGTGCTCCACAACGGCGACGATGCCGTCTACAGCCTTGATGTGGCCGATGGCACGTTGTACTACAGCATGGGCTTTAGCAACGGTTCGCTCTGGCGGCGGCCAGCCGATGGCTCTGGCGTTGCCACCCTGATGGCCTTCGACCTGCACTATCCCCACGATTTATATGCCCTAGGTGAACGAATTTACTGGGCACAATCGCGCATCTTCTACTTGGACAAAGATACCACCGTGCTAGGGCCAGATTACGAAATCTACGATTACGAAATCACCCAAGGCATTCAGGATGGGAGCAACAGCTTGCCGCTGGTCGAAGACAAGCAGACATATGTGCGCCTCTACGCCTTCCAAGTGCAAGGCGAATCAGCGGCCAAGGCACGGGCGTTGCTCTACGGCTACGATTCGGAGGGTCGCCCCTTCCGCAACTCCCCCATTTGGTCGGTAAACAAATCTGATATTCAGTTGGATGGGGCAGACCGAGGCGAAGATGAGTTTGTGTTGCTCTTTGAGTTGCCCAGCAACTGGACGGCCGATGATTTCCGCATCCAAGCCGTTCTAAACCCCGCAGGAACTCAGCGCGTCTTTGAGATTGATTACGACAACAACACATGGCCCGAGGCCAGCCCCGCCGCCCACTCGGTGAGCAAACGGGATATTTGCATGATTGTGTACCCAGTCGCGGCCGTGGACGAAGAAGGGGACATTATCCTTCCCTAGCCTAGACGACCAACTGTATTATGACACCATCCGCCGCGCCGAAACGCTCTTCCCTGCCGATTTATTCCCCTACCCCAAACAACCGCATTGTACAAAGATGAGGATGAGGAAACCCCTTACAACATCTCCCTTGGCGATGACCGTGGGGCTTTAATGAGTGCCATCAAAAGCCTGTTGTTTGATAACTCTGACTTGCCTGATGGGTGTGTGCAAAGTGCCACTTCCTTTGCAGGCTTCCTCCACAACGATGTGGATGCGTATGACCCAATCGAAGACTTTAACTTTGGCGGTGTAGGCAATGGCGGCTGGCAAACCATGTGGTCGCGCATGATGAATGGCACAACCCACCAGCCACGCAACCAACCACGCGGGGCTGTAACCGTCGCCCACGAGATTGGCCATGTGTTTGACCGTGCCCATGTAGATTGCAACAACCCCGATGGCCCCGACCCCAATTACCCCTATGACCCGTGTATTGGATGATAGCAACAACAACGACGCTTTCTGGGGTTTTGATGGCATCAATCGGCGAGCGATTGACCCGATGGATGCCTCGGACAATGGCCGGGTGATTTGTTGAGCTACCGCACCCACCGTTGGCCTTCGGATTACACATGGTCGGCCATTTACAACGCCACCGCCCCGACCAATTGCCCGATGCGCTGTGGCAAAATCTGCTCCAAAATGGGGATACGGCGTGGATACGCGGCACGATTGATGTGGACGCAGGCACGGCCGCGCTCCTTCCCATCTACCAACACCCCGAAACCCAACTGACCGCCAACCAACAAGGCAATTGGCTGAAAGCATCGGCCAACCAAGGCGCCACCATGCCCTACGCCATCGAGTTGATGGGGCGGGCGACACGGTGCTGTACACCCAACCGATTGACCCTGACCACACCGAAGTGGAACTCGGGCCACAAGGTGCATGAGCCGTTGCAGTTTGCCATCACCATACCCTACAACGCCAGCACCACCGCCATTCGCCTTGTGCGGACGAGCGACCAAGCTGTTTTGGCGAGTCGCCTTGTGAGTGCCAATCTGCCCACCGTCGCCTTTGCTGGCCCCGCCCAAATCGTGGGCGATGAGATTCAGGTCTCATGGACAGGTGCGGACACAGATGGGGACGACCTGTGGTATGTGTTGCAATACAGCCCCGATGGGGTGCAACGGTTCGCCAAGGTGGTGGATGGCACGGCCGGGTCGGCCACCATTCCCCTGCAATACCTACCCGCTTCCACGGGCGATGAGGGGCTGATGCTGTTTGTGACGGATGGGGTGAACACCTCGGCCGTGGTTTCGCAAACCATCAGCGTGCCCTTGCAAGCCCCCGTGGCCAGCGTTGCCACCCCGTGGGAGGGCGAAACATTGCCCTTAGGCCAAGGTGTGGCCGTGCAGGGCAGTGGTTGGGATGCCGAAGATGGCTTCCTGCCCGCGGACGACCTTATCTGGTACTTGGATGAGGTGGAAGTGGCGATGGGCGAATGGTTTAGCTTAGACGACCTCGAGGCGGGGGAATACACCCTGCGCTTGGTGGTGCAAGATAGCGACGCGCAAACCAGCCAGATGGAAATCACCTTCATCGTGGCCGCGCCGCGCTATAGCTACCTGCCGCTTATCAGCCGTTA
>JADJSZ010000103.1 GCA_016711405.1 Candidatus Hadersleviella danica | reverse complement strand
CAACAGTCCGCCAAGATCGTTGCAAATAGAGGCTTCTTTTAGCATCAACGACTCAGGCCATTGCTCCGCCAATGGCAAAATATCCCGCCCCACCCCCACCGCATCCTCCCAATAGTTGGCATCGTATTGCCATGCCGCTTCCATATAGCGCAACCCCACATCAATCGTCCGCACCGCCAGTTCATACGAACGCTGGTTTGCCCCCTGCCATTGGGCTAAAGCACGATGGGCATGGTGGTGCAATGCCACCACATCCTTCTGGTGTTCCACCGCAGGCGTATAAACCTCCTCCCACAGCCGCTTCGGTTTTCCGCCGCCTCATACAGCCGCGTCAGCGCATCCAACACCAACTGCAAATGGGGCGTATACGCCGCCACCAACTGCTCCGCCAACTGTTCACACCGCTCCTGCAACAACGCCCCCCCCACATCTTGGAGCTTTTGCCACCCCAAATGCAAATACGGCTTGGCAAAACGATACCGATTGACGGTGCGTGACTTTTGCTTCGCATTCTCCTCTTCTACAGGATACCCAATCACCGCCAAGGAGGAGCCTGCCACATCCCCTGCGGGCACGAGTAGTTTAGCTCCCACCTCTTCGTCATCTTCCCCCATAGCCAAATAATCATCACAAAAATCAATCCACGCCTCAAATTCCTCCCCCTCTAAGGCTACCCCCAAACACAAAGCCACCGCCTCCAAGGTAAACGTCTCTCCTTCTAGCGCGGCAAGGCTCAACATCGCTTCCGCCTTGGTAACCAAGGGTTCTGCTTGCCCAACAAGGCCACCAAATGGTCGCGCACCAAATGCGCCCAGCCTTGTTGCAATTGCGCTTGCCAGTCGTGTTGTTGGGTATCCGCCTGCCACATCCCCTCTCTATCTTGCCAAACCAGCCCTGCCTCTTGCCACATCTGCCACACATCACGCGCCAGTCGGGGTTGCCCTCGGCATAAGTCGTGTAACAGCGGCGGCAACAGTGGGTTCGCTGGCTCCATCAACTCCGCTATGTCCGCCCGTGTCACGGCTTGCAAATGGATTTCGTGGGCAAGCTCTCGCGTCACTAAATCTTGGGCTAATCCATGCCACGGGTTTATCTCGGGAATGGTCTGCAATGGCACGGGCACATTGAGGGGGATGAGCAACAATAAGGGCAAATCATTGGTCATTTCAACGGCGAATTTGGCCAAAGGTTCTGCCCAAACGGTGTCCAACTCATTGATGTGGCTCAAGGCAACCACGTTTGCTCCATCGTAGTAATACCGCTGGGCAAATTTGCGCCATTCTGTAATCCATCGTTGTGGCTCCCGTTCGCCCCCCAAATGGACTTGCTGCACATGGTAGCCCCATGTTTCGGCCTCTTGCACAAACCATTGCCCCAGCAAATCGGGTTCGTACTGGTCAAGTCCTGAAATACGTTTACAAGAAAATAGGCTAATGCACCTGTTGTTTGGCAAAGTAATTGACATAAACAGCGTGCGGTTTGCGATAAGCAAGCGACAAATGAGGTCGCTCATGGTTGTAAAGCCAAACAGCTTGGTTAACAGCCTGTGCGGCTTGGGCAAAAGAGACAAACCGAAATTCGAGACCGTATTCGAGTTTAAGAATACCGTTGACACGTTCGGCTAAAGCATTGTCGTAACAATTGCCCACCTCCCCCATGCTGGAACGCATCTGGTGCTGGCCAAGGAGTTGGCGATAGGCATGGCAGGTGTACTGTACGCCATGGTCGCTGTGGTGGATTAACCCCACCAGTGAGCCTTGGGCGGTGCGGCAAGCCATCCGCAGTGCCCGTAAGGCTCCCTCCACAGCGAGGGTGGGGCAGAAATCATAGCCCATGATACGGCGGCTGTAGACATCGGTGACGAGTGCCAGATAGCCAAAACCCTGTTCGGTGTCGATGTAGGTGATGTCACTGACCCAGACCTGATTGGGTCGAGTGACCTCTAGCCCCGCTATCAAGTTGGGGCAACGCCACATGCCCGCAAAGGTGGTGCGCCGCGAGCGGCGGGATTGCTCCAACAGCAATCCTGCGCGTCGCAGAAGTTCGAAAAGGCGGTCGCGGCCATAGTGGATGTCCTGCTCGGCCAGCCAGCCCTGTATTTCCTGCCACAACTTGCGCGTGCCCATGCGGGGGTGCATCTTCCGCTTCTGACGTACCCAAGCACAAATGGCTGTTTCTTGCTCCACTCGGTCTTGCGTGCGGCAACGGTGCTGATACACAGCTTGGCGGGTCACCCCACACGCCTCGTACACTGCGTTCAACTTGATGGCCGCTTCTTGATGCCTTGTTCGCGCTTGTTCGGCAATGCGGTAGGGATCTTTTTTTTAACCTCGTACCCCAAGTCTTCCTCGGCTACGGCTAGGGTGCATTCCAAGATGAATTTTTCGAGGCTCAATTTAGCCACCAACTCCTTCATCTGCTTCAGCTCAGTTTGCAACTGGCGCAGTTGCTCTCGTTCTTCGGGTTGTTGAATGGTCACTATTTTGTGTCTAATCCCTGCTCGGCCGTACTGTTCAACCCACCGCTTGATGGTGGTTGTCCCTTTAATGCCGTAGCGTTGGTTGAGGACATTGAGTGAAGCTCCTGCTTCGTAACTGGCCACAACTTGTTTCTTGAAGGCTATACTGTACCGTTTGTAGATTTCCTCGACCATGATCCTGATTCCTTCTATCTATCCCTTGTAAACTATAATCAGGATAAGTCAAACTTTTTACTTCTCACTTTTTACTTCTCACTTCTCCCTCTCCCCTGCGGTGGATTGGGATCCACGGCCGCCGCGCACCGTGCCCCCAACACCAACGCCGTCCCCACCAACACCAAATTCTTGATAATATACTGCCCCTCCATCGTCAGCCCATACGGGAACTGCGTCCACACCACATCGGGCAAAAGCACCAACGGCAAGGCCGTGCCCGGCATCTGCAAAAACAGCAACAGCAACGTCAGCCGCATATACACCCCAAAAATAAGCCCCAACCCAATCGCCATCTCCCACACCGCCAGCACGGGCAAAAACCAATCGGGGTTTACAAAATAAGTCGTATTGCGCACCAACTCTTCCGCTGGGCTAAGCCCCGGAACCAGCTTCAACGCCCCAAACCAAAAGAACACCAATCCCAACCCCACGCGGGCAATGGTCAAGCCATGCCGAGCCATCCAGCGTGTAATCTGCTTGTCTAATCGGTTAACCCACGCAAAGCGGTGGATCACCTCGTCTTCTTTGTCTATGACATCCATCTTGTTACCTCTTATCTGCTTATAAACCTGCGCGGTCTTGAAGACCGCGCAGGTTGGACTGTTACGAATGCTTCTCATCGTAACAAGCCGCAGGTAAAAAAGAAACAAGAACCTCGGCCGCGCTTCGCCCCTTCCCCCCGTTTAGCCTTGCGCCAGCACAATCTGTACAATAGGCCATCATCATTCAGTTACTCACCACCCAAACTCCTATGAACAGTATCGCAGTCATCGGCGCAGGCACAATGGGGCGGGGCATCGCCCAAGTGGCCGCTGTGGCGGGTTACGCCGTCATCTTGTACGACATCACCCCCGAATTAACGGCCGCTGGCCAAGAAGCCATCTTCCAGTTGATAGACAAAGGGGTGGCGCGAGGCAAAATCACGGCCGAAACGGCCGTCCATGCCCGCGCCCACTTCACCACCACCACCGAACTGGCCCAGTGCGCCACGGCCGACCTCGTCATTGAAGGCGCACCCGAACGGCTCGACCTCAAGCGGGATATTTTTCGGCAATTAGATGAGCTGGCTCCTGCCCACACCATTTTGGCCAGCAACACCTCCAGCCTCAGCATCCACGCCCTTGCAGGCGCCACCAATCGCCCCACCCAAGTCGTTGGTTTGCACTTCTTCAACCCCGCCCACCTCATGGCCTTGGTCGAAGTGATTCCCACGGGCAACACGAGCGCAGAAACGCTCACGGCCGTGCAAGAAGTAATCCAGCGCATGGGCAAAACGGCCGTGCTCTGCCAAGACACCCCCGGCTTCATCGTCAACCGCGTCGCCCGGCCGTTTTATGGCGAAGCGTTTCGCGTGGTTGGCGAAGGGCAAGCGGATGTGGCCACCGTAGACAAACTCATGCGCTCCCTCGGCTTCCGCATGGGGCCGTTCGAGCTGATTGATTTAATTGGCTGTGACGTGAACTTTGCCGTCACCCAATCCGTCTACCACGCCTATTTTGAAGACCCCAAATATCGGCCGCACCCGCTCCAGCAAAGAATGGTCGAAAGCGGCCGTCTCGGCCGTAAAACAGGGCGCGGCTTTTACGGGTATTAGTTAGCTTGTCAGCTAGTCAGCCAGTCAGCAGGTCAGCATTTCATTCCGCAATCCCCATTCCGCAATCCGCAATCCCCCATTCCCATGTTTTACCCACGCCTCCCCTCTTTATTTTTCGTCATCGCGGCCGTTTGTCTGATGGGGTGCGTTCCCCAAACTGTGGAAGTGACCCGCATTGTCACCGAGGAAGTAGAGGTGACGCGGATTGTGACCACCGCCCAAGTGGTGACGGAAGAGGTGGAAGTAACCCGCTTGGTGGAGATGGCGGCCGAGCATATCCCCACGGGTGAGCTAATCATCGCCCTTGCTACGGAGCCAAACGCCATTTACATGCCCAACGCGGCCGAGCGCACCGCCCAAAATGTGGCCAGCCAAATTTACGACGGCCTCGTGTGGGTGGATGATGCGGGGCGTGTGATTCCTGCCTTTGGCCACAAGTTGGGAAATCAGCCCCGACAACCTCACCTACACCTTCACCCTGCAAACCGATATCGTTTTCCACGATGGCACCCCCCTCACGGCCGAAGATGTCGTCGCCACATGGCAAGCGGGGCAAGATGAGGACAACGTTTACGCCTATCTGTACGAAGCGGCCAGCGCGGTAGAGGCTGTAGATGAATACACGGTGCGCATCGTCACCAAAGAGCCAGATGTCCTCTTTCTGCGCGACTTACACCGCTGGGGCATTATTTCGGCCGAGCAATTTGCGGCCGATGGGCGAGATGGTCTCGAGGAACAGCCCAACGGCACAGGTGCTTTCCGCTTTGTGGAATGGCAAACCGACGGCCGTATCACCCTCGAAGCCAACCCCACCTATTGGGAGCCGGGCCTGCCCCACCTCGCCCGCCTCGTCTTTGTGCCCATGCCCGATGGGGAAGCACGGGCGGCGGCCGTTCAGTCGGGCGAGGTTCACATTGTGCCCCGCCTCAACGCCACCCAAGCGCAAAGCTTATTAGGCGCACCCACTGTGCGCGTCGTGCGCTACCCCGTGGATAGGGTCTACTACATCGCCTTCAACAACCTCACCACAGGGGTGGGCTTGCCCACCGAAGACCCGCTCGTCCGCCAAGCGATGAACCACGCCGTCAATCGCGAGGCGATTGTTCAGCGGCTGTTCAGCGGCTACGCCCGCCTCTCCACGGGCTTTGTCACCCCCGCCAATTTGGGGTTTGATGAGGCCGTCACCCCCTACACCTATGACCCCGACAAGGCGCGGGAATTGCTGGCCGAAGCGGGCTACCCCGACGGGTTTGCCATTGGCATGGCCTGCCCCAGCGGGGCGTACACCAATTTTGAGGAGGTGTGCAAAGCGGTGGCCAACGATTTAGCGGCCGTGGGCATCACCTTGGAGGGCGAGGGGTTGGAGCTGATTGAATCGTCCACATTTTGGGAGCTAGAAGCGGACAAAGCTCTGCCCCCGCTGTTTGGCGATAGCTGGTCTGACACATCAGGGGAAGCGATTATTCGGCTGAAGGGAGCGTTGATGGGTGATGAATCCACTTTTGCGGCGTGGGAGGATCCGCAAATTACGGCGTTTCTGGAAGCGATTAGCGGTGAATTTGACCAAGAGAAACGTGCCTTGCTGTACCGCGAGTTGTCGCACTATCTGTTTGACAACCCGCCATTCATCTATTTATACGAGCCGAATGCGTTTGAAGCGGTCAATGTGGCCGTCCAAAATTACATCCCCCGTGCAGGGGAAGATTATTATCTGAAAACCACCTTTTTAGCGGAAGAATAGAGGGCGTTATTGGTTACTCGTTACTGGTTACTCGTTACTCCACCTAACCAACTACCCAATAACGAATAATAAATGGGTAAGTTTCCTCTCAGTTGAGGCACGTTGTAGGGGCAACCCTTGTGGTTGCCCTAGATGTTGGTTTAACCGAGATTTTGGGTAGGCATATTTATCCCTGAAGAGGGACAAGGCCTACCCCTACAAAGCGCCAACCCAACTAAAACACACCCATAACAAATAACGAGTAACCTACACCGCTTGCTGAATGAGCAAGCGAATTTCTTCCGCCACGGCCGTGAGGGCGGCTGGGTCTTGTTGGACACGCGTGAGAATGACGGCGCCTTCGAGCGCGGCCGTGATGAACACCCCCAACCGCTCGGCGCGGGCGGGGGGGAGACCAGCCCCCACCAACTTTTCGGCAAATGGCACGGCCAAGGCGGCGTACCCCTCGCGGCAAACGGTGCGGAGCCGTTCGCTGGTGGCCGACGCTTCGAGAGCGACGGCCGCCAATGGCGCACCCCCTTGGCAACCGCTGTCGGCCGCATGATGAGCAATCCCCACAATCATTTGATAAACAGCTTCGGCGGGGTCGGCCACGGCCGCCAACGCTTGCCGCGCATGAGCCACCATCCGCTCGGCGTTATCGCGCACGGCCTCGGCCGCCAACTCCTCCTTGCCCTCGGGGAAATAGTAATAGAGCGACCCACGCGGGGCACCGCTTTCCTTGATGATTTGGTTCAGCCCAGTGGCGTGGTAGCCCTGCATCTCCAGCAGTTCGGCCGTTTTGTCTAAAATGCGTTGGCGGGTGGGGTTATTGGTCATTGGTCATTTGTCATTGGTCATTGGCTCACATTGACCAACTACCTTTACTCCTTATTCATTACTGAGTCTACCGAAAAGAGGTTGATTTAGGCACGAATTGCACGAATTTTCTCTCGAGCAATTTTGCCTTTTAGCTCTTTTGCCCTTTTGCAATAAAGCCTTTTTTCAGGGCACTCATTACTCATTATTCATTGAGCCGCCGCATCATCTCTTCCCAATGTTTGTGGTCGCTCCCTTGCAGTTGGGTGAGGTAGATTTGGGTGGTGTTGAGGTGGGCGTGGTCGAGGAATTGTTGGGTTTGGAGGATGTCGCCGCTGGCTTCGTTGAACAGTTCCGCGCCCAAATGGCGCAGGGAGTGGACGCTCAGGCTGGCGGGGTCGAGACCCGCCTTGATGGCGTAGCGCTTGAGGGCTTGGCCAACGGCCGCGCCTGTCAGCGGTTGGGGGGCTGTCGGCCGTTCCACTTGGTAAAAGTCGCGCAGGTAATCCCCATTATCCACGGTGGCCATAAACAATGGCTCATCGGGGCGCAAGGTGCGCTGGGCGGTGGCCAAATAGGTGCGGATGGCTTGCCAAACGGGCGGCGGCATCTCCTTCCATTTGCTTTTGCCCCCCTTCAGCCGCACTTTGTATTGCACCTTGTTCTTTTCGGGGCGCAAATCACGGCCGTATAACCCCACCACCTCGCTCAGGCGACGGCCGCAGAGGACGTAGAAGAGCAACATGGCGTAATCCCGCGCCCCGTGCGGCGTGTGCCGCTCAATTTGGGCGAGGATGTCGTTGAAATCGGCCGAACTCACTTTGCGCGATTTTTCGTAGGGGGAGATTTCTAAATCGCGCCGCTCCACCCCTTGCACGGGGTTGTGGGTGAGCAGGGGGCGGCCGTCGAAAAAGGGCTTTTGCAGGTATTGGTAGTAGCTGGAAACTGCGCTCAGCCGCTGGGAAATGGTGCTGTCGGTCAGCCCTTCGCGCTTGAGATGTTCTTTCCATGCGGCCACGTCGAGCGGCCGTACCTCGCGGGGGTGGCACTGCACAAAGTGCAAAAAGTCGCGCATGACCTTTTGGTAGGAGCGGCGGGTGTGTTCGCTTTTGCCTTGGAGCCACGTCAGCATCGCCTCGAACAGTTCGTCGCTGGAGGGGGTGGGGGCGAGGGGGGCGTGCTGGGTGCGGGCGGGGAGCATTGGGGATTTTGGATTTTAGATTTGGGATTTTGGACTTCTGATAAGTTGATTATCGGAAGTTAGGTGGGGGTTGTCAATTTTGGTCATTTGTCATTCGTCATTGGTCACTGGCTTGCTATACCAATACCCTTTACTCCTGATTGACTGACAAAACTCAATTGCCAACAGTTGCATAAGGTTTAAAACTTTAAAAGACGTTCGCAAGCTAAGGCGATGAGGCTCTTCATCCTGTTTGCGAGAGCGAGAGCAGGGGGGCGACCCTAAAGGGGGTCGGGGTCTTCCTACGGAAGGCCAAGCCTATAGCCAATCAACACATCGCCCCTACCATCAGAGCACGCCCCATCTCCCCTATTTTGAGATAGCCTTCTCCTCGAAACCAATGTGCATCAACGAATCACCTCTTTCCCGTGTGCACAACTTCCGTGCCTTGACTAACCAAGTACAAGGTAGCTAAAGCGAGAACAAGGCCTAAACGGGTCAACACATCCGCCGAACGATTCAGAGAAGATTCCAGTTGAAAGCCGTTCGATTTATCATCCAGAAAGCCCTCTTCAATCTCAAAGCGCAACCTATAGGCATCAAAGGTAGTGATATGGGTTGGTGCATTAGCCAACCACCATCCATGCCAGTGCTTGAAGTGGCGTTTGTCTTGCCAGACATCATATTGACTGAACAATTGGGTCAGAGTATCGTAGAGTCTAGAGGTGCTTTCCACGAGTTACCTTCCCCGAAAGTGTTTGTGGTGAATTGCTTTTAGGGAAGATAACCTGTTTTTTGAACTTGGAAAGCACCTCTTAAAAAGTTTTGTCAGTCAATCAGCACGCTTACCAGTAGTGCAATAGACAGTGGCTCTCAACAAAATGCGCTCTATTTAGAAATGTCGCCCGATTATCAATACCCGTCCCGTGTCCGAGTGGATTTTTACAGGGATTT
>JADJSZ010000102.1 GCA_016711405.1 Candidatus Hadersleviella danica | reverse complement strand
GAGGACAGAGCAAAAAATGCAACAAACAAAAGGCGCAAGGGTTTCATGTTAATCTTCCTTTTTGTGGGTACAGTAAGACGGGAAAAGAAAGTGGTGGTGAGGCTGAACACCCATCCATGTTGGTGAAGTATAGAGACATGGGGCTACCTCAGAAAGATCGTAAAGGTCTTAAAGACTTGCAAGGTCTGGCAACTCGGGCCACCCGCCGCCGCTAAACACCCACCATTATGCCGCTAATTCGCCACAGCTACGCACCATCACCCCCGTTGCGGGCATAGCAAAAAGGAAGCGGCTTCGATTTCAAGTTAAGGCGAACGGGGTGGGCAAATCGTTTCATGGATAAATTTTCCTGCGGTGTATCGGTTCTATCAGGCAGGTTTGGGTTGTTGCCCGATGGGAAATAGAGGTTCCAAGGGCAACTCTATAAGCATATGAAAGGGGCGTGACAAATTTGTGACAAACACCAAGGGAAATCCCCCTAGCGGAAGTGATTTCTGAGGCAACAAAAAAGCCACTGCGGGGGCAGTGGCTTAATACGTTTGCGCGAACCAAATTAGGTGGCCAGTAATCCCTACAGTGGAAGAGCCTGTTAGTATCTAAAAATAAAACGGCCGCACCTGAAGGGGCACGGCCGCTTGGGTCATATGTGTGGGCGGTACAGGACTCGAACCTGTGACCTCTACGATGTCAACGTAGCGCTCTAACCAACTGAGCTAACTGCCCTAGAACAGCTAGAATTATACCGCATCTTTAGGCAACGGCAAACACTCAATCAATAGGGCAGAGTTTTTCAAAAGTCCGTTAATCTAGAAAGAATCACCCCTACAACATGACTTTTGAAAAGCCCTGCTTATAACTTATTGGCACCCCTCAATTAGGCGTGAACCCAGTATAATCAAAGTGGGGCGGTTCATTTGCATTAAGAATACCCGTGACCTTGAAAAAAAGGAGAAACAGCGATATGGTAACAAGTAGGCGCCATGTTTGGGTTAAATTCCTAGCCATCATCTTGCTTATGACTCTGCTGTTGCGCTTTTCGCCATCTGTTACCCAGACGGAGCCGTTTGCGCCACTCGAATGGCGGCTATATGTAGCCTGCAATTTCCTCTTACTGGCGCTCTATTACCCCTTGGCTGGTCGTGCCACCGAAAAAATAACTTCGCGCCAACTGTGGCTCATGCTCGGTGGCTCTATTTTATATGCGCTAATATCGTGGACGACGAATATCTTCCGCTACCCCGACATTAGCACAATAACCTTGCGCTTAGGGGTGGTGGTTCCCATTCTGATGGGGCTGGCTTTTGGGCCAGCGGTGGGATTTGTGGTGGGGTCAGCCGGCAATCATTTGGGCGATTTTATCTCGGGCTGGGGCTTTTTCCCGCTGTGGAATTTGGGCAATGGGTTGATGGGTTTGGTGGCAGGGCTGATTCATTTTGTGCCCAATAAGTATCGCCCAGTGCCCCGCCTGTTGGCGGCCGAACTCATCATTTTGCTCTTGCTGTTGGCCACCCAATTTTTAGCAGAAGTGCAGGCGACATGGTTGGTCGTCTATGTCTGGCTCATTGCCGTGGCGGCCGTGGCATGGCACTTCCACGGCCGTCACCCACGGCCGACAACAGCCATTGCATGGGGCACAGCAGGAGTCATGCTCGGGATGGGCTTTGCCTCGGTGGTCGAACTATGGACACTGCAACTCCCTTGGTTGAGATGCTCACCCAAAATCTTGTGGTCATTATCGGAGCCAATTTGCTCTTTGTACAAACCCTTTTGCCCCTCATCTACAATGCGTGGGAATAAAAAGTTACCCATTACTCGTTATTCGTTATTGGTTCCTCCTATGTGGAAATAACCAATAACTCCCTCCTATGGTTACGCCACCTGCCCCGCCGAAACGAGTCTGGAACGGCCGCCAAATCTCCATTACGGGGCAGATTCAACTCGTGTTGGTGCTGGTGGTGGTGCTGAGCTTGTTGGGCACGGCGCGGTGGCTGATTAGCTACAGTAGCCGTTTGCAAGAGCGGCAATTACACCAGATTCAGCAGATGCAGAGCGAAGCTGTCGCACACGACACGGCCGCGCATCTCGCCCAATACCCCCAAAGCCTCCAAACAGTTATTCGCTACGCCAACCTATTTGAGCTGACCAGCGGCGGACAGCAAGCCGTCCTTGCCCAACTCATTCGCGCCGATTCCGCTTACCACGCGCTGGCCATTATCGGCCCTACGGGCGAGGTGGTGACGGCCGTGCAAAGCCCCCGTATGACTGTGCCCGAAGAGTGGTATTACCCCAGCTATTGGCAAACCTATTTGCCCCACACCACCCCCTTTTGGAGCGATGTTTTCCACGCCCCTGTTCGGACGGATGTGATTGATTTATTTGTGCCCCACACCACGGGAACCAACCACAAGGGGGGGCTGGCGGTGCGCCTCGATTTGGGCTTTTTAGCCCAGACCCTTGCCCAAGCGACCGTTATCGAGAGTGGGTATAGCTACATTGTGGACAAGCACGGCCATGTTTTGGCCAGCACCCAACTCACGACCGCCCTAACCCCCGCCCCGGCCCAAGCCGAAACGAGCATCTACGAAGGGTGGCAAGGGCAACAAGTTTTGGGGGCGCAAAGCCTTATCGCTTTAACCGATTGGCGGGTGGTGGTGGAGGTTCCCTCGGCCGTGGCCTTTGCCCCGCTCAATCAAGTCACTTTTGGCATGGGCGTGGCCCTGAGTGTGGCCATTGTGACGGCCGTTTTTATCGGCGCCTATTTAGCCCGCCAACTGCTCGCCCCCTTGCAAAACTTCACCGAAGTGGCCACCCGCATTAGCCAAGGGGATTTGCACAGCCGCGTGGCCATGACCAGCCACAACGAGTTTGGCTTGCTGGCGCGGGCCTTCAACAGCATGGCCGACCAAACCCAGACCTTGATTCGCCACATGGAGCAACGGGTCGCTGAATTACACGATACTTACCTCGCCCTGCAAGAGAGCCAAGAGCGGTTCCGCGTGATTGCCGAATTTTCGCCCGTGCCCTTGGTCATTGCCAAAGTGCAGGATGGCCAAATTTTATACGCCAATCCTCGCGCCGCCTCGGTTTTGGGGTATTCCATTGAGGAGTTGCTGACCCGGCGCACGACTGATTTTTATGCCGACCCTGAAGACCGCACCCTGATGCTGGGCCATTTGGCCATGCACAAGCAGTTGCAAAATTATGAAATGCTTTTTACCCGGCAGGATGGGAGTGAGTTGTGGACGAGTTTGGTGGTGACACCGCTGACTTTTGCGGGGCAACAGGCGTTGTTCACGGCCGTGCAAGATATTACCGAGCAGAAAGCGGCGGCCAAAGCACTCAAGGCATATTCCGAACAGCTCGAAGATATGGTCGAGGCGCGTACCCACGAACTGCGGCAAAGCAACACCCAGTTGGTAGAGGCGAAAAATTCGGCCGAGGCGGCCAGCCAAGCCAAAACGCTCTTTTTGGCCAATGTCAGCCATGAGCTACGCACCCCGCTGAACGCCATTTTGGGCTTTACCCAGTTGCTCCAGCGAAGCCGTGATGTGGTTCCCGAAGACCAAGAGTATTTGGATATTATTTACCAGAGCGGCCGTCACTTGCTCAACCTCATCAACGACGTGTTGGAGATGTCTAAAATTGAAGCAGGGCAAATGGTGGTCAGCAAGAGCCAGTTTGATTTGCACCAACTGCTGAACAGCTTGCGAAGCATGTTCACCAGCAAAGCGGAAGCCAAGGGGCTGAGTTTGTTGGTGCAATACACGGCCGATGTCCCCCAACACATCTTGAGCGATGAGCGCAAATTAGCCCAAATTTTGATTAACCTGCTCAACAACGGCCTCAAATTTACCGATGCGGGTTATGTTTCGCTGAGTGTGACTGCCCAGCCCGATGGCGAAAACCTGACCAGATTGCGCTTTGAGGTGCGCGATACAGGTGTGGGCATTTCGGCACAGGAGCAGACATTGTTGTTTCGGCCGTTTACGCAAGCCAGCAGTGGCCAGCAAGCACAGGAGGGCACGGGCTTGGGCTTGGCGCTGAGCCAGCAGTTGGTGCGCTTGTTGGGGGGAGAGATGGCGTTAGAAAGTGCGCTCGGCCGAGGAAGCACCTTCTCCTTTGCGGTGCGGGTCGAATCGTTGTTGCCCAGCAACACGGCCGCCAACCAGCCCCCCACCAGCCGCATTGTCATTGGTTTGGCTCCCAACCAGCCCCCCTACCGCTTGCTCATTGTCGAAGATAGACACGAAAATAGGTTGTTGCTGAGCGCGTTGTTGGGGGCGGTGGGGTTTGTGGTAAAAACGGCCAATAATGGCCAAGAGG
Organism: Candidatus Hadersleviella danica; assembly: GCA_016711405.1. Lineage (GTDB taxonomy): Bacteria > Chloroflexota > Anaerolineae > Promineifilales > Promineifilaceae > Hadersleviella > Hadersleviella danica. Next base: position 12,982 of record JADJSZ010000102.1, on the reverse strand, counting down.
GGGTTGCGGTGGCACAAGAATGGCGGCCCGACCTCATTTTTATGGATATTCGGATGCCGCTCATGGATGGGTATGAGGCGACCGGCCGCATTAAACAGGAGCTAACCCCTGCCCCGCCCATTGTCGCCCTGACGGCGGGCGCGTTTGATGAAGAGCGCGGCCGTGCCCTTGCCGCTGGCTGTGACGATTTTGTGCCTAAACCGTTCCAAGAAGAGGATTTGTGGCGTGTGTTGGAACAACAGTTAGGGGTGCAGTTCCTGCATGAAAACGATGGTTTACTCAGGGAGAAACAGGTTCCGTTGCCCCTTTCGGCCGCCAGTTTGCAACTGTTGGATGCCGAATGGCGGGCGTTGCTGTATCAGGCGGCCATTATGGCTGACCAGCAAAAAATGTTACACTTGGTTAGCCTGATTCAAGGGGAACACCCAGCCACGGCCGAAATGCTGACCACCCTTGTACGCCAGTTTGCCACCCGTGAATTATTGGATTTACTCGAGAAAGCATAAGGCAATCAATCCTGTATTGACATTTTGTAGTGGTGTAAAAGTTTAGTGGTGTGTTGGTTTATTGGTGTATTAGTGTATTGAATAGACCACTACACCACTACACCAATACACCACTACACCAAATAGCCCTTCCTCCCCGTTGTACTCACCATGAACCTGAACACCCATCGGGCTGATATTTTGATTGTGGACGATACGCCTGCAAATTTGCAGTTGTTGACGACCACTTTGAGCAAGCACGGCTACAACGTGCGGGCCGTCACCGACGGCCGTCATGCGCTCATGGCCGCTCGTGCTGTGCCCCCCGATTTAATCTTGCTCGATATTATGATGCCTGAAATGGACGGCTTTCAGGTGTGCGCCCAAGTGAAAGCGGATGCAAAGCTCAAAGACATCCCCATTATTTTTATTAGTGCGCTGGATGAAACGGTGGACAAGGTACATGGTTTCCAACTGGGAGGAGCCGATTATGTGAGCAAGCCGTTTAAGTTGGAAGAGGTGTTGGCCCGCATGGAGATTCACCTGACGCTCTATCATCAGCGGCGGCAGTTGGAACAGGCACGGGAACAAGATAGGCTCTATTTCGAGAAGATTTCCCAGCTCAAAGATGAGTTTGTTTCGACAGCCTCCCACGACCTGAAAAACCCCCTGACCAATATCAAGCTCTCGGTGGATTTGTTGCGCCGCGCGGCCGAGAAAAACGACCCCCATCTGCACCAAAAATATCTCGCCAACATTTATAATCAGGTGGAGCGGATGCAACAACTGATTACCGATTTGTTGGACATTGTGAAGCTGGAAACGGGGCGGGCTTTGGTGCGCGAAAAGGTGAATATACGGCCGTTTTTGCAACGGGTGGTGGATGATTTTGCGCTGGTGGCGCAAGAAAGCCACCTCGAACTCGTTTATGAATCGCCCGCCACGGAGCTAATTGCCCATATAGACCCGCAACAGTTGGGGCAAGCGTTGCACAATTTGCTCTCGAATGCCATCAAATACACGCCCAAAGGCGGCCGTGTGCAATTGGCGGCCGAACAGCACCATGAGCAAATGCAAATTACGGTGCAAGATACAGGGCTGGGCATTCCCGAGGCCGACATCCCCCATGTGTTTGAGAAGTTTTATCGGGTGGCGGATGCGGCGCACATGAGTGTGGAGGGGACGGGGTTGGGGCTTTCGATTGTGCAGACGGTGGTGGAGCAACACGGCGGCCGTGTCCATTTGGCCAGCCAATTGGGGCAGGGGAGCGTGTTCACGATTCTCGTCCCAAATCCAAATAGCTGAAAAAGGACGAATTACGAAGTACGAAGTACGAAATTGCCTGACGTAATTCGTAATTCGTACTTCATACTTCGTCCTTTACACCCCCCCCCAACTCCCGTTTGCGCAACCGATATAGCACTTCTTGGGTCAGTTGGCGGTGCTTGCTGGCCACATCGCTCTGCACCCCCACCAAAAAGATAAGCACCCCCACCACGAGCAAGCCGATGCCAATGGAGACGGATTGGACAAAGCGATTGACCCCTGTGGTGATGTAAAAGTAGAGAAATCGAGCTAACAAGGCGGAACCCATCAGCACAAACGGGGCGGCGATATAGGTGAAGGTGCGGAGCGGCTCGTAGAAAACGTAGAGGCGCAGAATGGTGGAGGCTTGGGCTTTGATGAAGTGCCACATGTTGCGCTGGAGGCGCGACGGCCGTGTCGGGTCGTTGGTGGCGATGGGCACGCTGGTCACAATCAGCCCCAATTTGCCTGCTTGGATGATGGTGTCGAGGGTGTAGCTGTACTGGCTGAGGAGGGTGAGCCGCAGAGCCGCCTCCCGCGTGTAGGCGCGAAAACCACTGACGGCATCGGTGACGGCCGTGCCACTGACCCGGCGCACGACGCGATTTCCCCAATTGGTGAAACAATTTTTTGAGCGGCGAAAAGTGGGCAATTTCCTGCACTTGGCGGTCGCCAATCACCAAATCCGCTTGTTCACGCAGGATGGGGGTGACCAAATCCACAATGGCGGTGGCGGGGTATTGGTGGTCGCCATCGGTGTTAACGATGATGTCTGCCCCGAGGCGCAAGCTCGTTTCTAGCCCCGTTTGGAAGGCGCGGGCCAGCCCTTGGTTGCGTTTGTGGCGCACGACATGGGTGGCGCCGAGTTGGCGGGCAATTTCGGCCGTGCCATCGCTACTCCCATCGTCAATGATCAACGTTTCGATGACATCCACCCCAGCAATGTGCTGGGGCAACTCGGCCAAAACGCGGGGCAATGTTTCCGCCTCGTTCAGGCAGGGAATTTGGATGAGAAGTTTCATGGGATTGCGGAACTGGGAATGCGGAACTGCGGAATGGGGAATGCAAGTGACCAATGACGAATGACCAATGACTACTGACGCTGTTCCAACGCAATTTGCTCCACAGCCTGCACCAGTACCTCATACGGTTGTGCGCCAGAGATGAGGTATTTGTTGGCTAAGATGAGGGCGGGCACGCCGTTGAGGCCGTAGTTGAACGCTTGTTGCACGTCGGCCAGCACGGCCGCTGTCCATTGTTCTTGGCCGAGCGCGGCCGTGAATGGTTCTTGCGCCAGCCCCACTTGGATGGCGATTTGGGTCAGCACGGCCGTGTCGCTGATGTCTAACCCATCTGCCCAATAGGCGCGGAGGACGGCCGCGTTATACGCCTCGCCCACCCCTTGCGCCTCGGCGTATTTGCCACCAATCAGGGCGGTGCGGCTACTAATCCCAAATGGGCCAGAGTGGATGTTGAGGCCATATTGTTGGCGGGCGATGGCCTCGAAGCGGGGGCGGCTTTCTTCGATGCGAGCCAAATAAGCAGGCGAGATGGGCGGGGAACCCGGCGGCCGTAATTCGTAGGCGTGCCATTGGACAGTAACACCGTGGCTGTGCTTGAGCTTCTCCAAACTGGAGGAGACGAGGTAGCACCACGGTCAGACGTAATCGGACCAAACTTGGAAGTGAATCATGGTAGTGGTAATTGGGAGAGTGAAAGATGGATAAGGTGGAGCTTATTGTACACTTTTCATGGTCATAATCTGGCATTTTGTTTATTGGTGTAATCGTGTACTGGTGTATTTCAATACACCAGTACACCAATAAACTTATACACCCATCCGAAATAGCAGTTTGTGACCGTTGACAGTATAGCAAGGTTGGGGAGAAAGCCCGTTATCTTTTTGTAAGGATTTGGTTACACCTGCGTAAGTTTCGCGGGATATGGTTGTTCTAGGTGAGCAATTGTCAATGGCGGATGGCCAATTGTCAATTGCACCTAACCGATTTTCCGTTTTACCCAAAGGATAAGCTTATGAAAAAACTGTTTTTGATTCTTATGTTGCTCTTAGCGGCCTGTACCAGCCCTGCGGCCGAGCCAGTGGCTCCTGTGATTACGAATGAAGAGCCTGCGGCCGTGGTTGACGTGGAAGAACACGACGACATGATGGACGAGGAAATGGCTGAGGAGCCGATGGAAGAGACGGCCGCAGAAGAGATGATGGACGAGGAAATGGCTGAAGAGCCAATGGAGGAGACGGCCGCAGAAGAGATGATGGACGAGGAAATGGCCGAAGAGCCAATGGAGGAGACGGCCGAAGAAGAGATGATGGACGAAGAAATGGCCGAGGAGCCAATGGAGGAGACGGCCGAGGAAACCATGATGGATTTGCCCGCTTGGCAAACCCTCAGCCTGACCAATGCCCGCACGGCCGAAACCTTTACCTTGGCCGATTTTGCTGGCAAAACAGTTTTTGTGGAGCCAATGGCCACATGGTGCTCTAATTGCCTCCAGCAATTGCAAACTGTGCAATCGCTCCAAGGGCAGGTGGGCGATGATGTCGTGTTCGTGGCCTTGAGCGTGGAAACGACGATTAGCGCGGCCGAATTGGCCACCTACGCCCAAAACCAAGGCTTCGATTTCCACTTTGCGGTGATGACCCCCGAATTTTTGCAGGCACTGGCGGCCGAATTCGGCCAAACCATCGCCAACCCGCCCGCCACCCCCCACTTTGTCATCAACCCCGATGGCTCGTTCACCAGCCTGAGTACAGGCATTGAAACGGCCGATGAGCTATTGGCGAAAATCCAAGGCTAGAAAAGAAGGACGGGGGACGAGGGACTGGGGACTAGCGGCCGTCCCCAGTCCCTTGTCCCCAGTCCCTTGTCCCTAGTCCCTAGTCCCCCTCCCCCATGTCCCAACTTTTCCAAGCATTCCTCCTCGGCAACAGTGCCATTCTAACCAATGTGTGCATTTTGCCGCTGTATCCGGGCCTGATGGCCTTTTTGGCAGGGCAAACGGCCGCCGACGGCCGACCCTCGCCCGCCACCCGCTGGCTCGGCTTTTTCGTTTTGGCAGGTGTTCTCAGTTTAATGATTGTTATTGGCGGCTTGCTGTACCTCCTGCAACAATCGTTTGGCCCTGTGCTCGTTTGGCTTTTGCCCCTCATTTACGGGGCGGTGATTGGGCTGGGGTTATTGATGGTCACAGGGCGCAATCCATTTAGCGGGCTGAGCAGTCGCAATGCGTTCCTGTTGAGCAATCCGTATACGGCCGCCTATCTCTACGGCCTGCTCCTCGGCCCGATGACATTGCCCTGCGCCGGGCCAATTGTGGTCAGCGCCTTTTTGCTAGGGGCGGGAAGTGCGGCCAGTTTGGCCAGTAGTTTGCTCTATTTTGTGGCCTTTGGGGTGGGGTTTGGCTGGCCGTTGGTGCTGTTGCCCTTTGTGGCCACGGCCGCCCAACGCCGCTTTACGCGCTGGATGACCCAAAACTACAAGTTGCTAACCCAATTTTCGGGGGTATTGCTGGTGGCTATTGGCCTATTTGGCTTTATCACCGAGGTCATTCCTAACAGATAGAGGCAGGAGATAGAGATAGAGGGGAACATGGTTGTTTCGCCGACTAAGGCCCCTCTATCTCTATCTCTACACTCTATCTAAGCCGTGTGGCTATACGCCCACCAAATGAACAGCCCTTGGATGGGCAGGCGCACCCACAAAATCCAGAGTGGCACGGCCGTGCCCGCCCCGCTCGCCCAAAGCTGATAAATGTTGGCGGGAAAAATGGCAATCAGGAGCAGAATGAGGCCCATGCGGCATAGGTGCGGGTGGCTGGGAAGAGGAGCAAAATCCCCAACACTATCTCGGCCGCGCCGCTGACCCAATTGAGCAATTGCGGAAAGGGCAAGAAGGGGGGAATAATCCCCAAATAGTATTGGGGATTGAGAAAGTGATTGCCCCCCGCGACGATATAGAAGAGGGACATGAGGTAGAGGGAGAAAGTTTTCATAGGTTTCTGCGCTAGGAGAGATGGATGGGGTTTTGTTTATTGGTGTATTGGTTTATTCGTATATTGGTTTATTCCAGTACACGAATACACCAATATACAAATATACAAATAGACTTACACACCTGAGTATAGTCCCTAAACCAACGCCCCCCAACTCTCTGGTTGTTCCAAGTGAACGGTGTGCCCTGCGTGGGGGATGATGTGGAGCACGGCCGTTTTTATCTGCGCCGCCATTTGTTCGTTGATGGCCACGAACTTGTGGTCTAGCTCCCCCACCACCAGCGTCACAGGCATTTTTAGCTCGGCCAGCCGTGGCCAGAGATTGGGCTGAACCCCCGTCCCCATGCCGCGCAAACTGTTGGCCAGCCCTGTGGGGTTGTGTTCGAGCCGTTGCTGGTGCAACCGCTGGCGCACCTCGGCCGGCAAGCTGGCTTGGCTGGCCCACAGCGGCAAACTTTCCCAATGAGCCACAAAGGAAGCCATCCCTTCCCGCTCAATCCGCTCGGCGAGCGCTTCATCGCTTTGCTGGCGGGCAGTGCGTTCAGCGGCCGTGGCCAGCCCCGGCGAGGCACTTTCCAGCACCACACGGCCGAATCGCTCGGGGTAGTGCAAGGCCAAATAGAGCGCCAAACGGCCGCCCATCGAATAGCCGAGCAAGTCAACCTGTGCCAAACCTAGCCCATCCAACAGGGCGATCAGGTCTTGCGCCACGGCTGGCATGGTGTAATGAGTGAGGTCGGTAGGGGCGGGTGCCCGGCCGTGCCCCACCAAATCGGGGCAAATGAGCCGATACCGCTCCCCCAACAACGGCTCCACGGCCGCCCAATGGCTCCCTTGGCCTGTAAAACCATGTAGCAGTAACAACGGGGACGGCCCACGGCCGTATAGGAGGTAGTTCATACGCTTTCAGTCGGTTTGATATAATCTGAGTTAAGTCTAGCAACGGCTCAGCGAATCTGAACCATGATACAATGAACTTGCAAATCTGCCTGTTTTGAGTGGAGGGATAGGCCAATAACAAGGAGATTCGACATGGAAAAAATTGGCTACACACTCTTGGGCATTGCCACACTCGGTTGGTTTGGGTTGATTCTGTGGGGGTTGGTGGCGGCCTTTCCCGCTGGCCTTATCGGGCTAATTGCGATTGTCGGCGTGGGGTTTCTCTCAATTAAGGTAATTGGAGACCGCCTTGACAACAAGGAAGACGACCATTACCACAAAACTGTACAAAAATAATCAGCGTATTTCATCTCGATTGAAGACACCTGCCCATCTCCAACTGAGACGAAACACACCCCCAAATAATAGCTAGAAGAGATGAGGTAACGATGTTAATCACAACACAAGATAACTTTGAGGATTACGAAATTATCGAGACCCTTGGTCTCGTGCGGGGCAATACGGTGCGTGCCCGCCATATCGGCAATGACATTATGGCGGGGCTTCGCAACATCGTCGGCGGCGAAATCACCGAGTACACCAAATTGCTGGCCGAATCGCGGGAGCAATCGGTGGATCGCATGGTGGCGGATGCGGAGCGTTTGGGGGCAAACGGAATTGTGTGTATGCGCTTTATCACGGCCGCCATCATGCAAGGCGCATCCGAATTGCTGGCTTATGGCACGGCCGTCAAACTACAAAAAAATAGATAGAGGACAGAGATAGAGATAGAGGACACTCAATAGGTTAACCCATTGCGTTCTCCTCTATCTCTATCTCCCCTCTCTATCTCATCTGGGCACAGCATTATGTCTATCCAAATTCGCATGTTAACCCTTGGGCCAGTGCAAACCAATTGCTATGTGCTCACCTGCACCCAAACCTTGCAAACGGCCGTCATTGACCCCTCGGCCGAGGGGCGGAGCATTGCCGCCATGCTCACCGAGCAAGGTTTGCAACTCACCCACATCCTGCTCACCCATGCCCATTTTGACCATGTGGGTGGGTTGGGGCAACTCAAAGATGAGTTTCCTGCTGTGCCCATTTATATTCACCCCGAGGCGATGGATATGTTGGGGCAAGCCTCTATGCAAGCCGCCTTTTTCGGCATCAAAATGCCGGCCGTGCCTGCCCCCGACAAAATGTTGGCAGGCGGCGATGTCTTGCACGTCGGCAACCTGACCCTGCAAGTGCTGGACACCCCCGGCCACGCGCCGGGTCATGTCAGCTTTTATGTGGCGGCCGAAGGGGTTCTGTTCGATGGCGATGTGTTGTTTCAGGGAAGCATCGGCCGTACCGATTTGCCCGGTGGGAGCGAAGCCCTCCTCCTAAAAACCATCCGCGAAAAGCTCCTCACCCTGCCCGACGAAACGCATGTCCTTTCTGGCCACGGCGCACCCACCACCATCGGCGAAGAGCGGCGCACGAATCCGTTTTTGGTCTAAGTGAGGGACAACAAGGGACGAGCGCAGTCCCTAGTCCCCCCTCCCCCCTTACCCTTCGGCAAATAAGCGGCTAATCCGCTTCATGCGTTGGTAGTTGGCCCCCATATCCCCGTATCCCAAGCGGGCGGCCGAGCGGAATTGGATGCCTTCCCACTGCTCATCAATCAAAAATTCCACATCATCTATAAATGCCATGCCGGGGCTGCGAAATTCGGCATGGATATACCCCGTGCGACTGGTGATGAGGGTCATATCGTCGTCGAGGCTTGCCAGCACGGCGATAAGCCGTTCTTGGGCGGCCGTACTCGTGCCTGTGTAGGGGATGGCGGGCATGGTGTGCGGCTTTTCGGTGGCAAATGTAGAGACACAGTTGGGGCTGTTGGGGCAAGGGGCAAGACGGCCGTCGGCTTGCACGCCCAACATGGCGGGCATGGGACTGGCTCGCCCCACCATCCAGCGCAAAAGTGGCCATGCCCCAAGGGCCACAAAGGCCAAACTGGCGAGGCTGAGAATAAAAATGAGTTTTTTGCGGGTTATTTTCATTGTAATTGGTCTGTTTTCAGATTGGGTGATTCGGTGATTGGCCAATTGTGGGCGAGAAAGGGTAAGCAGAAGGTTAACAGGCGGCCGTGCTAACCCTTTGCCTATGCCCCCAATATACTTTTCGTGGCCATAATCTACCCTTTGGTTTATTTGTGTACTGGTGTAATCGTATATTCAATACACCATTACACCATTACCTTACACCATTACACCAATAAACTGATACCCCTCTCCGAAATACCCATGGGAAACACAAAAAGAGCGCGGCCACGGCCGCGCTCTTTTGCCCCTATTGGGCGAGGCGAATCAGAAACGGGGGTATTTCTACTCCTCGTCGTCCTCATCCTCATCGTCGTAATCTTCATCGTCTTCGTCGCCTTCAAAATGCACGTGGCCGTGGTCGAGTTCCTCTTCCGTTGGCTCGCGCAAGGCCACCACGGTGACATTAAAGGTCAACGCTTCGCCTGCGAGGGGGTGGTTGAAATCTACCAACACACCTTCCTTGTTAATTTCAGCGACAAATACCTCATATGCTTCTTCGCTGTCTTTGTCGCGCAATTCAATACCGAGACCGACTTCGAGGGGCACGCCTTTGAAGAGGTCGTGGGGCAATAACTCGTAAGCATCTTCATCGTATTCGCCATACCCATCTTCGGGTTGGACGATAACTTCTTTGCTTTCGCCGACCTTCATGCCGTACAGGGCTTCTTCCAAGCCGGGGATAATATCCCCATAGCCTTGCAAGAAGATGAGCGGGTCATCGGCCGTGGCTTCGTCAATCAATTCGCCATCATCCAAGCGCAGGGTGTATTGAATGCTAACGACAACATCATCTTCAATGTGTGTTGGTTGGGTCATGTTTACCTTCCTTATTTGGTCATTTCCAACGGGAGTGGTTTGCTGTAACCGCATTGGCTAGGCAACAAAAAAACCGCCCAGAAGTTCTGGACGGCCGAATTCTAGTAATCAAAACGTGCAACAGCGCCCGAAAAGTTGTTCCAATTGTAATGCAGGGCGGGTAATTCGCAAAATGGGTGATTGAGGTAGAGTAGAGGACTACGACAACCCACAACGTTTCCTCTTCTTTTCTTTTACCGTTTCGATTCTCAATCCACCAAATCAGTGTAATCCTCGCCCAATACGGCCGCGCTGGCCACCCCCAACTCGGCCAACAACTGTTCAATCAGTTTCGCTTTCTGCTCCGCATCTGGCCGCGACCATGTCCGCGCTTTAATCTCCAAAAAGTAGCCCTCTAGTTTCGGCTTCAGGATTTGGTCCAAATTGATGGCCAACTCCACCCCGCCAAAATCCACCACCCAACGCTGGCGCTCTTTGTGAACCTCTAACTCTTGCTGGGGGGTAAAATATTCGCGGTAAAAGCGCAGGCTTTGGTGCGCCGCCGCCCAAAAGCGGGAGCGCGAAAGCATGATTTGATTGGGGAAACTCTGCTGTGCCTCGCCCAACAGCGTCAGCCGCGTGCGCCACTCGCGCACCTCGCCCTTGGCATTCAAGAAGGCATCTTCGCGGAAGCGGAGCTTGTTGGCATCCACATCGGGCGTGTCGAACAGCAAATAATTGTCGTATTGCAAGGAGCGGGTTTCGCGGGTGGTGGCGAAACGGCCGTTGGCAAATTGTTGGCGCACGGCCGTCGCCTGCGCCTCATCCAACTGCACCTTCATTTGCGCCTCATACCCCTCCTCCCGCTCCATCGTGCCCAAGGCGAGGAGTTTGTTATAGGGGCTGGCTTCGCGCTCGCGCACAAACGCATCTATTTTTGGGCGATGGGCACGGTGGCGGCCGTTACTTCTGCTTCGTCCACCGTCAGCAAGGTGCGGTCGCGCATCAGCCAACGGCCGTGGCACATCACATCCTGCACATCGCCGCTCTTGGTGGCATAGACCAAGCGCGAGTAAACAGCCTCGGGGTGGTGGTTAAATTGGGGCCAATTGTGTGCTCCGCCCGTACTCACTACAATCAAATCGGCGTGTTTGCCCACCTCGAGGCTTCCCGTTTTATCTCCCATGTGCAACGCTCGTGCGCCGCCCATCGTGGATAAGGCTAAGGTGTCGCGGGCGGGCAAGTCGGTTGGGTCGTTGCGCTTGACTTTGGCCAGTAGGGCGGCCAAACGTAGCTCCTCGAACATGTCCAAATCGTTGTTGCTGGCCGTGCTATCCGTGCCAATGCCCACTTTAAGGCCCATTTCCTGCATTTCGGCCACGGCCGCAATCCCGCTCCCCAGCTTCAAATTACTGGTCGGGCAATGCGCCACCCCTGCCCCCGCCTCCTGCAACAACTTCATCTCGGGGCGGGTGATGTGAACACAGTGGGCGGCCAACAGTTTTGTGCCCAAAATGCCGTGCTCATCGTTCCACTCCGTCACGTTCATGTCGTGCAGGTGGGTGCAATTTTGCACCTCATACTCCGTTTCGGCGATGTGGGTGTGCAGGGGCACATCATACTCTTTGGCCAAAGCCACACAGGCACGGAGCAGTTCAGGGGTGGCGGTGTACCACGCATGGGGCGAAACGGCCGGCTGGATCAGCTCGTGCCCGTTCCACCCTTCGATAAAGCGGCGGCAACGCGCCAGCGCATCTTCATAGGTGCTGGCATCGGGGGCGGGGAACATGAGTACGGTTTGGCCGAGCAAGGCGCGGAGACCGATAGCGGCCGTTTCCTCGGCTACCGCCTCCTCAAAATAGTACATATCGGCAAAACTGGTCACACCCGAGCGAATGAGTTCGGCGCACCCCAGTTTGGTTCCCAGCCGCACCCACGCCTCGTCCACAAATTGCCGTTCGATGGGCATCAGGTAGCCCAGCCACACGTCCAGCCGCAGGTCGTCGTTCAGGCCACGCATCAGGGTCATGGCCAGATGGGTGTGGGCGTTGACAAGGCCGGGCATGATGATGTGGTGGGGGTAGTGGTGGCTCTCGGCGGGGGCAAAACGGCCGCGCAACTCGTCGGCTGGCCCCACCGCGACAATGTAGCTTCCGCGCACGGCCAGGCCGCCATCGGCAATCAACTCAAATTCGGCGTTCATGGTCACAACCATCGCGGCCGTGAGGAGGGTATCAATGGGTTCTTTCATGGGAATTTAGGGGCTGGCATATTTTTACTGCCCCACACGTTCGCGTAAATCAGCTTCATCCATAATAAAGGTTAGATTATCCAAAAACGGCCGTAACGCGCCACTTTCCAGCCACACTTGAGCGACCATCGGCCCAATCGGGTCACTGCCCGCCGCGCCGCCCGCCACATCGGCATAGGCTCCGTGGAAGGCAAAATAGGCTTGGTTCAGCACCCGCAGGCGGTAGCCATTGGCCACAAAAATTTGGCGGCGGGCTTCCATGTACGCTTCGGCTTCTTCAATGCGCCCTTCGGCCAGCACCATCGGCCGTGCGCCGTGTTTCCCCCATTTCAGCCCGAAAATCAAAAGGAGGTGGGTCGGGGGGGGAGGAAGGCGCGGCCGTGGCCGGTGGTGGGGCAGTCGGGGTTGGGGGCGCAAATTCGGGGTAATAGCGAATGAGCACCTGTCGCGCCACCTCCTTGCCGACAATGCTGGCCGCACTCTCGTTAATCGTTCGCATCGCGGCCGAACGATTATAAAGCATCCCCACAGGGTAAAGCGAAAGCCAGTGGTGCGCCCACTCATGGGCTGTCACTTCGACCAAATAAGACAAACTGGCCACCTCGATAATCATGGCGGGGTAAATGCCCAGCCCGCCAATATCGGTCACATAGCCCGAGTGGTCAAATTGGGCGGTCACGGCCGCTTCCAACTCCTCCCGCTCGGGAGCCACCAGCCCCGGCTGGAGCGGCACATTGTAAATGGCGCGAATTTCGGCGCGGGGCGAGACGATTAAAATGGTGGGCAGGGGGGTGATATGCATCCGCACGGGTGGCCATGTGTGCCCCACTCGGCCGAACCCCTCTGCCAGCAACACCTCGGCCACTTGCTCTTCGATAATGGCTTCGACAAGGGGTTGAATGGCGGCTAAACGGCCGCGCTCGGCCGCTAATTCTGCTTCAACGGGGGCGGCTTCGGCCGCCGCATCGGCCGTAGGGTCGCTGTAAATGCGGTTGAGTTCGGCCGCCAACTGTTGTGCCCGCCCCAGTCGCTCCACATATTCCAGCACGAGTTCTTTGCGCGTTGGCTCATCTAAAAAGAGGTGCCCAGCGGCTAAATCGGCCGTGCCTTTGCGCCACAGGGTCTCCAACTCCCAGCCCACAAAGTTAAACTGGCGGATGCCCGCC
>JADJSZ010000101.1 GCA_016711405.1 Candidatus Hadersleviella danica | reverse complement strand
ATTACGGCAATAATTCTCAACCAAATAACTATCCATCAACCAAGGATTCGTCCGCTTAATCTCCAGCACCACGCCGGGTATCTCATAATTCGCCGCATCATTCACCCGTGGCGAAAGCCCCATCCACCCCTCCCCCCCACTCCGCCCCAACACCACCGCCTTCAGGTAGCCCCCCAACGTGCTATTCGTCGGCATATACCACAACTGCACGGCCGCCACCCGCTCCCCCCGCGCCCACCGCTCCGCCTGATCCAACAGTTTGCCCACGGCCGCCAAATTCGCCATCGCCGCCGCCCCCGTCGCCCCCCGCACATGCAGGGGAATACTCTCACTCACATCCACATACGGCGAATACCCCCCCAACACATCCTCCCGCAACCCCCCCACCGCAGGTGCCCACTGGTCATACGTCACCCCATAATTTGTCGTGTCATTCAAATCCAACGTCGTTGTCCCATCTGTCAAAATCAACTGCATCACAACCTCACACCTTTCTACTTAGCACTTAGCACTTTTTACTTAACGCCCGCCCGCATCCGCTGGTCGGCCGTCGCCCCCGCCTTTCTCAACGCCCGCTCCACCGCCCGCTCAATCTCGGCCGCGCTCGCACTGCTCCCCCGCGCATCCACAGTCACATTGTAAATAATCTGGCTTGACGGCACCGCACTACCGCCACCACCCCCACCGCCAAACACCCCCACCCCCGCCAGCGCAGGCACCCCAAACCGCGCCGAACTCAGCGGAGCCAACAACCCACTCCCACCCCCACCCGCCACCAGCGAAGACCCCCGCGTCCCCCGCCACTACCCCACTCCCCCACCCAACAGCCCCAACGCCGCATCCAAAGCCGCCTGCGCCGCCGCCCGCGCCGCATCCGCCAACATCCCCGCCCCATTCGCAAACGCCCCCGCAATCCGCGAAATCACCGTCGCCGCCACCCCACCCCAATCCACGCCCAACACCGCGCTCTTTGCCCCCTCAAACCCATCCAAAAACGCCTGCTTAATCGTCGGCCAAGCCGCCACAACAGCATCTTTTGCCGCCGTCATCCCTGCTGAAAATTTCTCCTTGAGACTATCCCAAGCATCTTGGACCACCCCATTCCACGTCTCCTTCGCCCCCTCCCAATCCCCCGTAATGGCCAGCAATCCAGACGAAACAATGCCCAGAACCAACGCCAAATTCGTCTCAATATATTCTTTGATGGCAGTATACGCCCCCGTAACAGCCGCCTTAACATTCTCCCCATTCTCCTCCCACCAGCCCTTGATTGCCGCCAACCCCTCACTGATGAGCGTCTTGGCGTTCTCAATCCCCGTCCCCACATGCGTCGAAACAGTCGTCCAAATCTCCAGAGCCTTGGCCATGATGGCATCGCCATTCTCCGCCCACCACGCCTTAATCGCTTCGATGCCGTTGCTAATAATCGTCTTGGCGTTCTCAATCCCTGTGGACACATGCGTCGAAACAGTCGTCCAAATCTCCAGAGCTTTCGCCATGATGGCATCGCCATTCTCCGCCCACCATGCCTTAATCGCTTCGATGCCGTTGCTAATAATCGTCTTGGCGTTCTCAATCCCTGTGGACACATGCGTCGAAACAGTCGTCCAAATCTCCAGAGCTTTGGCCATGATGGCATCGCCATTCTCCGCCCACCACGCCTTAATCGCTTCGATGCCGTTGCTCACCACCCCCTTCACAAAATCAACGGCAATTGCCGTTTTTTCCTGAATCCCTCCCCAGTTCCCTTCCCATGCCGTGCGCAAGAGGGCAATCCCCGCAATCAGCCCCGCCGCCATCAGCAAAACAGGCGCGGCCGCCACCACAATCCCCGCCAGCGCAGGCAAAACAATACTCGCCACCACAATCCCCAGTGCCCCCAACACATCACTCAACTGGACATTGTTCTCCAAAAACGCCATCACAGGCTCCAACGCCGACTGCGCCATCTCCATAAAGCCCTGCACCCCCAGCACAATCGCGTCAAACTGGTCGGCCGCCTCAGGCGAAATCATCGTTTCCAATGCCGCGCTCAACGCCGCCACAGGCGTAATCCCCGCGTCTAAATTCTCCAAAAACTGGCTCACCACCGCCCCCACCCGCTCAAATATCGGCCCCACCGCCTCTACCCCCTGTTGCACATAGGGCAGAATAAAATTAGCAATCGTCAACAACACCGCCCCAATCGGCTCCAACGCCACCAACCCCTGCCGCTTAAACCCCTCCAACGCACTCCCCAGCGTGTTATATTGCGTGTCCAGCGATCGCCGTCGCCCCCTCCATCTCCCCCAACCCCGTCGCCATCATATCCAGCCCCTCGAGGAACCCCGCCCCCATGTCCTCCGCCATCGTCCCAAACAACGCAATCGCCGTCTGCTGTTGCAAAACAGGGTCTTCGATGGCCTGCAACCCCCCCACAATCTCATCAAAATAATCAGCCCACACCGCGTCCCCACTTCCCACGGCCGCCGCGATGGCATCATAATCCATCCCCAACACATCCAACGCCGAAGAAGCCCGCCCCGCTTCGGTCGTCATAATAATGCCCCACTCCTTCACGCTGTCGGCGATTTTATCAGTCCCCAAAACCCCGCTGGCCATCCCCGTCTCCATCACCGAAAAGAACTCCGCCGCATCAAACCCCAGCCCCGCAAACTGCGGCCCATACTCCCCAATCGAATCCAAGAAATCATCACTCGAATTCATCCCCCGCTGAAAGCCCAGTCGTCAGAAAATCAAACGCCTGCTGTTGGCTCAACCCAAACTCATCCATCAAGGCCACGGCCGCGCTCGTACTCTCCGTCACCCCCACCCCATAAGCATCCGCCAGCCTAAACGCATTAACCGTCGCCCCCTCCACCACATCCGTACTCACCTCCCCCAACCGCGCCAACTGAAGCGAAACCTCCCCCACGGCCGTGCCCACGGCCGCCACACTCTCCCCAAAATTCGCCCCATACACATCCTTGATGACATCCCCGTAAGCCTCCGCCTCCTCCGCCCCCAACCCCAACTGCCCCTGCACCAACGCCGTCGCCGCCTGCACATCGTTGGCCATCCCAAACGCCGCCCCCCCCACCGCCACCAACCCCCCCAACAACAACGTCATCCCCCCCATCAGCCCCGAAACGGCCGTCTGCAACCCCCCAAACCCACGCCCCGCCAACCCCGTCTCACCCGTCAACCCCTTCAACGCTCCCCCAATCCGCCCCAACACCCCACTCGCTTGGTCTTGCGCCGCAATCTTTATCGCAATATTCAAATCAGCCATAACACCACCACCTCACCCAATCCCCCCCATCCAAAATCCAAAATCCCCAATCCAAAACCCTTTCCGCATTTTCCGCCCCTTCCGCCTTTTCCGTGTCAAAAACCCGCCCCCCATCAACAAAAAAGGGCGGGCTACAAGCCCGCCCCACTCAACCCTTCTGCGCATTCTCCCCCTCCAAATTCGCAATCTCCAACGCCCTCAGCACCTCATCATACGGAGCCTCATCCACCTCCCACGGAAAACACCCCCACAACCGCGCCAACTGGTGCCTCGTCCACACCCACGGCACATCCAGCCCCGCCTTATTGCTCGCCCTCAAAAAGACCGCTATCTCCGCCGCGTCTTCATCATCGAGCGACCCAGCTTTTTTTGCGCCTCTTGCGCCGCCGCCAACATACACACCATCAGCTCCGTCGGAATCTCCTCATAAAACAAATCATCCTGCGCGTCAGGGAACGGCTCCCCATCAAAATTCAGCCAGCCATTGTGGGCAATAATCAGCGACCGCAACGCCTTTTGGATATGCGCCTCATTCCGCGCCACCACGGCCGCCCGCGCCCCCTGCACCTCCTCCTCCGTCGCCTCATCCAACAGCACAGGAGCCAACTCCGCCGCAATCTCCTCATCCCCCACAGGCCGCGCCTGCAACGCCTCCCAACTCTTCGTCGGCGCATTCACCCACAAATCAAACTCAAACCCATCATATTCCTGCGGCAACGACACCGTCACCACCCGTCTTTGCAACTGAGGCACTTTTTTTGTAGCCATAAAAAACTCCTTAATCCAACACATTGCCAAACGTAGGGGCAACCCTTGTGGTTGCCCAACTCCTCGGGCAGGCACAAGGCCTGCCCCTACAAACCACTAACCACTAATAAGCCGTGGCCCGCGCATTCTGGGCAATAATCTGCAACCCATACCCATTCGTCACATCGTAAACATAGTCAAGGCTGAGCTCATACATGCGGCTGTTCTGGTTACTCCCCCCCAAATCCACAGCACTCCACGCGCCGGGGAGATTCACCTTCACAAACTCCTTATCCGCCCCATCCACCACCACATTGTTGCCAAACTTCAACTGCACCAGCCGCTTCGTCCCCGCGTCCCAATTCCCATACTCCGTCAGCGCAAAGCTCGGGTCGGCGCGAATCGTCAGCTTGGCCTTGCACTCCACCTCGCCCAGCGTAATCACCCCCGCATTTACGTCGTTCTGGGCGAAGTGCTCGTGCTCCATTTTGTTATTCAGCTCCACACTCCAATTCACCAACGCCGCATTCACGGCCGTCGTCCCCGCCG
This sequence comes from Candidatus Hadersleviella danica, assembly GCA_016711405.1. GTDB lineage: Bacteria > Chloroflexota > Anaerolineae > Promineifilales > Promineifilaceae > Hadersleviella > Hadersleviella danica. The sequence continues at coordinate 12,025 of JADJSZ010000101.1, read as the reverse complement.
TCCCCCCAAAAGCATCCACATACAACACCGTCTCCCACCCCTCGATGAAAGTCGGCACACGATCCGTCAACGACCCCGTCAGCGCATTTTGCACCATGCCCAGCCCCATCACCCCCACCTCCAGCATGGTCATATCCTTCACACTGCCGCTAATCTTCAGCGAAGAGCCATACACCCCCGTCGCCTGCCACGGCCGCGCCCCGTCATCCCACTCCACCGTCAACGGGTCGAGCGTGTTACCCGGCGCGAAAGTCCACAGTTTTGTGGTTCCCGCCCCCGTGGGGGTCACACCCCCCGCCAACGTCGCCAACAACAGCTCAATCGCCTCATTCGCCGAAAGCGGCTGTTTCAACGTCCCCGTCACCATCTCAGGCCCCAACGTATGCGCCAACTGATTCGTGCGCCGCGCCACCTGAAAACGATGCGCCCGAGGGTCACGAGTCCGCGCCAACTTACTGTCGGCCGTAAAATACATCTTCCGCGTCGCCGCCACAGGCGTTCCCGCCGTCGTCTCCTTCCCAAACTGAAACGTACTTCTCCACAATTCACCAGCCATAATTGCACCTCTATCCATCTCCCCCACTAACCAACAACCAACAATCACGAATCACCCCGTCCCCCCTCCCACGGCCGCCCGAATCTCCGCCAACCGCTTCACCCCAATCCCGCTAATCGCCAACAAAGCGCGGTCATCCGCATTCCGCAGCTGCTCGGCCGTCTCAATCCCCACGGCCGCCAACGCCCCCCGAATCTCCGCCCCAATCCCCTCAATCCCCTCCAAAGAAGAACCAGCCAGCGGCTGGGGCAAAACCTCGGGCAACTCCCCCACCCACAACCCACACCGATCCACCCGCACCCGCTCCTCCGCACTCATCGCCAACAACTCCTCCACCGTCAAATCCCGCGCAGGCACACCCATCAAAAACTCCCCCCGCCCCACATACTTCAACCCACCGCTCTTCGTTATCGCACTCATAAACCACCACCGCCCCCGCCAATTACTCATTACTCATTGCCTATATGTCCGCCAGCGGACAATCCAAAATCCAAAATCCCCAATCCAAAATCTAGGGGTTCACCACATACGCGCCCCGCTCATCCGCCGCCACAATCACGGGATACTCCCGAAACTCCTTCCCCGCCCGCATCTGATAATCAGGGTTATCGGCCGCGCTACTATCCACGGCCGCCACCAACGCCGTCCCCCCCAACGTCAAATCCGCATAAATCGCCCCCACAAACGCATCCACCAGCCCCATCAACACCGTCTCGGCCGTCGCCTCCGCCCCATCCACCCGGTAAGCAAAAAGCACAAAAAACCGCGTCGTCCGCCGAAAAACCGCCTGCGCCTCCCGCTCCGTCGTCTGGCTCCCCAGCGTCACATACGCCCCCACCGTCGTCGGAATCGCCTCAGGCGCACCAATCGTCACCGTGCCCATGCCCGTCAGCCCCTCCAAAATCGTTTTAATCTGTGCCGCAATCGCGCCGCTATCCATAAATCACCAATTACTAATTACTAATTATTAATTACTAATTATTTCTTCCTCACCTCATGCTTCACACTCCGCCACAACCGATAACTCGCCGCTTTCGCCCCACCCCTCGGAGCCAACTGCCGCGCCCGTCGCCGCGCCCAAAGCCCCAGCCGCCGCATCACCCACGCCCCCGGCGCCGTCACCTTCTTCAATCCCTCCGTCAAATCAGCATCCCCCCGCGCCAGCACCTCATCCACCGCCTGCCGAATATAAAAAGAGCCACCCGCCCGCCGCGCCAGCTTCCCCCCCCTGTGGTGTCCCTCGTGCACCCCAAACGCATAAGGCAACTTGCTATACACAATCCCCTCCGTATTCTTCATCGCCTCCAACCCCCGCTCAATCCGCGCCATCTGCTTCTCCACATCCTCCATACCCACCAAATTAATCTGCATCTTCTCTCCTCTCTCTTCCCTCTTCTCTCCTCTCTCTTCTAAACCACCGCCAAATCACACCGCCGATACGCCACCTCACTCCCCAGCCCCGTCATCGCCGCATAACTATTCGGCACCACATTCCAGCGCACCCCCCCCACCTCAATCTGCGCATTACTCGGCATCACATACGCCTCATCCCACAACAGCCGCCGATTCTGCGCCACCACATCCCGCTCCTCGGCCGCCCCCTTCCCCTCTTGGCGCACATTGGCCAACCTGCAAACCAACGCCGCCTTCGCCACCACCGTATAAGCCCCCGTGGTGCCATTCGGCGTATAAACAACGGCCGTCGCATTCAAACCAAACATGGCTTAAAACCCCTCCACAAACCGATACCGCTCCGCCACCGCCTTCACACTCGGCGGCATCACCCCCTGCGTCACCGCTCGGCTAAATTGCACCCCATAATCGGGCAGAGTAATCCGCTCCACCCCGTAAGTGCTCGGGTTCAAACTCGGCAACATCTGCGCCGCCACCCACTCCACAATCGCCTGCCGAATATCCGCAGGCACCGTCGCCACAGGCGTATAGCTCACCTTCACCCGGTCATACAAAAACGGCTCAGCAATGGCAATCTGCCCCGTCGCCAAATCAACCACCTCATAATCATCATCCGCCACCAGCGTCTCATCCGTCAGCCCCGTCATCGTGCGCGGCCGTGCCGTCACCGTCCCCAGCGTCGCCACAGGCGGATAATTCAAAAACACCTGCCCCCGTGGCCACCAATGCGTCTCGGCCGCAATCGCCCCCGTCAACCACGCCCTGTTAGTCTCCCCATCAAACGCCACCTCGGCCGCCTCAATCAACGACCCACACTGCGCAATCTGCCCAGCCGTGAAAGCCACGCCCAGAAAATCCGCCACATTCGTCGTCGTGCAATACCCCTTCGCGGCCATAAAAACACCAATCCCCTCAGGTGACGGGCACTTCCAAAGTGCCCGTCACCTTTCTAATCTAACCAGCCTACTCCACCACCTCAACCACACTGGCCAACGCCGTTGGCGTGTACCGGGCATACTGCCCAAATACCATCGCCCCTGCGTCACTCGTCGCCGTGCCCACCGTTATGGTCAGCCGTGCGTGGGTGAAGCCGTTGGCCACATCCAGCTCGTCATCTCGTAACAGGATAATGGCTTGGTCGTCGTCATTGCTGGCCTTCACCAATTGCGTGATGGCCTTGCCCGTGATGTCCTTCACACCCGTGCCACTGCCATCACTTGCCTGCTCCAGCTTTGCATCCAGCGTCGCACTTGCGCCCAGCGTGCCCGCCCCCACCACCGCCTGCAACGCCCCCCAATCCCCCATATCAATCCACCCCGTGCTGTAATCGCCTGTGCCATACGCATCGGAGTCAATCACCCCCACCAAAGTCGAAATGTCGTTTGGTTTAGCATTCATCGTCAATCACCTAATCCCACCGCGCAGGCGCACGGCCTGCGCGGGCTTAATCTTCACCAACTCGCCGCCATCCTCAACTAAGCGCGAGCATCCAACACCACAAAGTGCGAGCGGGTCGAAGACCCCTTCGCAGGCGACACGGCCGCGCTCAGGAACGGTTGCCCGCCCAAGCGGAAAATCCAGCGGAATGCCTCCACGTTGTAATCAAAGAAGAGGTGCATCGAGCTGGCGAACTCAGGGGCCGTGCTTTTCGTGATGGCGTAATAGCCGCGTGGGTTCACAAAGTGAATATCCCCCTTGTCGCCCACCGTCTGGCATGGCTCCAAAACCTTCACAGGGCGGCCGAGCAAAAAGCCACCTTCAGGCGGCGCATCGCGGAAGCCCGCCATCGGCGGAGTCCAAATCGGTTGATTGCCCAACGTGAGGGTGATGATTTGGGGCAACACATCTTGGTTGATATACCAAATGCCGTTTTGCGGTTGCAGGAGGCGCGAATACATCTTGGCAATGTTCGCCGCCACCACCGTATCGGCCGTCTGCCCGCTCTCCTTCGCCACACTCACCAACGCCCCGCTGGTAAACCACCCTTGGGGCATCCCTGCCCCCGTGCCGTTCACCACAGCATCATCAATCTTGTAGGCGATGGCTTGCGCCGCTTTGCGGGTCAGCCGATTGATGAGCATGGGGGCATCCTGCAACAACTCGCCCGTGCTGGTCACAAAGGCATACAGCTCGTGGAGCCGCAATTGGCTGGGGTCGGTGGCCAGCTTGCTCGCCGTCATCTGCGCCGCTTCGCCGCGCCAACGCGCTTGCACGCCCACGCTCCCCCAAGGGGTGCTTTCATCCCGCACAAACTCCACAGCGTTGCCGCTGGTCGGCTCAGGAGCCAAGTCGGTCAGCACCGAACTATATTCCTGCACCGCCTCCCACACCTCTTCGCGGAAAGCAGGAGGAACCATGCGCCCCTCATCACTGCCCACCTCAAAGTGGAAATCAGTGGGAGCCGCCACATAGCGCAGGCGTTCATCCACCGCCCCGCCGGGGGTGTAGGCCGATTTGATGGAGGCCGCAAAATCCGCCAAGTGGCGAAAGCCCCGCTTGGGGTCGTCCTCGATGCGGTCGCGCACCCCCTCAATGCGCGGCATCGTCGCCCGCCCATTCGCGGCCGCCTGCACATTCCCATCCACCACGGCCGTCGCCGACCGCTCCGCCGCCTGCATCCGCTCATACCGCGCCAACCCAGCATCAATCGCCTGCAGGCGGCCGTGAATCGCATCATCACGCCCCGCTTCGGCCTCCGTCAAATCACGCGCCTCAGCCTCCGCCTTGGCCAAGATACCCTTGGCCTCCTTAATCAAATCAGCCCGCTCCTGTTGAAGAGCCTTAAATCCACTCACAATTCACCTCTCAATCCAAAATCCAAAATCCAAAATCCAAAATCAACCCAGCTCTACGGAGCCAGCCTCCGCCAACAGCAACCGCCGTCGGCTAAAATCCGCGCGATTACGGCCACGGCCGCCCCGCGCCCCGCTCAACACATCGTCAAACGTGGCCACCCTATCCGCCATGCCAAGGCCCACAGCCTCGGCCGCATTCACCACACGCCCCTCCCCAAAGCCACCGCGCACCTCAGCGGGCTTCACGCCCCGCCCCTTGGCCACGGCCGCCACAAACATCCCATAAAAATGGTCAACCTCTTTTTGGATGGCCGCTTTGGCCTCCTCCCCCAGCGGCTCATACGGGTTCGCTTCCGCCTTATACTTCCCCGCCGTAATCAGCGTCACCCCAATCCCCTCCCGCTCCAGCAAGCCCACTCATCTCTTCATGCACCGCCAACACGCCAATGCTCCCCACCATGCCCGATGGCGTAACCACAATCTCGTCGGCCGCGCTCCCAATCCAATACGCCGCGCTGGCCATCAGCCCATTCGCCACGGCCGTCATCGGCTTCTTCCCCCGCGCCGCCACAATCTCACTGGCCAGCTCCGCCACCCCCTCCACACTCCCGCCGGGGCTATCCACATCGAAGAGGATGCGCCCCACGCTGGGGTTAGCCATCGCCTCGCGCAACTGGGCCTTAATGCGGTTAATCCCCGTCACCCCAAACCACTCCTCCAACATGCGGTTAGAGCGGGGCACAATATACCCCTGCACAGGAATCACCATCGTGCCCCCCGCTTGCGTCGGCTTGGCCGCTCCCCCATCCTCGGCCGCGCCCAGCTCGGCCGCCCTCGGCCCCGCCTCCAACGCCGCCACCAACATCGTCAGAGCCTCAGGCAAAATCGCCCACGGCCGCTTCATCAACCCCAAATAATTGCGCTTCATCACATCACCTCCCCGCCATTATCGCCCCACCCCATTGCCACCCCGTCAACAGGCAACAAAAAAGCGGCCGATGGTCTACACCATCGGCCGCCCTATCCCTCCCCTTCCGCCATTTTCCGTCTACAAACTACCCACCAGCCGCCTTTTGCGTGTGTCCTCACCCTGTCTCTGCGAGGTTCCCCCATTATACCACCAGCTCCACCACCAACGCAGGAAACGCCTCCGCCATCCGCTCCAAAATCACCGCCCCATACGCTGGGCTAATCTCCATCCCATAACACCGCCGCCCCAAATTCTCCGCCGCCACCATCGTTGAACCTGAGCCGAGAAACGCCCCCACCCTGCCCGTCAACCCTGTTTAGCTTTTGGGGCTGCCCAAAACAAAAATCCATTCGGACAATTCCAAACATTGCGGTTTGGTTTGCGATACTGCCCGCATCGTTCTTTTGCCAAATGTTCCACGAAAGCAACCGATGCCTTATCTGAAAACTTTTTGATATACAAGTCCCAAAAGGAACAACGTATCCATCTTTCTTTTCATGCCTAAATCACACGCCAAAATAATCTTCCAGACGGAACAAAACCAAGTTTTCAATGCTTAAATCTCCCCGCCCTAGTCTATGGCGGCGAACACTCTCCCCTTCTCCCCACCGTACAATCCCCAATCAACAGCCTGTGCCCCCCAATCTGCCACAACTGCCCCACGGCCGTGCCCCACTTCCCCTGCAACTCCGCCGCCCTGTCTATCTGCGGCTTCGCGTCTCCGTTGCCATCCCCACCCCCGCCACCATCGCCCCCCAGCCCCGCACCCAACTCCGCCAACAGCGCATCCAGCTCCCCCTCCTTAAACCCCGTCGGCAATTCCAAATCAGGGTCAAGCCCATCCAACAACGCCTTCAACGTCTCCCCATCCCATCGGCTCAACTCGGCCGTGCGGTTATCCGCCACCGCAAACCCCACGGCCGTCATCGGGTCATCCTCCACCACCACGGCCGCAATCTCCGTCCACCCCAACGCCTTCGCCGCTTGCCACGTCCCATTCCCCGCCTCAATCCGCCCCCCCGCCAAACGGTTAATCACGATGGGTTTGCGCTGGCCATAGGCGTGCAAGCTCCCCGCAATCTGGTCAACATCGTGCCCCGTCCGCGCATTCGCGGGGTCGAGGTGGCAATCATCTATGGGCATGGCCAGCGGCCGCAAATCTTCAACTATTTTATGGGTCATTTGCCCTTCACCCTCGGCCGCGTCTTATGCAACAGCAAAAGCTCCCCATTCGCCGCCCGCTCCATTCGCACCCCATCCGCCAACATCCCCCGCCACATCTTCACATCCGCCGCCGTCGCCTCCTGCGCCCGCGCCATCTTCAACCCCATCAGCCCCTCCTTTTGCAACTCGGCCGCTATCTTCAGGTGTCGTTGGCAAGCATCCACGGCCGCCTGCCACACCGCCAAAAGCTCAGGCGTGTGCTGGCTGGTCATCGCTCACCCCCCATCGCCAACCCCATCAAAAACGCCCCCGCCCCATCCTCATCATCCAACGCCCCCTCCTCATCCATCAACCACCCCCGCACCCGTGCCATACAATACACACTCGCCACCTCCAAACTAACCGCCATCGTCTCCGCCACCAGCTTCGCGTGCCCCACATAAAACTCCCGCACGGCCGTCTCCATCGCCGCCCTATCATCCCCCGCCCGCTCCCGCGCCTTCGCCATCGCCGCCACCTCCTTCCGCACCAGCCGCCCCGCCGCCGCCTGCGCCAACAGCGCATAATGGTCAGCATCGGCCGCCATGTCCGCCAGCGGACGGCCGCCCACGGCCGTGCCCTCAAACTCACTCCCCGCAGGAACCATATTCAGCGGTTGTAAATACACATCGCCTCCATCAACTGGGTTCAAATTCTCCAACATCCGAATCTCATTCACGCTCAGCCACCCCCACTGCCGCCCCGTGCTATACGCCCCATACCGCGCCGCAATATCCCCCCGCAAAAGCCCCTCCACCACAAACTCCGCATAATAAATCTGCGGGGCAAGGATGAGGTCGCGGCCGATGGCCTGTTGCCACCGCACCAACCACGGCATCAGCGTATACACCACCATCCCCCGCCCCATCTGCTCCAACCCACTCCCCCACTCCGTCACCCCACCCGGCACGCCCACCATATGCGGCGGAATGTTAAACCAGCGGCACACATCCAACGCCTGATGCTCCCGCGTGCCCAAAAACTGGGCATCCTCAGGCGGCACGCCGATGGCCTGAAAAGTCAGCCCCTCCTCCAAAATCGCCACATCCCCACGGCTCGCCCCCGCCTGCGTCTCCTTCCACCGCGCCTTCATCCGCTCAGGTTGCCCCGCGCTCAACTTCTTATCCGTACTCAGCACCCCACCCGGACGGCTATCATTGCGGAAGAAGCGACTGCCATACCGCTCGGCCGCCAACGTCAGCCCCACCGAATTAGCCGCATACTCCACCACGCTCAGCCCCGTCACCCCATCGCTACTCATCCCCCGCAAATGGAAAATCTCATCTTGGGTGTAATACTTTGTGGAGCCGTCCCCCTGCTTCACTTCATAGCGCAAGCGGCCGTTGGCCAACGTCTCCACCTTCACCCGATCCGGGTGCAGGGGGATGAGCTGATCCACGGGGCCACGCTCCCCCGCCACAATCCGCGCATACGCATTCCCGCGCAACAGCGCGTGCCCTTGCATCATGCTGATAAACTCCACGGCCGTCTGCCACTGGTTCGGTCGGTCGTGCAACACCTCATAAAGCGGATGATTCGTCGCCCGCTCCCTGCTCCCATCCCCATTCCGCCGATACACCACCAGCGGCAACGCCCCAATCGTCTCACTCAAAAAGCGCACGCACGCCCAAAAAGTGCTTAAAGTCATGGCCACGTCGGCCGTCACCTTCACCCCCGCCTCACTCGCCCCGCCCCCCGTGTTCCACCAACGCGGGTCGTCAGGGTTCACCCCCGCCTGCGGCATAATCCAGTTTAAGAGTCTACTCATGCCAACCTCGCACCACCCCCCCCGCCAACAAAATCACACCCAACACAACCACGGCCGCAGGCGGATAAATCCACCACAGCCCACCACACACCAGCCCCACCCCGCCCAAAATCATCACATCACTCATCGCATCACCATCCCCCTGCCCCACCGAACCAACAGCCACAGCCCCACGGCCGCCAACAACACCCCCACGGCCGTGCGCCTCGCCTCCCCCTCCAACTGCGTGCCATACGTCTCAAATCTGCCCATCATGCCACCCCTTTTTACCAAAATAACGGGGGGCCCGCCGGCCCCCCGCGGCCGGGGGGGCGGCCCCCCCCCCCCCCCCCCTCCCCGCCCCCGCCGGCGCGCCCGCGGCCGGGCGGCCCCCCGGTCGCCCCGCGGGGCGCTCGTCGGCCCCGGCCCGTCGGGCCCCCCCCGGGCCCGGGGGGGGCCCCCCCCCCCCCCCCCCCCCCCCCCCCCCCCTGCGGGGGCCGGGGGGGGGGGCCGCGCCGGGGGGGGCGCCCCCCCTGCTCTGCGCCGCTGCCCGCTCCCCCCCCCCCCCCCCCCCCCCCCCCCCCCCCCCCCTCCCCCCCCCCCCCCCCCCCCCCCCCCCCCCCCCCCCCCCCCCCCCCCCCCCCCCCGAAAACTTTCGGCCCACCCCCCGGCCCCCCCCCCCCCCCCCCGGGGGGGGCCGCGCCCCCCCCCCGCCCGCCGCCTCCCTTCCCCTCCGCCCCCCCGCCCCGCCCCCCCCCCCCCCTCCCGGCGGGCGGGGGGGGCCCCCCCCCGCCCCCCCCGGGGTCCGGGGGGGGGCCCCCCCCCCCCCCCCCCCCCCCCCCCCCCCCCCCCCCCCCGGGGGGCCCCCCCCGGCCCCCCCCCCGGGGGGGGCCCCCCCCCCCCCCCCCCCCCCCCGCCCCCCCCCCCCCCCCCCCCCCCCCCCCCCCCCCCCCCCCCCCCCCCCCGGCGCCCCGGCCCCCCCCCCCCCCCCCCGCCCCCCCCCCGGGGGGGGCCCCCCCCCCGGGGGGGGGGGGGGTTTTTCAGGCCCCGGCCCCGGGGGAGGCCCCCGTCCACCCCGCCGCCCCCCCCCCCGCCCCCCCCCCTTCCCTCGCACTCAGCACTCTCAATAAATCCCCCACTACTCGAAGAAACCATGCCCCGCGTCGCCCTATCCAAGCCCATAATTAAAGCAACCATCCCGTCAATCTTCTCCCGACTCTTGCTCTTATCTGGCTTAATATTCCCCGCCGCATCCTCACTCGCCACCAAATTATCAGCCATCCAGCCCAGCACAGGGTTATTCCCATGCGCCAACTTCTTCGCCGCAATCAAATTCCCCAGCTCCACCATCGGTGGCGACATCGAGGCGAATCCTTGCCCAAACGGCACCACCCACTCATCCCCCCCCATCTCCTGCAACTGTTGCGAAATCAACGCCGCCCCCCACCTATCAAACGCCACCTCCACAATCTCATACCGCTCCCGCAAAACCCCAATCTCCCGCACGATGAAATCATAATCCACCACATCGCCGGGGGTCAGCGTCAACACCCCCAACCGCGCCCACACATCATACGGCACTTGGTCGCGCCGCACCCGCTCCACCATCCGCGCCTCAGGCAACCAAAACCTGCACACCACCTTATACTCCTCCCCATCCCCATCAGGCGGAAAAACCAATACAAAAGCAGTGATGTCCTGCGTTTTCGACAAGTCCAACCCCCCATAACACACCCGCCCCGCCAAATCATCCTCATCCACCGCCACCCGCCCACACGCCGCCCAATCCACAGGATTCACCCACCGCGTCACCGCCTGCGTCCAAATGTTCAAATGCCACCGCAAAAACTGGTTTAATTCCGCAGGCTTCGCGGCCGCTTCCCTTGCCCCCTCCACCATCGCATCCACCTTCTTGCTCACTCCCAAAAGAGGATTCGCCTTAATCCAATTCCCCGCGTCCCCCCACTCATCATCCGCCTCCAAATCAGGCCAATCCGTCCGCATATCCATCGTGTAGATGATGCCCCAGTAAGCATCATCCTCCACCACCCCCCGCAAAATCTGCGACACATACTCCCTCTGCTGGTAACAAATGCCCTGCTGGTCAACCCCGGCCGTCGTAATCGCCAGCATCATCGGTTGCGTCCGCGCCCCCGTCCCCGTATTCAACACCCCCCAAAGCTCGGGCTGGGGCCATGCGTGCAACTCATCACAAATCGCCCCATGCACATTCAGCCCATCCAGCGAATTATAATCGCTGGCCAGCGGCTCAAACTTGCTCCCACTCCTCGGGTCGTTCAGATTATCCCGAAAAACGCTCACCAACTTCCGCAATGCAGGCGTGCGCTTCACCATCTCCGTCGCGTCCCGATGGCTAATTTTTGCTTGGTCGCGCTTCGTCGCCGCCGAATAAACCTCCGCCCCCGGCTCCCCCTCTGCAAACGCCAAAAACAGCCCCACCCCAGCCGCCAAGGTCGTTTTGCCATTCTTCCGCGCCACCTCCAAATACCCCTTCCGAAACCGCCGCGAACCGTCCGCCCGCTTCCACCCAAACAAGCACCAAATCCAAAACTGTTGCGCCGGCTCCAACAACACCATCTCCCCCCCACCCCGTCCCCACTCCCCCTTCCAATGCCGCAAAAGCCCAAAGAAGGAGATGGCCACGGCCGCCGCCTGCTCGTCAAAATAAATACCCCGCGCCTGCCCCTCCACCAAATCCCGCCGGTGCCGCTCGCACGCCAAGCGCACAAACCGCCCCGCCACCACACGGCCGCTCAACACATCATCGCAATACTGCTCGGCCGTCAGCATCATGCGCCGCCCTCCCCACTGCCCACCTCCACCCGTTGCGCCTGCGCCTCAATCTGCTCCTGCGCGGCCGCCATCAGCATATCCGCCAAAGACAACTGCTCCGCCTCCTCAGGCAACTGCAACCGCGCCCGTGCGCTCGGGGTCATCCCAAACTCGGCCGCGAAGCTCTTAAACAACTGCGCCTGATCACGAAACACCTGCGCCAGCGGGTGCTTCTTCGGCCCATCCCGCCCCTCCACCGTAAACCCCGTCTCGCGCAACTCCTGCGCCGCCTCCACCGCAAACCCATACGCCTCCGCCATCAACCGAAAAGCAGGCCCATCCACCCCCGTCAAAATCTCCAGCCGCGCCAGCTCCTCCGCATGTTCCCGCCAAAACTGGCGGGGCAACCCCTTCAGCCCACGCGGAATTTTCGCCGCCGTCGTCGGCTTCGGCTCGCGTTTGTTCAACGGCCGATTGCCGGGGTTCCCCCTTAGCTCTTTAACTTTCGTCGGTGTTGGCTTGCGCCCTTTAGTTGACATAATAATTTT
>JADJSZ010000100.1 GCA_016711405.1 Candidatus Hadersleviella danica | reverse complement strand
TCTCGCCCATCATGCCAAAAGCGGGGCTGAGACTACCCAAACCCGCCATTGTCGTCTCGGGGCGAATGTATTCGTCTTGCTCCAAAACCATCAGCCCATTGCGGTCGCGCACAGGGATGATAGATTTATTGAAGTAGCCGTTGGCGCGGGCATGGGTGGCGCGTTGCTGGGAGCGCAAGGCGAACGCATCCACATCTTCGCGGCTAAATCCCTCGAGGGTGGCGATTAAATCGGCACCGATGCCTTGGGGCACAAAGCCCGTTTGCAGGTTGACTTTGGGGTCTAGCACCCATGCGCCGCCATCACTGCCCATCGGCACGCGGGACATGGATTCCACCCCGCCAGCGACGACGAGGTGTTCCCAGCCCGAGCGGATTTTCATGGCGGCCGTGTTCACCGCCTCGAGGCCCGAGGCGCAAAACCGATTGAGTTGCACGCCCGGCGTGTCTACATGCCAATTAGCATAAATAGCGGCCGTGCGGGCAATATCCGCCCCTTGGTCGCCAATGGGGGTCACACACCCCACCACAATATCATCTACCTGTGAGGTGTCTAAATCGTGCCGCTGTTGCAGTTCTTGGAGCAAATTGGCGATTAAATCAATCGGTGCAACTTCGTATAACGAACCATTTTTCTTGCCCTTGCCGCGTGGCGTGCGGATGGCATCGAAGATATAAGCATCTTGGGTCATGGGTTTATTCCTGTGCAGGTGAAATTTTTCACGGTCATAATCTGGTCGTTTGTTTATTGGTGTATTGGTGTATTTGTGTATTTTAATACACCAGCATACCCATCATAATCAGTATACATTTAACTAACCCAAGGGGCGAGAAGCGAGCCGCCACCTCAATGTTCTACTTTTCACAGCTTCCTCACGCCAAAACAGTACCACGGTACTGCCCAATCCTTGCCCAAACGATTCGAGCGGGTTACAGTTAATCATCACCCTAGAGAGCGTCCTATGGCAAACTCAAACATCCACGCAGGCGGCGACCTCGACCTTTCCGTCACGGGCGATTTTGTAGGTGGCGATAAAATCGTCAACATCCAAAATATCTACCAAGGCACGGCCGAAATTCGGCCGACCCCACGCCTTGCCCCCCCCGCGCCCTCCCCCTTTATCGGCCGTTCGGCTCTCCTTTTCGATTGCCTCGCCGCTATTCAAGAGCGGCCGAACACGGCCGATACCCCCCAACTCATCATCCTGACAGGCATGGCCGGCGTGGGTAAATCGGCGCTGGCGGCGGCCGTGGTCAACGACCCCCTTCTCGTCGAAGAATTTAGCGATGGAACCTTGTGGACAGAACTCGGCCCCACGGCCGACCCCCTCTCCACCCTTGCCAACTGGGGCGACCAATTTGGCGCGGATTTGGCGGGTTATGCCACGGCCGAAACCCGCTCCCGCGCCCTGCGGAGCCTCATCCACAACAAAAAATTGCTCATTGTGCTAGATGATGTGTGGGAGGCCGCCTCGGCCGTGCCCTTTCTTGTCGCCTCCCCCAGCAGTTGCGTCATCATCACCACCCGGCGCGGCAATTTGGGAACCGAATTAGGTGGTTCCTACACCCACCTCACCGTCGCGCCACTCAACGACGCGGATTCCCTGACCCTGTTGCAACAATTTATCCCTCAAGCGGTGCAAGCCGACCGCGCTGGCGCGATTGCGTTGGTCAAGCGGATGGGTGGCTTGCCCATTGGCATCGCTTTGGCGGGGCAGATGATGGCGCGGGAGTGGCAAGCCGGCCTTGGGTTTGCCAATGCGCTGGCCGAACTCAACGAACGCGAAACCCGGCTGGGCTTAAATCGCGGGGGGAGCAAGGGCGCGGGGTCTATGCGCCTCATGCTGGCGGTTAGTTATGACCATTTGCCGGGCGACCACGAGCGGCGAGCCTTCCGCCAGTTGGCCATTTTTGGGAGCAAGCCGCGCTCTTTTGGCATCGAAACGGCCGCTTATTTGTGGCAATTGGAGAGCCGCCCCGCCCAGCGCATGATGGTCGCCTTGGTTAACCAACAAATGGTGGAGCCGTTGGGCGACGGCCGCTTTACCCTGCACAGCACCCTCGCCGATTTTGGTCAGAGCTTGCTCGAGGAAAAAAAGGAGCTAGAAGCCCTGCGCCAGCGGCACATGAACTATTATTTGCAGTGGGTGCAAAAACGCACCTCGGCCGATTGGCATCTCATTAGCCAAGATTTAGAGCAGTTGCGGGTGGCGTTTCAAACGGCCGTGGCGCGAGCCGACACCCAGCCCATCATCCAATTCTTGCTGGCCATGAACAGCTATTTTGCCCGGCGCGGTCTGTGGCAAGATTGGCGCACGTGGACCGAAACGACCCTGAACGTCATCCCTGCCAAAGATTTATCCCTGCGCGGCGTGTTGTCCAGCAACCTCGGCGCCATCTACCACAAGCAAGAGAACTTTGACCAAGCTCTCGAGGCGTACCAGCAGGCGCGGCAGGTGTTGGAAAAAACGGCCGACCACGCCACCCTTGCCGTCGTGCTAAACAACATGGGCGCAATTTACGCCCGGCTCCAATTGGGCGACGAAGCGCTCGAGGTGTACGAACAGGCGCAGGAGTTGTTAGAAGAGGCGGCCGACAGAGCCAGCCAAGCCGCTTTGGCGACCACGCTCAACAACATTGGCATGTTGCACGGCCGCCAACAAGCATGGGCACAGGCGTATGAGTACCACCAACTGAGCTACGATTTTTACCACGCTTTGGGCGAAAAAATGGGGCTGGCCACCACCTTGACGCACATGGGCACGCTGGCCGATAGGCAAGGGCACACGGCCGAGGCTCTGGCCTACTTTGCCCGTGGCCACCAAATCTATGCCGAATTGGGCGATTTAATGGGCGAGAGTACCGCCCTCTACAACATGGCCTTGCTCTGCCAACAGGCGGGGGATAAGCCCACAGCCGCCCAACACATGACTCGCGTCGTCGAAATAGATGAACAACTCAACCTGCCCGATATTCAGGCGGATAAGGCGCTTTTGGCCGAACTGATGAATTGAAGTGCGAATGACGAAGTACAAAGTACGAAATTACTCGGAGGGCATCGTACTTCGTCATTCGTAATTCGTCCCTTATTCATTCTTAACTCCTCATGGACGAACTCGACACCCTTTTCCAAACCCGCAAGCCGCCGCGCAAGGAAGGTTTATCCCCCCTTTCTTTGCTGACCATGCCTGCGCCGGGGCAAGTGCAAGTCCTCAGTTGGCTGATGCGACGGCCGACGGGAGCCACCTTGCTGGAAATTCAAGAGGCAATGCAGGGGCAGAAGTTCGACATCCCTAAAGTGTTGCACGATTTGCGCGAGGAAGGGCGCATTCAGGCGGCCGTGCTCGAGGGCGAGGTTTATTATCGGGTGCAAATTCGCACGCGCAACAAAGCCCGCACCCCCAGCGAACAAATCAACCAAATGTGGTCGCGCCTAGACCAAGACAAGGTGCGTTTTGTGCGGAGCTTGCCCCTCTTTGCCGATCTGACGGCCGAAGAAATTGCCGATGTGGCCGAACTGATGGAACTGCGCGAATACAATCGGCACGACGTAATTTTGTGGGAAGGGCAAGTCAGCGACAAACTCTATTTGGTCAAGAGCGGTGTGGTGGCCATCTCGCTCTTCACGGCCGATATGCAACAGGCGCAACGACTGGCTTACCTGCAAGCGGGCGATGTGCTGGGCGAGTACAACCTTATCACCCCCGAAGACCAAGCGGCCACGGCCACGGCCACGGCCGCCAGCCGCGTGGAACTGTTGATGATTACCCACAAATCATTTCGCGAACTGATGGCTTACCACCCCAGCATTTTGTTGGAACTGAGCCGTTTGCTGGTTAAGCGGCTGATTGGCATGAACCCCAAACGGGGGCAAGGGGCACGCCACTTATGCTTGGTGCTGGGCATGGAGGGGAGCCAAGGGCGCACCGCTTTGGGGCTAGCTTTGGCGGAGATGTTCGCGGCCGACCAAAAGACAGTTTATGGGGAGTACCCTTCTATTTATAGCTTGCTCCAAGTGTTGGGGATGACCGACACACCCGACCGCCCCATTTATGCCCATCCCAACGGCTTCCCCCTTGCCAATTGGCAGGCGGGCGAGCAAAATCATCTGCCCACCACTTTACGGGTGACATTATGGCTGGAAAAACTCTTAGCCGAATATGCCACGGTGGTTTTGGGCATGTCTGCTTTTTTCAACGACTCATTGGCTTATTTGCTCGGCCAAGCGGAGCAGGTGTTGTTGGTGGCCACGCCCGAGACATGGGAGCAGGCTGTGCGTTTCACGGCCGAGATTCGGCCGCATCTCCACCCTGAGCGAGCTACCGTTCACCTCATTCTCAACCGCGCCAAGCCCGCGCAAGCGGATTGGCCGAAGCCACCAGCGGCCGAATTTGCAATTCCCTACTTGCCCGAATTGGATTTGGCCAACCCCACGGCTTCGGCTCCCTTGCGCGAATTGGCCAGCACCTTGGCTAATCGGCGCGGCCGTACCAACCAAATCTCCGTTTTTATTCCCACCACAGTCGCTGTGAACACCCCCATTGATACCCAACCCTATGTCCAACAAGCTCTCACTTTGCTGGGCGAGCGGTTTGGCGGGGCGACGAGTAGCCAAGCCCAAGGGGTGTGGAACAGCGAGGAGGTTGGTTTGGTGGGCGAAACGGTTTATATTGTGCGGAGTTATGCCACCAAGAACGCCCTCGCCCGCCATTTGGATGAGGTGTTGGCGTTTGTGGAGCGCATGAAAAGCGAGCTATCGCAAGAGGCGATGGCCGTGGAAGTGAACCAGCGGCTGATGTTTATTTAGATAGAGAGAGGAGATGGAGAGAGGGGGAAAATCGGTTGTTGCCGACTTCCTGTTTCCCTAAATGTAACGCTGATTGCTTGCTGTACATCAATAATTTCACCAAGATCTAAACGTCTATCTCAAATGGCAGGACGGCACCATAGCGGCAGCAATCTCTTCAACCCTATCTTGCTCCTACTTGCACTCAGTAGTTAAGCTCATTGCTAGTCTAGCCGTACTCTCAAGTTTACATTTATCACGCTTCTCAGCCTCCATGCTCAAAAAAATCCCCAGCTTTTGGCTTTTCTTCATTTGGCTGACTGTGACCAATTTGGTGACGTTGGCGTTGCTCTCGGTGGGGGTGTATAGCTCTACCCGCACCCAAGTGGAGGAGGAGCAACAGCGGCAATTGGCGGCGCGGGTCGCGGCGCAAGCGGAGGCGATTGATGCCCGCTTGCGGGAATTTGAGACGGCCACGGTATTGGCCGCCTCGGCCGCGCAACCGATTGTGCGGGGCGAGTTCCCGCTCACGGCCGAGGAGCAAGCGGCCGTGCTGGCCGAATACGAGCGGGACGGCCGTAATGTACTGGGGCGGGATAGCTGGTACTACACCGTTCATCGGCCAGCCTTCAACAACGACCAGATTTCCAACGTTTACCTCAACAGCAATGTGCCCTTGGATGAGCGCATGGCTTATCTGGTGGCCGCCAGCCACAGCCTCGATACCCTGTTTAGGGACATTGTGGCGCGGGGCATTAACACCCAGTGGGTTTACCTGACCACGGCCGAGGGTATGATGCGCCTCTACCCGTGGCACGACAACAACTACAACAACAACGACCCCTTCTGGGAACCCCAAACCCAAATTTTTTACACCGAGGTGATTGCCGAAAACACGCTAGCGGGGTAAGGTGCATGGACATTTCCCTATGTGGATTGCGCGGGGGCGGGGCTGATGGTGACCAATGCGGTGCCAATTTTGGCCGAAAACGGCCGTGATTTGCTGGCCGTTATGTCCCACGACTTTTTGATTGAATCGTTGCAAACCGAGGTGCTGGGTTTTCAAGTCGGCGACAATGGCTTTGCCTTTTTGCTCGATGAAGATGCCCATGTGATAGCCCACCGCAACCACCCCCTCGACACCAATTTGCCCTGCGGCGAAGAGATTAATGTGACATGGGCCGAGCAAGAGGTAGAGGTTGCGGCCGTGCAAGAGCAATTGTTGGGCGGTTCCGCTGGCCTAACCAGCTACACCGATGTGGAGGGCGAGATGTGGCTGGTGGCATACGATGTGGTGGAAACGACGGGGTGGCGGCTGGGCATGGCCATCCCCCAAAGCGAGGTGATTGCCCCCGCCACGGCCATTTTCCGCCAAGTGTTGGTGGCGGCCGGGGTTCTCCTCCTCCTCTCGTTGCCTGTTTCGTTTGTGGCGGCTGGGTATGTGGCCCAACCCGTGCGCCAACTTTCCCAAGCGGCGCAAGCCATCGAAACTTCGATTGCCCGTGATGAAGAGGTCAAGGCGTTGTCCACGGCCGATTTGGCCCACATTTCGGGCACTGTCGAACTGAACCAATTGGTGGCTGTTTTTGGGCAGATGGTGAACGCTTTGCAGGAGCGGGTCAAAGAGCTGGATTCGCTTTACGCCATTGGCCAAACGATGACGGGCAATCTCGACTATGAATCGGCCATGAGCAGTGTGTTGGCGGCCGTGCGCCAAGTGGTGGAGTACGATGCGGCCGAAATTACCATTGCCGAAGGGGAGTATTTGCGGGTGTATGCGTGGCGCGGCCAGCAAGGGATGCGCGACACGACAGGCCATAAATACCGCATCGGCCGTGGCCTGACAGGGCGCATTGCCCAAACCAAACAAGCCATCTACGAGGCACGGGTGGGGGAAGAGGCGGCGGCCGATAGCAATTTGACACTGGTTCCGGGGGGGTCTGCGGCCGAGCAAACGGCCAAACAAAAGCTGATGATTCGCTCCTTCTTGGGCATCCCCTTGCTTATTGGCGACCGTTTGGTGGGGGTCATTGCCCTTGTCCACCACGAGGCGGACTATTTTACCCAAACAGACCAGCGGCAACTGAATAAATTGGCCGCCCAAGCGTCCATCGCCATAGACAACGCTTTGCGTGTGCGTGCCCGCGAAAGCGAATTAAGGGAACAAATCCGCACCTTGCAAGTCCGCATTGAAGATGTGAACCGCGCCCGCAATGAGACGGGTTTGGATGCGGCGTTACTTCAGGATTTGCGGGCACAGGCACGTGCCTTGCGCCTGCGCCGGGGGAGCGGAGAAGAGTAAGAAGTGACCAAATGACCATCTTTTCATTGGGAATTCACACGGAGTGGCTAAAAAACGGCCGTGCCTTGTGTTATGATTACCGCTCATTTCTTACTTACCCTCTTTTTCCCGCTCCATGACCCTGCGCGTCAAAACGCTTCTCGCCATTGGCCTGACCATTACTACCCTCATAGGGTTAATTTATGGGGTACTCTCGAACATTATCCAAGACAGCTTTACTGAACTCGAGAGCCAACGCGCCGTACTCAATGGTCAGCGGGTGGTACGCGCCCTGCAAGAGAGCCTGAATAGCCAATTGAGTAGCACGTCTGACTATGCCCAATGGGATGACACCTACCTCTATACCATCCAGCCCGACCCCGCTTACATTGAAAATAATTACGATGCCTCTCTTTACCCGCGCATTGGCATTTCGCTCATCGTTATTTTGGGCATAGATGATGGCATTGTTTTTGCGGAGATGTATGACCACGAAACGGGAGAATTGGTCAACATCCCCGCCACGCTTTTGCCATTCCTCGAAGCAGGCTCGCCCATTTTCGATTTAGAGGATAATGCCGATTCGGTGACAGGCATCTTGCTCCTTCCCGAGGGGCCGTTGCTGGTGACAAGCCATTATGTGTTGGATAATGCGGGTGAATCTGCGCCCAATGGTTATTTTCTGATGGCGCGTTGGCTTGATGACGAACTTGTCTCTGATTTGGCGGAGCGCACGAGCCTGAATCTGAAGCTTCACAACACAGCCACTTTACCCGTACCCCAACAAAACGTATGGGAGCAAATGACCCTTGCCACCGAAAACGTCCCCGCCACCGATTTACTCTTCCTCACCCCCACCGACCAAACCTCCCTCACCTATCTCCTCTTGCGTGACCTGAGTGGGAACCCCGCGCTTTTGTTGGAAATTAACCAAGTGCGGGATATTTATCAGCAAGGGCAATCCTCGTTGAGCCTTGTCTTACTGGCTTTGGTTGGCATTGGCCTTGCCTTTGGTGGGCTAACCTTGCTTTTGTTAGAGCGGTTGGTGGTTTCTCCTGTGGCGTTGCTCAGCGGCCGTGTCAGCGAAATTACGGCCACCCGCGATTTAACCCGCCGCTTGCCCGTGCGCGGCACCGATGAGCTGGCCAACCTGACCGAACGCTTCAATGAGCTATTGGCCGCTTTGTTGCTCACCCAGAGGGAATTGGAACATGCCAAGGAGACAGCCGAGGAAGCCAATCGCGCCAAAAGCCAATTTTTAGCCAACATGAGCCACGAACTCCGCACCCCGCTTGGAGCGATTATGGGCTATGCCGACCTCATCCACGAAGCATTAGAAGATGAAGATTATGAAGGGGTGGCCGTGGATGCCCAACGCATCAACGTGGCGGGGGGGCATCTGCTCAACCTCATCAATAGCGTGTTGGATTTGGCCAAAGTGGAATCTGGCCGCATGAGCATCAACAAGGAGCCGATTTATGTGCCCACTTTGTTGGAAGAAGTGCTAATTACGATGCGCCCTCTTGCCCGCAAAAACGGCAACCAGTTGCAATTGCTTTGTGCTCCCCAGTTGGGTTGGCTCGAGACAGACCCTGTCAAGCTCAAGCAGATTTTGGTTAATTTGATTGGCAACGCCAGCAAATTTACGATAGATGGCGACATTGTGGTGCAAGCCAGCCAAGAGGGGGAAAAGGTGCAAATTGCCATTCGGGATACAGGGGTTGGTATTCCGCCCGTTCAACAAGAGCGCATTTTTCACGCCTTTGTGCAAGCGGATGAATCTACTACCCGCCAATATGGGGGCACGGGTTTGGGGCTGACGATTAGCCAGCATTTTGCCCATTTGTTAGGGGGGGATATTCAGTTGGTCAGTGAACTCGGCCGTGGTTCAACCTTTACCCTGACGCTCCCAATAGTACCATTGTCCTAGTGGCCAAAATGAACCAAAACTTGCATAAACCAGTGGCTGTGCTATACTTTTATTAGGCTCCCTCCCGAGGTGGTAAGGACATCGCCCGATGCACCTGCCACCTATTTTTTTGCCTGTTTGCCGAGCTTTACCCCTCACACCCTCCAACGATATTGGCTTAATTGCCGCGCGATTAAGCAATTGGGAGATTTATGACATTACCAAAGAACAAACTCTTTGTATGGCCCCTGACGGCCGATTTGCTGGCTATTGCCCTGTTTTTTGTGCTATTTGCCCCCTTGCGGAATCTTTTGGCTGACCAAACGGCGCGGGGGTGGCTGGTGGTGGCGGCCGTTTATTTTTTCTTCTGCTTGGCCATGAATGGCCTTAAAAAGTTGCGGCCGTTGCCCGCCGAGCGGCCAGTATGGTTGACCAAACTAGATGTCTTGGCCAACACCAAATGGGCGGCCGTCGCGGCCGTGCTGATGGCCATTGCCATCACGATGGTGCAGGCCGACTTGAACCAGTTGGTCGAATCGGCGCAACTGTTGGCGCAAAGCCCCGGGGTGGTGCATGAAGGGGAAGTGAGCCTCTACTACGCGTTTGGGCCAACCTTTTTGTGGATTATTTTGGGCTTGTTTTATGTGTTGGTGATGGTGACCAAGGTGGAGCAGAAGTTTGCCCCTGAAACGGCCGCTTACGCCTCCCGTTATTTCTGGGGTGCGTTGATGATAGATGGATTGGCGTTGGTGTTGGCCGCTTACGCTGGCTCGCTGGTGGGGCGGGCGGCACGGCCGCTGACCACGGCCGAGCTTGTGCTCATATTCGTTGGCTGTCTTCTCGCCGCTGGCCTCCTCCTCGATCCAGCCCGCCTCTTCCATTTCAACAAACAACCCAGCCTCTGGCCGCTACTTACCTATATCGCTTTCATCCTGCTCTGCCTGTTTGGCATTGTGCTCAGTTAAGCGATTGGTGGCCGCCTAGCAACTGAATGACCAGTAAACGACTAATTTTTAAGGAGATTCGACCATGGACGGACAAATTTTTGGTGTACTTTTCTTGCTTTTAGTGGGTGCGGCTATCGTCATCCCTCAAGTTCAGCAATATATGGAAAAGCGCAATAAACAATGAGACTCAGTAAAAAGTGAGCCGTGAAATTATTTTTTACGGCTCACTTTTTATGTCAGTGCATTGGTTATAAATTAAGCAATTTTCAGGCAACGGCTTTTGTGACAAAGCCCTCTTTCCCTTTCCCTTTTTTTTCTTTTACTATTTTTTGTTGCAAAAGGAGAGCAAAGGGGGATTTTTCACTCTTGATTTTTGCCTAAAGAGCTTAATTTATAACGAATGATGTTCGTGCTTAACCTCCCACGGCCGTAATTGCCGCGCAACTCGCTTCGAGTGCTTGCTCGAAATCCACCTGCTGGGCCAACGCCGCGCACCGTTGTTGGGTGGCGGGATGGGTCAGCAGGTGGTTGAGTTTCGCGGCTACGGCCGAGGCTTTGTACTGTTTCGGCGGCAGAAAATCGCCCACGCCCATGTGGCGCAAACGCTGGGCGTTGTCGGGTTGGTCGTGGCTGAAGGGGATGACGAGATGGGGGATGCCCGCCGCCAACGCTTGCGCCAGTGTGCCCACGCCGCCGTGGTAAACCAGCGCGGCCGAGTGGGGGAGTAATTCTTGCAAGGGCACGTAGCGAAAATGGCGCACGGTGGGGGGCAAGTTGGGGGGAACCTGCCCTGTGTGTTGGGTCAATAAAATCGCTCGACGGCCGAGTTTTTGCACAGCCGCAACGGATTCACGGAAGAAATCGGCTCCGTGTTGCATGGCCGTGCCCGGTGTGAAGACGATGGGCGGCTCGCCCTCGTCTAAAAAGGTGCGCAAGTCGGCCGTCATCCCCTGTGGCTGTTCGTGCTGGATGAACCCCGTTAATTGTGTGTTGGGTGGCCAATCGGGTTGGGGTGCGGCAAACCAATCGGGAAATAGCCCGATATTCTTTTGGGGCGAGAACATCCACTGGTCAAACAGGCGTGTGACAGGGGGCAAGCCCACTTCTGCCCGAAAGGCATTGGTCTCTTTGGCCATCAGGGGGTCTATAAAGGCCGCATCCAGCAGACGAAAATAGCCCCGTTTCAGTCTGTGGGGCATCCAATCGGGCAAGCGAAAGCCGCCCAGATTGGGTGGGGCGAAAACCGAGCGGAAGAGGCTGGGCTGGAGGTGAATGGAGACGAGGGGGATGCCCAGTTTTTCGTGGGCGATGCGTGCCCCGAAGAGCAAGACGGTGGCCGCCAAAATGGTCGTTTGGGGGTCGAATTGGCGGACGATGTCGTAGAACGGCCGTAGCAGGGGCATCATCCCGTTTTTGGCCACCACCCCTAGCCCGCGCACGGGGTTCCACAAATCGGGGTTTTCCATGGTGCGCTGGTATTCTTCACGGCCGCCGAGGGCGATGAAGGGCAAGCCCGCTTCGGCTACCAACGCCTCGAAGTGGTCGTTGGTGAGGATGATGGGGTGGTGGCCTCGGGCTTGCAAGCCACGGCCGAGAGCCAGCATGGGGTAGACATCCCCTGCACTGCCCATCGTGGCCAATAAAATGGTGCGCTTATCCTTCACATGCCACCTTTTACCTTCTACTTTTCACCTTTTACTGTTCACGCCTATTCCCCTATCAACGCCTCTAGCTGGCGCAACGTTTCTTCCAAGGCTTGGATGTGTTCGCCGTAGGCGGCCCAATCGCCTGTGCGCTGGGCTGTTTGGGCGGCCGTGAACTGTTGGTTGGCTTGGGCGATGAGTTCGTTGATGTTCCCATCAACGACCACAGGAATGGGGGTGGCTGATGGCTCGGTTTCGCCACCTTCGCTACCTTCTTGCACCACCACCTCTAGCTCGCCCACGGCCGGGGCTTCGCGGCTGACAAGGGCGAAGAGGGCTTCTTCAAGCGTCGGCCGCATGATAATCCGCTCCCCACTGGCCACGATGACCCGCTTGAGTTCGGGCAAGGCGCTGGTGGTGGATTGCAGATAGATGGGTTCGACGTACAAAAAGCTGTTGTTGAGCGGAATGACAATCAGGTTGCCGCGAATGACGCTAGAGCCGCCTTGGTTCCACAACGAGAACTGCTCGGAAATATCAGGCTCTTGGTTGATAAACCCTTCAATTTGCATCGGCCCCACGATGAGTTCTTGGCGGGGCAACTCATAGGCGATGAGGTCGCCATAGTGGGCGGGGTCGTTGCGGGCGGCAATCCACGCCACCATGTTGGTCTTTTCGGCTGGGGTGAAGGGTTGGATGAGCAAAAATTCCGTTTCGGCTTCGCCGGGCAAGCGGAACATGACGTAATAAGGCTCCATGTGCTGGGCGACGTTTTCCACGCCGAAAATCTCTTGGGGCAAGGCGCGTAAATCTTCTTGGTTGTAGAAGGTTTGCACATCGGTCATGTGGTAGAGCAGGTATTGCTGGGTTTGGAAGACGAATAATTGCTCGGGGTAGCGCAGATGGCTTTGCAAGCTAGCGGGCATCTCCGACATGGGCTTGAAGAGGCCGGGGAAGGCACGGCCGTAGGTCTGGATGATGGGGTCTTCTTCGTCCACGAGGTAATATGTCACAGTGCCATCGTAGGCATCAATGGTGATTTTGACGCTGTTGCGAATGTAGTTGACATTGCCGTAATATTCGCCGCTGAGGGAAACCTCGCGCACAGGTTCGGCATAGGGGAAGAGAGAGCTGACAGTGTAGGCATCCTGAATCCAAACGAGACGGCCGTCGGCGACCACCAAATAGGGGTCATAATCCAAGGCCAAAAAGGGAGTGATGGCTTTGACGCGCTCTTGGATTTGGCGGTAGAACATGACCCGCGTTTCGGGGGTGATGTATTCGCTGAACATGAGATTGGTTTCGCCAAAGCGCAAGGCGAAGATGAGCTTGCGGAACCAGCCGCCGAGTGGCACGCCCCCTTGCCCTTCGTAGCGGGTGCGGACGTTTTCGTTGTCGTCGGGGTAGCTAAACTCATCCCGTTCACTGCCCACAAAAACGACATCGTTCATGGTTTCGCCGTAGTAGATTTGGGGCAAAGTCACTTCTAAATCCACTGTGGAACGGGGGGGCAAGTCGCTGAGGAAGAATTCGGGGCGGCCTTGGTCGTTGAAGCGGTCTACGGGGTTCATCACCACGCCATAGCCGTGGGTGAATTCGAGCTTTTCGTTGACCCATGTGGCGTTGGGCAGATTGGTTTTATCGAGTTCGCGCCCCGCCAGCATCACTTGGCGGATTTCGCCATTGATGAGGTAACGGTCAATGTCGATGGTGCTGAACTGGTAGTAGGGGCGTAGCTCTTGCAATTGGGCATAGGTTTGTTGGAGCGGCCGATAATCCCAGACGCGGATGTTGTTGAGGGCGGCATCGTTGGCATCTAAGGCTTGGGCGGTGAGGGGAGCGACGTTGCCAAACGGCCGAATCTCGACCTGATCCAGCCCGAAGGCCATGCGGGTGAAGGCGATGTTGTGGGCGATGTATTCGGATTCGCGGGCGAGTTCAGTCGGTTCGACGACGAAGCGTTGCAAGATGGCGGGGTAGATGGCCCCCAGCAGGAAGAAGGCGGCGACCCAGATGGTGAACGCGGCCGTGAGCCAACGAATTTTGAGTTGAAAGTAGGCGTAGAAGAAGATGAGTGCCACGACCACCATAGCGACCATTTGGACGCGCAAGGCCCAGATGGTGGCGTTCATATCGGTGTAGCTGGCCCCAAAGGCCACGCCACGCGGCGAGTAGAGCAAATCGTATTGGGCGAGTTGGTGGCCGAGTGCCCATAAACCAAAGAAGATGCCGCCAATGATGGCCAAGGTGCGGCGCAAATGGGGGGGCATATCGGCCGTGGTGAGCTTGGTGTTGGCTTGCAAGAGGGGCAAGTAGCGCAGGGCATACATGGCCAACACGCCGAGGGCGGCAAAGACCAGCAAAGGCATGAACCAGCTCCGCACGAAGTTGTAGAAGGGCAACTCGAACAGGTAAAAGCTAATGTCGCGGCCGAAGATTGGCTCGACTGTGCCGTAGGGGACGCGGTAGATGAAGCGCAACACATCTTCCCACTGGGCACGGGCGGCCGAGGCAAAGGTGAAGGCGAAGAACAGCCCTGTGGCGGTGACTAATCCGCGAAAGATGGCGGTGTTGTGGAGCAGGGGACTGCCCAATTGGGGGTTATTGGCACGGGCGGCCGTGCGCCGGGCGGTGTGCCATGTGGCCAACAGCACGACGGCCGCAACCAAGAAGGCCACCGCAAAGACCCCCACCTCGAAGGCGCGTTGGCGGAGCCATAAATCTTGGTAGCCGCGCTCGATAAACCAGAGCCAATTGGTGTAGGTGTTGATGAGCCAATCGAAGCTGACAAAGAGAATGACGAGCAAGAGGCCGAGCCAGACGCGGCGGTCGGTCCACCACGGCCGTTGGGGGGGGAATGGCGGCCGTGGGTTGGCCCCGCCCTCGCCCCCATTGCCACCTTGGTCTTGCACCCAGCCCTCGCCTTCCATCGCTCGCCGAAATACTTCGGGAATGTCGTTGTAATCTGGTCGTCGCATGGTTGTTTCTCTTTTGAGTCTTTTAGTCGGTCAGTCTTTCAGTCTCTTCTCTCTTCCCTCTTCTTACTTTACCCCCAAACACCTGTGGCCGCTATTTTTCTTACAAAGCAATGGCAGGCAAGATTGGGTAAAATAGCAAGGGGAAATGAGGAAGAACAATGAATAATGACAAGGGACAAATGACCAAGGACAAATGACAAATGACCAATGACAAAGGACAAATGACCAATTCACAATTCCCCCCCGCCTTGTTGGCGTTGGAGGATGGCTCTTTGTGGCCGGGGGTGGGGTTTGGGGCGCGGGGAGATACGACGGGGGAGATTGTTTTTAATACGAGTATGTCGGGCTACCAAGAGATATTGACCGACCCGTCGTATCATGGGCAGGTGGTGACGTTTACGATGCCGCACATTGGCAATTATGGGACGACACCCGAGGATGATGAGAGCGGCCGTGTGTGGGCGGCCGGGATTGTCATTCGCAGTTTAAGCCCACTGGCCAGCAACTGGCGTTCGCGCCAACCCTTGCCAGATTACTTGGCCGAACGCGGGGTGGTGGGCATTGCCGAGGTGGATACCCGCGCCCTTGTGCGGCATATACGGCAGAATGGGGTGATGCGTTGCGCCATTTCGACCAGCGACCCCTCGGCCGAGCGACTCATCGCCCTTGCACGGGCGGCGCGGGACATGGATGGGCTGGATTTGGCGCAAGAAGTGACCTGCGAAGAGCCGTATCACTGGGGGGAAGCGCAGAATTGGTGGCAAGCTCCCTCCTCCCCCCAATCCGCAATCCGCAATCCGCAATCCAAAATCTACAAAGTCGTGGCCTATGACTTTGGCATTAAGCGCAACATCTTGCGCCTATTGGCCGCGCACGGCTGTGCGGTGACGGTGGTGCCTGCGGACACGGCCGCTGAGGATGTTTTGGCGATGAACCCCGATGGCATCTTCCTCTCGAATGGGCCGGGCGACCCTGCGGCCGTGACTTACGCGGTGGAGAATGTGCAAAAACTGCTGGGGCACAAGCCGATGTTCGGCATTTGCTTGGGACACCAGATTATGGGGCTGGCTTTGGGCGGCCGTAGCTTTAAAATGAAGTTTGGCCACCGAGGCGGCAACCAACCTGTGCAAGTTGCCGAGAGCGGAGCGGTGCAAATCTCGAGCCATAACCACGGCTTTGCCCTAGACCCTGACAGCTTGCCCGCAGGGGTGGCTATTTCCCATGTGAATTTGAATGATGGCGTGTGTGAAGGGATTGATGTGCCCGCTCACCGTGCCTTTGCGGTGCAATACCACCCCGAAAGCTCGCCCGGCCCGCATGATTCGGATGAGTTGTTTGTGAAGTTTGTGGCGATGATGGAGGGAGGGGAGAGATGAGAGGGGAGAGATGAGGGGAGGGGCGGCGCAGAGGAGCGGAGGAGCAGAGGAGCAGAGGGGAAGGTTACAAGTGACCAACACAAAAAAAAAAAAAAAAAAAAAAAAAAAAAAAAAAAAAAGGAAAAAAAAAAAAAAAAAAAAAAACCTTTCCTCCCTTCTTGACCAATGACAAATGACAAAAAGTGAAGGTAAAAACATGAAGCTGATACACAACAGTTATGGCAAGGGGCGGGTGCGGGTGGGCAAGGTGGTGCGGGATGGGGCGACGCACACGTTTGTGGAGTACACGGTTCACATCAATTTGGAGGGGGCGTTGGAGGATGCGTATACCGAGGCGGATAATCGGCTGGTGTACCCGACGGACACGATGAAGAACAGTGTGTATGCGGTGGCGAGCGGGCATGATTTGGCCAGCCCCGAATCTTTTGCGCTGGCGTTGAGCCAACATTTCTTGGATGCGGCCGAACACATGACCCAAGCCAAAGTGATGGTGGTGGAACGGCCGTGGAAGCGCATGACCTTTGGCGAGCAAGACCACCCGCACAGCTTTATAGGAGCCAGCGGCGAGCGGCGCACGGCCGAGGCCACCCGCACACGCACGGGGGTGAAACTATTGGCAGGGTTGAAGGAGCTACCCATCTTGAAGACCACCCAATCGGCGTT
The DNA here is from genome assembly GCA_016711405.1 of Candidatus Hadersleviella danica. Taxonomy (GTDB): domain Bacteria; phylum Chloroflexota; class Anaerolineae; order Promineifilales; family Promineifilaceae; genus Hadersleviella; species Hadersleviella danica. The sequence continues at coordinate 356 of JADJSZ010000100.1, read as the reverse complement.
TACGGGCTTTTGGAAAGACCAATACACGACGCTTCCCGAGGAGGAGGACAGGTTGCTGGGGACGAATTTGAGCGCGAATTGGGAGTACGAGGCGGGGGAGGCGGTGAATTACAACGAAGCATGGTCGGCCGTGCGCGATACGCTGTTGCACACCTTTGCCAACCACCCCAGCGAATCGGTGCAACACACGTTGTATGATATGGGCAAGGCGGTGTTGGAGGGACACGCGGCCGTGGCTGAAATTTATTTGGCCATGCCCAATGTGCACAACATTCCGTTTGATTTGTCTCGCTTAGGGCTGGAGAACAAGCGCGAAATTTTTGTGCCGATTGATGAACCGCACGGGATGATAGAGG
>JADJSZ010000099.1 GCA_016711405.1 Candidatus Hadersleviella danica | reverse complement strand
TTATCAACTGCATCGCCTCGGCCGCGCTTGTAAACTGCCGCACACCCGCCACCAACTGCCACGTTTCCGTGTGTTCCACGGCCGCACCCACCCCCACCTCCGCCAGCGGCCCCAGCGTCTCCACCTCCAACATCTCCCCATCCGTAAATAGCTCGGCCGACGAACCCCCATCGGGGTAGGTGGCGTTGGGCTGGTGGGCAAACTGCTTCACAAACAAACGGCCGCGATTGGCATAGGCCAGCCAGCCGGGGGTGCAAGCCGAGCCAATTTTTTGCGGCCGTGTCGCCCCCACCACCTGTTGCAACAACACCGCCTCTTCCCCCCATGTCCAGCGCGGGTCGCCCATATCGGTGTAGGGCCACAAAATGAGCGAGGTGTTGGGCAAGAGGTGGTCGTGGTGGCTCCCACGGGGTGGCAACGGCAAAACGGCCGTGCCCCCACTGGCCATCACCGAAAGCGCCCACGGAGCCATCACCACAGGCCACATCCCCCGATTCCACAAGCGATGAACGACGCGCACCGAGGGTGCATCTTCAGCAATGTAAATGTCTATCTCTTTTTGGATGCCCGTGCTTGGTTCGGTGGGCTGGGTTAGCCGCCAACCCCCATCGGGCAGGGGGTCGGCCGTGATGGGCGCATTGTCGGGCACATAGGTGCGCGTGCGGTGTTCGGGGGCGTGCCACAACCGATGGCCGCCCACAATGCGCCACTCATCCCCCCCTATGCGGCCGAGATGGGCGGGGTATTCGGCAAATTCGTTGGCCTCACCCACCAACCCAAAGCGGATGAGGCGCAGACCGACTTCGGCCGTGGCCACCAGCTCGATAATCCCGTTTGTCCAATGGTAGGCTCGCTCCCAGCCAGCGTAAGAGATAATGTTCATAGATAAAGTATGAAGTAGGACGAATGAACCCACATCTTTTGTGATCGAAAGGCAAAGATGCAAAGGGTTTATGGTTGATTGAGGTCGTTGCCGAAACAGAATTATCCCATCAGGTTAAAATGGGACACGAATTACGCAGAATTGATTCGGGGGCATGGTTCACGGCTCTCGGGAGAGGGTTTTTACAAATTTTGACTGGGGACAAGGGACTTGGGATGCTTGTGACCACCAGTTCGTTGTCTCCAGTCCCTCGTCCGAAATTGTAAAGATGGTTTAAACCATGCCAATTCGAGAGAATTCGTGAAGTTCGTGCCTAAAAAATAGTCGCCAACCGCAACCAAATTCATGGGTTGCAACACCACCTGCCCTTGTCCGTATAGCCAAGCATTGGCAACCGTTTGACTGGATTACATCTTGGTCTCTAGCCCTGTGCGGCGCGGTCAGCCATAGCCCAAAAACTCGTGCGACGAATTAATCCAGACAAGGAGTAAATGAAATGACCGACGAAATTTATGACCTGAAAGACCAAGAAAAAACGCCCCAAACAAAACATGAATGGGATAGCACCCACAGTGGGTTATTGGTGGGGATTGTGTTTATTATGGCTGGGGCGGTGCTTTTGCTGGGGCGCTGGACAGATTTCCAATTGTTGGATAATTGGTGGGCCTTGTTTATCCTCATCCCCGCTTTTTCCAGCCTCGGCCGAGCGATGCACATTTATAAGCGGCGCGGCCGTTTGGGGCATGAAGGTGGTGGGGCACTCACAGGTGGGCTAATTATTTTAGGGGTGGCTCTCACTTTCTTATTTGGCCTCAGTTGGAGCTATTTCTGGCCGTTTATCCTCATCATTGTGGGTATTTCGAGCTTAATCCAAGCCAAAGCGTAGACATCTCTATATTGGTGCAACCCGTTTGCTTCGCATGGGTTGCACCACACCTCTCCCTCCCTCAATTGCCCAACTTAATCTAAATCTTCATCGCCCCAAATCTCTTGGCCGTTTAAAACGGCCGCGATATAGCGCGGGAACTTGCGTCGGTCAATCGGCTTGCTCAGAAAGCCATTAAAGCCATGTTCCCGCGCTTTGTGCATCTCCACATCGGGGTCAGAGGCGGTGACAGCCACAACAGGCAAATGGGCCACCTTTGGCTCGGCACGAATGGCGGCCAAAATGTCGTAGCCCGTTACTTGGCGGGGGAACATCAAATCCAGCAAGACAATATCTACCTCTTGTAAGAGTAGCTCATCGAGTGCTGTTTTGCCCCAGTGGTCAAACGACACCCGCGCCCCATTTTCGCGCAAAATGGTGCGAATAATGGCTAAATTACGGGGGTCGTCTTCAACGACAAAAATGTGTTTACCTTGGAGAAGCATAGGAGTGCTGAGTATGGTGAAAAAAGTACGAAGGACGAATTACGAAGTACAAAATTACTCGAGGGATGTCGTACTTCGTCCTTTGTAATTCGTCCCTTTAAGTAGACTGAGTAGTTTCAACTAATATACCAAACGGGTTCGCCAGCGAGAATTTTTTTGAACAGCAGGGGAAAGATGCGGTTGGTGATGGGTTTGGCGATGAGACCTGAGAAGCCTGCGTTTTTCATGCGTTCCACATCGTTGGCCATCACGTTGGCGGTGAGGGCGATGATGGGTTGATGGGCATAGGCGGGGTCTTGGCGCAACATGGACAGCATCTCGTAGCCGTTAAACGGCCGTACCTGAATATCCAAAAAGATGACTTCGGGTAGCTGGGGTAGGGCTTGTACCTGCGCCATGAAATTTTCGCTGTTGGGCAACAGGAACAAATCGGTAATCCCCATTACCTTTTGGAAAAGGATTTTAAGGACATCCCGGCTCATCGGGTCATCATCCACATAAAGGACGGTGGGGTGGTGGGTGGGCATAGGAGGAAGGGGGGCAAGTGAGAAGTCAAAAGTAAAAAGTGAGAAGTGTCGCGATCCGCGTTCTTTTTACTTTTTACATTTCACCTTTCACTTTTTACTGTCATTCAACGGCAAAGTCACATAAAAGGTGGAGCCAGCACCGAGGGTACTTTCGAGCCAAATACGGCCGCCGTGTGCCTCCACAAAATGCTTGGTAATGGGCAAGCCTAACCCTGTACCAGATACATTATACAGGTCATGTTGCGCTTGGCGAAACGACTCAAAATCATCTCTTGGTCTTCGGGGGCAATGCCAATACCCGTGTCGCGCACGGCCATGTGGATACCCTCGGCCGTGTGGTAAGCGCGAATGGCAATTGTGCCCGATAGCGTAAATTTGACCGCATTTGAGATGAGATTGAGCAAAATTTGGCGGATACGCCGCTTATCGCCTTGGATGAGGGGCAATTTGCCCTCAATTTCTAGCTCCAATTCCAGCGGCTTGTCTTTGATGAGGCCTTTGGCTGTGGATGAAACACTGCCCAAAATAGCATTGAGGTCTACCTCCTGCAAAAAGAGCGACATTTGCCCCGTTTCGATTTTAGAGAGGTCGAGGACATCGTTGATAAGGCTCAGCAGATGGTCACTGCTGGTGAGCACTTTGCCGAGCGAATCCACTTGCTCTTCGTTGACCTCGCCCAACAAGCCATCCGCCACAAAGCCCGTGAAGTTGATGATGGCGTTGAGCGGGGTGCGCAGTTCGTGGCTCATGTTGGCCAAGAATTGGGATTTGATTTGGTTGGCGCGTTCCGCCTCTTTTTGGGCGGCCGAGGCCGACTCGAACAGTTGGGCGTTGTAAATGGCGATGGCGATTTGGTCAGCCAAGGTGGTGAAGAGGGTGACGGTATCGGCCGTGAACACATCATACCGCGCACTTTGCAGGTCTAGCACCCCCAACAGCTTCTCCCCCACCCGCAAAGGCAAAGCAAGTTCCGCTTGGGTATCAGGCAGGCTTTCTTCAAATTGGTAATAGGGGTCGCGAGCCACATTGTTAACCACCAGCGGCTGGGCAATGCGCGCCACACGGCCGACAATGCCTTGCCCCACGCGCAGTTGCAAGGGCAAGCCAGCGGGCGCAGAAGCACCGATGTTGAGCGTTTGTCGTTCGTCGTCGAGCAAAAAGAGAATGACGGCATAATAGTCGAAGCTCTCGCGCAGGAGGGTGGTGATGCGCGGCAAAAGCACGGCCGTATCCAACAGCGAAATAATCTCTTGGCCAACTTGGTTGAGCAGGTTGAGTTGATCGACCCGTTGGGCCAGTTCGGCCGTGCGTTCGCCCACTCTATGCTCAAGGCTTTCCAGCGTTTGGCGGAGCTGGCTGGTGGTGGAGTTGAACGCCTCAGCCAATGTTTGTAGCTCTTGCGGGCCAAGCCGTTCGGCCGTGCGGCGCAAATCGCCTGCGGCGATGGCCACGGCCGTTTGGGTCAGGTTTTCGATTGGTCGCACCAACTGGCGCGTAATTTGGTAGCCCACCACCATGGCCAAACCAAGAGCCAGCAACGCCCCCACCACCGACAAGCGGGTCAGTTGGGACACTGTGGCCAAAGCCTCGGCCGCATCTTGCTGGATGATAATGTACCAGTTGAAGCTATCGGTGGGCAAACCCGCGACGGTTGGTTGGACGGGGGATTGCCCACGAATCACAGCGCGGCCGTCGGTATCGGTCACGGCCGTCCACGGCTCCGTCAACAAGGGCAAGGTGCTTCCCACGCGAGCTGAATCGGTGGCATAAATGACCAACCCTGTGCCATCTATCACCATCAGTTCGCCCGTCTCGCCCGGCAAGGAGACATCGGCCAAGGTGCGTAGCTGGGCAAGGCGCAGGCGCGAGCGCAAAATGCCCCGAAAAGCGGTCGTGTTGGGGGCTTGGAAGATAAACTCGAGGTTAACGAGGGTTTGGTTGGCGGCCGTGTCTAAAACGACATCTCCCACCTGCACCTGTGTCACAAAGCGATTAGCCCACAATTTTTGCCACCATGCTTCATCTGCATAGATGTATTTTTCGGGCAAATAGCCACTGGTGGCCACGGCCGAGCCAAAACGGTCGGTCATCAACAGTTCGGTGTGTTGGGGAAAACGGGTGGCAAAGGTGTTGAGTTGGCTACTGGCGGCGTTGACCAGCACAAAGTTCTCTAAAATACTGTTGTCGCCCGCCTGCCATGAGGCTTCGCGCTCGGCCAGCAACGCTTCGCGCTCGGCCGTGCTCAGACTCCCCAGTTCCCGCTCGCTGGTTTGCGAGATACGAGTGAGGAATAGCTCGGTTTGGCTGAGGTTTTGGAGCAAAACAAGTTCGGTGCCCAAATCCACACTTAGCCGCTGGCTGTTAGAGCCAGCCAATGAGGCAAAGGTCTGCCCCGTTTGTTCGGTGAGCGTGTTTTGGGTTTGCCAAATGAAGATGGAGACGATGGGCAGGAGGGACAGCAAAGAGACGGCCGCGAAGGCCAGTAGAAGTTGGTTTCCAAGAGGGGTGGAGCGGGAGCGCATGGAGTAAGTGCTGAGTGGAAAGTGCTGAGTGAAAAGTAGTAACTTTCCACTCAGCACTTAGCACTTTCTACTGATTCAGAATGGTTTGCAATTCTATTTCGAGGTCGGCGAGGGCTTGGGCGGCCGTTTGGTCGCCTGTCAGGGCTTGGTGGATGGCGGCAAAGTAGGCGCGTGAAACATCGTTATAGAGAGCGCTTGTAACGGTGGACGGCCGCGCAACCGCTCCATCCACAAAGACATCTTGCAAATCGGCAAAGAAGGGATTGGCGGCTAACACGGCCGCATCGCTGTACAACGCGGGGATGGTCGGTACATAAGAGCCGCGAATGGCGCGTTGGGCTTGCACCTCAGGGCTGGTCATGTAGCGTACCAAAGCGATGGCCTCCTCGGGGTAAGCCGAGTATTTAGAGACGGCCAATTGCCAGCCACCCAAGGTGTCGGCGTGCCGTTCGCCACCGCTGGGCAAAACGGTGATGGCAAATTGGTCTTTGATAATCGAGTTGCTTTCTTGCCCAAACGCATAGGCATAGGGCCAATTGCGCATAAAGGCGGCATTGCCCGCTTGCCACACACTGCGGGCATCTTCTTCTTGAAAACCTGTGACACCCAAGGGAGAGATGGTTCCCACCCAACCCGCCGCCTGCTCTAGGGCGGCCAACATGGCGGGGTTGTTGACGTTTACGCGGCCGTCAGCTTCCACAATCACCCCGCCCCCGCTAGAGGCTTGCCACTCGAGTGCGTTGCAAGTTAACCCTTCGTAGGCGGCTCCTTGCCAAACATAGCCCCAAAAGTCCACATTGCCCTCTTCTCGTTCGCCAATTTGGATAACACTGGCCATGCGCTCCAGCTCATCCCACGTGGCGGGTGGTGCATCATAGCCATATTTGTCCAACAAATCGGTGCGGTAGTAGAGCAAGCCTGCATCGGTGAAGAAGGGAATGCCAATCAAACGGCCGTCTACCGTATTGTTCTCGATAATAGTAGGAAAGTATTGGGGGATTTCCGCCTCAAAATGGGGGGCTAAATCCACCATGTGTTCAGCCAACAAACCCGGCCAAATCACATCAATTTGGTAGACATCGACAGTGGGGGATTGGCTCTGCAACAGCTCTTCGTATTGGGCAATGCGTTCGGTGGTGGATTCTGGCCCCGGCACAAATTCAACTTGGATACCCGTTTCGGCCGTGAAACCTGCCAACAACTCGCTATCGAGTTCGTAACCAATGCCATTGGGCACACCAATAAAGCGCAACGTAATGGGTTCGGCCGTGGGGGGGACAGGGGGAGCATCGGCCGCGGGGCTGGCACAGCCCACCAAAGCCAACACCAACAAGAGCCAACGCCACAAGGAAGGGGAAGTGAAGGGCGACATAGAGAATTCCTCGTTGAGCTAATTTTGGTAACTATTCAGGTTGAAAGCCTTGGTTCTCGGTTACAGGTTACAAGTTACATAGCCTCATGTAATCTGTAACTTGTAACTTGTAACAACTCTCGAAACATCACGCCTGAATAGTTACTATTTTTTTGTATTTTAGGGTCGAGCGACATGCCCCGAAAACAAAGCAATATGGCCGAAAATTCCGAAAACACCTTCAGGCAACTTCATGTTTCGGCTTTGGTTTGTGTTGCTTGGGAGAGGGCACGCGGAGTTTGTTATGTTGTAACAAAATAGTCAGGGAGAAACAATAGCTGATGGTGAAAAAAGCGTATCGTTGCCTCCTGCACAGCCTGAGAAATAGCGGAGTTAAGGGAAGGAGTAGTTTGCTAGAGACAAGACAACATTTGTTAGAAACAAGACCATAGTTGTTAGAGACAAGAGGCTGTAAATTAGAGACAAGGCGAGACAATACCATGTCTTCGGCTAGGATAACTGGCTCGAAAAGAAATTGTGTGTTCTCCAACGGCCGTACTTTTCATCAGCTTAGGCAGAAAGCGCCAGCGCAAAAAACAAACAAACAATAAGATTTATTCGGCCGTTGCCCCCGCTTGCACTATAGCGAAGAGAGTACAAAAGCTCTTCCGCAATGGCTTATCTTGCGCCATGCGAGCTGTGCCAGCCGGCAACACCACCCATTTTCTGCTAAAATGGCGTCCTGCTACACCCTCTAACCATCCTCTCCCCTACTGGTAAACATCTTTGTCTGGCAAAACCCATCATCCCCCTAAAAGCAATTTATATTGGTTGTTTGGCCTCCTACCCTTGGCTTTAGCAGGTTACTTCGCCACTTTTAGCGGCCGGATCGCCGCAGGCGACTACCCCGCCTTCAATGGGCAATGGATTCCCGCCTTAGATGTGTCGCTCAATTTGCGCCTCGATGGGTTAGGGCTGGTCATGGCGCTGTTGATACTGGGCATCGGCGGGCTAATCCTGATTTATGCCAGCGGCTACATGGCGGGCGATGAATACATCGGCCGTTTCTACGTCATTCTCGGCCTATTCATGGCCGCTATGCTCGGGGTCGTGCTGGCCGATAACCTCATCTTGCTCTTCGTTTTCTGGGAACTCACCTCCATTACCTCCTACCTTTTAATTGGCTTCAAGCACGAGAGCGTTAAATCGCAAACATCGGCTCTGCAAGCGTTGGTGGTGACGGGCACTGGGGGATTGGTTCTGTTGGCGGGGCTGATTTTGTTGGGCATCATCGGCGGCAGTTGGCAAATCTCGACCTTGTTGGCGCAGGGGGATGTGTTTCGGGAGAGCGGGCTTTACACGGCCGCGCTCACCCTCGTCCTCATCGGAGCCTTCACCAAATCGGCTCAATTCCCCTTCCATTTCTGGCTCCCCAACGCGATGGCCGCCCCCACGCCCGTCAGCGCCTACTTACACTCAGCCACGATGGTTAAAGCAGGTGTCTATTTGCTGGCGCGGTTCCATCCCATTTTGGGCGGCACCGAGGCATGGTTTTACAGCCTCACCCTTGTGGGGGGTTTTACAGGTTTGTTGGGGGCGTGGCTGGCTTGGCAACAAGTAGATCTCAAGCGCATCATGGCCTACACCACGGTTAGTGCCTTGGGGGCGTTGGTCTTTTTGCTCGGCTTGGGTGCGGTGAGCGAGGTGGCTCTGAAAGCGGCCGTCCTCTTCCTCATCACCCACTCCCTCTACAAAGGAGCCTTGTTTATGATTGCGGGGGCCATTGACCACGAGACAGGCACACGCGATGTAACCCAATTGGCGGGTTTGGCGCGCGCCATGCCCTACACCTTGGCCGCTCTGCTCTTGGCTACTATTTCGATGGCGGGGTTTCCCCCCCTCGTGGGCTTTGTAGCCAAAGAACTCATCTACGAGACGACGCTGGAGAGCCAAAGGTGGGTGGCGGGCTTGTCGCTGACAGCTTTTCTAACCAATGTGCTCATGGTTACGTCGGCCGGCATTATCCTCATTGGCCCCTTCTTTAAGGGCACAGCCCCCAAAGATGTCCATGAAGGGGTTTGGTCTTTGTGGTTCGGCCCTATCGTGTTGGGGGTGTTGGCCCTGTTGGCAGGGCTGTTCGTCGGCTCCAGCTTCTTTGCGGGGCAGATTATTCAGCCCGCCGCCCAAGCCATTGCGGGCGAGGCCTACGCCGTCAAACTCTACCTCATTCCCCCCTCGCTCGCCCTGTGGCACGATGGCCTGCCCTCCCCTTTTGCCCTCAGTTTGCTGACATGGCTGTTGGGGGTGGGGGGCTATTTGCTCCATGAGAAGTTACGGCCGTCCGCCATGCGCTCCAACACGGCCGTCTCTCGTTTTGGCCCCGAAGTATGGTACTTCAAGGGTCTCAATGGCTTGCTCAGTATCGCCGCATGGCTCACGGGTCTCATCCAAAATGGCCATTTGCGAGTCTACCTCACCTATGTCTTTGTCACCCTCATCGGCTTAGCAGGCTTCTTCTTACTCCCCACGATTCCCACCGAATTTTCGCTGGCAGGCATTTCTATTTATGAAGGGTTGCTGGTGGGGATGATTATCTTGGCCGTGGTCATGGTTATTTTGGCCAAATCGCGTTTGGCGGCCGTGGCCGCAATGGGCGTGGTGGGGTATGGCATCGCCTTGCTCTATGTCCTCTTCAACGCGCCCGATTTGGCCATGACCCAATTCGCCATCGAGACGCTGACGGTTATTTTGTTTGTCTTGGTTCTCTATCGCTTGCCCCGTTTTGTCACTCTTTCGCGGCCGTGGGCACGCACCCGCGATGCCATTGTGGCTGGCTCGGTCGGCCTCTTGATGTTCTTGTTTGCCCTGACAGTGACGGCCGTGCCCACGGGAACCCCCCTGACCGATTATTTCGCCGACACGAGCTACACCATAGCCAAAGGGCGCAACGTCGTCAACGTCATCCTCGTAGATTTTCGCGGCCTCGACACTATGGTCGAAATCACCGTACTGGCCGTGGCCGCTATCGGGGTCTACACCCTCATTCAAGCCAAACGGAAGTGATTGCGGATTGCGGAACGCGGATTGCGGAACTAAATACTACTCACTAACCACTAACCACTAACCACTCCCCCCTATGGACTCTCTCATTTTACGCACGGCCACACGCTACCTTTTACCACTGTTGCTTATGTTCTCCTTGTTTGTCCTCTTTCGGGGGCACAACGAGCCGGGCGGGGGGTTTGTGGGTGGTTTGTTGGCCGCTAGTGCCATCGCCCTGTATGCCATTGGCTTTGGGGTGGAAGATGCGCGGCGGTTGGTGCGCTTTGCGCCCCAGCAATTTATTGGGGTGGGGTTGCTCACGGCCGTTTCCAGCACCCTCGTCTCGCCCCTGTTCACCGGCCGTCCCTTTATGACCGCCCTCTGGAACGAACAGATACTCATCCCCGCCATTGGCAAAATAGGAACCCCCTTCTTCTTCGATATCGGGGTCTACCTCACCGTCCTCGGCGTGGTCTTGCTCATCATCTTCACCCTCCAAGAAGAACTCATTCACGAAGAGTTAGTAGACCAAAACGCCACCCTCGCCCCCCACAAAAAACCCAAACACCCCAAACCCAACCACTAACCCCTCTCTCTCTTCTCTCTTCTCTCCTCTCCCATGCAATTCCTCCTCGCCCTCCTCATTGGCATCCTCTTCGGTGCTGGTTTATTCATGATTTTGCGGCGCAGTATCGTCAAAATCATCTTAGGATTGGCTCTGCTCGGGCAGGGAGCAAACTTGCTCATTTTTAGCATGGGTGGGGTCGAAAGCAAACTCCCCCCCCTGATTGATTCGGCCGCCACCACCCTCACGGGCAACTTTGCCGACCCCGTCCCCCAAGCCCTCATCCTGACCGCCATTGTCATTGGCTTTGGAGCGCAAGCCTTTGCCATCGTCCTCGTCAAACGGGTCTACGCCGTCCTCAACTCCGACGACCTCGACCTCCTCAACAGCACCGACCAAGAATAAAACAATGAGTAATGAATAATGAGTAATGAGTAAATGCCCATAAACCACCCGCTTCATTACCCATTACTAATTGCTAATTACTAATTACTAATTTTATGCTCGTCATTGCGCCCATTCTCATCCCCTTTCTAACAGCCATTGTGTGCGTGTTGGCTTGGAACAACCGTCTGGTTCAGCGGTGGACGGCCGTGCTTGGCTCCTCGGCCGCGCTCATTGCCGCCTACAACCTGCTCCAAACAGTCTCCCAAAACGGCATCCAAATCCTCCAAGCCAGTGGTTGGCCCGGCCCCTTCGGCATCGTGCTGATGGCCGATTTGCTCAGCAGTATCATGGTGCTGGTCACGGCCGTCATGGGGCTACTCATCGCCATTTACGGGCTGGCCGATATAGACCCAGCGCAAGAAAAACGGGGCTATCACGCCATTTACCAACTGTTGCTGATGGGCGTTTCGGGCGCATTTCTGACAGGCGACTTGTTCAACCTCTTCGTCTGGTTCGAGCTGATGCTCATCACCTCGTTTGTCTTGCTGGTCATGCAAGGGGAGCGCACCCAACTCGAGGGCGCGGTCAAATATGTGACCATGAGCCTGATTTCCTCCGCCCTCTTTTTGTCGGCCACAGGCTTGGTGTATGGCCTCGTGGGAGCCTTGAACATGGTGGACATTGGCCAACGATTGGCGCAATTGCCCGCCGAACACAGCGGCACTGTCACGGCCGTTTCCATCCTCTACCTCATCGCCTTTGGCCTGAAAGCGGCCATCTTCCCGCTCTATGGCTGGTTGCCCGCTTCCTACCACACCCCACCCACGGCCGTCACCACCCTTTTTGGCGCACTGCTTACCAAAGTCGGCGTGTACGCCATTTTGCGCACCTTCACCCTCATCTTTCCCCCCCAAGAGAGCATCCAAACCATCATTCTCGTCTTGGCCTCCCTGACAATGGTCACCGGTGTCTTCGGCGCAGTCGCCCAATTCGACATGCGCCGCTTGCTCGCCTTCCACATCATCAGCCAGATTGGCTACTTGGTGCTGGGCATCGGTTTAGGCAGTGAGTTGGCCTTGGCCGCCACCATTTTTTACTTGCCCCATGTCATTTTCGCCAAATCGGCCCTCTTCTTGGTCAGTGGCATCGTCAATCGGCTCCAAGGCAGTTACCAACTCAAGCAATTAGGGGGTCTCTATAAATCATCACTTGGGGTTTTCGCTGATGTTTTTCATCCCCGCCATGGCCTTGGCAGGTATCCCCCCCCTTTCGGGCTTTTGGGCCAAATTTGGCCTCATTCGGGCAGGTTTGGAAGCGGAACAGTACGGTTATGTGGCCGTCGCCCTCGGTGTAAGCGTCCTCACGCTTTATTCGATGACCAAAATTTGGGCCTATGCCTTTTGGAGCAAGCGGAATGTGGCCTATGACAAACCATTAGCGGCCGTGCCCCTCGCCGAAAAATGGCTCCGCTACACCCCTGCCATCGTCCTCGGCGGCTTCACCCTGCTCATGGGCATTTTCGCTGGCCCCTTGTTTGATTTGGCCACTCGTGCCGCCGCGCAAATTCTCAATCCAGCTGGCTATGTCACGGCCGTTTTTGGAGGCTAATCCCCCATGATGCTCCTCTTGCACATCCTCCTCACCCTCGTTTGGTTGGCCATCACGGCCGAAATAACCTACGGCAACGTCGCCTTGGGCTTGCTCATCGCCTTTGGCGTTATCAGCATCGGCGAACACAATGTTGACCACACACCCACCCCTATGCAGGCCAAACGCCTGCCCTACCCGCAACTCATCCTCAAAAGCATCGCCTTTGTCTTATATTTCCTCAAAGAACTGCTCTTGGCCAGTTGGGATGTCTTTCTCACCATCCTGTTTCCCTCCCGCTTACAGCCCAGTGTCATCGCCATCCCCCTCGATTTAACCCGCGATATTCAGATTACCCTACTGGGCAATCTCATCACCCTCACCCCCGGCACGCTCACCTTAGAAGTTTCGGCCGACAAAAAAACCATCTTCGTCCACGGCATTCGCGTCGGCGACCCTGAAACATTTCGGCAACAAATCAAAGCGGGCTTTGAAAAGCGCATTTTAGAGGTGCTTCCATGACCCTATCCGCCATTGCCACCATCATCTTGCCCATTTTAGCCATTACTATTTTCATCACTTTTCTGCGCTTGTGGCAGGCCCCCAACTCCCCGACCGCGTTATCGCCATGGATTTGCTCACCGTTTTGGGGACGGGTCTCATCATCGTTTATGCCCTCGTGGTAGATAACCCAGTCTTCCTCGACATCGCCCTCGTCCTCGCCCTCATCTCCTTCCTCGGCACCGTCGCCTTCGCCTTCTACATCAACCATCGCCACTAAAAGCTGTAAGCCGTAAGCTAAATTCCGCATTCCCCATTCCAATTCACAATTCACAATTCACAATTAATCCCCCCCATGTCTCTCCTCGATATTCTCAGCACCATTTGCCTCATCATCGGTACACTCTTGATGGTTGTCGCCGCCTTTGGGATGTGGCGTATGCCTGACCTGTTTATTCGCATGTCGGCCACGACCAAAGCGGGCACTGTGGGGCTGGGCTTTTTGCTCATGGCCCTTGCGCTTCATTTTGCAGAATTGGGACTAACCACACGAGCACTGGCCATTTTTGTGTTTACGCTCGTCACTGCACCTGTCTCGGCGCACATGATCGGCCGTGCCGCTTATTCGGATGGGGTGAAATTGTGGGAAGGAACCAAGGTGGACGAGTTACGGCCGTATTACGAATCACGTAAGAAAAGTAAAAGGTAAAAGGTGAAAGGTGAAAGGTGGAGCCTATCACTTCTTACTTCTCACTTCTCGCTCGCCCTTTCGCCTTCCTCTCCCGCCGTTTCACCTCGCGCCGCTCTCGCAGACGAGCCAACGGCCGCTCCTTGCGCGGCACAGGCAACAACACCTCAAACGTTGTGCCCTGCCCCAGCCCCCCACTAACGGCCGTAATTTGCCCGCCGTGCGCCCCCCCCACCGCCCGCGCAATGGCCAACCCCAACCCCGTCCCCCCCTCATCCCGGCTCCGCGATTTATCGGTGCGGTAAAAGCGGTCAAACACATGCGGCAGATGCTCGGCCGCGACCCCATCCCCCGTGTCCACGACACGCACCACCACCCCCGCAAATACTTGCGCCACCTGCACCCGCACCATGCCCTCGGCTGGGGTATGGCGCAACGCATTGCTCAACAAGTTGTGAAAAACTTGGGTAAGACGGCCGCCATCCCCCTGCACCACGGCCGTTTTGCCCCACAACTCCACCTGCAACGAGACCCCTTTGGCTTCGGCGAGGGGGCGAAAGACGGCCGTGACATCCTGCACCAACCGCCCCACATCCACCCCCTGCATGGCCAACGACAACTGGTGTGCCTCCGCTTGCGCCAACTCGTGTAAATCATCCACCAAGCGGGTCAGATGGCGGGTTTGGTCATAGAGCCGGGCAACCTCTTCTTTCTCCAGCGGGTACACATCATCTAAAATCGCCCGCAAATTGCCTTGGATAACCGTCAGGGGGGTGCGAAGTTCATGCGCGACATCGGCCAATAGCCCTTGGCGCAGGCTTTCCGCCTTTTGCAATTGGCTGGCCATCTCATTAAACGCTTTGGCCAAGGCCACCAGTTCATCGCTCCCCTCTAGCTCCACCCGTCGGCTCAGGTTTTGCGCCCCAATTTCCCGCGCCGCCTGTTGCAAATTGCGGAGCGGAGCGGTGAGGATGCGGCTGAGCCAAATGCCCGCCAAAATACCAATCAGCCCCGCCCAGCCACCCACGCGCAACAAATTCCACGGCAAGGTGCGAATGGCGACATCCACCAACCGCTCTTGCACATCATCGGGCAGGCGTTCCGCCATTTCGGGCGGCGGTGTAGAAGGGGAGCCAAAATAGCTGTGCAACAAGCTGAAGCCAGCGGGCACGGCAACCACCATCAGAATGATGATGGTAATGTTCAGACTCATGCGGACCCAGAGGCGATTCATGGGGAGGGGGGTGGGAGCAGGGGAGAGGGGGGCAGGGGAGCAGGGGAGTAAGTGACTGAAAGACTGAAAGACTGAGAGACTGAGAGACTGTTAACTCAGCACTCAGCACTAACTAACCACTAACTTATACCCAATGCCATAAACTGTTTGGATGAGGTGCGGCCGTTCATCTATTTCGATTTTGCGCCGCAAATTTTTAATGTGGCTATCCAAAGTACGGCCGAGACCCGCATAAGTATAGCCCAGCCCCTTTTCAATTAACTCATCGCGAGTGAAGGCGTAGCCGGGGTTTTCCATAAAGACGCGCAACAAATCAAATTCGGTGGGGGTCAGGTCGAGCAGACGGCCGTCGGCCGAAACTTCCCGCCGCCCCACATCTAAGCGCAAATAGCCCACTTGCCACACCCCCCCCTTGCTCGATAAATTGCCCAGCCGCGTGCGCCGCAACTGTGCCCGCACCCGCGCCACCAGCTCACGCGGGTTAAACGGCTTGGTCATGTAATCATCCGCCCCCATCTCCAGCCCCACAATTTTATCCGTGTCATCTACCCGCGCCGTCAGCATGATAATCGGCGTGGCCGCCAAACTCTCCTGCGAACGCACAAAGCGGGTGATGTCCCAGCCATCTTTATCGGGAAGCATCAGATCCAGCACCAGCACATCGGGTTGTTCGCGGCGCAGGGTGTGCACGGCCGACTCCCCATCATACGCCACGAGCACCTCAAAGCCCGCTTGGCGCAAATAACTCTGCACCAAACGCACAATTTCACGGTCGTCATCTACAACAAGAATGCGCTCTGACATAGGGTTACTCAAGATAGAGTCAAGAGATAGAGATAGAGGGGAACACAGCAGGTCTGCCTATCATGTTTCCTCTATCCTGATTGACTGACAAATCTTTGTTTTAGCTTTTTTCTAACCGCGGAGAGCGCAGAGGGCGCAGAGTTCTCTCGAGGATTTCTCTGCGTTCTCTGCGCCTCAGCGGTTCAATAAGTTCTGTCAGTCAATTAGCTCCTCTATCTCTATCTCTACCCTCTATCTTATTCATACCGCAACGCTTCAATGGGCTGGAGCCGCGCCGCCCGCCATGCGGGGTAAATGCCAAAGACGAGGCCGACACCAGCCGAGAAGCCCGTCGCCAACAGAATGGTGCTGGCATCAATGACAGGGGTGACATTGTCTACAAAGTTTACCACCAAAAAGGAGATGCCAATGCCTAAGCCAATGCCGATGGAGCCACCCAACAGGCTCAAAAAGAGCGATTCAATCAAAAATTGAGACAAAATGTCGCGCCGCAACGCCCCCACGGCCTTGCGAATGCCAATTTCCCGCGTGCGCTCGGTGACACTGACGAGCATGATGTTCATAATGCCAATCCCGCCGACCAGCAGAGAAATCCCTGCAATGGCTCCCAAAAACAAGGTTAGGGCACTGGTGATGGAGCCAAAGGTGGCGAATAAATCGCTTTGGCTAAAGATCCGAAAATCATCGTCGGCACTGTAGGCAATGTCGTGCCTGTCGCGCAAGATGAGCGTGATTTGGTCAATGGCCGCATCTACTTGCTCTTCGCTGGCCGCTTGAACCGAAATGGAGGAGATGGCGCGTTTGCCATCGGTGGTGCGGTTGGGGAAGATGCGGCTTTGAGCGGTGGTCAGGGGGATGAACACATCGTCGTTGCCGCTCACCCCCGGCGGCCCCCCTCGCGCTTCGACAACGCCGATGATTTCGTAGGCGGCTCCATTGATTTTAATGCTTTCGCCGATGGGGTAATTTTCGCCAAAAAACTCTTGGGCAATGCCGTTGCCCAGCACGGCCACGCGGGCACGGCCGATTAAATCCCCCTCACTGAACGCATTGCCTAAATCCAACTGGATATTGTTGATGGGAAAATGGTCGGCCGTGACCCCCAGCACCCCCGTGCGCTTGTTTTGGTTGCCATACGAAACTTGCTGGTTGCCCTGCACCGTGGGCGAAACGCGAGCGATGGCAGGAGCCAAGATGGGGTCGGCCAGCGCGGCCGCGTCCTCGGCCGTCAGCGAGAGTGCCCCGTTGGTGACTTCGGTGTTGGGAATCACCACAATCAAGTTGGTGCCAATGGCCTGAATTTCGCTGGTGATGTAGGCGCTAAAGCCATTGCCGAGGGAGAGGAGGGCAATGACGGCCGCGACCCCAATAATGACCCCCAGCATGGTCAGGGCAGAGCGCAATTTGTTGGCCAGCAAACTATCGAGAGCGGATAAAAAACTTTCAGAGATGTTCATAGCACGGCCGTCTCATTCAAAATACCCGTCGTGGCGCAAACCAGTGCGCCACGACATCCAATAACTTGCCTAAATTGTAGCTTGCGCGGGTGGATTTAATAATAGCCAGACAAATGTTATTACCCATCCTTTACACAGGCTAATCCACCTGTGCCAATTTATCAGTTATTTTATGCAAATTGCCGGTCTAATTGGCTGACAAATCGTAACAATTCAGGTCTAACGCCGTGGTTCTTGGTTACAAGTTATATGGCCTTATGCAACCTGCAACGTGTAATCTGTAACAACTCTTAAAACATCACACCTAAATAGTTACAGCAGTATAATTGTGACCATCTGCATTAGATTAGGTGATATTGGGTCGCTATTTGGTGGAAACAGGCGCATTTTAAATTTATCGGAAAGTAGTGAGAGTAAAAGACAAGAGGAGAAGTAGAGGCGATGATAACCGAAGCAACGATTAAAGCATTGGCGGACAGGGGTGTTTTCCAGCGGGGGGTAAGCTATTTTAATGATGGGGCGGTGGTGGAGGTGATTCAGCGGGGGCAGAGGATTACGGCCGACGTGCAAGGAAGCGATTATGACCCTTATGAGGTGGAGATTCTTTTGGATAGCCAAGGGGAAATCGCCATTGCCAATTGTAGTTGCCCCTATGGGGGCTTTTGCAAGCATGTGGTGGCCACCTTGTTGATGGTGGTACATCGCCCCGAAGAAGTTGTCCAAAGTGCGGCCGTATCCGACTTACTAGCTCAGTTGCCCGATGAACATGTGCGGCGGGTGTTGCAAGCGGTGTTAGAGGAGTATCCCAAGGCGATAGCTATCTTGGAGCAAGAGGTGGCGTTGCTGGGGAAGGGGGAAGCGACGACCGTTTCTCCATCTTCCCCTACTTCTCCCACTCCCATACAGGTAGATGTAAACCAAATTGCCCGCCAAATCCGCAAGGAGTTTCGCCAAGCGGGGCGTAGTGGTGGGTATGATAGCTGGGGAGAGTACGACGATGGGGTTGATGTGTGTGACATCATCGAGCCTTATTTAGACCAACTGCCACACTGTTTTGACCAGCACAATTTGCCCACGGCCGAGGCGATTTTACGCGCCACCACCCAAGCCCTGCTCGAGGTTTGGGAAGATTTGGATGAGTGGTTTCAGGAAAGCAACGAGTATGCCCTGAATGATGCGGCGAACCTGCTAGATGCGGCATGGGCGGAGCTATTTTTGAGCCTGCCCGCGATTGACCCATCCACCCGCGATGGATGGCTGGCCTTGTTGGATAAATGGGCAGATGAGTTTGGGGAGGAATTTGCCATCAGCCAAGCGGCGTTGGAGCAGGGGTGGGATTACCCGCCGCTGGTAGCGGTGCTGAAGGGGAAGATTTCTGGTAACGGGGCATGGGAAGGGAAAGTGCCCGATTCTGCGGATGAGTTGATACAGGTGCGACTCCGCATTTTGATGCGCCACAAGCGGTTTGAGGCGTATCTTCATTTGGCCGAAGCGGAAGGGGCGTTTGACCTGTTTTTGGCCATGCTGGTGCAATTGGGGGAGGTCGGCCGTGCGATGCAACAGGCGAAACAGACGTACACCGAATCGTTGTCGAGTGTGCTGAGCTTTGCCAAGGTTCTACACGAGAAGGGGTACGCGGCCGAATCACTCGAGATGGCCAGTTGGGGATTAGATTTGCCCCGCTATGAATCGAAGCAAGCCCTTTATGGTGTTGATGAATGGACGACGAGCAAACATATCCTTGCCGAATGGCTATATCGCCATGCGTTGGCGGCTGGGCAAACAGGGTTGGCGTTGGAGACGGTGCAAGTAGCCTTTTTGCACCAAGGCACGTTGGCGGATTACCAAACGGCGAAGCAGTTGGCGGGGGGAGAAGTGGCCGCAGGTGGAACAGCTTCTCCAGCCGCGCATTGGGCAATCGGGGAGAGTGTGAAGGTGTATTTGTTTGAGAGGATGTTGCCCGAGGCGATGGCGGCGTTTGAGAAAAGCTCATGGGGGGCTGGGGTGAGTGTGAAGGAGATGGTGCAGGCGACGCGGGCGGCTTACCCCGATTGGGCGATTGGGCAATGTGTGAAACTGGCGGAGCGGATTATGGATGGGGCAAAGGCGAATGATTATGTGGAGGCGGCCGACTGGTTGCGGCTGGCGCAGGGGGTGTATAAGGAGCACGGCCGTTTGGGGGATTGGGAGGTGTATTTGGCGGGGTTGTTGGCGAAACACGGCCGTAAATATAAGTTGGTGCCGCTGTTGAAGGGGATTCGGTAGGGGACGGAGGAAAAACCGTTCCTTACCCAATCCGCTGTAGTACACATAATCTGTTATAATTCCCGCCCAGAGTAAATGGAGATGCTTATGTCTATCAATACCACTTTTGAGCCAGCAAATCCCATGTTACAGACCGACGACCAACGTTTTTCCCCTTTTGATGAGGCTTTTGCCACGTTAGATGGGGTAGAAACGGAAAGTGAAGGTAGTACGGCCGAAAACGATATTCAGCCGTTTGACCCAGCCAAAATCAATATCGAAACACGGCCGATGACTGTCGGGCAACTCATTGCGCGCATCCGCGACAACGAGGCGAGTGATGGGCGTGAAGGGATTTTATTGCGCCCTGATTTTCAGCGTATGGCAGGCATTTGGAAAGATGAAGCCCAAAGCCGCCTGATAGAATCCATGATGATTCGCATTCCCTTGCCCGTGTTTTACCTCAGCGAAGACAACGATTTTTCCGATTTGTGGATTGTCATAGACGGCTTGCAACGGTTAACCACCATCAAACGTTTTGTGGTGGAGAAAACATTGCGGCTTAAAAATTTAGAATTTTGGAAAGAATTTGAGGGCAAAACCTATGATGAACTGCCCCGTGTTTTGCAACGACGCATTGAAGAAACCCAAGTCATTGTCTATTTGGTCAAAAAGGGAACCCCTGACCAAGTTAAATTTAATATCTTCAATCGTATCAACACAGGTGGTATACCACTTACCACCCAAGAAATTCGCCATGCGCTCAACCTTGGGCCAGCCACCGCCTTGTTGCAAGAATTAGCTGAATCGGAGCCGTTTTTGCAGGCCACCGATAGGGGGGTTGGAACTTTGCGTATGGCGGATAGGGAGTGTGTGTTGCGCTTTTTTGCTTTTCAATCTAAATCGGCGTACCTGCGTGAAACGTATGGAATGCGGGATTATACGGATTACAGCGGCCGTGATGATTTAGATACCTTTCTGAATCAACACATGAAGCAACTCAATATTTTGGGCAAAAAAGAACCCGCGTATCTGGAAAAAATGCAGGCGCAATTTACCCGCACCATGCAGGCCGCCTACGCTTTGTTTGGCGAAGAAACCTTCCGCAAGCCATCGGGCAGTGGCGGCCGTTACCGCGTCAGCAAAGCCCTTTTAGAAGTATGGACGGTTAATTTAGACCAATGCACAGATGAAGATCTAGCCCAGTTAAAAGCCCGTAAAAAGACGCTGAGGAAAAATTTGTGAATTTAATGGATGACAGCGAGTTTATCGCCGCCATTTCTTACGGCACGGGTACAACGCGACGGGTGAAATACCGTTTTGAACAAATCGGCCGCATTATTCAGGAAACGATTGACCATGTATAACGAATTACAACTTATTCATTTTAAGGCGTTTCGCCATTTGGATATTGAGCTACGGCCGTTGACCCTCCTCTCTGGCCTCAACGGCGTGGGCAAATCCTCCACTCTGCAAGCACTGCTCCTCTTGCGCCAATCCTACTTAGGCAGAGATGCGAATAGCGAGAGTGACAACCATCTCCAACTCATTCTCAACGGCGATTTAATTAACCGTGGCACGGGGCGAGATGTGTTTATAGACCGCAACGATTATTTGCCCAGCCAGTCTGAGTTGACTATTCTGCTAAACCATGCCATCCAAGGGCAAGGGGATTGGCGGTACGAATATGATTCAGGCACGGCCGATGTCCTCACGCCTCTACCTCTTCCCTCATCAGAAGCAAACCCCCATATCTACCACACCGCCCTGTTTGGCGATAAGCAATTCCACTACCTCAAAGCCGAACGCATTGGCCCCCGCACCACCATGCCCATGTCTGATTATATGGTCAGCCAACGCAACCAATTGGGTGCAGGGGGGGAATATGCCCCCCATTTTCTAAGCGCATGGGAAAAGAAATCCGTTCACCCCGCCCTGCACCATCCCAGCGAAAACGCCCCCTCGTTGCGTGCCCAAGTCACAGCATGGATGGGCGAAATCAGCCCCGGCACCCAAATTGATTTGCGCCCCCATGCCGATATGGACTTGATGAACATCCGCTATGGTTTTGCGGGCACGCCCACATTCCGCGCCACCAATGTCGGGTTTGGCATCAGCTACACCTTGCCCGTCCTCATCGCCTTGCTCGCTTCGGAGCCGGGGGGATTGGTGTTGCTAGAAAACCCCGAAGCCCATCTGCACCCCAGAGGGCAATCACAGATGGGCCAATTGATGGCACGCGCCGCCCAAGCAGGGGTGCAGGTGATTTTAGAAACGCATAGCGACCATATTATGAATGGCATTCGGGTGGCAACCAAAACAAACTCGTTCAACCCGATGAGGTGGCCTTCACTTCTTCCAAAAAGCAGAAAACGGTTTGGATGTGATAGTAGATACCCCTGAATTAGACGAAGAAGGGCGGCTGGATTACTGGCCCAAACAATTCTTTGATGAGTGGAAAAATAGCCTAGACCAATTGCTGTACGGAGGGGGTTAAGCATGAGCAATATCTATGTGGTGTTTAATGAACTGTCTACCTCGGCCGATTTTCGGCCGTCAACCGCCACCAAACACGAAGCCAACCAATGGCTATTTGAGTTCAACAAACTGATTAAGTTGGCCGAACAAGAAAACCTTGCTGGGTTGCGAACCTATCACCACCCTGCCCAAATCTACCTCACCGCAGAGTACACCTTGCGGGATTGGCTCCAAGATGACGAATTTTCGTGGGAATTGCGCCTGAGTGTGGAAGAAAAGTTCGCCCGTTTAAGCCGCATTCAAGAGTTTCCCGAAAATCAGCAAGGCAACCCGCTCCTCGAATATCTCTACCAAGGCCACCCTGCCCATGGGTTAGGGGCGGCACATCAGCTTGAATCATTGGCCATTAGCTTGCCCACGGGCAATGAGCATTGGCAAACAGATACCATCGCCTTGTTTTGCCGAGAATTCGTCGAACTGGAAGAGGGGGAGGATTTTGCCGAGCAAGAGAGTGAGCCACAGGTGGGGCATATCAGCCAGCCAGCCCATTTGCAACAGCAGAAGGTATGGATTGAAGAACGGCTGAAAACCAGTGTCCGCAACGGCCGTGATCTCCTCCAAAAAGCGGCCACCCTCTACCCCCACCTCATTTTTTGTGCAGAGGCGCAAAAGCAAATCAAAGAACTCAAAGCAAATGATGCTCTCTTCCGCAAAATTGTGAATCGCCTGTTGACTTTGAAAATTACTGTCAAAGCAATGGGAAGCTAATACCGCTTTTATCGGTGGCAAAAATTCCCAATTCAGGCGCCAGATGCAACGATGCAACAATATGGCCATTTACGCCAATTCAAGTGCCCTGACGGACAAATTCGCATCTTCGAGTATCATCTGAAAGAAAAAATGTACCAATGGCGCATTCACGTTTGGCCCGATGAGCAAAGCACATTTGGACTAGCGGCCGATAAACGCCGCAAAATTTTAGTCGGCTATGTTGAAATTGCATTTGCCAACTAAAACCCCCCATAAAACAAAGCAGATAGAAATTGAAGATAGAGATAGAGGGAAATATCCTCGTTCAGTCGTCTAATACCCCCTCTATCTCTATCTCTCCCCTCTATCTCCCCCTATGAAACTCAAAAAACTCGTTCTGCAAGGGTACAAAACCTTCGCCAGCAAAACCGAATTTGTGTTTGACGACGGCATCACGGCCGTTGTCGGCCCCAACGGGAGCGGCAAAAGCAACGTCGCCGATGCCGTGCGCTGGGTGCTCGGCGAACAAAGCTACTCCACCCTGCGCGGCAAAAAAACCACCGACATGATCTTCGCTGGGAGCCAAAAACGCGCCCGCGCCGGCATGGCCCAAGCCACCCTCACCCTCGACAACAGCGACGGCTGGTTGCCCATTGAATATGCCGAAGTCGAAATCTCCCGCCGCGCCTACCGCTCTGGCGAAAACGAGTATTTGCTCAACGGCCAAAAAGTGCGCAGGATGGACATCAGCGACCTGCTGGCCAAAGCGGGGCTGGCCGAACAAACCTACACCATTATTGGCCAAGGGCTGATAGACCAAGCGTTGTCGCTCAAAGCGGACGAACGCCGCGCCCTGTTCGAGGAGGCGGGACAAGCCATTACAAGAGCAAACGCGCCAGCACCCTGCGCAAACTGCAAGAAACCCAAGCCAACTTGTTGCGCGTCAACGACATTTTGGGCGAGATTCGGCCGCGCCTTGCCTCGCTCAAGCGGCAGGCCAGCCGTGCCCAAAGCTACCAACAAGTGGTAGACGACTTGCGCCACCTGTTGCGCATCTGGTATGGCTACCAGTGGGAGCAGGCCAAAAAGCTCCTGCGCGAGCGGCGCCAAACGGCCGCCCTCGCCGAACAATCGTGGCAAAAGGCGCGGGACAAATTGGTGGCCTTGCAGGGGGAGGGGGACACTGTGCGCCAACAGTTGCACGAGGTGCAAACGGCCGTCCAAGCCCAACAAGCCGAGCGGGACGAGTTGCGCGAGCGGGTGGACAAACTCGGCCGTGAGGTGGCCATTTGGCGGGAACGCCGCGCCGCCCTCGAGCGGCAACTGGCCGAAACGAGCGACGAACTGCCCGAACTGGAAACACACCAGCAACGCGCCCAACAAGAACTAGAGCTGGCCGTGGCCGATTTAACGGCCGCGCAGGAAGAGCTGAACCAGCACCAAAACGAATTGCGCCACTTCGAGGCCAGCTTTGAGCAGACCCAAGCGGCCATCAACCACGGCAAGCAGGCGGTGCAACGGCTGGAGCAGGCGGTGCAAGCGGCGCAAAAAGCGGTGGCCACGGCCGAGGGGCAACAGAGCCAGCTCCAAGAGCGGTTGGCCGAACGACAGGCGGCCATCCAAAATGAGGCGGAGTTGGACGGGTTGCGCCAGCAGGAGGGCAAGCTGTTGGCGGCCGTGCAAGCGGCCGAAAATTCGGCGGCCGAGTTGCGCGAGCAGAGGCACAAATTGGTCGAAGAGCGGCGCACACTCGAGGGAGAACTCAAAAAAATGCGCCGCACGCAGGAGGAACAGCGCACGGCGCTCAACCAATTGCAAACCAAAATTGCCCGCCAGCAGGCGCAAACGGAGATGCTGGACAAGATGCGTCAGCCCGAGGTGAAGGTGGGCAAGGAGGTGCATCTGCTGGGGCAGTTGGCCCACTTTTTGGACATCCCGGCTGAGTACCAGCGGGTGGTGGAGGTGGCTTTGCACGGCCGTTTGACGACCTTGCTGGTGGCGGATGAGGAGAATTTGTGGCGGTTGGTGCGGGGGAAGGCTCCTGCTCAAACCTTAGCTTTGATGAACACAAAAGAGACGACTAAAGTCGCACCTACGAGCCTGAATGGTGTTTGGGCGGTGGAGGTGGTGCGTTGTACGGATGAGCGGGTGCGACCAGCGGCCGAGGCGTTGCTGAGTGGCTTGCTTCTCGTGGCGGATGCGGCGGCGGCGCGAGCCATCCAGCCCGAGTTGCCAGCGGGCACAGCGGCCGTGGCCCCCGAGGGGTTTATTGCCCACGCCAATGGGCTGGTGGAGTTGCCACGCACGGATGGGCAGACGAGTGTGTTGGCGCGGGAGGCAGAGTGGCGCACGGCCACGGCCGCACTCGACCAACTGCAAGACCAGTTTGGGGAGTTGGATGAGGTGGCGGGAGAAACGCAGACCCAGTTGCGCGATGTGCAACGGCAAATGGATGACCTCGGCCGTGAGGAGCGGCGGCTGGCGGGGCTGGAAAACGAGGCGGGGCAACGGCTGACCCGCGCCCAGCGGGAAGCGGACAAAATGACGCAACAGGTGCGCTTTGCAGTGCGCCAACAGGAAGGACAAGCGGCCGAGATTGCCCAGCTTGGCCAAAAAATCGCCGCTTTGCAGGGGCAGATGGGCGACCAGTTGGCCATCGCCCACAAGGCGGAGGCGGAGTTGGCCGAGGCGCGCACCCAATTGGCCAGCCTGCCCATCACCGAGGCGGAGCAACAGCGGCAGGGATTGCGCCAGCAAATTGGGAGTGTGCGGGCGGTGGTGGACGGCCGTCGGGCGATTACGGACAGCCGGCGCACGACGCTGACCCAGCTTGAGCAACAAATCCAGCGGGTGCGCCAGCGGCGGCAAGATTGGAGTACGCAGTTGTTGAAGATGGATAGGTGGCGGAGTTGCCCAATGACCTCGAGGAGAGTATCCAATCACGCCGCAACCAGTTAAGCCGCATGGGAGCCATCAACCCCGATGCCCCCGCCGAATATGAGGAGTTGCAGACCCGGCACGACTTTTTGGAGCAACAGTTGGCCGATTTGGAAGCGGCCGATGGCCATTTGCGCCGAGTGATTGAGGAGTTGGATGAGCTGACCTCGAAGGCGTTTGCGGAGACGGTGACGAAGGTGAACGCCGTGTTTGGGGGGATGTTTCAGCGGCTGTTTGGGGGTGGCTCGGCCGAATTACTACTAACGGATCCCGATGATTTGACGATTAGTGGGGTGGATATTATCGCGCAGTTGCCGGGGCGACGGCCGCAGGGGTTGGCTCTGCTCTCGGGTGGGGAGCGGTCGCTGACCCGCGTCGCTCATTTTCGCCCTGCTCACCGTGTCGCCCACGCCGTTTTGCATGATGGATGAGGTGGATGCGGCGCTGGATGAGGCGAATGTGACCCGCTTTCGGGAGGTGTTGCAGGAGCTGAGCCAGAAGAGCCAGTTTATTGTGATTACGCACAATCGGGGCACGGTGCAGGCGGCGCAGACGATTTATGGGATTACGATGGGGGAGGATAGTGCCAGTCAGGTGATTTCGATGAAGCCGGAGACGTATGTGGGGGAGGAGAGAGGATAGAGATAGAGGGGGTTGGGATTTGTGGCCTGCTTGTGTGTCAATCTTGTTTCGAGTGGGAATTGCCGGGGTTTGGGTTCATCAAGGTCTCGCCTTGGCTTTGCCACGCTCGCTGGAATGACAGTTTAAGACAATTTCTGTGATATGAGTGGTTGTGAGCAGTGAGCGGGAAACTACTCACTATTTACTACTTACTATTTACTCGAATAATGGCATACACCGCTTTTTTGTTTTCAATGGGGGTGGGGCTTTTGATGAGCTTTCACACAGCAGACGGGTGACATTTATCGCCCAAGGGGAGAAAACGGCCGTGCTACAATCCTCCATATCAACTGTGGTAAAAAGACCTGATGGGCTTGTGAGCTTGTCAGGTCTAATCTTTTGGAGGATTTATGACCACGATACTACCGCAAACAGGATTTGTGGTCTGGATGACAGGCTTGCCCACCGCTGGCAAAAGCACGGCCGCCAAGGCTCTGCAAACCTTATTGGCCAAGCGCGGCATCCCGTCACTCATTCTGGATACAGACGAATTACGGCCGCTTCTAACCCCCTCGCCCAACCACACGGTGGATGAAAGCGAATGGCTGTATGGGGTGATTGCCCAGTGGGCGGCATGGCTGGCCAAGCAGGGGCAAAATGTCCTCATTGCGGCCACAGCCAATGAGCGGCGTTACCGCGATACCTTGCGCCACATGGTGCCGCACCTTACCGAGGTCTACCTGTTTTGCGACTCAGAAATAGAGCAAGAGCGGTTGCGGGAGAACAATTTGCTCTGCTTTTACGGGGGTTTATGAGCCACCCATTGCGGCCGGAAATAACAATAGATACCAGCAATGCCTTCCCCGATGAGACGGCCTACAAGATTTTCTTGTATTTGCGCAAGCAACCTTATTTGGCTTAGTAGGGGCAACCCTTGTGGCATTTGCTCCAACAATTCAATTCTTACGTAGAAGTAACCGTAGTTGGAGGCTGAAAAGTTTCCCAAAACCTAAAATCAGATGGGAAATAAGAAATAGTCCCTTTGCGCTGAGCATAACGAGGCCATCAGAACCAACCTTGTCCCTCAGGCAATGGACGAATTTATCTTCAGGAATAATTGGTGCTTCAATGCGAATGCGGCGTGATGGACGTATAAGCCCCAATTCTCGACCATCACGGACAATCATCTCAATGTGGGGTTTTTGTTCTCCAAAGTTAGTTGGGGAACAATACCCGCCAGTAAAAGGCAAAGACATCAAATGGGTCTACCTCAGCAAGCCCCGCAATTTCTAAACGAATGGCTTGCAATACTTGAGAAATAATGAAGTACCGCCCAGACTTGAAGC
>JADJSZ010000098.1 GCA_016711405.1 Candidatus Hadersleviella danica | reverse complement strand
TCCAAATTGACAACAAAATTGCGACCCATGCGGCCGATGCCGACGCGCACCATGACCCTGTCACGGTCACGGCTCCCATTACCCTGAGTGGGCAACTGGTGGGGCTAGACATACAAGACCCGCTAATCGTTGACGGCGGCGGATTGGGGTTAAGCGCAAACACTGGGCTGGAAGTAGTTAGCGGTGATTTGCGAATTGATTTAGGGCCAGGCATGGCCGTCACGCTTGACGGCCTGACAATTAACGTTGCAGGTGGGATTCATATTGATTCAGGCGTGGTCAGGCTCAATTTGGGCAATGGGCTTGAAATTTTCGGCACGGCTTTACAGATAAACTTGTCTGCTAGTTCGGGGCTTGAGTTTTCAGGGGGAATTGCGCGTGGCGAGAACGGGGGTATTGCCGCCAATAGCGGGGGTTGTACTCCGCCCTTCCACCCTTACGGCCACGACCACAAACGCCACCAGCGGCACAGGGCACACCCACGCCATTACAGCCACGGCCGATGCCCATGCCCTTGTCAGTGCGTTACTCAAAGCCGATGCCAGTGGACATATCAAACTGCGCTCTATCACCATTCAAGACAATGCCAGCATTGGGCAAGATTTGGCCATCACGCGGGACATAACCACGGTTCGCAACATCACCACAACGGGCGACGTAGCCGTGGGGGATGATTTGGCCGTAACGGGCGACGTGGACGTGACGGGCAATACCACCACGGCCACGCTAAACAGCACGGGCAATGCTGACCTGTACGGCTCCACTTTGCGAGTGAGAAGCACCCGCTTTGGTGTGAATCGTGAGCCTGACAGCCAATTTGACGGCGATGTGTTGGGCGCGTTACGAGCGGGGTATTTGGTGGGGCCTCATGCCCTGCAAATCCCCGACGCGACCATGATTCTGAACCTTGACCGCGCCCTCACAGGGCACAGGGGACAAACTCCCTACTCGACAAGCGGCTCTGTCTTGTACCAGCGTGGCAAATACGGCGAAGGGCTTGTGGCTTATCCAGCTACAACCAATCTGCTCAAGAATCCCAGCCTTGAAACCGACGCCACTTACTTTGCCTCGGACGGCACGGTATCGCTGACCCGTTCAACGGATTGGTCTTACAGGGGCGAGGCCAGCCTGAGATGGGCGTACACCAGTGGGTCAGCCAATATGTACTATGCCGAGGGGCTTGCCCTTGACGTTTCCACAACTTACACATGGTCAGTTGTGGTAAGGCGCATAGGCGGCGGTTCGGTCAGTGCCACGCACATACGGCCGTTAGTAAGTTGGGGAACGGGCAATACGGGCTATGTGACCGATGCCCGCTACGAAAATTTAGGCGGCGGGGCATGGCGCATTTCCCAAACATTTACCACCGATGCTTCCGTTTCGGCCGTGCGCGTGTTCGGGCTTTTGGTGCAAGCAGGCTACACCAGCGAAGTGTGGTACGCCGATTGTTGGGGGCTTGTTGCGCGTTCCTATGCAGGCCCCATTTTTGACGGGGATAGCGCGGGGTGTGCGTGGACGGGCACGGCACATGCCAGTACCAGTACCTACACCGAGCCGTTGCTGGCTTACCATGCCCTCATTCCCCCCAACGGCCGTGTAGACCGCAGTGTGACCGATACGCTGGTCAGCACCGAGGGCAGTATCATGGTCTGGCTGAATATGGCGGCCGTGACCGCTACAGGCAACCGCCACATTGTCTATTTGCGGCAAGACGGCGGGGGCGCGGCCGTGGCCTTTTATATCTCCACGACGGGCAAGTTGGTTGCCGAAAACAACGGCGTGACCGTGACAGGGGCAACCACCATCACGGCCAATGGCTGGCTTTTGGCGGGCATGGATTGGGGCGAAACCGAGGGGGTGCGGGTATTCCTGAACGGGGTATTGGATGCCAGCGACACCTATGCCGCGCCCACGGATAAGCACGACCCCACTTTCCACTTCCTGAGCGACCCACCCAGTGTGCTTGCTGGCCAGCCCTTGGTTGGCACGGCCGACATGGCCGTGTTTGTCTCAAGGCAACTTGAGGCGATTGAACACCGTGCGGTGTACGAAAGCAATGCCCCTGTGTTCGCCTACGTTTCCACCGTGCCCAGCGGCGGGGCGACGAGCGCGGCGGCCGTTACAGCCTCGACGATGACGGGTTTCAGGTATTTGACGCAGACGGCAATCTGATAGGCAAGACCAAATTCGAGAGCGGCAAGGCCAACATCAACAACGATGTGGAAGAGTTGCGCGTGGCTGATGGAACCATTTTGCTAAATGCGGACGGCATGGAAATTTTGGCCGTGGACGGGGCAGAGGACGAGGTAGATGTCCCCACCTATAACAAGCTGAAATTCGTAAACGTGGCAAGAGAGGTGCAAAGCGCACTGTTTCAGCACGGCAACACGCTAAAGCTACACAGTGAGCCAAACGATGGGGGCACGACGGCGGGCTGTTTTTATCGCTTTGTCTCCCCCTTGGGCGCAGAAATTTGGTTTGAGTTGGTAGCGCAAGGAACGCCAATCTTAAGGGTGCGTGATGGAAGTAGCGATGTCATTCTTTCGGCCGATACAACTGCGTTTGAGGCGGCCAAGGCGGGGATAGCGTGGGCGGCGGGCGCACTGACCTACAAGAACCAGAGCGCGGCCGTGGTCACGGTTGGCGCGGCGGGCGCGGATTCAGCATGGGTTACGCCTACCCTCTTGAACAGTTGGGTTAATTATGCAGGTTCGCCCACCAAGTCCACGGCGGGCTATCGCCTCATGCCTGATGGCACTGTGGCCTTGAAGGGGGTGCTGAAAAGCGGTTCGTCGGCTACGGCCGTCATGTTTAACTTGCCAGCGGCCTATCGGCCGAGCGAGACGCGGCGATTTGCAGGGGCGGCAAATTCGGCCGTGGGGAT
Source organism: Candidatus Hadersleviella danica (assembly GCA_016711405.1). GTDB lineage: Bacteria > Chloroflexota > Anaerolineae > Promineifilales > Promineifilaceae > Hadersleviella > Hadersleviella danica. The sequence continues at coordinate 11,243 of JADJSZ010000098.1, read as the reverse complement.
TATTGAAGTCACAACAGGCGGGGATGTCTCGTTTGTTGTTGGGGGAAGTACGACCCAATCTAGCTTGGATGGAGTTCGCTTCTCGCTTTAGAGGAACCATGAAAACAAAAACGATGGGATTGTTTTTCTTGCTGTTACTCGCTGTGGCTTGCTTGCCCCAGTGGGGAAACGAAACGGCCGCGCAAAGCGCGACAAGTAGTGTGGTGCAGGCGCACACCTTCCAAGTGTTGGATGGGGGAGATTCGGCCGTGGGCACGCTGTTCAACGATGCAGGCGGCGGGGTTGTGTTTCGTAGCACCAGCATTGTGGGCGGCAATCATGCGGCCGTGGTGCTGGAAGCTCTGCCTGACAACAATCCCGTAAGCCTGACGGTGCTAGGGGGCGGCTTTGGCGGCGTGGAAGTGACCAAGGCGGGGCAATCTATTTTAAGTGTGAATCACAGCCGCTTTTGCGCCATTGCTTGCGGGATAAAGTGGGACGAGGCGGAAGGGGCGAGTTACAAAAACATCGCCGGGGCAGTGGTGGTGAACGGCCACGCTTTGGCGGACGATGACTGGCAAGCGGCGACGCTGGCCAGCGGGTGGGGGAATTATGGCAATGGGTACAGCACGGCCGCTTATCGCCTCTCTCCAGCGGGCGAGGTGGCATTAAAAGGCAACATCGTAGCGGGCACAAAGTTGGGCGCGGCTCATGCGCTTGTTTTGCCCACGAAGTATCGGCCGAGCGAGATATTGACCTTTGCCGTGGACGGCGGCCGTGTCGAAGTGTGGCCAAATGGCGACGTGGTTGCCATCGGCATGGGGCGCGTTAGCTTAGACGGTGTGCGTTTTTACCCATAACTCTTATTGAAAAGGACAAGGTGACAAGATGAAAACAGGTTACAAGACAACTGAATTTTGGTTAACGGCCGTGGTCAATTTGGCCGTGGTCTTAGGCATTTTGACCCAGCCAGAGGCCAGCGAAGCGTTGCAATTGGTCATGGGAGCCACGGCCGCCATTGTCAGCGCGGCCTACATTTTCGGCCGTGCGGCCGTCAAGGTGAAAACGGCCGTGCAAGAGCAGGGCGTTACTGAGTTTATTGTCGAATCCGTTGCCCTTGACTATGACGGCGAAAGCCTCGCTGAATTGGGCGCGTTTTTGCGCGATTTGTGGAGCGAGAACCCCGCCCAAGATGCAGACGATTGGGCGAAAATCGTGCAAACTCTTTTTAGCGCGGGTGCAAGATGACGTGAACGAATCCCTGAGTAAATCCGATTGAATAGACGAACCCCAGCCGTGGCGATTGTCACGGCTGGCCTTCTTTCTTTTCGGCCCGGCTTAACAGCCAAGGAAAAGCTATGACCACAATTCTGCATGTAGACCCGAGCGGCAACCACAACAACGACGGCACGGCCGCCAAACCCTACAACACCCTTGCTCGCGCCGCTTCCAAATTGCCCAATGGCGGGCACATCGTTTGGCACGGCGGGCAATACCCGCCCCAAAAGGTAGAGGGCGGCCGTAACATCACCATCGAAGCCGTGGGGCATGTGGTGGTAGACGGCGGTCTATCGGCCGTGGTAGACGCTTGTTATCGTGAGGATTACACCGTGGAAGTGACTGAGGACATGCGAAAGGTGCAAGCCCTCCTTATTAAAGACTGCGAAAGCATCACCGTGCAAGCGGCCGTGGGCGGCTCCCTCACCTTCCAAAACGCGGGGCGCGGGGTGTATGTCTACAACAGCCGCGAAACGCTCTTGCAACGGATTAAGACCACGCGCATTTTGTACCGTGCCGTGGGCGGCTGGTTTGACGGCCTGACCCTTGAGGATAGCACCATAGACGAAACCAGCTTGTGCAACTATGGGGAGCGGCTTCGCAAAATGTACGGCCGTAGCGGGGGTTGGCCAGCGGCCGTGACGGGCACTGAGGATTACAAGCTCAGCGGGATTCCCGCCAAACGCCTTGCCATTCGGCGTTGCCACTTCGGGCGCGGCTGGGGTGAGAGCGTCGGCTTTTTCAGCACCGACGGCGGGGAAGTGGTGGATTGTACCTTTGTGGATAGCTCCCACACCGTCGCCATTTACCTACAGCAGTGCCGCAATGTGACCGTGCGCGGCAATAGCATCACCTTCACCCCCCATGCCCCACGCAAAACCAAAAACGGCCGTGCCGAGCTTGCCCACGGCATCCAAATCGCCCGCGAAGGGACGGGCTTTAGACCCCGCTCCGAGGGGTTGGTCATTGAAAACAACACCGTGATAGGCGGCAACAACGGCCTACAAGTGGCGTGGTCAGAGTACGAAGAGGATTACAGCGGCCTATTGGTGCAAGGTAACACCATTTTGCACCAAACGGGCTACGCCATTCATGCCCCGGCCGATTCCATGATGCACGGCACGGCCGAAGTGACGGGCAACATCTTGGGCTTGTGCAAAATCGAGCGCGGGGATTGGCTCCAGCGGTATAACCTGTTTACAACCACGGGCGAGCCATTGCCCCCGCCGCCCCAGCCCGACGCGAAAACAATAACCGTTTCCTTTCATGTGCAAGCCAACGCCCCGATTCAATGGGAGCTTGGGCAAGTGGGGGAAGCGTAATGATGGGCGACACGGCCGCGCCCCGCGCCGCTTCACGGCTTACATGCCGATGGTTGCCCACGCCGCCGTCCCACGGCCGCCCCGCGTCTCGGCACGGGGCATGGCGGGGATTGTGGCCGTGGGCAACTGGCAAGCGTTGACGGCGCGGGCGGGCTGGTTCCACAACTGGACGGTGCAAGGGCATGTGGACGGCCTCGCCTATGTGCCCTTTTTGTGGGGCGCGGGCGGGTGGGGCAACGTGGCCAACTGCTTAGAGGAAGCGGTGCGCGTGTTGGGGCGGGATTACAGCGGCCGTCTCTTGTGGCTGAATGAACCCAATGACCATGCCCAAGCCAACATAAGGCCAGAGGAGGCGGTGCGCTTCTATCTGGACACCAAAGCGGCCATGCCCCACGCCCAACTTATCGGCCCCAACATGAGCTTTTTCGGCCGTGACAAGTGGCAAGCGGACGCGAATTGGTTGCGCCGTTGGCACGAGTTGGTTGTCCAAGCGACGGGCGACGCGCCCCAGATGGCGGGCGCGGCCGTGCATAACTACGTTCAGGATGTGCCTACGCACATACACCTACACGAACAATGGCGCAATTTGCTGGCCTTGCTGGGCTACGACAAACTGCCCTTGTGGGTGACTGAGTGGGGGATTGTGAACACGAACCCCACGGCCGAAAGCGACACGGCCGCGCTAACGGCTTACTACGAAAGCCACGCCTCGGGTGTGGCCTACCACGCTTACTTTATCAATGCAGACCCGTGGGTAGACATGGGGGAGGGCAATGACCCGTTCGTGTTACGGGTGGGCTTGCAACAACAGCCCACGTTCAACCAACTCAGTGCCAGTGGGCGCGGTTGGTTAAGGTAAGTGCGTATGATAATAGAGTGGTTAAACGAAGTGGCGAAGCAATCGCCCTCCCTGATTTTTACGTGGTCTAGCTTTTTGGCGACGGCGGGCGCGGCCGTGGCTCTGTCGGTGGCACTAGGCTATCTCATTCGGCACCGGGCGTACACGAAAGCGATTGAAATAGTGGGCACAGCTCTTGCCCTGTTTTCGTCCCTCGCGTATAGCTTCTATTACGCCCTGCTCATAGCGGGGATTGTGCCCTCTTCTATCTCTGGCATTGTGTTGCGCCCTGTCAATACATTGCTTTTTGGTAGCTTAATCCTCATGGCGGGGATGGTAGTCAACAGTAACAAGGTCACTCGCCAATTGATTGAACTAAATACCATGCTCAAGCGGGAGTTGGGCAAGGCGTAAGTGACCATGTTCTCTGATTCGTGGATGCTCCTCATTACCCTCATTGTGATGGCCGTCATGGTTCAATTTAGCTTTGCCAAAGGGCGAAGCGAGGCGGCGCGGGTATCGGTCAACGCGGCCGAGCTTTTAGCCCTGTACCGTGATAGCCAAAAGCAATTGAATGAGATGCAAGAGCAGTACAGCAAAGAACGGTCAGAGGTACAGCGGGAATTGTTTAAGTTGCAGGTCAAGTTGCAGGTGTACGAAGAGCGCATGAGAATAGCAGGGATTACGTTGGATGTTGATACCCATGCCCGGCTCCACATTGCGATTTATGACCTCATTCTGGTACACATGGGGCTAAACGAGTTGCGAACGGCCGTCTTTTACATAGATATGAATTGGGATATGATAGAGGGTGAAACGTTGCCCCTGAAAGCCCAGAGCCTTGTGACCCAATTGGAGCGCGAGGGGAAAATGGACAATTTCCTCAAGGAAATGCGGCAACGCTTCCCCCATATCCCGTGGCCGCAAACGGACGGGCAAGGGCGGCCGATAGCCAGCCCGCCGCCCAAAGAAGAGCAGCCGTCGCCACCAACAAACAGCAAGAGGACACTGTAACATGAGTTTTGCCAAAACAATTCTGACCGCTTTCGCGGGGGTTGCCGTGGGCTATATCGCTCACCAGACTGACCCCTACATTACCAAGCTCGAGGAGGGAGCCAATCGCCCCGGCTGGTACTTAATCGTGCGCTACACCATCGGCATTTTGTCGGTGATGTTTTTTCAGCAATGGGCAATGGCCATAACTATCCCTGACCGCACCTATACGAAGCCCGAAGTGATTCGTGAATCGGGCTTGTCGCTGATGGCCAGTGCCATGATGGTTGGCGGCGGGGTGGTTGTGGCGCGTTTTGCGCGGGCGTTGCAAGTGGAGCCGTAAGCCTGTATAATTCTTTTTAGGCTCCCTCCCAAGGGGGTAAGGGGTTCGCCCGAACAACCTGCCCCCTACTAAAATCAGATACCCCACATTTGTTAGAGACCCTCGTCGTGAAAGCGGCGGGGGTCTCGTGTTTTTGGTACAATACGGCCGTGCCCATACGATACGCGGCCGATGTGTTGACGCGCCACGCCAGCCACGGCCGAAAGTAGCCCGATTTGGGTGAATAAAAAAAGCCCCTTACCAAAATCGGTAAGGGGCTTTTTGTTTTATGAATTAGATACTGTCGTAAATCTCACGAGGCACATTGTAAATTAGGTCGCCATACCGCACAGGGTAGAGCGGGTCAAAGTGCTTTCTCATTTCCCTAACGCCTTGGCTTTTGTGAAAGGACGGGCACTTTGTTGCAACATCCAATCCCCTGCGGCGAACCTCCCTATTACTAATGCGCTTTACCTTGTTGTTCATGGCTTTTCTTTCACCTCATACCCGCAATCTTCTAACCAACTAATCACCGTGCTTGCCCATGTTTCACTGCCCAGCTTCCACGCGCATAGTTGGCCAAAGGCGCGGGCGGCCGTGTACTTGTTTATTTCAGCATCGGCAGAGGTATCGTTTCGGCAAGGTCAAGACGGCCGCGAAGTGCCCGCATGACGTGGGGGGGGAATTTGTTGGTCACGCTTCGCCCTCCGCTTCCTCTCTGGCCTTGTCGCTCGCACACGCTGGGCACAGGCCGTCATCATCCATGCAATCGGCACACAAGGGCATACCGCACTCGGCACACCCATCTTCATAAGCCGCGCCGCATAATTCGCATTCTTGTTCGTTCATCATTCACCTTCCTTTGGAACCAACTTAACAGTTTCCAGAATATCAACCCCTGTACACCCGTAACCCTTGTTACGAAGTTCCTGCTTTGCCCAATCGCACATCTCCGAGATGGCGGGCAAGCATGTCCAATGTCTCAAAATCGCCCGCCTCGGCTTCGCGAACGGCGTTTTTAATCAGTTCCTTCCAGCCGTCGGCTTTCATCGTTCAATTCTCCCCCGCCCACGCATGGGCAACTAAATCGGCCGTGTGGTCATCTGGGCTAAAAGAGAATTCGACCCAGCTAAAAGCACTACTTCCATCTGCATCTTTGTGGGAATCCAGCCATTCCCGCATTTCTTCGCGCCGTTCGTCGCCCTTGTCGCTATCTGGCCAGCCCTCTTTGCTCCCATCGGGGCAAATCAGCAGAGAGCGATAGCCGTTCATTGCGGGGTCACTCGGCCCCAAAACGTCTAGCCCAATGCCCTGAGCGAAGGCGGCGGCGTTTGCAATTCTCCCCCCGTCGAATGATGTAATCACGATTGCATGGTGTTTCATGTAACCCATAATGTTAATTCTCCCCTATCCAAATCGGCCGCGCACATATGGCCGCATTTTCCAGCAACATCGCCACCAAATCAGCCCATTGGTTAGGCGAGGAAACAATCCCCCGTCGGTGCGCCGCCAAAGCATCGCCCAACGCTTCACACGCCACCCGTGCGGCCGTTTCCTGTAGCGTTTCGGGCAAGGGCGCGGCCGATACTGCCTTATGCGCTTTGCGTGGCATGGTGCGCCTCCTGCGTCGGCTCCGCGCCGTAACAGCGTTCCATTTCCTGGTGGTGGTCAGCCAATAACGGCCGCCCGAACGCCAGCGGCAAAGGGTTGTCAAGTTTGTTTTGGCGAAGGTTGCTTACTCTCCAACGGCTTTCGGCTTCGGTTAGGGTAATGACATGGCGGATAGTCAGCCAGCCCTTTGCCCACTCCAAAATCTCTTGACGCTGTTTGGCCGTTCCCGTAGCGGCCGTGTCAATCATCGGCCGCCACTCGGGTTGGGCGGCGTACAGCTTGCCCACGGCTTCGTAGCCGCGTTGGGTTGCCCACAGGGGGACGGGTTGAATGTTGTCCATCAGTACCTTCCTTTGGAGGCCATGCCCCCAAAACTTCCATTTTGCTAATAAATTTGGTGAATGGCGCGGATTCAGCAAAGAAACCGCCCACAAGCTCGGCCATGTCACGGGTGACAAATCGGCCAAGCAAGATGCTCTTTAACGTCCGGGCTACATTTTCAGCCCATTCCCGCCGTTCGTCTGGTTCGCCCTTGTCCTCTGCGATTTGTTCAATGTCGAATGGCTTGTAGCGGTCGTCTTTGTCTTGAAGCTCTTGCCATTCTCTGACAAGGCAGAGGTGCGCCGCGCTGACTTGTGGGGTCATGTTGTGGTAATCGGCCGCTGGCAATGCGTTGCATGTGGCCATCATGTTAGCGGCCGTGGCGCGGTCTAGCCGCTTTATTTCTCCGCTCTTGAGCTTGACAGCCACATGCCCGTTAGTTGCCCAATACACGCCATGCCGCCCGATTATTTTGCCCGCTTCGTAGCAGGCCATAATTTCTTGGGCAGTCCCCATTTCGGCCTTGATTTGCACCTGCTGGCCGTGGTGGGTTATCCCAAGGTTGCGATTACTGTCATCTGATACCTCGCTTACTAGATTGCTAAAAAGTGCCCTTGGTGGGGGTCGAACCCACGGCCGATGGTTTAGGAAACCATTGCTCTATCCACTGAGCTACAAGGGAAGGGGGTAGGCTCCCACGCCCGCTACTTTGCGCTGGACATCCAGCCAACACCACGGCCGTCGGCAAAAGTCCCAAAAGTCGTTCCTGCTGGAGCCGCCATATTTAAGGCGGCAATCATTTGGTCAATGGGTACGCCGTATGAGTATTGGTGTATATTTTCGTTGTTAGAAACGCGAATCAAGAGGGTTTCGTTTTTTGCGGCAAACTCGGGGTTTAGTGAGCAGTAATCCACAAAATAATCCCTGAGAGAGTAATAGAGGCTTGCCAAACCGCCATTCATTCGTGCTACTTCTGTTTCTTGCATGATATTTGTCTCCTAAAACAATAGATTGGTTAATCGGTTTCGGCTTCCTTTTCCTCTTTTACTTCGCGCACCCAATGGGCAAGCTCGGGGTACTCCTTGTCCATTTCGGCCGCTAATTCAACGGCCTCGTCGTAATCACATCCCCCCCCCCCGCTTTCATAACCAGTTGCTTTGCTGTGCCAGCAAATAACGCCTTTTTCTTGCTCATAAGTTTTATTCTCCGTATTGGTTAATCGTAACGAAACTGATAAACCCCTTTCGGAGTGTGACCAGCAAACCGATTGGCGACGCTCCCACGGCCGTAATCAATCCCGCGCACGGCCGTGCGGTAAACCGTGTTGATTTGGGCAAACTCGGCCGTCGCTGGCCATTGCGCTTCGTCATCACGAACGGCCGTGGCCAGCGGATAGGTTGCCAGTTGGTCAACCGTGCCCAAAACCGTTGCTTTGTCGGCCGCTAAAAATTGTACTTCGTAGTGGGAAAAGATTTGGTTGCTCATGCGTTTGCCTCTCTGAACCTGCTTTGTGTTTGCTGATAAGGGTATTGTAAATCATACGTTATTGTATGTCAATACCAAATAGTTCAGATTTTGGAAAACAAAAACCCCCGCTGGTTAGGCGGGGGTTTGGAGAGGGTAGTAAGTAGTAAGTAGTAAGTAGTAAGTAGTAAGTAGCTACTTAGTCAGCACTTCCCAGCCGTGCCCGTTCCTGTGAACGTGCCCAGCCTCTTTTAGTTCCCCTACCCGATTGGACACCCAGCCCTTTGACGCACCAACGGCCGTGCCCAAATCCTGATAGCTTGCATCTGGATTCCCGCGCATGGCTTCCAACAAAGCGGCAATTTTATCATCCCCGGCCGTGGCCTTGTCAGGCTTTTGTTTGGCCGTTGTCAGGGCAAGCCGCTTGGCCGCTATCTGTGCCGTCAAATCGGCCGCTTCCCCGCGCAATGTCGCCACCTCCTGCTCCAACACTTCTTTGGCGGCCGTCAATTCGGCCGTGCGCTGGTCAATGGCCTCTTTTGCTTTCTTGAACGTCGCCACGGCCGCGCCCTGCTCTTCTTTGAGATTGGTAACGGCCGTATCGTGCGCTTCTTTGGCCGTGGCAAGAGCGGCCGTCCACTGCCCCACTTGTGCGCCCAAATCGGCCAAGGTTGCCCGTGCCGATTCAATCTTGCCCAGCAAGCCCTCATAGGTCAAGGCGGCGCGTTCGTTTTTGGCTTGCGATTCAATGCGGGTGATGACGGCGAAGAAAGCCAAGAAAACCATCAGGGGAGGGAGGCCGTGCATAAACGCGGCCAGCCCAAAGTTTTCGGTTACTTTGGCCGTCTCGCTAAAGCCGATGTGGGCGACGTTCAAGCCGATGCTGACCCCTGTCAGGGCAAAGGCCATGCCCCACGCAAAGTTATTGCGCTCCCCACGCAACGCGGCCGTGGCCGCCAATACCTTGAAAATGACCACCCCGCCATCCAACATGAGCGGGTACAGGGACGGCCAATTGACCCCCATATCAGTTGCCAATTCTTTCAGCCCCGCAAAACTGATTAAAAACGGAATGGCAACCAATACGCCTAAAAGCCACTTTGTAATCCGTTCCATTTTATCGGCCGTGTTCACGCCATCGTTCACGGCCGCGTTTTCATCGTTCATAAAATCGTTCACACTTGCGTTCACTGATACCTCCTAACCGTTCACGGCCGTTTACAAAATCGTTCACGGCCGTTCACACTTCGCTTGCTAAATCGTTCACAATCGTTTTCCATAATACGTTCACACGGCCGTATTGTCAAACAAATTGACAACGGCCGTGAACGATACTATGATTAGCCAAACATGCAAGAGAGGTGACTGTGAACAATCCCCATTTAGATGACCTGCTAAACAAACCCGCCTACACCGTTCACGAACTAGCTGAACGGTTCGGTGTTTCCAGAAACACAATTAAGAATTGGATACGCAACGGTCAATTTTGTTTACCCGACGGCCGCCCATCGGCCTATGTGCTGAACGGATTGCGCGGCCGTTGGATGGTCTTAGCAGAGGCAGTTGAATGGTACGAAAAAACAGCGTAACAATCGGCCGTCGTTGAAGAGGATTGGGGAACGCTCACGGTTTACCGCTTGGCTACGTGAGGTGAACGATGAAACACACCTATAGCTTTCTCCTAACAGTTATCGCCCTTGCCCTGCTTGCCCTCGCTTTAACGGCCGTGGCCTCGCTCCACATGCGCCTCGCCCACGAGGCGGATATGGCCTATGCCCTGACCGCTTCCGCTTCCATTGACCGATTGGCGGCCGATGCACAACCACGCGGGGCGGGCACGTTTTGGTTGTGGCTCTTGGTTGTGGGCATGGTGCTAACTAGCATGATGACCGCGTTCAGTGGCTTGCTCGGCAAAGGCGGCGTGAACGGTTTGGTGCGTCAATTCAAGCGCAAACGTTCACGGGGCGGGGCTGGTGTGAACGCACGGCCGTATACACCCATGCCCGTAAACGCGCCCGGCTACGTTTTGGCGGGCGAGGGCGTGAACGAATCTGTGAACGAAGATGTGAACGAATACCCGCTTTTGGAAAGTGGCGTAAACGATGGTGTGAACGAAGAGGAGTACAACGATGTTCAATGGTCTAACTAAAATCGGGTTGCTGGTGTTCGCGGCGTTCATGCTGGCGTTCACGGCCGCGTGTGCAAACACACCCCCAGCCGTTGCGCCATCGTTTACGGCCGTTCCCCCTGTGAACGCTTTTGCGAACGAAGTCATGCCCGTGACCGACGCGCAAGCCACCGTGAACGCCTACAACGCCATTGTGAACGCACAAGCCACAGCTACCCAACAAGCGGCCGTGGCCACAACGGCGGCCGTTCACGCGGTTGAAACTGTGAACGCTCAGGCCACGTTGCAACGGCAACAAGCGTTAGATGCTCAGGCCACGGCCGATGCCCAAGCGACGGCGCAAACGCAAGCCACGGCCGATGCTTACGGCACGGTGCAAGCGGAGGCCATGAAAGCCACGGCCGATGTGCGCGAAGAGCTTGCCTTTCAACTCACCTACACCGCTTCCCTGATGATTGCCGAGCGGCAAGCGGCCGATGCACAACTCGCACAGGACGCGGAGGCGGCGCGGTTAGCAGGGGAGCAACGGCGGCTTGAGAATCGGGTATGGTGGGAATCATTTCGCTACACCTACATCTACCCCGCCTTGTTTGGCGCGGCCGTGCTTGCGTTTCTGGTGGGTATCATGGCCGCTTTCATGTGGGCACGTAACCGTATCAACCCCTACGTGGTCATTCAAGCTCCAGCCGCTGGCCAGCACGTATTTGTCAAAAGGGATTTTGCCCAACTGCCTCCCCCACGGCCGCAATTGGCTCTGACCGCTTCGCCCACGGCCGCGTTACCCGTCCCCACACCACATCGGTTGGGGGTTCCATCGTGGGGCGCGGTGGTTGACTTTATGAGCAAGGGCGACGGCTCCCTTATTCCTTTGGGGATTGACAAAAACAACCGCCCAATTTTGATTGACCGCACAGTTAACCCCCACTTGTCGCTTGCTGGAAAAACAGGCACGGGCAAGTCGGTGGCCAAGCCATAACCACGATGGCG
>JADJSZ010000097.1 GCA_016711405.1 Candidatus Hadersleviella danica | reverse complement strand
TATGTGCGTTCACGGGACAAGCTTCAAGATGAACAAATGAAGCGCGGAAATAAAACTAGAAGAACAAAAATTCAATCATCAAAAAGAAATTGAAGAACTTCGATTTGAGTATGAACAACAACGTCGTTGGAGAGAAGCACTTGGTAAAGAATTAATTTTTTAAAACTTCTGGCAGAAAGAATTGAATCGTTTGCACAACTTTGTCAAATTGTGGAAGGTGTTGCAACTAGCAAGAATAAAATCACCCAAGAAACGACCCGGCAATGGCTGAACAAATTTTAAAGTGGCGGTATAGTAAAGGTGGTCTTCTGGCTGAAGATGTGACTCGCGACGCAGTTTATGCATTTCAGCAGGCATTGTGGGATTTTGAAGGGTCTCCACAAAAATATCATGTGATTCGAAGAGCGCGGAAAATAGTGCTTATATCTATGCGAGCAGACATAGGTTTGGGCGAAGATATTAGCGGACAGTCCATTTACAAAATTGGGGAAAAACGTCAAAATATAGGTTCTGAATTGGCTAGCATTCAAACACCACTTGGAATAAAAAGAAGGTGCATAATATGGGGACAGATTATCTATATCCACGCTCGTACCAATGTTAGTAATGCATGGAGCCCCCCACAAAAAGAGCCCTTAACCTGAGAGTCAGCTTGTGTGTCCTCCCCCCCCCTTCAACACCCGCGCCGCACAACGGCCGCTACCACCTGCCACTCCTCCGCGCCAAAAACCCGCAACAGCCACAACCCCAACGGGTAAAAAACAAGCCCAACCCCCACGGCCGCTCCCACCCCCAGCCACCCCGCCACCAACCACATCACCCCCACCATCCCCACCGCCACCACCACCTGCTTCCACAACAACTGGAGCCACCCCACGGCCGGCATCTTCTGCACCAAATAATAATTAAACACCAGCAGAAGCAGTATCTCCGACGCAATCGTCGTCAGGCCCGCCCCCACATAACTATAGCGCGGGAGCAACAACAAATTCCCCACCACATTAAAGCTCACCCCCAACACAAACGCCCGCGTCTGGAGCCGCTCCTGCCCCAGCGAAATCAACACATAATTGGTCACACTATTCAGCCAGCCAAACGGAATAGACCAGATGACCACCGCCAGCGCAATGCCCCCATGCGGCATAAACGCCTCCCCCCCCAACAACCGAATCAGCACTGGGGCGAGGAACGTCACCACGGCCGCTAACGGCAACGACACCAGCGTCAGCACCTTGGCCGACATCCGAAACGTGCGCCGCGCATCCGCCACATTGCTATGCACCTGCCGCGCAATAATCGGGAACAGCGCAAACGTAAAAAACGACGGAATCACATTCAGCGCATTCACATATTTATAGGCCGAGTTGTACCAGCCCACGACCGTCTCCCCGTTAATCTCCCGCAAAATCAGCACATCCACCTGCCAATACACCGTCGCCAACAGATGGTTAATCATCAGTGGGTAGCTGTGGACCAGCATCCGCCGCTGGAGCGACCAATCCACCACCCACGGCCCGCGCAATGGGTAGCGGCGCACGGCCGTGCCCATAATAATCCCCAGCGTGATGATATTCACCGCAATCGAGTTGGCCGCCAACCCCACAAACCCCCACCCCAACAACAAAATCACCATCCCCAGCACCACCTTCATAATGGTGGTTAGGGTGGTGATGGCGGCCGGGACTTCCGCCTCCTCATACGCATAAAACAGCCCCGTAAAGCCCGAAGCAATCCCCGAAATAACCATGCCCACCATCAGGTACAGCACGGCCGCGTTCGTCTCCGCCCCGTAACTCGTCAGCCACACATACAGCAAGATGGGCACACTGCCCACCACCCCCGTCCCCAGCCGCAAAATCGTCGTGTTGAGCAGGTAACTGCTCGCCCGCTCCTTGGCTTGCGACACCTCCCGAATGAGATAGGCGTTCAGCCCAAAGTTGGCCAAAATCTCGAACAAGCCCGCCATCGCAATCGCCGTCGCATACGCCCCCGAATCACCCGGCCCGAGCAGGCGCAGGTAAAAGGCGGCAAACAAAAAGTCTATGCCGCGGTTGAACAGGTTCAGCCCCATCGGCAACACACTGTTTTTGGCGATGCTCCGCGTGTTGGTCAGCTCCCCCTGCGGCCGAACCCGTCGCCACGCCCACACGGCCGCGCCAAACGCAATCGTAATGGCCGACATGACACTGGCCAGCCCCCCCAGCAAAAAGCTGTTGGGGCTGTAGCGGAAGCGCACTTCCCACGCCCCGCTCTCGAGTTGCACCCCCCGAAAATTGTGGTTCACCCGCACAATGCTCCGCTCCACCTCGGCCGCATCCTCCCCCCCCGCTGGCCGCACAAACACCTTCCACCCCGGCGCGTAGCTGTCGTTCAGGATGAGCCAAAAAGGCACTTCCCCTTCGGCCGTCACCACCACCTCGCGGGTCGTGCTGGCCGTAATCTGGGCGGGCAAGGGCGTGCCATAGGTAAAGTTGCTGTTGGCAATAGCGGGGATGAACTGGCGGTCGTCGGGGTCGGCCGTCCAATCCGCCACCTCCACAATGACCACCTGACGCGGGTCAATTTCGGCCATGCTGGCGAGGGCACGGCCGTTGTCCACCAACGCCGTCGCGCTTTGCGGAATCGTGTAGGCGCGGGGCATCACCGCCCGATTTTCGTACACGCGCAAATTTTCGCTCTGCCACACCGTCATCAGCTTGGGCAGGTCTATGTCTTCATGGGTGATGATGTACTTCACCCCCAACAAATCCAACAAAGGCGAGTTGATGGCCTCCCAATTGGCCAGCGGCTGAATGCGGTTGAACGGCAGTTCGTTTTGCGGCTCAATCGCCTCCATGTATTGCACATACTGCTTGGCGATAATTGAATCGTAGCCGCGAATATCATTGAACCCCATCAGCCAGCCCGCGTTGGCATTGAGCGGCTTCTGCCCCTTGTTGTCAAACGTGGTAATGCGCCACTCGTCCCGATTGGGTTGCACTTCCAGCCATTTCACCAATTCGGGCTTGAACTCGAGCAGGGCGGGGTCTACGGCCGCGTTAAACCCATGCCCAATGTGCCACAAATCAAACAAAATCAGCACGGCCGCCAGCAGGGGCCAGATGGGCAAGCGCGTGGCGTTGGTCGGGATGGGGTCGAGCGGTTGGGGCACATACCACGGCCGTCGGCTCACCCACAACACCCCGCCCGCCCCTATCAGCATCAACGCCAGATGGCGCACCTGCCCAAACAGATGGCTATAAAACAGCCACGTACTCGGAAACGCATCAGGAGCCAGCGCCAACCCCAAAAACAGTTGCTCCACCCGCCCCTCCAAGGCCCCATAAAAACTCCGCGAAAGATACAGCCCCGCCAACAACAACACCCCTCCCCCCAACAACAAATAACTCACCCAAATCACCGTCGGGTAACGGCTAAAGCCGCCACTACGAACCTTCCCCTCTGCTCCTCCGCCCCTCTGCCCCTCTGCTTCGGAATGGCTAAAGTCGTTACTACCAACCTCTCTTCTCCGCATCCATCCTCGTCTGCGCCACATACTCCATCCCAAAACCCGCCAGCACGGCCACGGCCAGCGACAGCGGGAACACCCAGCGGAAAGGGGAGTGCAGTTGGTTGATGCCCGGCAAGCCATAATAGAGGATGGCGTACAGCGGTGTGCCAAAAATAAAGGCCAGCGAAAAACCGCTCAGGACAACCATGAAGGCGATGACGGAGCGACGGCCGCCAAATTTCGGTGGCTTCTGCGCTCCCTGCGGCTTTTTCAGCACCCCCACCACCCCCAGCACCGCCAAAATGAGCGGCAAAATCCCCAAATAAATGCCCCCCTCCACATAATTTTTAATGCCCCAATTGGTCGTGCCCGCCCCGTGCGGGTTGGGCTGGCCGTAGTAATTGGTGGTCAGCAATTCCCACTCGCCCGTCCACGCATCCCGCACGGCATGGTCGGCCGGGTTGCCAAAAAAGTCGGGCAAGGCCAAGGTGATGATGCGCCGCACGGGGAAGCCCCAGTCGCGCACCTCGGCCAGCGTAGCCGACCCTTCGCGGAAGTTGCTCGTACCCACCTCATAAAAAGGCACAAATTGCACAGCCCCCAGCAACAAGCCAATGGCCACTGTGCCCACCAACCACGCCACTGGTTTGACAAAGTATTCGGCCGTCCTTTTGCTCCACAGCGGGATGCGCTCAAAGCCGTGCGCCTGCCGCCACTCACGGCCGCCCAGCCGCGACACGAGCCGCCACAAAGCAAAAGCGGCCATCACCAACAAGGTGTAGTAGGTGATTTCGATGTGTCCCGCCAGCACCTGCATCCCCAGCGCAAACGCCCCCAGCACCGCCCACGGCAAGGTCTTGCCCGCCCCTCGGGCGTGGGTCGTGGCCCGAATCATCATGTCCAGCGCCCCCAAAATGAGTGGCAACCAGATGGCCGCGCCCAAAATCATGGGGAAGACGGCCGAACTAACCAGCAAAAAGCCACACCCTTGGAAGATTAAGCCCGCCACGGCCGCGCTCGCCCGGCGCATCCCCAAAATACGGCCGAAGGTGTACATCCACACCCCCGCCAACCACAACTGGCTGACCGTGTACCAGCCATACGCCACCGCCAGCGGCAACAGCAAAAACAGGGCACTAAACGGGTAATACCCCTGATTTTGCCCCGTGGCCAAGAAGGGTGCGCCCCCAAACATGTGCGAGTTCCACAGCGGAATCTCCCCCTGTGCCAAGCTCTCCCGCTGGAACTGCCGCCATGCATAATTCTGCAAAATCATGTCGCTCAGCAAGCTGTTGTCGGGTGTGCCCACCCCGAACGCATCCGCATGGCTGGCCCACGGCTCCCACTGGAACAGGTTGTCGGCGGGGAGCATGGTACGGCCGCCAAGAGTGACAGGCCAGTAAATGGCCAGCGGCAACAGCCAAAAGGCCAGCACAATGGCGGTGTTGAGGAGAAAACGACGGCGTGGGGACATGGGGGGAGGAGTGGTTAGTGGTTAGGTAGTGGTTAGTGAGTAGTGAGTAGTGACCAGTGACGGGTGTGTTTCATCTCAGTTGAAAGAGATAAAAAAATTGGACACGAATTTCACAAATTACACGAATTGCCTTAGGGTGTGTTTCATTTGGGTTGAAGCATTGTAGGGGTAGGCCTTGTGCCTACCCTCATCTCGCATTTACCAGAGGTCAGGGCAACTACAAGGGTTGCCCCTACGACGGCTATCAACTGAAATGAAGCACACCCATTGCCTTAAATCTCATTCGTGTAATTTGTGAAATTCGTGTAATTCGTGTCTAAAAAAGATTTACCCAAAAGGGTTCTCAACTCAACTGAAACACCCCCCCAGTGACAAATGACCAATGACACCTCACCCAACATACTCAAACGAAAATTTGTCGCGGAAGCGGATGAGGGCGCGGAGGGCGGGACGGCCGAGCAAAAGCAGGAGGAGCACATTGCCCACGGCCGCGCCCAAATCCCAGATGAGCGAGGTGAGTAGGTAAAAGGCGGCGTACCGCTGGAGGCCATCGGCGAAGCCACGACCACTTTGCCAGCTAATGGCCGCGTCGCCAGCCAAGTAGGGCCACGAATAGAGGTTCATCAATGCCCCATAGGCCATGCCCCAGCCAAAGCCAAAGAGGAGCAACAGCCCAAATTCGAGCTGGGGCTGGCGCGGGTGGGGGAGCCACCCAGCCGTCAGTCCGACCCAGCCAGCGGCAAACATTTGGTAGGGCAACCACACCCCCACACCTCCTGTGATGAGAGCGGAGGAGAGGAGGGTTAAAGTGCCCATCAAAAAGCCAAACCGCGCCCCAAAAACATAGCCCGCCAAAATGATGGGGGCAAAAATGGGGGTAAAGCCGCCGGGGCCGGGGATGGCCACCTCAATGAAACGCAAAACGGCCGTGATGGCCACCAACACGCCCAAGGTCGCCACAATTTTGGCACTAATGCGCTCACCTTGCACCTCCACCAGCAAA
Source organism: Candidatus Hadersleviella danica (assembly GCA_016711405.1). Taxonomy (GTDB): domain Bacteria; phylum Chloroflexota; class Anaerolineae; order Promineifilales; family Promineifilaceae; genus Hadersleviella; species Hadersleviella danica. The sequence continues at coordinate 22,631 of JADJSZ010000097.1, read as the reverse complement.
ACGACGAGGCACAGGATGAGCAAAACGGCCGTGAGCAACGGCGCTTGGCTGGTTTGGAGGGTGGGCGACGGCCGCACGGGGAGCAAAAAGGGATAAGTGAAGGCCACCACCCCTATCAACCCACTCAGGCCATAAATTAAAATGGTTAATAAACGATTCATAATGAGGGCGGCAAAATGATGAATAGCCCATGATTGGTGACAATGTAAGAGATTTGTCCAATAGATATTTCATCGGGTATATTAAAGTCGAATTTTTTCATAAAAACCCCACCCGCATGTGTCCTCACGAGTAACGAATCACGCATAACACCCTTTAATGAACGACCCTTTTGACGAAAACCCCTCCCAATTTAGCGCGGCCATGCGGGAGTATTTGGCCGAAATTTACCGGCTCCAAGAGGATTCGCCCACGGTAAGCACCACCGCCTTGGCTGAGCGACTGGATGTTTCCCCGCCCGCCATTCCGCGCATGTTGAAGCGGCTGAAGAGCGCAGGACTAGTCAAGCATATCCCGTATCAGGGCGTGGAGCTAACGGAAGAGGGGCGGCTCGAGGCGTTGCGCGAGATTCGGCGCCATCGGTTGCTGGAGGTGTTCTTGGTGCAGGTGATGGGTTTTACGTGGGATGAGGCGCATGAACACGCCCACACACTGGGGCATGGGCTGAATGATGTGGTGGCCGAACGGATGGCGGTGATGAGTGGCCAACCGACTCGTTGCCCTCATGGGGAACCTATCCCCGATGCGGAAGGGAATTTGCCCATGATAGAGGATATGTGTGTGATGAATGTGGCGGTGGGACAGCACGGCCGTATCAGCCGCGTGCGCACCCATGAACCCGAGAAATTGCGCTATTTTGCCTCGCTGGGCATTATCCCCACCGCCGAGTTTGCTGTGGTCGGCCGCCAGCCGTTTAATGGCCCCATGCGCCTCCGCATCGGCCGTGAGGAAGTTGTGCTGGGCATGGAGCTAACCAAAGCATTGTGGGTCAGCTTGGCCTGATTCATTGGTGTATTTGTGTATTCGTGTATTGGTATCGTGGCGCGAAAGCCCACTTTTGTATAGTTGGGGGCAACACCCCAATTCCCCCAGTTCCACCCCCCAAAAACACACCTACGCCAATACGCCAATACACGAATAGACCAATAAACTTATACACCCATCTCATGTTGCATCTAACTTGTAACCATCCCCCTATGACCAACAAATTCATTGCCATCGAAGGTGTAATTGGCGTGGGCAAAACCACGCTGGCGCGGCTGATACAACCCACCTTTAACGCTTCTATTTTGCTGGAAGTCTTTGAGGAAAACCCCTTTTTGGCCGATTTTTACCACGACCGCGGCCGTTATGCGTTCCAAACCCAGCTCTTTTTCCTGCTCAGTCGCTACCAACAGCAAAAACAGGCCATTCCCGAGGCGTTGACGACGGGCAATGTGGTGGCTGATTACACCTTTGCCAAGGATGAGTTATTCGCATGGCTCAATCTAAAGGATGATGAGTTGGCCATGTACGGCCGTGTCCACTCCGCTCTCAGCGAAAAAATTCGGCCGCCCGATTTGCTCGTCTACCTCAAGGCGGAGCATGAAACCATCATGCAACGCATCGCCTCCCGCGACCGGCCGTATGAGCGGGACATGGATCCCGAATACATCCGCCAACTCGCCTCCGCCTATGAAGCATGGCTAAACGGGTTGCAAGAAATTCCCGTGCTGGTGCTGGATGTAACCCACCTCGACTTTTTGGCCAACAAAGCGGATTTGGCGCATGTGATAGCCGAAATTGAGCAAGCCCTTACGAATGCGCCCGTGCCCCCAGCCAAAAAGCGGCCGTCCGACGAACCCGCCGCCTATTTGCACGCCCACGGGGCACTGACCAATTACCAGCAATTCCACCGCAAATTGGATGCCATGAAAGGTTTTGATGAAGATTTGTTCTTCAACTACATCTTGCTGGTGGAAGAAATGGGCGAAGTGGCCAGCGAATTTGCCAAAATATGGGCGCAGATGCGGCGCGGGGTGGCCAGCGGCCGTTACCCCGAAGCCGCCCTCAGCGAAGCCATCGCCAGCCAACGGCCGAGCCTGCGCCGCGAACTGGCCGACATGCTGGCCTATACCATCAAATTAGCCAACTACACTGGCATCAACCTCGAAGAAGCATACCTCGAGAAAATGCGCGAAAATATAGATAGACAGTGCCAATGAACAATGAGTAATGAGCAATGAGCAATGAACAAACAAGGTCATGGCACTTGTAACCCAATGACAAAGGACAAGTGACAAATGACAAATGACCAGTGACCCACTGATTGTGCTATACTTTCCGCCATTGAAATTGAAATCACCCCAGCATTGTTCAGCGCATTCCCTGTGATTCACGCATGTTAAAAGCTGATTCTCACATTCGCCAATCAGCGGCAGATGGTCAACGAGTACGTCTGCTCTACTCTGTCAACAGCATGTTGAGCCAGCTTACGGCTGGCTCGGCCGTGGGCGATATTTTGCCCCAACTGTTGCGAGCCACCTTGCGCTTTTTTGAGGCCAACATGGGCGCTCTCCTCCTTGTGGATGAGCAAGCCCACTTGCTTTCGGCATGGTTGGTGGAAGAAGACCGTTTGGTAGATGCCGACCCGCTCTTTGTGCGCATGATTCTCAATGAGGGGCTGGCGGGTTATGTCGCCCGCACGGGGCAAACGGCCGTGGTGGATGACACCACCAACGACACCCACTGGATGCCCCAACACCGCCACGCCTCCGCCAAAACAGCATGGTCGGCCGTGGGCGTGCCCCTGCTGGCAGGGCGCAAAGTGTGTGGGGTGCTCACTCTGGCCCGCCCCGGCCACGCCCAATTTAGCAACGACGACACCACCTTGCTGACCGCCATTGGCCAGCAGGCAGGTGCGGCCGTGCGCAACACCCAACTGCAAGCGCGGGGCATTCAACACGCCGAGGAATTAGCCACACTGGCCGCCGCCACCGCCACCGTCTCCGCCACCCTCGATGCCAGCCAAGTCTATAAAGTCGTCGCCGAACAGATGGCCGTCTTCGCCCAAGTCGAAAACTGCGTCATTGTGGATTGGGAACCCCAAACCCGCACCTTCATCAGCCGCGCCGTGTATAGCCACGCTCGTGGCGGGCAACAACGCTCGGGCTTGCTCGATTTAGGCCAATCCCCCGTCATTCAAGAGGTTTTGGCCAACCCCATGCCCCTCCAATTAAACGTGGAAGGGCGCAATATAACGGCCGAGGAAGAGAGCTTGATGCACCAGCTCGATTGCCTCTCGATGCTCATCTTGCCCCTCACCGCCCAAGGGCAAACCTTTGGCCTTGCCCTCCTCATGGACCAAAACAGGGTGCGTATTTTTGAGGATGCCGAAATCTCCCTCGCCCAAACATTGGCCACCCAAGGCGCTATCGCCGTGCAAAACGCCCGGCTCTACGCCGACACCCAACGCCAACTCCGCATTACCCGCCTCCTCAACGAAGCCAGCAAAGTCATCAATGCCTCGCTCGACCTGAACAAGATTATGCGTTCTCTGCTGGCCAAAATGAACGAATTTTTACGCGCCGAGGCTGTTTCGATTGCGTTGTTGGATAAAAACAGCCAAGAAATGGTCTTCACCGTAGCGGAAGGGGTGGGCAGTAACGAGATTATCGGTATGAGAATGCCCGCCGCCCAAGGAGTATCGGGCTGGGTGTTGCAACAAAACACCCCCGCCTTGGTCAACGACATGACCACCGATGAGCGTTTTAACCAAGTGGGCGACCAACGCACAGGCCATCGCACCCAAGCGATGATTTGCGCCCCCATTGCCGTAAAAGGCAAGGCGATGGGCACCATTCAGGCCATTAATCCGGCCGCCAAAGATTATTTTACGGAAGAGGAGCTGAATGTGTTGGTCAATTTGGCCAACTTGGCCAGCAGTGCGGTGTCCAATGCCCAGCAGTTTAACAAGACGCAAGCGGCCGAAGCCCGCTACATGGGCCTCTTCCAAGACAGCATTGACCCGATTATCCTGACCGACAAAGTGGGCAATATCATCGAGGCCAACGGCCGTGCTTGCGAACTGCTCGAGTACGACCGCAGTGAACTGATTCGCCGCCACATCAACAACCTGCACCCCGTCGAAACGGGTCTGCTCGGCGAACGCTCCTACCAGCCCATCCAAACCCGCCAAATCAAGATTTTCACCAGCGAAATTATCACCAAAAGCCGCCGCCGCTTGCCTGTGGAGGTGTACGCCAAGCGGCTGTTCATGGGCGATAACACCCAGCTTTTGCAGTGGATTTACCACGACATCACCGAACAAGTCGCCTTGGAGCAAATGCGCGAAGATTTGACGGCCATGCTCTTCCACGATTTGCAAACGCCGCTCGGCAACGTCATCTCCAGTTTGGAACTGGTTATCGAAGATTTGCCCGATAACAGTTCCGACATGCTGGTTGAAATGGTGGATGTGGCCATGAAGAGCAGTGAGCGGTTGCAACGGCTGGTCAAATCGCTGTTAGACATTAACCGGCTGGAATCGGGCCACCCTGTGACCAACTTGGGCATCGTGCCCATGATGCGCCTGCTGGACGATGCGCAAGATACGATTCAGGCGACCATTGACCGACGCAATATCTACGTGGAACGCCTCATTCCCCCGCTCGTGCCCGATGTGTACATAGACGAGGACATGATTCGGCGGGTGGTAATTAATCTGTTGGACAATGCCCTAAAATACAACCAAGATGGGCAGGAAATTGCGGTGGTGGTGAGTTTGCCCACGGCCGAGAATCCACTGGTGACCATTGCCATTAGCGACCAAGGGCCGGGCATTCCGCTTAAAGACAGGGATGTCGTCTTTGAGAAGTTCCGCCGCCTACCCGAAAATCAATCGCGCAAGGGGATGGGGTTGGGGTTGGCCTTCTGCCGTTTGGCGGTGGAGGCGCACGGCGGCCGTATCTGGGCCGATGCGGGCCCCAAAGGCGGCGCACGGTTCAGCTTCACCATCCCCACCTCCAAACAAGGATACGAAGAAGCAGTGCAAAAGGCCAAAACGGGCAAGCGGTAAGCAAATCAGCTTGTCAGCATTTCAGCGGTCAGCTTCTCCTGCTCCTCTGCTCCTCCTCCTCCTCTTCTCTCCCCTCTCCCCATGCGTGCTTACTACACCGATTCCTACACGGCCGAATTTACCGCGCCCATCACAGAAATAACCGAACAAGACGGCCGACCAGCGGTGGTGCTGGGGCACACCTATTTTTACCCCGCTTCGGGCGGGCAACCCGCCGATAGGGGGTGGTTGGGGGAAACGGCCGTGGTGGATGTGCAAATTCGGCCGTCCGATGGCGCCATCTTGCACCTGCTGGCGGCCGACTGGCAGGGAGGCGAGTTGGCGCACGGCCGCCTCGATTGGCCGCGCCGTTGGGATTTGATGCAACAGCACACAGGCCAACACATCCTCTCCCAAGCGTTTTTACGCACGGCCGAGGCGGAAACCATCGGCTTCCACCTCAACGAAACCACCTGCACCATTGATTTGGACCGCGCCAACTTGAGCGAGGCGGATTTGGCCACGGCCGAGGCGTTGGCCAACGAAACTGTGTGGCGCAATCTGCCCGTCACGGCGCATTTGGTAGATTGGGCACGGCTGGATGAGTTTCCCTTGCGCAAACGGCCGCCCAAAGATTACGCCCAACTGCGCCTCATCGAAATTGGCGATTTTGACCTGAGCGCGTGTGGAGGCACACATGTGGCGCACACGGGCGAGGTGGGACTTATCAAGTTGGTGAAGCGGGAGAAGCGGGGCGACAAAATGCGGCTGGAGTTTCTGTGTGGCGGCCGTGCGGTGGCCGCTTACGGCCGCCAATTGGCCATTATGGGCGGCCTGATAGCAGAATTGACCACGGCCGCTGAGGGTCTTCTGCCCAACATCCAAAAGTTGCGCGGCGAAAACAAGCAGTTGCAACGGCAACTCAAAGCGGCGCAAGAGCAGTTGCTGGGCTTTGAGGCGGAGGCGTTGTCCAGCCAATTTGTGCCCACGGCCGCTGGCGATAGCCTCCTGACGGCCGTTTTGCCCCACAAAACCCCCGCCGATTTGCGCCAGTTGGCCACTGCGCTAACGGCAGTGCCCCCACGTATCGCCCTGCTGGCCACCGTGGGCGAGGCGGGCGCAACGGGCTTCCTGCTCTTCAAGCGACATCCCCAAGCAGGCGGCGATATGGCCGCTCTGCTCAAAGCGGCCTTGGGCGAGTTGGGGGTGCAGGCAGGTGGGGGAACGGCCGTGCAAGCGCAAGGGGGCGGCTTTACTGCCTCGGCCGAGCGAGTAGCGGCCGTATTAAGTTCGTTGATTTAATGGAACTATTTCGGTTACAAGTTGCAAGTTACAGGTGGTAAGCGACTTGTAGCTTGTAACCTGCAACTCTCTCTCCCATGCCCACCACCCCACCCTCTCGCTGGCAACGCCTGCCACGGCCGTTGCGCCAAGCCTTTTCGCTCATCTTTCTGCTCCTGCTCATCGCTGTGGCATGGGAAGGGGTCAAATACATCGGCGGCGACCGTTGGTTCCCCGAGGCCAACCCGTGGGGCATAGATCACAACCCGCCCTACCGCTTCAAGTTCGCCTCCAATCTCAATTTGCCCCACATTTGGGACATTACCGATGCGTTTACAAACCCCTCGCGGCGCAATGGGCCACCGCTGTACACCATTTTGTGGAGCGCCTCACTTTTTACTTTCCGCGAGGCAATGGTCGGGTTTACTCTTGGCAGTAGTTTGGGTTTGCTCTTGGGCATCCTTTTCGCCCATGTCAGTTTGGCCGAACGGGGCTGTATGCCCTATGTGGTCGCCTCCCAAACAGTACCCATCATCGCCATCGCCCCGATGGTCGTCATTTGGCTGAGGGCGGGCTGGTTTTCGGTGGCCATTATCTCCGCCTACCTCACCTTTTTCCCCGTCACCATCAACACCTTGCGCGGGCTAAAATCCCCCAACCCCATGTCGCTGGAACTGATGCACTCCTACGCCGCCTCTAAATGGGCCATTTTGTGGAAGTTGCGCCTGCCCTCCGCCTTGCCCTATATTTTCACGGCTCTTAAAATTTCGGCTACGTCCAGCGTCGTCGGAGCCATCATTGGCGAGTTGCCTTCGGGCATTCGGGATGGCTTGGGTGGTGCGATTCTGAACTTTAACCAGTTCTATATCTCTGCCCCCGAACGGCTGTGGGCGACGATTCTAGCCTCGGCCGCTGTGGGCATCTTCTTCTTCGGCCTCATCACGGCCGCTGAATATCTAGCCATAAGCCGTAAGCTGTAAGCCATTAGCCATCAATCACCAACTTTCATTCCGCAATCCAAAATCCGCAATCCAAAATCCCCATGTCCGTCGTTACGCTCCGCCAAGTCAACAAAATTTTTAATGCGGGTTCGCCCAGCGAAACCACCGCCCTCAAAGACATCAACCTAGAAATTGAGGCGGGTGAGTTTATTTCGATTATCGGCCCCTCGGGTTGTGGCAAATCCACCCTGATGCGGCTGGTGGGCGATTTAATCCCGCCAACTTCGGGCGAGGTGTTGGTCAATGGCAAATCGGCGCAACAGGCACGGCTGGATAGGGATTATGGGATTGTGTTTCAAGCGGCCGTGCTCTACGAATGGCGCACCATTTTGCGAAATGTGCAGTTGCCGCTGGAACTGTTGGGCTTGCCAGCGGCCGAGCGCGACCAACGCGCCCGCGAAATGCTCAAACTCGTCGAACTGACGGGTTTTGAGAACCATTACCCGTGGCAACTCTCGGGCGGAATGCAACAGCGGGCATCCATTGCGCGGGCACTCGCCCTACGGCCGAAACTCCTCCTGATGGACGAACCATTTGGCGCACTGGACGAAATGACCCGCGAACGAATGAACGCCGAACTGCACCACATCTGGGAAACCACCCACACCACCGTCATCTTCATCACCCACAGCATTGCCGAGGCTGTTTACCTCTCCAACAAAGTCGTCGTCATGTCGGCCAGACCCGGCCGTATCAGCCAAATCATCCCCATAGATTTGCCCACCCCCGCGACAACGACCTGACCCGCGAAAATCCCCGCTATTTTGAACTCCTCACCGAAGTGCGCGAAGCCCTGCGCGAAGCGCATTAGGGAACACGTTTATTGGTGTATTGGTTTATTAGTCTATTGACATCAATACACCAGTACATCAATACACCAATACACCAATACACCCATGCCCTCCCGCCTCTCCAAAATCCTCCCCCCCTTGGCTATTTTTATCAGCGTTCTCATTTTGTGGGAGCTATTGGTGCGCGGGTTGGGGATTCAGCAGTTTTTGTTGCCAGCACCGACGGCCATTGCCAAGGTGTTTGGGGAAAATTTCGGCCGTTTAGTCAACATCGGCTGGTTCACCACCAAAGAAGCGTTGGGCGGCTTTGCCATCGGTTGCACGGCCGGCATTCTCGTCGCCTTCGCCACCGCCCGCTGGAGCTTTGCCAACGAAGCGCTCATGCCCTTCGCCATTGCGGCCAACTCCGTGCCCATCTTGGCCTTTGCGCCCATCCTCAACAACTGGTTTGGGGTAGATAACCCGTTTTCTAAGATGATGATTGTGGCCGTCATCGTCTTTTTCCCCATGATGATTAACACCGTGCGCGGGCTAACGCTGGTAGCCCCATCCGCACTCGAGTTGATGCGCGCCAATGCGGCCACCGAGTTCCAAATTTTGTTCAAGCTCCGCGTCCCCAATGCGTTGCCCTACATGTTCAGCGCGTTTAAAGTGGCCGCCTCGCTGAGCATGATTGGGGCGGTGGTGGGGGAATTTTTTGGGGGCAACCGCGCCGCATTGGGGGTGTTTATCACCCAAGAAGCGGCTAAATTTCGCTTCGATTTGTCATGGTCGGCCATTATCATCGCTTGCGTGGTGGGCATCACTTTCTATTTGCTCATCCTCGCGGCCGAACGGCTGATTATCCCGTGGCATCGCGAACATTAAAAGCTGTAAGCCGTAAGCCGTAAGCCATAAGCTCCGTTCTGGGCTTACAGCTTACGGCTTATGGCTTACAGCCCACTATTTAGTAAGGAGAAAAGAAGATGAAGAAGAAAACGTTCGGATTGCTGTTGTTGCTGAGTTTGTTGGCTCTCTTGGCCGCTTGTGGTGGCACGGCCGAGCCAACGGCCGCCCCCACGGCCGCGCCCAGTGGTGAAACCACTGAGACAATGCCCGAGGAAACGGCCGCCTGCGCCACCCTCACCCCCGTCTCCCTGCAACTGCAATGGTTCACCCAATCCCAGTTTGCGGGCTACTTCGCGGCCGATGCCCAAGGCTTCTACGAAGAAATGTGTCTCGATGTGACCATCTTGCAAGGCGCAGTTGAAATTGTGCCCCAACAAGTCGTCGCCTCGGGCCAAGCCCAATTTGGCATTGCGTGGTTGCCCAAAATGCTCGCCTCCCGCGAACAAGGGGCCGATTTGGTCAGCATTGGCCAAGTTTTCCAACGCAGTGGCACCGTGCAAGTCGGCTGGGCCGATTCGGGGCTGGAAAATGTGGAAGATTGGGCGGGCAAGCGCGTGGGCACATGGGGCTTTGGCAACGAGTTTGAGGTGTTCGCCGCCCTGCGCCAAGCAGGTATCGAACCCGATGACCCCAGCCAAGTGACCGTCATTCAACAACCGTTTGACATGTCGCTCCTGCTCAACCGCGAGTTGGACATGGCCCAAGCGGAAACCTACAACGAATATGCCCAATTGTTGGAAGCGACCAACCCCGAAACGGGCGAGTTGTACCAACCCGAGGACTTTATCGTCGTAGATTACAACGATGTCGGCACGGCCATGCTCCAAGACCAAATCTTTGTGCAAGAGTCGTGGCTGGCGGAAGAGGGCAATGAGGACATTGCCACCCGCTTCTTGGCCGCCTCCTTCAAGGGGTGGATTTACTGCCGCGACAACCCCGAGGCGTGTGTGCAAATTGTGTTGGACAATGGCCCCACCCTTGGCGAAAGCCACATGACGTGGATGATGAACGAAATCAACGCCCTGATTTGGCCTCCCCCTTGGGTGTGGGCGTGATGGATCCCGCGCTCTATGAGCAAACGGTAGCCATCTGCACCGATTTTGGCGTGTTAACGGCCGCTCCCAACGACGGCGCTTACCGCACCGACTTGGCCCAAGCCGCCCTCGAAATGCTAGGCGATTTAGACACCGTCGGCGAAAGTTTCACCCGCATTGAGGTGGAATTACGCCCGGCGGCGAGTAGAAGTAACAGTGGCTAGTGGTTAGTGGCTAGTGATTAGTCCACTAACCACTAGCCACTAACCACTAATCACTATGATTTTAGTTACAGGCGCAGGAGGGAAAACGGGGTTGGCGGTGATAACGGCCGCTACCCAGCGCGGGTTGGCGGTACGCGCCTTGGTGCGCCGCGAGAGCCGAACGGCCGCCGCGCAACAAGCGGGTGCGGCCGAAGTCGTGGTGGGGGATATGACCCGCGCCGCTGTCGTGCGCGAAGCGGCCGAGGGCGTGACCGCCATCTACCACATCGCCCCCAACATGAACCCCCAAGAGATGCACATGGGCCAAATGGCCATTCAGGCGGCCCAAAGTAGTGGGGCGCATCTCGTGTACCATTCGGTGTTGCACCCCCACACGGAGGAGATGCCCCACCATTGGCACAAATTGCGGGTGGAAGAGGAGATTTTTATGGCGGGGGTGAATTTTACGATTTTGCAACCCGCGCCCTACATGGAAAACATTTTGGCTTATTGGGCGGCCATGCAGGCGCGTGGGGTTTACGCCGTGCCCTACCCGCCCGACACGCGGCTTAGTTTGGTGGCCTTGGGGGATGTGGCCGTGGTCGCGGCCGAAGTGTTGGCCAACCCCGCCGCCCATCGGGGAGCGACATATGAGTTGGTGGGCACGGCCGCGCTGAGCCAAGGGGAGATTGCGGCGGTGTGCGGGGGGTTGCTCGGCCGAGAGGTGGTGGCGGAGGAGATGCCGTTGTTGGAGTGGGAGCTACAAGCCCAAGCGAATGGGTTGCCTGCACTGGCCATCCACACTTTATCGCGTATGTTTGCTTATTACGGCCGTTATGGGCTGGTGGGCAACGGAAATGTTCTGCGCTGGCTCCTCGGCCGTGCCCCCACCACACTGGCCGAAGCATTGCGAGGGTAGCGGGTCAGCTAGTCAGCAGTTCAGCTAGTCAGCTTCCCCTCTGCTCCCCTGCTCCTCTGCCCCTCTGCTCTTCCTCACCCCTCTCCCAAAACCACCACACAATCCTGCGCAATCATCCACTCTTCATCCGTGGGGATGACCAACACGGCCGGGTGTGCCTCGGGGGGGGAGATGCGGCCGTGGCTGGCGCGGCCGTGTGAGCTATTTCGCGCCCCATCTATGGCCAAGCCCAAGATGGCCAATTGGCGCACCACTTGGGCGCGAATCGCGGCCGAATGCTCCCCAATCCCCCCTGTAAAAATTAGCCCATCGAGCCGCCCCAAGGGCACGGTTAAGGCGGCGATGCTCTTGGCCAAGCGGTAGCAGAACAAATCCACGGCCGTTTGTGCCCGCTGGTGGCCTTGTTCGGCCGCCTCCAACAACGTGCGCATGTCGTTGCTCAGGCCCGACACGCCGAGCAGGCCGCTTTCTTTGTTTAGCAGATTGGTCGTGCGGGTCACGTCGTAGCCGAGTTGGTCGTGCAAAATTGGGGCAAACTGGGGTCTATATCGCCACTGCGCGTACCCATGACCAAGCCTTCCAGCGGGGTTAAGCCCATCGTTGTGTCTACACTGCGGCCGTTGAGAACGGCCGTGGCACTACAGCCATTGCCCAAATGGGCGCTGACCAAGGCCAACTCGGCGAGGGGACGGCCGAGGAGTTCGGCGGCGCGTTGGACGACATAGCGGTGGCTGGTGCCATGAAAACCGTAGCGGCGCACCCCGTTTTGCTCGTACAAGGCGTAGGGCACGGGGTAGAGATAGGCGTGGGGGGGCAGGGTTTGGTGGAAGGCGGTGTCGAAGACGGCCACTTGGGGCACGGCCGTAAACAGCTCTTGGGCGGTGCGGATTCCGACCAAATTGGCGGGGTTGTGTAGGGGGGCCAAGGGCACACACGCTTCGATAACGGCCAACACTTCGGCCGTGATGCGGGTGGAGTGGGCGAACTGTTCGCCGCCGTGAACGACGCGATGGCCGACGGCCGCGAGGCCATCCGCCAATAAGTTGTGGTGGGACAGGAGTTCGGCCACCCGTTGCAGGGCGCGGTGATGGTCGGCCGTGGGCAGGGGTTCGCTTTGTTTGGTGGTGGCGGTTTGCCAGTGGAGAATGGCTTCGGCCGTGCCCAGCCGCTCGGCCAGCCCTGTGAAGTGGCGACGGCCGTTGTGGGCTTCTAAGAGGGCAAATTTGAGGGAGGAGCTACCGCAATTGAGGATGAGGACGTTCATGGGCAAGGAGTAAGAAGGTTGGCGAGAGGAGCAGATTTTACCACACTCATCCCTTTACCCCGCCTTGAGCCATACGGTAAATTGGGAGCCTTGCCCCAGTTCGCTTTCGGCCGTGATACGGCCGCCGTGCGCCTCGACCAGTTGGCGCACAATGGCCAGCCCAAGGCCAATGCTGGCGCGGCCGTTGTTATCCACCACCCGAGCGCGGGATTTTTCCACTTGGTAGAACCGCTCGAAAATGCGCGGCAAATCTTCGGCGGGAATGCCCCGCCCTGTGTCGGCTACGCGCAACAGCACTTGGTCGGGCGCGGCCGTGGCCAGTTGGATGCTCACTCGGCCGCCTGCGGGCGTGTTTTTGAGGGCGTTATCGAGCAAATTGGTCAGGATTTGGGTCACGCGGTCGCCATCGGCCGTGGCCAGCACAGGGGTGGGGGGGAGTTCGGCCGTCAGCGCCACGCCTTGGGCTTCGGCGCGGGGGAGCATGGCCGCCAGCACATTTTGCACCACCTCGTTTAGTTCAAGGCGGGTAGGATTGAGGGTCACTTGCCCCGCCTCCAACCGCGCCAAATCGAGCAGTTGGTTGACCAGCCGCGCCATGCGGGCTGATTCGGCGTGGATGATGTTGGCGGCGCGGGTTTGTTGGGTGGGGGTGGTCACTGTGCCATCGAGCAACGCTTGGCTCCAGCCTTGCACGGCCGTCAGCGGCGTTTTCAGGTCGTGCGACACGTTGGCCACAAAATCGCGCTGGGCTTGTTGGCTCTGTTGCACCTGCTCCACCATCTGGTTAAAGCTGGTGGCGAGGGTTTGCACTTCGCGGGGGCCGCTGGGGGCTACCCGCTGGCTGTAGTCCCCTGTGGCGATGGCGGAAGCGGCCGTGGCCACTCGTTGCAGGGGTGCGGCCACGGAACGGTTGATAAAATAGGCGAGGAGGAAGGCCAAAAGTACGGCCACGCCTCCTGCCCGGAGCAATGGTTCGGCCAAAAAGCGGGCCACGTTTTCGCGCAAGGTGGGGGCGGGCACGGCCAGCAACAGGGTCAGGGGTTGGTTGGGGGAGCCAAATTCTTGGCGCAAGCCGAGCCATTGTTGCCCTTGCCCATCGACAAATTGGCTAAAATTGGCGCGCCAATCGGCGGGCACACTGCTGGGCCAGTGGGGCATTTGGCGGCGGGAGATGCTCTCGAGGTTGATGGTATTGTTGGAGGGTGTGGAGTTGCCCAAGGTGTCAAAAAAAACGGTGTTGTAGCCAGTCAGGATGAGGATGCGGGCTTCCTCTTGGGCGGCAAGCTGGCGCAAAATGTCGGGCACTGTTTCGGCCGTGGCTCCTTGGCGCAGGGCGGTGGGAATTTGGCGGCCGAGCCGCGCCAACCGCGCCGCACCCTGCTCCAAATTCACTTGGGAGGGCACGTTGAGGATGGGCACGAGGGCAACGGCCACGACGAGCAAAATGGTGAAAATGACGGCCGCATAAGAGAGAAGCAACCGACTACGCAGGGAGGAAAACATGGGTAAGAGAAATTGTGAATTGTGAATTGGGAATGGTGAATTGTGAATGGGAGATTATTCCGCATTCCCCATTCCGCAATCCCAACTCAATTCTACCTTGGTAACGGGTGAGATGTGTTATGCAACTGTAAACTACAGCACAAATTTCCTACCTGTGATGGGTAAATCGGGTATTATTTTGTCCGTTGCCCTTTGTCATTGGTCAGTTGCCATTGGCCAACTTGCTCCCCATTAACCATTCACAATTCCCCATTCCCATGCTTCCTTTGCTGAAAACGATGCGGCCGCGCCAGTGGGTGAAGAACGCTTTTGTCTTTGCTCCGTTGGTGTTCGACGGCCGTTTAGAAAACCTATCCACCCGTGTGGCCAGCACGGTGCTGGCTTTTGTGTTGCTGTGCGCCATGTCTAGCGCGGTCTACCTGATGAACGATTTGGCGGATTTGGAGAGTGACCGCCAGCACCCCATCAAGAAAAACCGGCCGTTGCCCGCTGGCCAATTGAACCAAGGGGTGGCGCGGGGCGCGGCCGTTGCGTTGGCCGTAGGGAGTTTGGCCGCAGGCTTCACCTTCTCCACCACAGGGTTTGGCCTCATTCTGCTCACCTATTTCACCATTCAGGTGGCCTATACCTTTTACATCAAACACATTGTGTTGCTGGATGTGATGGCTGTGGCTTCGGGCTTTGTGTTGCGAGTGGGAGCGGGCGTGGCCGTCATTGAGGTGGCGCGGTTTTCGCCGTGGCTCTATGTTTGCACAGCTTTGGGGGCGCTCTTTTTGGCGCTGGGCAAGCGGCGGCATGAGTTGGTTTTGCTCGGCCGTGGGGCGGGCACTCACCGCGCCATTTTAGATGCGTACACGCTCGAATTTGTGGATCGGCTCATCGGCATTGTCACGACGAGTGCGTTGGTGGCCTATGGCTTGTACACTTTTTTGGCGGAAGGGCTACCTGCAAACCACAGCATGATGCTGACCATTCCCGTCATTATGTACATGCTCTTCCGTCTGCTCTATGTGATGATGGTGGAAGGGGAAGGGGGTGCCCCCGAAGAGATTTTGCTCCAAGACCGCCCGCTCCAATTTGCCCTGTTGCTGTGGTGTGTGATGGTGGTGTTGTTTTTGTATGTGCTAAATTAGTTGTTGGGAGGTTGCAGGGAAATAATTGTCCCATTGGGTTAAAAAAAAACACGGAATTCACTTAATTTACGGAATTGATTAGAAGAAAATTCGTGTCATTCGTGAACTTCGTGTCTAAAAAGTTTTCGCTCCTCAAGATAGTTAAATTTGGGAAATGGCCTTACAGGTCGCTCAACACCTGTAACTTGTAACTTGCAACTTCCAACTTGTATCACCCACTATGTACCCTATTCTGACCCGTTTGCCGTATGCGTTTTTGTATAGCTACACGGCCGTACTCGGGCTAGGGGTGCTGGGGGTGGTAGCATGGAGTTGGTGGCAGGCACGGCCAGAGTTAGCGGGCTGGTTGGATGGGCTGTTGGCGGCCGGGGCTGGGGGCGATTTTGGGCGGCCGTGTCGCTTTCGTGCTGGGGAATCTTGGCTATTTTGCCGAGAATAACACGGCCGTGTGGCGCATTGGGCAAGGGGGGCTGGGCTATTACGGCGCATTGGGCGGTGGCTTGCTCGCCTTGGGGATGTGGTGCTGGTGGGGAAAACGGCCGCTGACCCCCTATCTCGATTTTTGGGCCATACCCCTCATCCTGCTCCATGCGGCGGGTTGGGGGGCTTGTTATTTGGAGGGGTGTGCCTACGGCCGGGCGACATGGCAGGCATGGTACACGGCCGCTTTGCCCGATGCGTTTGGGGTATGGGAGGTGCGCTACCCCGTGCAAGTGTGGGGGGTGGGGTTGTGTTTGCTGGTGGGGGGGATGTTTTGGTGGCGCAAGAGACGGCCGTCGGGGTGGGAAAGTTTGGCGGCCGTCAATCTCATCCACAGTGCCCTCACTTTTTGGCGCGGCGACCCCATGCCCTTGTGGGGCGATTATCGAGCAGATATGGTTTTGGGGCTGGGCGCGGGGCTTCTATTTATTCTGTTGGCTCACAGGCTCCCCCCCACGGCCGAAGTAACCAGCCAGATTACGGGGGGCTGATGATGACAATGCCCCGGCTAGAGCTTGCCGCAGTGAGGGGCAAATAAATCTGCTTGGGATTGACCAAGACAATTCCAGCACCTGTGTTATCGGCCGCATGGGAATCTTCCCCGCTACTCAACACAACCGTAAAGGGATAGGTGCCGGGAGCCAAATCAGTCCATTGCACGATGACTGTGGCTGATTCGATGGCACAACCGCCCAGCCCGGCGGGAATAACGGCCGTGCCAATCAGCGCGGCCGTGTCATCATAGAAATTGAGCGTCGTGGGTTGGGTGGTGGGCTTGGTGCCGTTGTTGCGAATCGTCACCTCGAGTTGCACAGTGGCACTGAGGGGCAACGTCGTGTTGGCCACAGGGCTATTCACCTGCTCGATAATGAGATTGACGTTTTGCGGCCGAGCGGCCACACTGCTGGCATACGTGTTGCCCACGGTGGTTAAGCTGGCCAAATCATTGGTTATCAATTTGCTGGAAGAGCCGACATATTCGTTGTCGGGCACGGCCGAGGTGAACCAGAGCCATTGCTGAACCAATTTGTTGTTGTCGAGAGCATAGCCAAGATTGGGGTCGGCGGCCGTCTCCAAATAATTAAACGAATTGACCATAAACTGCGAGACGCGTGCGGGGTCAAAACAGTTGCCATACTCATCGCGCACATAGTCACAAGTGCCATTCTCAAACTCAATATAGGGGTAGAGGAGTGAATATTCACTAATGATGAGCGGCTTGTCTTGCTGGCCACGGTTTTTCATCCATTGGCGCATGGCAATGACCTGATACTGCAATTGTGCCATTTGGTCATGCTCGTAAATACACATGACATTGTTTTGGGCACACAGGGCGAGTTGGCCACCTGCATCTATCAGCGCCAAGTTGGGGTCTGTGCCAAGGGCCACGGCCGCGCCCGAATCCTGTCCATTGAGCTGAATCTCAGGCAAGGCGTAGGCGTGCATATTCCACACATCCACGGGCATGGGGTGGCCATATTGCGCCAGATACGACTCCCCACACCAAATCGAGGTACTGCAACCGGCGGGGCTGACCTGTACCAAGCCCGAAATGGCAATACGGGCGGAGGGGTCGCGCTGTTTGATGAAGTAATAGATATCGTGGTAAGCGGTGGCGTAGATTTCGGGCATGATGTCATCTTGCGCCGTATGCCGGTCTATTTCGTTGCCAACCAGCCACAAACGGCCGGGCATCGCCGCCACCAACTCCCCCATGCCACCGGGGCCATCGGTTAGCGGGGGGGTTCCCCCGTGAAAGGTGTAGCCGGGTAAGCGGTTGCCATTGCCATCTTTGAGCTGTTTGAGCCAAATGATGGGCACATATTCCATGCCGGGAGCGTAAGAGGGATTATTACTGGGTACAAAATTGACCACCCAGCCCGCGCCAAATTGGTCAAAAAAAGAGGAGCCGCCTGTATCGGAGATGCCGTAGCGGCAGTTGGGGGCGACAACAGCTTGTTCGGATTGGTGGTTGGCAAAAAACTCGGCCGCCGAGGGACGGATTCTAGTTGGGCGGGTTTGTGCCCCAGTTGGGCGGGTTTTTGTGCCCCAAATGAGCAGAGCCGGGAGGATAAATGACGCAATCAGAATAAATTTTAACCAGATGTATCTCATATTCTTTTAACCTTTCGAGCGGCGAGGATGGTCTCAACGTAGCTGGTTGAAGAAGTGGCGCGTGGCAATGTTGAGGGGATAGGCTCCTATTGTGCCGAGAATTGGCACGCAGGAGATGAAGAACAGCAAAGAGGCCGATTTTAACGCAAACCACCTCCCAAACCAATTTACCCAACGGCACGGCCGTACAAACAACTTGCACTTGGATTCTTTTTTGGGCGCAAAGGCGCAGAGCCACCAAGGACGCAGAGGAGGTTGGTTGCTCCAGAAAGTGCTTTAACAAAGGTATTGACCAAATATCTGGGGCAGAGTATCGTACCCATGCTGAGGTGCTTTCCTTTTATGAGCGGCCTCCCCTATTCTTCTCCCTAGCTCGATTATGAATATCAACATTGACCAAGCCAACCGCACGGCCGTGGAACGCATGATGGCCGCCCGCCCTGTTCTAAAAGACATTCGCCCCGCCCGCGAAGTCATTCCGGGGATGCACGACAAACTGTTGCTCCATGCGGGGCCGCCCATTGCGTGGGACAAAGCCAGCGGCCCCCTGCGCGGGGCTGTCATTGGCGCACTCATTTTTGAGGGGCTGGCCACCGATGAAGCCACGGCCGAGGCACTCATCACCAGCGGCGAGGTGCAACTGGAGCCATGCCACGAACACGATGCCGTCGGCCCGATGGCAGGCATCATCTCCCCCTCCATGATGGTGTACGTGGTCCAAAACGTGACCCACGGCAATGTGGCCTACTCCAACCTGAACGAGGGGTATGGCAAAGTGTTGCGCTATGGCGCGTATAGCCCCGACGTGCTGGCCAAATTGCGCTGGATGAACGACGTGATGGGGCCAATGTTGGCCGAAGCGTTGGCTATGATGCCCGACGACCTCGACATTCGCGCTTTGCTGGCCGAAGCGTTGCACATGGGCGACGAGGGGCATAATCGCAACAAGGCAGGTTCGATTTTGTACACGGCCAAGCTCGCGCCGTTGCTGGTGCAAGCGAGCGGGAGCATGGCGGATAAGTCGGCCGTGCTCAAATTCCTCGGGGAAAACGCCCTCAGCGTCCTCAACCCCGTCATGGCTGGTTGCAAAGCAATGGCCCATGCAGGGCACGGCGTGGAGGGAAGCACGATCATGACGATTATGGCACGCAACGGGACTGAACTAGGCATTAAGGTAAGCGGCTTGGGCGGCCGTTGGTTCACTGGCCCTGTCGGCCAGCCCGATGGCCTCTACTTCCCCGGCTTCACGGCCGAGGATGCCAACGGCGACATCGGCGACAGCACCATTACCGAAACGGCGGGCATTGGCGCGTTTGCGATGGCTTCTGCACCCGCCATCGTCACCTTTATCAGTGGCACGCCCGAATTGGCCATCAACACCACCCTGAGCATGTACGAAATTACGACGGCCGAACACACCGCCTTCACCATTCCCGCCCTTGGCTTTCGGGGCACGCCAGTGGGGGTGGATATTCGCAAGGTGGTCGAGTTGGGTGTGCGGCCGCAAATCAACACGGGCATCGCCCACAAAAACGCAGGGGTTGGCCAAGTGGGGGCGGGTCTCGTTCTGCCACCCATGAATGTTTTTGAGGATGCGCTGGTGGCGTGGGCAGAGATGTATTTGTAGATGGGCGGATACCCTCTTCGAGGCTTTCTATGGACATTCAGCCGCCGCATTCGGCCGATTGGCATAGGCGCAGGAGAGAAACGGCCGTGAAACACCCCCTCCTTTGGTTATGGGCCAGCTTGTTGGTGGTGGGTAGCCTTGGTGCTTGTCGCACTGCGCCCCCGCCACCTACCCCCACCCGCGACCCTCTGCCCATTGTCCAGCTTTTCCCCAGCTACACCCCCACCGCCACGCTAACGCACACCCCGACGGCGACGAGTACCGCCACGGCCGAGCCACCTTCCCCCACGCCAACGGCCACCAACACCCCCCAGCCAACCCATACCCCCACGGCCACCCCCCTCTTCTCCACCATTTTGCTGACCCCCAGTACGCCAGCGGCCGAAGCCACCTATGTTCTGCGCGACTGGTCGGCCGACCATGCCAATGCGCTGGCCAACGTCATGGAGCAATATTTCAACACCACTTGGACTTATCAATTTAGTGGTGGTTCAACCGTAGAAATCTACCATGCAGGCTTCGCCAACTTAACGATTTTTTACCGCGAAGCCCTGCATTATTATCCCAATACTGCCTATCGCACTAAGTGGGAATTGGGGGCGGCCATTAACGAAATTACCAGTAACTATTCTGAGACAGAAGAAATGGCGCGAGCCAAGAGCGAACTTCTCAGCCAATTATTGGTCAATGCGCTCAACGCAGACGAAGTAAGCCTTGAGGAGGCCGAGCTACAACGCTGGTTTGCAAGTTATCCATCTGGCTATGAATTGCAAGTCGAGTCTCTGCCTGCCCATGAGGTGCGGCCTCCCCGCCATCTCGTCTCTATCTTTGGGTCTAATGCAGGTAGTACCACATTTTTTGTAGAGACAACAGAAACTGGCTTCCACACAATCCCTATTCACAGCGATCTAGGAAATTTTTTTAGTTCAGCGTATGTGCTTACTTTGGTTGATTTAACAGATGACAGTTACCCTGAACTTTTATTGAGTTTAGGAAGCCACAATGGGAATATGATTAGTGGCGATTTGTTTGTTTATGACATTTCGAGCCATCAGCCCCAAGAACTGTTAATTGACTCACAAAATATGGCGGAGCTATTTCGTTGGCGCAGAGGTGGCACGGCCGAGGTTGCCTCGGATGGAACAGCCCAGTTGATTATTTATGGGGGACATCTGTCTTCGCGTTCAATGGTATGAAGCCGATTTTTCTTGGAATGGGCAGGAATTTCAAGCAGAAAGCATTCAACTAACCGAGGTGGGGCCTGCCGATATCTGTCTTTATGCTTTGCAACAAACTGACTTGAGCCAGTTGGAACGAGAAGCCATCTTGCAAGCGTATGCGGATACATATGGAGACAGCAAACCCGTTGAACGATCGTGGGTCACCGCAGAGCCATTTCCCCCCGATGTTCTCGACCAATTCCGTTTTAACTTGGCTCTCAACCATGCCCTGTTGGGGCAACAGGCCGAGGTTCAAGATTATCTCGGCCGTATCCTCGCCACCCCCAGCATCAGCGCCAGCCGTTGGGTAACCCCCGCCCAAACCTTTTTGGAGAATTACCAGACGGCCGACGACACCTACCGCGCTTGCACGGCCGCTGGCGAGCTGTGCGACCACGCCTTCGTCGCCCAAGTAATGGCCCAGCAGTGGCCAGCGGCCGAATTCCCCCAACTGAGCCAAACCTTGCGTGCCCTTGGCGTGCCCATCGTCGGTGAAGGGTCTTTGGATTTGGGTGATGAGTGGCCTTATCGCTGGCTGGCCATTCGCCCCACCTACACGTTCACCACAGAAATGTGGTTGGCCACCACCAACGCCCATAGCATCCACCTGCTCCCCTTGGGCACAACCACCCAAATCGCCCCGCCCACCATCACCATGTCGGGCACAGTCGCCCTCTTCCCCCTTGCCGATGGCGAACTGTACAGGGTAGCGCGGAATACAGCCGCGAATTCGCCCTACCTTTCCCAGTACTACTACTACGCCACGTCTTCATGGGAACAGCCCCCCATTCCCCCCTTCGTCGTGCAATACCAACAACTGGTCGAGGCGTTTTGGGCGGGGGCAGATGCGGCCGAAACGGCCGCCGCCCTCAGCCAACTGGCGGCCGACCCCGCTTTTGTCTCCCCTCGGGGCTACCACTACTACTTGGGCTTGGCCCACGAATTGGCGGGGGATGAGCCAGCGGCCGTGGCCGCTTACCTGCAAGCATGGCAAAACTGCTGTGATGTTTACACCTTTGGCGGCCCTGAGTTCACGATGCCCAACCCCTTTGCCATCATGGCCCAAGCCAAACTCAAGCCTTCCAACGAATAGCGTTCCCTAGGTTTGAAAGTGTTCACCAGTTCAGTGCGCCGCGCCTACTGAATATTTTTAAAACACGCTCTAAGGTCATTCCCAAATTTTAACTATCCTGAGGGGGGAAGGATTTTTAGACACGAATTTCACAAATTACACGAATTTTCTCGACTAATTTTGCCTTTTAGCTTTTTTGCCCTTTTGCAATAAAGCCTTTTTCCAAAGCCTCTTGACTCTGTTCGTTTCGCTTGGCAGATTTTCGGGAAACTCATTCACTCCCCAACCCATACCCATAACCCACACCGTGGGGTAAAATGGCAGGTGCAAGCGAGGCAATCAGTTCATGCACCACCCACCCGACTATCTGGTTATCGGCCATCTCTGCCGCGACATATCCCCTACAGGGTATCGCCCCGGTGGCACGGCCGCCTATGCCGCCCACATGGCGCACCAGTTGGGTTGCCACACGGCCGTGCTGACCAGCACCAGCCCCAGCTACGATTTAAGCGAAGCATTGCCCTTGGGTGTAGACATCCACAGCGTGCCCGCCTTGCAAGACACCGTTTTTGAGAACACCGAGCGCCACGGGTCGCGCCAGCAAACCATCCACAGTGTGGCCAGCCGCATCACGGCCGCCCAAGTGCCCGCCCACTGGTTTGGCGCGGCCGTCGTCCACCTCGCCCCCATCGCCAACGAACTAGACCCCACGCTCATCAACCAATTCCGCAACCACATCATTGGCGTGACCCCGCAGGGGTGGATGCGTGGATGGGGCGACAACGGCCGGGTGTACCCCCGCCCCTTGCCCGATGCGGAAGAGATTTGCCGCAAAGCGACGGCCGTCATTCTCAGCGAAGAAGATGTGTCCGATGAGGCTCTGCTCAAACAGTTCATCCAATGGGCCAACATGCTCGTCCTGACCCGTGGAGCCAAAGGGTGTACGCTGTTTCACCACGGCCGCACCCACGACATTGCCGCCCCGGCCGTGGCACAAGTGGATGCCACAGGCGCAGGGGATATTTTCGCGGCCGCGTTCCTCATCCGCCTCTGGCGCAACAGCGG
>JADJSZ010000096.1 GCA_016711405.1 Candidatus Hadersleviella danica | reverse complement strand
GCTCTGGCAAGCTGTGCAAATCGAAGTGCTGAGCGAGCAGATGGTGCAATTCACCTTGCCCGAGCCATATGCCCCCTTTCTTGGCGGCCACCACACGCGGCATTTTACCCGCCCACCTCTGGGCAGGAACCACGGCCGCCGACATTGCCGCCCACCCGCTCAACGCCCAGCCCATCGGCACAGGGCCACTCATGGCGGGGGGCGATTGGCGCACCAACGGCCAACTGACGCTCATCCCCAACCCCCACATGGGGCTAGATTGGCCGTTGGCGGGGGTGGTTTACCGCTTTTACCCCGACGAAACGAGTTTGCTGGCCGCGTTTGAGAGCGGCGAAGTGCAGATGGTCAATCGGCTGACGGCCGAGGCCATTCCCCCAGCGGCCGTGTTGGGCGGGATGCGCCTCTTCACCGCCCCCGTGCCGCGCTACACCCAACTCCTCTTTAACCTGGGCGGAGACGGGCTTTGCGGGTTGCAAAATCTGGCTGTGCGCCAAGCGTTGGCGCAGGGGTTGGACAAGCAGGGGCTGATTACGGCCGCGCTCAATGGTCAAGCCCTGCCCTTTGAAGGGCCGTATCTGCCTAGCTCGGCCGCCTATGACCCCAACGTGCCCGCCCCCATTGCCTATGACCCCGAACTGGCCGATATTGCCCTGACCAATGCGGGCTGGGCGGTGGGAACCAGCGGCCGTGTCGGCGGCGAAGCGGGCGACATCCCCTTCACCCTGCGCTTGCTGGTGCTGGACGACCCCGAACAACAGCGGTTGGCGGCCGAACTAAGCCAACAGTGGGGCGCATTGGGCATCGGCGTAGACGTGCGCGTGGCGGATGCGGTCACTTTGGCCGCCTCGTTGCGCGACAGGGCGTTTGATGTGGCACTGGTGACGATTACGCCTGCGGCCGACCCCGATTTGTACGATTTTTGGAGCCAAGATGGGATTGTGCGCGGCCAAAATTACGCCGCGTGGAACAATCGCCGCGCCAGCGAAGCGCTGGAGGCGGCGCGGCAGGTGTGGAATCAAGAGGACAGGCTGGCCTATTACCGCGCTTTCCTCCAATTTTACGCTGAGGGGTTGCCCGCCCTCACCCTCTATCAGCCTGTGCTGAGCTATGGGGTGCATGAGGTGGTGGAAGGGGTGGACATCGGCCGTATCACCCGCCCACGGGACAAATACGCCACGGCCGCCCAGTGGGCCTTCCCTGCGGCCGATGGCTGTGAGTAAATAGTGGTTAGTGGTTAGTGATTAGTGGTTAGTGGTTACACAAGAAAACTACTCACTATTCACTACTCACTCGCCACTCGCCACTAACCACTCGCCACTACCCACCCCCTACTGGTATATTTAGGGAGCCAACCTCTTTTACCTTGCACCTCTCCCTTTTCACACCACATGGAACCTACCCAACTCGAGCAATTAGCCCTCACGTTATATGACATTGACGCTGTGCGATTCGGCCGTTTCCAATTGCACAGTGGCAAAATCTCCCCCATTTACATTGATTTGCGCGTTTTGGTCTCCTACCCCTACGCCTTGCGTGAGGTGGCCAAAGCGTATGCGGCCAAATTGGCCACCTGCGAATTTGATTTGCTGGCCGCTTATCCCTATGCGGGCTTGCCCATTGGCGTGGCCGTTAGCTTGGAGATGGAACGGCCGCTCATCTACCCCCGCAAAACAGCCAAAGCGTATGGCACAGGCAAACAGGTAGAAGGGGTGTGGCAAGTCGGGCAAAAAGCAGTCCTCATCGAGGATTTGATCACCTCGGGCAAAAGCGTGCTGGAGGCGATGTCTGCACTGAAAGCGGCCGGGGTGCTCATCCAAGAAGCGGTGGTGCTGATTGACCGCCAACAAGAGGGAACCCAAATTTTGCACGACCACGGCTACCAAGTTCATAGCCTGATGACCCTCTCCCAACTGTTGGCCGCGCTCGAAAACCACGAACGCATCACCGCCAAAGAGCGCATCGGGGTGCTTCGGGCGCTGGAAATACCGTTTTAAGAGGCGTGAAAAGTGAAAGGTGAAAAGTAAAAAGTGGCAGTGACCTCCTACGTTTTACTTTTCACTTCTCACGTTCACTTTTAAACAATCCCATGGCGGATAACCTCTCCCTCCAAGGCATCCTCAACTCCCCCAATCGGTACCTCATCCCCGTTTTTCAGCGGTATTATTCGTGGGGCAAGCGGGAGTGGGCGCAATTGTGGGAGGATGTGTTGGAGTTGTGGGAGGGGGATTCGGCCGCGCCGCGCACCCATTTCTTGGGCGCACTGGTCTTTATCCCCGCCTCGGCCGAGGCCAACCGCCCCACCTTCATGGTCATAGATGGCCAACAACGGCTCCTAACCCTCTCGCTGGTACTGTGCGCCATTCGCAATTCGGCGCGGAGCCACGGCGCGGCCGAACTCGCGGCCGAAATCACCGACACCTATCTGGTGCATCCCTACGGCAAAGAGGCGGCTCATTTTCGGCTCTACCCCCGCCAGCGAGACCGAGAAGAGTATTTGGCTGTCGTGCAACATCGGCCGTTTAAGGGCGTGCGCGGCCAAATCACCCAAGCCCTGCGCTACTTTGTGGAACAACTAGAGAGCCTCTTCCCCACCCCCAGCGAACCCGACTTGCGCCAGCTCTTCCATTTGCTGGCCACCCAACTCGAGTTTGTCTACATCACCCTCGACGAAGAAAACCCCTACCGCATCTTCAAAAGCCTCAACTCGACGGGCATGACCCTCAGCGAGGCGGATTTAATCCGCAATTTTATGCTGATGGAAGCCAGCCGTGACCCTGCCGTGCAAGATGCGTTTGACGATGCCGAGTGGCGGCCGTTGGAACAGCATTTCGAGGACGACCAAGGGCAACTCAACAGCCGCGACTTATCCGCTTTTTTCCGCGACTTTTTGATGATGGACGGCCGTTACATCCCCCTCTCGGCCACCTTTTACCACTTTGAGCGCCGTTATCAGGCCGCCCATTTCGATGCGCGGGCACTCCCGGCCGAACTGCGCACCCACGCCCACCATTACAACATGATTCGCGGCCGTGTGCCCCACCCCGATAAGCGCATCAACCGCGCCCTGCACAAGCTCCGCAGTTTGCCCAACACGGCCGTCTATCCCCTGCTCTTGCACCTGCTCGGCCGCTGGGCAGATGGTCAACTGGCCACGGCCGAAGTGGGCACGCGTGGTCACGGCCGTCCTCGATTTCACCCGCCAACTATTGGCGCGGCCAGAACTCCCTCGTGGCTATGGCCGTTGGCTCATCGCCGCCTGCCGTTTGGTGGGCGAAAGGGAAAAACGGCCGAGCGAAGCGGTGGGGGCATTTCTAAGCCATAAGCTGTAAGCCGTAAGCTATAGCTATTAGCTCTCAGCTTTCAGCCGTCAGCTAAGGCGCTGAACCACCAACCAATCCAAAATCCAAAATCCAAAATCTAAAATCCCAAATGATAGAAACTTCCCGCCGCACCACCGTGCAAGCCCGCTTCCCCGACGGCCGCGTCTTCGAGGCCGCATGGGGCACCACCATCGAAGCGTTCATGCACCATGCCCAGCCCCCCAGCGACGGCCGCATTGTGGCCGCCCTGATGAACGGCCGCTTGCGCGAACTGGCTACCACCTTGCGCGACGATGTGGATTTAGCCCCCATCGGCTCGGGCAACTCCGATGGCTCCCGCATTTACCGCCGCTCCCTCAGCTTTTTGCTGGTCGCCGCATCGGCCGAACTGTTTCCCGGCCGAGCTATCACCATTCATCACTCCATGCCCTTTGGCGGCTACTTTTGCCAGCCCGATGACCGCACCCCCCTAACCGAAGCCGAGCTAAACAGTTTGCGCCAGCGCATGCAAGAGTTGGTCGCGGCCGATTTGCCCATCAGCCAAGTGGCCGTGCCCCTTGAGGAAGCCCTCGAACTATTCCGCGCGAGCGGCGATGCTGAAAAAGCTGATTTATTCCTGCGCCGGCGCAAAGATTATCTGACTCTCTACGAACTCAACGGTGTGCGTGACTACTTCCACGGCTTTATGGTTCCGCGTACCAGCTATTTGGATTTGTTCGCCCTGCACCCCTACAACGAAGGCTTCATCCTCCAATTTCCCGCCGTAACCCCCAACGTCCTCCAATCGTTCGAGGATGAAGCCCGTTTGGTGCAGGTTTTTCAGGAATACCAAAATTGGTTGCATGTCATGGAGGTGGCCAATGTGACAGCCCTGAACAAAGTGATTGCAGACGGCCGTTTGCGCGAGGTTATTCTGGTGGCCGAAGCGTTGCACGAGCGGCAACTCTCCCAAATTACCAACCAAATCGCCAGCCGCCCCAAACCCGTGCGCATCATTCTCATCTCGGGGCCAACTTCGGCCGGCAAAACAACGTTTAGCAAGCGGCTGGCCATCCAACTGTTGGCACAGGGGCGCAAACCCATCACCATTGGCATGGATAACTATTTTGTGCCCCGTGATGACACCCCCCGCGATGAGCATGGCAACTACGATTTTGAGGCAGTAGAAGCGGTAGATGTGCCGCTTTTTACTCACCACCTACGCCAATTGCTGGCGGGCGAAGAGATTATCCAGCCCAGCTATAATTTTCACACGGGCCAGCGGGAGTGGGGGGAAGCGCTCCATATTACTCCCAACCATGTCATCATCATCGAAGGCATCCACGGCCTGAACCCGAAATTGGTGGATGGCTTGCCCACCGATGAGATTTTCCGCATCTTCATCGCCGCTTTTACCCAGCTTAACCTCGACAAGCACAACCGTGTGCCGACGACGGACACGCGCCTCTTGCGGCGCATTGTGCGCGATGCGGCGCACAGGGGGTATTCGGCCGCGCAAACCATCGGCCGTTGGCAGAGTGTGCGCCGGGGCGAAAAGCGGCACATCTTCCCCAACCAAGACAACGCCGATGTCTTCTTTAACTCGGCGCTTGTTTACGAACTTTCGGCGCTGAAGGCTCTCGCTTACCCGCTCTTGCTCCAAGTGGAGCCGGGCACACCCGAGCGGGTGGAAGCAAATCGGCTCATGGCTTTCTTGCAATGGTTCGACCCCATCCCAGCGGCCGATTTGCCCTACATCGCCAGCGATTCCATCCTGCGCGAATTCATCGGCGGCTCCATTTTGGACGATTACGAACCAGCGGGAGGGTGAGGGGATGGGGGAATGCGGAATGGGGATTGCGGAATGAAATGCTGACAAGCTGACTAGCTGACTAGCTTCAGTTCCCCCACGCCGCACAGGCCGATATTTTGCCCCTTGAAGTTGAGCCGAAAGTGGTGCAACGGCCGCTGGCCCTCCACCCCATACGCCGTAATACTTTCTAGCCAACTCACCCCCCGCACGGGGAAGAACGGCTCTTCGATGACACAACAGGGGAAGAGGACGTAGCCACAGCCATATTCGGCCGCCGCATCCACAATGAGGGCATTGCACCCGTGGGCGTGCATCCCTATTAGCAAATCAAACTCGCGCCCCATCTCGGCTGAGAACGGCCGACTCACGCGCCGCACCTTTTCGTGTGTGCCAATCTTCACCCGTTGCCCCGTGGCAATGTCTTTGTACTTGTCGGGCAACTCTTGATAGATGGGGTCAATCACGGCCGCCTCCCAGCCGCTTTGTTGCAACAGATAAGCCAACAATCCTTTGCCGCCGCCAATGTCGGCCACCCTGCATGGGGCAAAATGTTCCACCAACCAGCGGTGGAGCAACTGGAAGCGGAACTTTTTCATCTTGCGAAGCTCTTTCGGCCGCCACGAACCCATCTCCATGAAGTGGGATAATTCGTCGGCGGGGGTGGTTTCGGCCGCTAACTGGCGCAAACGGGCATAATGCTCCTGCCCATACTCTTTTTCGTGCAAACAATTGTTCATAAGTAGTTTGTCAGCGTGTCAGCTCATCAGCATTTCAGCTAAAAATTGGTGTTATTCGTGTCATTCATGTCTAAAATAGACTGTTTACTGGTGATAACTTAGCAAAATTGACTTGTTTTGCAAGGAGAGTTTCCTATGGTTGTTTCGTTAGCTAAGGTTGTGGATGGATTGGATATGGTGAGTGACGAGGTTTATGCTTATCTTAACCTTGTTACAGGTGAAGTTTTTCCTCTGGGGAGGAAGATTTTGATTTGGCTAAAGCTGATGACGATGAAGAACTGCCTGATTGGCAACTAGAGGTCGTTGCTTTGGTTCGTGAGGTTAATTCATCGGCCGATTACGTGCGGTTGCCCACCCAGTATGAGGTTAATGAGTACCACATCATGAAGGAGTTTTGCCATACAGTGCAAAATGCCCATATTCATCAGCAACTGATGGATGCGATTCATGGTTCGGGGGCGTTTCGCCGTTTTAAGCAGGCAATTAACCGCCATAATGTGGAACAGAAGTGGTATGACTTTCGCAAGCAAGCACTGGGGCAAATTGGGATGGAGTGGTTAGAAAGCAACGAGATTGCTTACATAAATGATTTGTAGCGATGAAAGACCTGCGAGGTCTTCAAGACCTCGCAGGTCTGGCTTTATCGCTTAATCTTCCGCCCAGCCGAGGCTAATACGGCCGCGCTCCGCCTCGACACTCTCAATCGTCACCCCAATCACATCGCCAACGGTTAGCACCAAGCCAGCGGGGAGCTGGCGGCGGTGGAGCAAGCCATCTTGCTTCACGCCGATATCCACAAACGCCCCAAAATCCACGACATTGCGCACGGTTCCTTGCAGGTGCAACCCGACGTGCAAATCATCCATGCCCAATACGTCTCGCCGCAGAATGGGAGGGCACATCTTCACGCGGGTCACGGCGGTACGCGCCAATTGGGCGATAATGTCCCGCAAAGTAGGTTCGCCGCACTGTAATTCGGCCGCTAAGTGGGGGATGGCCAACTGGTTAAGCCGCTCTTGACGGGCGGCCATCTCCTCGTCGCCTGTTAGCCCCGTTTTGGCCAGTAGTTTGGTGGCGATGGGATAACTTTCCGGGTGGATGGCGGTGTTATCGAGCCAATTACCCCCCTTCGCGCACCCGCAAAAGCCCGCGCACTGCTCAAATGCCTTTGGCCCAGCCTGTGACTTTGCGAAAGCTGGCGCGGTCGGGGAAACGGCCGTGTTCATCCCTGTAAGCAACCATGTTTTGGGCCAATCGCGGCCCGATTCCCGCCACATAGGTCAGCAAAGCGGGCGAAGCGGAGTTGACATCTACGCCAACTTCGTTGACCACCGATTCCACCACCCCATCGAGGGTGTGGGCGAGCATCTTTTGGTCTACATCGTGCTGGTAAAGACCAATTCCTATCGCTTTGGCATCAATTTTGACCAACTCGGCCAAAGGATCTTGCGCCCGACGGCCGATTGAGACCGCCCCGCGCAGAGTTACATCCAAATCGGGCAGTTCTGCCCGCGCCAATTCGCTGGCACTGTACACGCTGGCGCCTGCTTCGTTCACCATCAGATAATAAAGTGGCACGGCCGAAGATGTTTGGGCATGGCGGCCGATGATTTCGGCCGCCAACTGTTCTGTTTCCCGCGAGGCGGTGCCATTTCCAATCGTGATAAGGGTTACTTGGTGCTGGATAATGAGGGTTTCAAGCGTTTTAATGGCTTCGGCCCACTTCTTTTGGGGTTGGTGCGGGTAGACGGCCGTTGTGGCCACCACCTTACCCGTGTTGTCTATCACCGCTATCTTGCATCCCGTCCGATAAGCGGGGTCTATGGCCAAGATGGTTTGCCCTGCCAGCGGCGGCTGGGTGAGCAAGCCCCGCAAATTAAGGGCAAAGGTGTGGATGGCGTGGGCTTCGGCCTTTTCGGTGAGCCAACGGCGCACATCGCGCTCGATGGCGGGCAGGAGGAGGCGTTGGGCGGCATCGTGGATGGCCATATCGAGTTGCTCGAAGAGGGCTGAATCACGGCGGGGCAAGAAGTGGTGCGCGACAGGGCGGAGCCAATCCCGCTGGGGGACATCTAGTTTCACGCGCAATACTTTTTCGTTCTCGCCCCGGTTAATGGCGAGGATTTGATGCGGCCGTAGACGGTCTACGCGCTGGCTAAATTCGTAGTAAAGGGCGTAAACCTGTTTGGGGTCGTCTCCCCCGTCTATTTTTGTGACCTCTAAGGTCGCATATTTTTGCGCTTGCTCCCGTACAGCCCCCCGAATTTGGGCATGGTCGCTAATTTGCTCGGCGATAATGTCGCGTGCGCCCGCCCATGCGCTGTTTGTGTCTGGTACATCTTCCCCAATGAACGCTTGGGCAATGACCGCCAAGTCGAGCCGTCCTTTGGGTTGCTGGAGAATGCGTTCGGCCAAGGGGGCGAGGCCGCGTTGGCGAGCCATGTCGGCGCGGGTTTGCCGCTTTTTCTTGTAGGGCTGGTATAAGTCTTCGAGGGCGGTCAGGGTGTCGGCCGTTTGGAGAGCGGTTTGCAGTTCGGCCGTCAATTTGCCCTGTTCTTCTATCGCTTTAAGGATGGCCAACCGCCGCTCGTCGAGGGTTTTTAGGCGGCCGAGTTGTTCTTCGATGTGGCGGATTTCGATTTCGTCTAGTTCGCCCGTCACTTCTTTGCGGTAACGGGCAATAAAGGGGATGGTGTTGCCTGCCTCGAGCAGTTCAATGGTCTTTTCGACTTGGGTTGCTTTGAGGTTGAGGTGGTTGGCGATTTGGATGTGATAGGACATAGGGAGGAAAAGTAAAAAAGTAAGAAGTAAAAGTAAAAGGTGAAATGATTTACTTAGGATTAGTAAGTAAATAAAATGAACAAATCTGCTTTCTTTATGGCAAAGATGCAAAGGTACAAAGAGCGCAAAGGGTCTCGAGAAACTTTGCGCTCTTTGCGTCTTGGCGACTTTGCGTTAAAAGAAAGCTCAACAACGCCATTTGTTCAAGTTAAAAACTTAGCGATGAGTCTACTGAAAAAAGGTTGATTTAGACACGAATTGCACGAATTACACGAATTTTTTGTCGAGCAATTTTGCCTTTTCGCTCTTTTGCCCTTTTGCAATAAAGCCTTCTTTTAGGGTACTCAGCGATCCTAATTGGCCAAGCGCATGAGTTTGTCGTCGTACCGCTGTAATCCAGCCCGGATGGCCAGCGTATTGAGAAAATCGTCTTTGTCGGCGGGGGAAATCATGGCGGAGGCGAAGAGCGCCCCTGTGCGAATGGCGAGGCGGTCTAAGGAGAGGGCGGGCGACGATAAAGGGTTGTGGGTGGGTACACTTCTTGAATGGCGGCTAGGGGGATGCGTTGGCGAACCACGCCGAAGCGCACAATGAGTTCATCTTGCGTAATTCCATAGCGGATGGGGATGATGAGCAGGCCATAGAGCGCGGCCGTGAACACGCACATCCCCACGGCCGTTATCATTTCGGCCGAGTTGCCGCTGGCAAGGCTTGTGGCGAGAACGCTGAGTGAACTGAGGGGAAGGATGATGAGGATGAGGCCCAACCACCAATCTACTTTTGAGGGATACCATTTAGTTTCCATGTCTATAACCTCCTGTGGTTGGTTGAATTGTAACAGAAAATGGCCGCCCTAAGGGGGGAGGGGATTGCGGATTGCGGAATGGGGATTGCGGAATAAGGGTTCGTGGTTGAGGGGCGTTGGTGGGGTGGGGGCACGGCCGTTACCATGTGGTAAAGGCGTTTTTGTAGGGGCGAGAGGCGCGGAAACGATTAAATGGAAACTTATGGCGCAACTTCCGCGCCTCCTCGCCCTGCGTTTGGGCTGTCGCGGGGCGAGGAGGCAACGGCGAAACGTGTTGTGTTTTGCGTTTAGGTCATGCGCCGCCTTCTCGCCCCTACGAGAGGTGTTGGAGGGCATGTTTGCGGCCGTTACCATGTGGCCAAGGCGTTTTTGTAGGGGCGAGAAGGCGCGGAAACGATTAAATGGAAACTTATGGCGCAACTTCCGCGCCTCCTCGCCCTGCGTTTGGGCTGTACGCAGGGCGAGGAGGCGGCGAGAGAGCGTGTTGTGTTTTGCGTTTAGGTCATGCGCCGCCTTCTCGCCCCTACGAGAGGTGTTGGAGGGCATGTTTGCGGCCGTTACCATGTGGCAACCTAATCTAGGTTGATTGGAAGATAAATGAGGTTGATTGGATGCAAAACGAGGTCGTAGGGGCAACCCTTGTGGTTGCCCTCTTCAGGGCAGAGGGCGGGGAGGGTAGGCACAAGGCCTACCCCTACAGAATCCTTCTGCTCCTCTGCCCCAACCTACACGGCCGTATACCCCCCCTCCACCTTCACCGCCTGTCCCAGCATGGCCAACGTCTCCAGCAACGTTGCCACAGCTTCCCGCCGTTGCTTGGTGGGTTTCCCCGCAAACGATTGAGTTACATCTTGCACGGTTAACGGCCGTTTAACCCCCTGCAACAATTGCCGCACCGCCAACATCTGTTCGGGCAGTGCCGTGGAAACGGCCGCGCCTCTGCCACCCCCGCACCGACCCCAATAACTTGCGGAACATCTATCAAATGGGTTTGCCGACCGCGTTGGGGTTTTGGTAGGCGGGGCGCAAATAGCGAATGAGACCATTGGCCTCTTCGGCCGCTCGCTCTTGGTTGAGCGCGACAAGGCGGGACAAAATTTCTTCGTCGCTGAGGGTGGCGGGCCAGCCATAAGCGGCCGAAACAGCACGGTCGAGGTCTTGGTGCAGGTGGTGCAAGATGGTGAGCAGGCCCATTTCGTGGATGGCACGCTCGTTGTCGTCTAGCGGCTCCTCTTGGCGAAGTTTTTCGAGGACGTTATACATTCCCGTCATCGTTAGAGTGGGGTGCTGGGCTTGTTGCCGTTTCCGATGGGCATCCAACTGTTCTGCTAATTGACGGATTTCTTCTTTTTGTACTTCTGTGCTTGGAAAGGAAACGTCTCAAAACAGCGTGTGTTGTTGTAACGTGGATCATTACCAACTCCCAAACGCCCACCCGCATGTAATGCCCATATAACATGAATTTGGCTTGATAATATGCCAAGGCAATAAGCATCATCTACTGCAATTGCTATTAATCCTTGGTCTGGCAAAACATTAACATCAATAAAAGTAAAAAATCTATGCTTTGCAGTCATTGTTGTGGCTATGTATCTATTTAATCCGTGTACTGCATTACGCAATTTAGGAGTTGTTTCTCAAATAGCCACCAATTCTCACGCCGTGACTTACGATTATTTTGATCTCTTTCTGGTTTAACCCGTTCATATATCCATTGATAAATCTCAGGAACAGGACTTTTACTTGTTGTTCATCTAAACCAAACAAATCAATGACCATGATGTTACGAGGCTTTTGTGTTAAGTCTCTACCATTGTAATAAAGGCGCAAATGATTTTTTGCATTAGGTATATGATTCAAGCCTAAAGTGTTTGCCTCCTGAGGCGTAATAATAAATCCTGAATTAAGAGGCATCATTCCTCGGTAGCTTAAGTCTTTATTGGCTTGTAATGGCTTAGCTCCTGCAATATTTACACCAATTGTTAAATCCGCAAAGATAATTCCTTTTTGGCTGACCAGTTGTAACTCAATCTCATCCATTCCTGTAGCTTGTTCCCAAACAACTGTTGGCAATAAGCCTTCCCGTTCTTCTCCCGCTCCGCCCACCGTCATCGCAATTCGCACGGCCGCCCCTTCGGAACTATCTACCCACGGATGGTCGGGAATGGCATACAACAATGAAAGGGGTTGTTGGTCGCTGAGATGGTTTTGCACCACGCGCCGATTAAAAGTTTGGCGCAAACTGTTTGTGGTAATCAAGCCAAAGCGTCGCGCTTGCTTCGTGCGCGTCATTTCGGCCGCTTTTTCCCACCAAAACATCACCAAATCGGCCGAATCGGGCACGTTGGCATACACCCCGCGCAATGCCTCGGTATATCCATCCCCCAACGCTTCGCGCATTCGCGTTGTGCCAATAAAAGGGGGGTTGCCAATGATAAAATCCGCCTGCGGCCACGTTGCCTTGCGCGGTTTTAAGTAGCGCACAGCCTCTACTCGCGCTGTTTCATCCGGCACAGGTTCCCCTGTCACCGCGTGGGGCTTTGTCGTGCGGCCGTCCCAACGTGTTACCACCTGCCCGCTGTTGTTTCGCAACGGCTCCACCCCTTCCCACGCCAACACCGCATCCCTGCACTCAATGTTGTGGTAATTTTTGATTATCGGCTCGGGCGGGTTCGTCTTGCCTTGGGTGCGAAAATGCCACTGCAAATACCCAATCCACAACACCAGCTCGGCAATGGCCGCCGCACGGGGGTTTACCTCAATGCCCAAGAATTGTTGGGGCGAAACAGTCACCGATTGCATGTCTAAACGCAACCGGTCATCCCCCAAATCCCGCAAAGTGTTCAACACTTCCCCTTCCAGCCGCTTCAACAGTTCCAAAGTCACATACAAAAAGTTGCCGCTCCCACAAGCGGGGTCTAAAACGCGCAGAGAAGTGAGCGGGTAGAAAGCCTTCCACTTCGGCGATGGCTTTGGCCGTTTGATTGTTCTCAGCCAAGAGCAAAGCGGCCGCTTGCACCGCCTCCCACTCCACCCGCAACGGCTCAATGACCGTCGGCTGAACCAATCGCTCCACATAAGCGCGGGGGGTGTAGTGCGCCCCCAGCTTATGCCGCTCCACAGGGTTTAGGGCACGCTCTAATAATGTGCCAAAGATGGCTGGTTCCACGTCGCGCCAGTCTGCCCGCGCCGCTTCGGCCAGCAAACCAATCTGTTCTTTGTGCAAAGGCAGGGCAAACGGGTCGGCAAACAGTCCGCCGTTAAAGCGGGGCAGTTGTTGGCGCAAAATCACACTAAAACCGCCCGTGTTCATCGTCTGCCACAGCGCTTCTACCATTGGTTTAAACGAGATGGGGTCATTGCCCAAGTCATCTAACAAATCGGCAAAGCTCTGCGCGGGCAAAAGCCCCACATCTTCGGCAAACATGGTAAACAAACAACGCATTAGGAAATTGGCCACTTCGTCCGCTTGGTAATTATCCGCTTCTAATTGCTTGGCCAACGCGCCCAGCTTCTCCGCAATCAGCCGGGTCACCTTGGCACTGCGTCGGGTGGGATCCAACTCTTGCGGATTGGTCCAGATTTGGGCCAAAATTTGGCGCACGGCCGGCTCGCGCAAATCATCCAACGTCAGTCGGTGGCTGGCGGGGTCGGGAAAGGGGACATAACGGCCGCCCGTGCGCGTAAATTCGGCGTATAGCTCAATCGTGTTGCCTACATCTACCACCAACAGGAAGGGGGGACGGCCGTTGCGAATCTCTTCCCCCGCCAACAAACGAATATAGTTCTCGCCTTGGTTCTTGGCTTTCACCATTTCGGTGTCCCATTGCGCCGTGCCCCGTGTGGCCGTCCCTTTTTGCGCCGAGCGAACTCTTGCAGGGCGGCGGCCGAGGCCAGCGGGTTTGGCTTCCTGTTCGCTCCCTTGTTTGGCTTCAACACAAAACAGTTGCGCTTGTAGAGGTCTATAAAGCGGCTGTTGCCGTCCTCGGTGCACTGTTTTTTCAAAAACGTAGCTGTTTTGGCTGTCCAGTGTCTGGGAGGGTTCGGCCGTGGCACGCCCAGCACATCGCACAGTTCGCTGAGGAACAATGTAGTTGGCGCGTTCCGCCCCGGCCGATTGGCTCCAGCGGTTGATGAAGATTTCGATTGGGTCGGCGGGGTTAGGCATCATGGGGAGAGATGATAGCAAAAAGTTATGTATTCGTGTATTGGTTTTTGTAGGGGTAGGCCTTGTGCCTACCCTTAGCCCCGCAATAACCAGCGTTTAGGGCAACCACAAGGGCACTTGTTCCAACAAATTAGTTTCTAACCAAACTTGGTAATGATATTGCGTCTATGAACGACGTATTACATGACCAATCACAACAAGAACAACAAAAGTTAAAATCTAATATTGCTGGATTTTTGCAAGATATCATCGAGGACTGGGAAAACCAAAATCGCCCCACAGAACGGATTAGATGGGGCGACCAGCCACATTACCCAACTTTGTCTTGTGGATTAGTGTTCTCCTGTGTGTTCTCCAAGGGTTTACCAGTCAGTTAGCCATTTGGCGGCTTATTCGCTGGACAGGAATTGGGTCTCATGGTGCTTACGCTATTAGTGACCAAGCCGTTTATAACCGCTTGGTAAGTGGTGGGACAGAAGCCATGCAAGGCTTGTTTCACCAGATTACCCATGCCCTGACTGAACGCTTTGCCCCCTATGCCCAGCATCATTTAGCTAAATTTGCGGCAGGTGTCTACGCTATAGATGGTAGTACTTTGGACAAAATTGGCCGTTACTTGCCCCTCTTGCGTAAGATTCCTGACGGGATAGCCAATTGTTACCTGGCAAAATGGTCGGTTTGTTCGATATTCGTGCCCAACAATGGCGCGAAATGGTACACCTTCCTAATCCGCACCAAAATGATAAAGTGGCAGCACGAGAATTGGCTGACCAGTTGCCACGGGGAAGCCTTCTCTTAGCCGACCTTGGCTTTTTTGGGTTTGCATGGTTCGATTATTTGACCGTGCAAGGGTACTGGTGGATTTCTCGCTTACGGGAAAAGACCAGTTTTGAAGTCATTCACGCCTTTTATGAAGATGACACCACCTTTGATGGGCTGGTCTGGCTGGGCAAATATCGTGCCGACCAAGCAGCGGTGGCGGTTCGTTTAGTTCGCTTTACTGTGAAGCAAACCCAGTATCAATATCTGACCAATGTGTTAAATCCTTGGACTTTGCCCATCCAAGAGATAGCTCAGCTTTATGCTAGGCGATGGGATATTGAAATGGCTTTTCGCATGGTCAAGCAGTATCTCAAATTGCATCATCTGGTCAGCCAAACCAGAGATTGTTTTGCTTCAAGTCTGGGCGGTACTCATTATTTCTCAAGTATTGCAAGCCATTCGTTTAGAAATTGCGGGGCTTGCTGAGGAGTAGACCCATTTGATGTCTCTTTGCCTTTACTGGTGCAGTATGTTCCCCAACTAACTTTGGAGAACAAAAACCCCATTGAGATGATTGTCCGTGATGGTCGAGAATTGGGGTTTATACGTCCATCACGCCGCATTCGCATTGAAGCACCAATTATTCCTGAAGATAAAATTCGTCCATTGCCTGAGGGGACAAGGTTGGTTCGATGGCCTCGTTATGCTCAGCGCAAAGGGACTATTTCTTATTTCCCATCTGATTTTAGGTTTTGGGAAACTTTTCAGCCTCCAACTACGGTTACTTCACGTAAGAATTGAATTTGTTGGAGCAAATGCCACAAGGGTTGCCCCTACAACATTCCCTCAACCAACCACCTCATCGTAGGGGCGGAAAGGTGCGGAAATGGTGGGCTTTTAGCCCACACCGTAGGGGTAGGCCTTGTCCCTCTTCAGGGATAAATATGCCTACCCAAAATCTTGGTCAAACCAACACCTAGGGCAACCACAAGGGCACTTGTTCCAACAAATTAGTTTCTAACCAAACTTGGTAATGATATTGCGTCTATGAACGACGTATTACATGACCAATCACAACAAGAACAACAAAAGTTAAAATCTAATATTGCTGGATTTTTGCAAGATATCATCGAGGACTGGGAAAACCAAAATCGCCCCACAGAACGGATTGGACCAGGGCGACCAGCCACATTACCCAACTTTGTCTTGTGGATTAGTGTTCTCCTGTGTGTTCTCCAAGGGTTTACCAGTCAGTTAGCCATTTGGCGGCTTATTCGCTGGACAGGAATTGGGTCTCATGGTGCTTACGCTATTAGTGACCAAGCCGTTTATAACCGCTTGGCCAATGGTGGGACAGAAGCCATGCAAGGCTTGTTTCACCAGATTACCCATGCCCTGACTGAACGCTTTGCCCCCTATGCCCAGCATCATTTAGCTAAATTTGCGGCAGGTGTCTACGCTATAGATGGTAGTACTTTGGACAAAATTGGCCGTTACTTGCCCCTCTTGCGTAAGATTCCTGACGGGGATAGCCAATTGTTACCTGGCAAAATGGTCGGTTTGTTCGATATTCGTGCCCAACAATGGCGCGAAATGGTACACCTTCCTAATCCGCACCAAAATGATAAAGTGGCAGCACGAGAATTGGCTGACCAGTTGCCACGGGGAAGCCTTCTCTTAGCCGACCTTGGCTTTTTTGGTTTGCATGGTTCGGATTATTTGACCGTGCAAGAGTACTGGTGGATTTCTCGCTTACGGGAAAAGACCAGTTTTGAAGTCATTCACGCCTTTTATGAAGATGACACCACCTTTGATGGGCTGGTCTGGCTGGGCAAATATCGTGCCGACCAAGCAGCGGTGGCGGTTCGTTTAGTTCGCTTTACTGTGAAGCAAACCCAGTATCAATATCTGACCAATGTGTTAAATCCTTGGACTTTGCCCATCCAAGAGATAGCTCAGCTTTATGCTAGGCGATGGGATATTGAAATGGCTTTTCGCATGGTCAAGCAGTATCTCAAATTGCACATCATCTGGTCAGCCAAACCAGAGATTGTTTTGCTTCAAGTCTGGGCGGTACTCATTATTTCTCAAGTATTGCAAGCCATTCGTTTAGAAATTGCGGGGCTTGCTGAGGTAGACCCATTTGATGTCTCTTTGCCTTTACTGGTGCAGTATGTTCCCCAACTAACTTTGGAGAACAAAAACCCCATTGAGATGATTGTCCGTGATGGTCGAGAATTGGGGTTTATACGTCCATCACGCCGCATTCGCATTGAAGCACCAATTATTCCTGAAGATAAAATTCGTCCATTGCCTGAGGGGACAAGGTTGGTTCGATGGCCTCGTTATGCTCAGCGCAAAGGGACTATTTCTTATTTCCCATCTGATTTTAGGTTTTGGGAAACTTTTCAGCCTCCAACTACGGTTACTTCTACGTAAGAATTGAATTTGTTGGAGCAAATGCCACAAGGGTTGCCCCTACAACATTCCCTCAACCAACCACCTCATCGTAGGGGCGAAAAGGCACGTAAATGGTGGGCTTTTAGCCCACAGCGTAGGGGTAGGCCTTGTCCCTCTTCAGGGATAAATATGCCTACCCAAAATCTTGGTCAAACCAACATCTAGGGCAACCACAAGGGTTGCCCCTACAACATTCCCTCAACCAACCACCTCATCGTAGGGGCGGAAAGGTGCGGAAATGGTTGGGCGAGGAGAAATTGTGAATTGTGAATTGGGAATAATGAATTGTGAATAAAGTTTCATGGTAAAACAACGTTGTAGGGGTGGGGGGCACGGCCGTTACCTGAACGAAAACCATATAACCTTGTTGGCCGTGCCACTCACCCATGTTGCCCCCACCACCAACATGGTCGTGGAACATCTGGGGTGGGTCGGGCGGGAGAATTGTGAATGGTGAATGGTGAATTGTTAATTGTGAATGAGGGTTTGTGGCGTACCGATACATTGTAGGGGTGGGGGGCACGGCCGTTTCCATGTGGCCAAGGCGTTTTTGTAGGGGCGAGAAGGCGCGGAAACAGTTGCATGGAAACCTATAACGTACCTTCCGCGCCTCCTCGCCCTGCGTCTGGGCTGTTCGCAGGGCGAGGAGGCGGCGAGAGAGCGTGTTATGTTTTGCGTTTAGGTCATGCGCCGCCTTCTCGCCCCTACGAGAGGTGTTAGGGGGCATGTTTGCGGCCGTTTTCAACAACGCTTTAACCAAATCTATGTAGATTGACATCAAAACCATCTGCTTTTTTATCAAAAGCAGATGGTTTTATATTAAATCTAGATAGATTTATGACAAATTTAGATGGCTTTACTTTTAATCTTGGTCATTTTGTCTCAAACTTAGATGGCTTTATAACAAAGCGAGGTTGCTTTATAACAGAGCTAGGTAGCTTTATAACAAAGCTAGATTGCTTTATAACAAAGCAAGATGAAATGATGACAAAATTAGATGGAATAATAACAAATCAAGATGAAATAATGACAAAACTAGATAGATTTAGAGCAAAACTAGATAGATTTAGACCAGAACTAGATGGATTAGCACTTAATCTAGATGGATTAACACTTAATCTAGATGGATTAGCACTTAATCTAGATGGATTAGCACTTAATCTAGATGGATTAGCACTTAATCTAGATAGATTAGCACTTAATCTAGGTGGATTAACACTTAATCTAGGTGGATTAGCACTTAATCTAGGTGGATTAGCACTTAATCTAGGTGGATTAGCACTTAATCTAGGTGGATTAGCACTTAATCTAGGTGGATTAACACTTAATCTAGGTAGATCAACACCTAAACTTGTTGTTTGGGAGTGGGAGAAGGCTCTCTCAACTTGGCTCTTGGTTAAAACAGGCCCGAATTTGGACACGAATTTCACGAATGACACGAATCTTTTCGAGACCCATTCGTGAAATTCGTGCAATTCGTGTCTAAAAAAAGATTCAATCCATAAACAGTTATCAATTCACATGGAACCCACCCTAAACCAATAAACAAATAAACCAATCCACCCCAAACCACCCCCCTGCTTACACCCAAGGCAAATGCACGGTAAAGACCGAGCCGTGGTCCCGCCTGACTATTAACCTCAATATGGCCGCCCAGCATGTGGCAAAAGTGCCGACTAATCGTCAGCCCCAACCCCGTGCCCTCATACAGCCGCGAAGGGGACGCATCCAGTTGCGTAAAAGGCTGGAAGAGCTGTTCCTGCTCGGCCGCGCTCATGCCAATCCCCGTATCTGCCACCGTACAAACCAACCCACACCTGCTCGGCCCGTCTCCTCCCGCGCCACCGTCAGCCGAATGAGGCCATTTGGGTAAATTTGCCGCGTTGCTCAGCAAATTCAGCAAGATTTGGCGTACCTTTTGCTCATCACTGTACAAAATGGGCAAATCAGCGGGACATTCCACCACCAATTGGTTGTTGCGCCGCTCAATAAGCGGCCGTGCGGCCATTGTAATCACCTGAATCACGGCCGATATCTGAAATTCCCCCGCCGCATCCAATTTGCCCGCCTCAATCTTCGCCAAATCCAAAATATCGTTGACAATGCCCAACAAATGACGTGCCGACCACAAAATGCGCCCCAAATCATCCGTGTATTCAGAGTGCCCCAGCTCCTGCGCCTCGTCTAGCACCAATTCGCTGTAACCAATAATCGCGTTCAGAGGGGTTCGTAGCTCGTGGCTCACGTTCGTCAGGAAGGCGCTCTTGGCGCGGCTCGCTTCTTCGGCTCTATCCCGCGCCTCAATCAATTGCACGGCCGTGCGATGATGCTCTTCTAGCTCCCGATGAAGCCGAGCGTTCGTGGCGGCCAAATCGGCCCGTGCGGGCGGCCACAATCCTCCAACTCTTCGGTTTTGAGGCGGTAAATTTCCGCCTGCCGCTCCTGCCGCTCCACCTCATAGCGCGTCTGCATCTCCATTACCAAGATGCTGTGCTTCTCCGCCACCAACAACTCTTTCAGAGCAATATGCTGGCGGTAATGGTGTAGCGCGGCGGCGAAATCTTCTTGCTCTTCGCAAACCTTGGTACAGCAGTTGGTGCGCTTCCACTTCCATCTCGCGCACGGCCGCGTCCTGCACCAAGGCCAATCCCACCAACAAAGTGGCTTGGGCTTCCTGCAAACGGCCGAGCATGAGCAACGCTTGCCCCGCATAGATGTGCCCCTGCCCCATAATGCGCTTGTTGGAGACTTCCCCGCCCTTGGAAATGGCTTGTTGCGCGGCCGTTAACCCCTCTTCCGCCTGCCCCATCTTGTTATAAAGCTGGCTCAGGAACATATTGTAACGGCCGACATGGTAAATGGAGCCAAACTGATGCGCCAACGTCAACGCTTGGTGCATATACTTCTGCGCTTCTTCATATTGCCCCAAGGCAATGGTCACTTCCCCAATTTGCCATAAATTCCCGCATGGTGCAAGTATCTTCCGCCCCCATAAACGCCTGCAAAGCACGTTGGGTCAGCGCCAACGCCTTGACATGGTTCTCTTGGCGCGAATAAATGTCCGCCATGTTCAAATAAATGGTGCTGAGAAGCGTATTTTCGTGGGCTTTCTCGCTCGCTTTGGCCGCCTTAATCAAATACTCCAACGCCGTAATGTAATGGGCACGGGTTTCATTGACGATGCCAAGGTTGTTGTAGCACCGCGCCAGCCCCGCCGCATCCCCAATCTCCTCATAACCCACCACAGCCTTGTGAAGCCACTCTTCGGCCTCCGCATAATGCGCCTGTGCCCAATAAGAAACCCCAATGTTTTATAACTGAGGGCAACCCCTTTGGGATAGCCTAAGGCGTTAACAATTGCAACGGCCTCATGGCAATAAGACCGCATTTGTTCGGGGTCGGAACCATAAATGCAGAGGGCTATCTCATTGAGGAGATCCACACGGCGCACGCCTTCGGCCGTGGATAATTGGGCTTGCAGTTTGGCCAGTTCACTCATGCCGTTTATTGTACGCTGAACAAGCGGGAGGACACAATGAACAAGAAGCGAATAATGCGCAGAGGAGCGGAGGAGGGGAGCAGGGGCGCAGGGGGAAATGAACCCACTAACCACTAGCCACTAACCACTAACCACTACAACTTGCCGCGAATGTCCCATAAATCGGGGAAGGGGATGGAAAAGCGTGGCGCAGGTAATCGGCGCCGCTG
>JADJSZ010000095.1 GCA_016711405.1 Candidatus Hadersleviella danica | reverse complement strand
GGTCACGGCCGCCACGGCCACCAAATACGCCTCCTCCGCAATCCCCCACGCCGCCAAATCAATATCCGAACGGCCGTGGAACTGCTCCCTATCCACCAGCGAACCAAACAGATAAACCCGCTCTGCGCCAAAATCGGTGTAGAGAATCGTCGCCAATTGCCGCGCAATTTCCCACGCATGGGCAAATTGGGTATCCAGCCGCGCCTCGGCCGTTACCTGCCGCGTTTTCAGAGTTCGCCTATATTGGGTCATCTGTTCTGGTGTCACCATCATAACCTTTCTTACCAAGCGATTGCCATTTAACTAAAACTTGGGCAATGACCTACTCGGACACTCTTTCATTATGGCACATGCCCAAGATTATAGCATGGGCTGGTGGCCAACAACGGACGGGGCGAGAAGTCGGTTATGGTTCCGCTTGCGGAGCCAAAAACGGCCGTAGCTCCTCCTCAAACAGGATTTCCCCTCACTCGCTCCCCAAATCAGGCATCAGATGGCTCGTTTGCACACGGCCGAGCAGAACCTCCCCCTCGGCCGTCACCACCCCCGCCAGCATACACCCATTCGGCGTGCGCGTCGCCTGCAAAAAAGCGCGGAAGGCGGGCATATTTTCACGGCCGCCCCCCTCCCCCACCAACCAATGCCACAAAAAGCCCCGCATAAAAATTCCATGCGTAAAAACAAGGATGCGCTCGGCCGTCGTTTCACATAACCGCCGCTCCAACGCCGCCGCACGGCCGAGCATATCCATAAAACTCTCCGCCCCATCCCCCGCCCGATACCTCGGCTCCGCCTGTTGCCAATACTCCAGCACATGCGGCCAGCGCTCCTCCTGCGTGCGGTTGTGGTACAAAGCAGGATTTAGGTAAGTAAACTCCTGCACAGGCCACACCTCATGCGCCACCTGCGGCCAGCGGGCACGGGCGGGCGCGGCCGTCTCGGCCGTGCGCTGGTAAGGCGATGTGACGATTAAATCGGGTGGCTCCACAAAAAAAGCGGCCACACCAGCCGCTTGCGCCCGCCCCAAATCAGTCAGCGGGGTCGTCTCTTGGTCAGTCGTCGGCAACCCCGCATTCGAGGTACTCTGCCCGTGGCGAATGAGCCAGAACTGTTTCATGGAAGGATGGGGACGAGGGACATGGGACGGGCGACGAGGGACATGGAAAGTGCCCTCCCGTCCCTCGTCCCCAGTCCCCCAACCCTTACAACGGTTTAACCGCTTTGACAAACACCCGGTTGGCCAAGAACCCCTTCACGCCTGTGGCGACGAGGTTTTCGACAAAATCGGCCCCTTTGGCACTGAGGAAGCGCGAGCCGGGCACTGAAAAGCCATGCACTTCGTAGGGGATGCCCTCAAAAACACTGGCCAATTGGTGCGGC
The DNA here is from genome assembly GCA_016711405.1 of Candidatus Hadersleviella danica. Lineage (GTDB taxonomy): Bacteria > Chloroflexota > Anaerolineae > Promineifilales > Promineifilaceae > Hadersleviella > Hadersleviella danica. The sequence goes on along the minus strand of JADJSZ010000095.1, from coordinate 13,452 downwards.
CAAAAGTAATAACGCGGCTTGTGCTTTTTGATGAGCCGACGGTGCGCCTCACGCGGCCATGTAATCAGCCCACCACCTGTCAGGGCGCTGTCGTATTGGATGAGCAACGTGCCGCCGGGCTTAACCACGCGCCACATATCCACCACAAACGGCCGATGCAACGGCGTGGGCAGAAGGTGGAAAAAGCGAATGGACATGACCCCATCAAATGAAGCGGTGGGGAAGGGCAATTCACGGCCGTTGCCCTCCACAAACACAAACTTGTTGCCCAACTCCCAGCTTTCGGCCAACTTCCGCGCCTCCAACATCATGTTGCGCGTGATGTCGAACCCCGTCACCTGCAACCCTTGCTCGGCCATATACGCCCCAATGCGCCCCGTGCCCGTCGGCACATCCAACAGCGTATTGCCCGCTGGCAAATCCAACAATTTGTGGATGGCCTGTTGCTCTTTGGTGTTAAAATGTTGGCCGCGCTCATGGTTAAAGCGGGTCGCATCGTATTGCACAGCCTCTTTGGTATACAAATTGCGGTAATGCGATTCAATCTCGCTCAGTTTGCCCTTTTCCACATCTGGTTTTTGGTCTGCCATCGTTTCTCCTTAAAATTGCCCACTGTGATTCAATCACAGTCATTCGTTGTCAGTCGTCGTCATCCATTGTGTAATGCCCCACTATGAATGACCAATCCTTACCTTACTCACCCCCCCTTAATTTTACCCTTACGCGGCCGTTTAGGATAGCATACAGGGTAATGAGCAATGAGCAATGAACAAAGGGTGTTTGTGGGAGCAAGCCAATAACCAATTAACGAATAACCAGTAACCAATAACCAATAACGAATAACAAAATGACCTCCCCTACCTTTTCCCCCATCATCGCCGGCGCGATGAACCTTGGCCAGTGGCAGTGGAACCCTGCCGAACGGTTGCGTTGGATAGAAGAGTGCCTTGAACTGGGCATTACCACCTTCGACCATGCCGATATTTACGGCGGTTACACTTGCGAAGGGCTGTTTGGCGAGGCGTTGGCCTTGCGCCCCAGTTTGCGCTCCCAAATGCAACTCATCAGCAAGTGTGGCATCAAGCTCATCACCCCCAATCGGCCGTCTAACGCCCTCAAATCGTATGCCGTCGGCCGCGATTACATCATCGCCTCGGCCGAAAACTCGCTCCGCGAATTGCAAACCGACCACCTCGATTTGTTGCTCATCCATCGGCCGTCCCCGCTCATGGCGGCCGACGAAGTGGCCGAGGCGTTTGCGGCGTTGGCGGGCAAGGTGCGCCATTTTGGCGTGTCCAACTTCACCCCCACGCAGTTCGATTTGCTCCAATCCCGCCTCGATTTCCCGCTCGTCACCAACCAAATTGAGCTTTCGGTGATGCAGATGAGTGCCCTGACCGATGGCACGCTTGACCAGTGCCAGCAACGGCGCATTCGGCCGATGCTTTGGTCGCCACTCGGCGGCGGGGCGCTGTTCCGGGGCGAAACGGCCGCCAGCAAGCGGCTCCTCGTCGTTCTGCGCGAGATTGGCGATGTGTTGGGCGGGGCGGCGTTAGACCAAATCGCTTTGGCGTGGCTCCTCCACCTCCCCTCACGGCCGTACCCTGTGCTGGGCACGGGCAAAATCGAGCGGCTCGCGGCGGCCGTGGCCGCCACCCAACTCCAGCTCACCGACGAACAATGGTTCGCCATCTGGGAAGCGGCCGCTGGGCATGAAGTGGCGTAGCTACCGATTGGTACACCTTCACGATTACTCTTGCACCCTGCTATAATGTAGCCTTATTGCTTGCCCCGCTTCGCCCACCTATCAGGAACGGCTCCCATGCCAACCATCTCCATCCAATCCGAAATCCCCCTAGAAACCTTGCTCCACGGCGTAGCCCAATTGGATACAAATCACCTCGAGCAATTCACCCGCCAAGTGCTGGCTCTTCGTGCCCAGCGGCGCGCCCCGCACCTGTCCCATCGAGAAGTAGAGCTACTCCAACAAATTAATGAAGGATTGCCTACCCCCATGCAAAGCCGTTTGCAAGAGCTGGTTGAGCAACAACAAGAGGGGGGATTAACGGCCGAAACCCAACAAGAGCTACTGACCCTCATAGCCGAAGTTGAGGAAAGGGATGCCCTGCGCCTCACCCTTTTAGGCGAACTCGCCCAATTGCGGGGGGTATCCCTGCGCGAAGTGATGGCACAATTGGGTTTACGACCGACTTATGCCTAGGGAACGCCTCACCCAAAAACAGCGGCAATATGTCATCGAACGGGCACAAGGGTGCTGTGAGTATTGCCTGTGCCAAGCCCAATTTGCCACCCAATCCTTCTCCGTCGAACACATCATCCCCCTTGATGCAGGTGGCGATAATGAGGCGGCCAACTTAGCACTGGCTTGCCAAGGGTGTAACGCCCATAAACACACCAAACAAACAGCTTTGGATCCTGTGGAGGGAAATTTTGCGCCACTGTATCATCCGCGCCAACATCACTGGCACGAACATTTTGGGTGGAATGAGGATTACACCCTTCTCATTGGCCTCACACCCATTGGGCGGGCAACGGTGGTTGCCCTCCAAATGAATCGGCCGAGTTTGGTTAACTTGCGGCGGGTGCTATATGCGTTTGGGGAGCATCCGCCCTTGTATGAGCAAGCCTAACTTTGCAAACCGCCCTAAATCAAGTGTAATTTTTCCTGTCGGCCGTGGAGCCAACGCATCTCGCCGTTGACCAACGCCGCATCCTCCTCAAGGGCAATCCGCACCCGCTGATTGCCCCACTCGGGCACGGCCGCTTCCACATTTAACTCAATCGAATAACACGTGTTATCGTGGAGCGGATAATCCCCGTTGCCCGGCACACCCCCCTGCTTATCCCACAACCCAATCGTCGGGCCAGCGGCGTGGCCATGATAGCCGAGCGGGTGGCTGTACACACACGGAGTCAGCCCCTCGGCGATGGCTTGCTGGCGCACGGCCGCCAACACCTCGTTGCCCGTGCGCCCCACCTGCATTTGCGCCATGTGGATGTCTTGCAAGCGGTTGGCTTGAGCGAGCGCGGCCGTTAACCCCTCGGGTGCGGCCGTTTCCCCCGCCCGCAACACATAGGCGTGTTGCTGTTGGTCGGTGGCCAGCCCCAAATAGTGGAAGCCCACATCGCAATGGAGCAAATCGCCGGGGAGAATGAGCGAGCGCACGGCCGTTTGCGCCTCAAACCCCTGCCCGTGCGCCTGAATCTCCACCGACGGCTGGAACCACGGTTGCACCCCCCACGCCTGCATCTTATCGCGGAACCACCACACCACATCTTCGGTCGTGGTAATGCCCGGCGTAATCACGTTGCTGGAAAACGCTTCGGAAATCAGGGCGTGCCCCATTTCGATGAGGCTGGGGTAGACAATCAGTTCGGCCGTCAGCCGGCTCTCCAGCCAGCCGACGGCCAGCCGTTCGGCACTGGCCGTTCGCGCCATCAGGTCGGGGCCGAGGGCTTGCGCCAGCAGGGTGTGTTCGGTGTGGCTCAGGCCGTCGCCAAAGGCGAAGACGGCCGATTGGTTCAGCCCAATGCGGCGCGGATTGCGCTCCCGCACGATACGCGCCAAACACGCCCACTGCTCCTCTTCGTCGGGGTTCCATCCCCGCGCATAAAACTCCCCCCAGCCGTAGCGGTCAAGCGAGAGCCGTTCGACTGTGCCATCTTCACGCAGAGTAAAGAGCAAGATGGTGCGCCGCCGTGCCGAAAGGGCGGGTTGGGGGAGCAAGCTCATCAGCACGGGGTCTTCGTTGTACTCGCGGCAAACGATGAGCCACATGTCGAACCCCTCGCGCACCATCAGAGGGGGCAATAGCTCGTCCAGTCGTTGGCGGAGCCAGTTGTTGCGGACGGGGAGTTGTTGGCGTAAGGGCAGTCGTTTGGCAGAGTAAGATAGGTCTATCATGGTGGTAGTTATGGTTAGCGGTCAGCGCGCGAGTGATTATTGGTAGGGTTGTATATGATGATGTGCATGTAGGGGAAAAAGACACCCATGTAACAATTCATACCGTTTAGAGGGATGGGGTCATCTGTCCAGTAAGTGAAATCGCTGGGAATGTCAGAAGAGCTGCACCACAGTTGGGTCTAAGGGGTACTTCCGATTTGTGAGCTTGAGGCTGAGGAAGCTCCTGTTGACTCAAGCTGTCACGCTAAGACTTCCTCCGTCTCCAAGCTTCCTGTCGTTCCAAGACTTCCTCCGTCGTTCCTAAGACTTCCTCCGTCGTTCCTAAGACTTCCTCCGTCGTTCCTAAGACTTCCTCCGTCGTTCCTAAGACTTCCTCCGTCGTTCCTAAGACTTCCTCTGTCGTTCCTAAGACTTCCTCCGTCGTTCCTAAGACTTCCTCTGTCGTTCCTAAGACTTCCTCTGTCGTTCCTAAGACTTCCTCTGCCGTTCCTAAGGCTTCCTCTGCCGTTCCTAAGGCTTCCTCTGCCGTTCCTAAGACTTCCTCTGCCGTTCCTAAGACTTCCTCCATCGTTCCTAAGACTTGCCTCTCTGCCCCCTGCGCCGCCCGCCCGTGAACGGGACGGGCTAGGAACCAAGCCCCGTGAACGGGGCTGAACGGCTCCTCTGCTCCTCTGCTCCTCTGCCCCTCCGCTCCCCTGCCCTCCCCCTCCTACTTCCAACTCGGCATCCGCTCCTCCTGCGCTGTTTCCGTCAGGCGAATCGTTTCCGAGCCGTCGGCACGGCCGATGAAGAGGTCGCGGTTGTCATCGCCGACGTTGCTGTGGTAGACCACCCATTCCCCGTTGGGCGACCATGTGGCGAAGAAATCTTCGGTGCCCGCATCCGAAATTTGGCGAATGTCCGAGCCATCTATGGCCATGCTAAAGATGTTCCAGCCCCCCGCCCGGTTGGAGTGGAAGAGCAGGCGACGGCCGTCGGGCGACCAAATGGGGTAGAGCGAATCGGTTGAGCCGCTGGTGATTTGTTGTTGATTGGAGCCATCCGCGTCCATCAAAAAGATGTGTTCACGGCCGTTGGCCAGCTTGCGCTGGTAGGCGATTTGTGTGCCATCGGGCGACCACGATGCGCCCGTTTCGTTGTCCTCGCTCGTCGTCAGCCGGCGCACATCACTCCCATCGGCGTTCATCACAAAAATATCGAACTGTACCTTGACGCTGTTTTCCCGATTGGAGTGGAACAAAATCTGCGAGCCATCGGGCGACCATTGGGGAAAGCTCTCATCGGTCAGGGTGCGGGTCAGGTTGAGTTGGCCGCTTCCGTCGGCGTTCATCACATACACCTGCCACACATCGCGCAAGGAGTGGTAGGCGATGCGCGTGCCATCGGGCGACCAAATGGGGCGAAAATCATCTTTCACAAAGCTGGTCAGCCGCCGTTCAGAGCCATCGGCATTGTTGATGTAGATGTCGAATTGCCCATCCCGATTGGCGGCGTAGCTGATTTGGCCGACACCACCCCCCAACTCGGCCAGTTCGGCCGCTGTCAGGCTGAAAATCGCCTCGCCGGGGATAGGTGCTTCGCCCACCTCCACCGTGGCGGTGGGGGCAAGTTCAACTTCGGCCGTGGGGGTTCCCTCGCCCGTTTCATTGTTGATGGGCACTGGGCTGGCTTCGATGCCCGCTTCCTCGTTTTGCGCTTGTTCGGTGGCCACACTCTCGGCCGTGGTCGTCACGCCCGGCTCGGGGGTCAGCATGGCCAGCCATCTATCCCCATTGGCCCATGCCACAATGAGCGCCCCACAAACGAACAGGGACATGATGGCCACCCCCAGACCAATCAGCCACCCCCGCGAGGAGCGGGGCGCAGGTGCGGGGGCAGATTGGATGGGCGTGGGGATGGAAGCGGTGACAATCGTATCGTGATAGGTGGGAGGGGGTGGGGCGTGCGCACGGCCGAGGCATGGCCGTGGGGAAGGTGGTGCTGGTGTGCCCAATGGCTTGGGCAAAGGCGCGGGCGAGTTCCCCGGCCGTGGCGTAGCGGTCTTCGGGGTTTTTGGCCATTGCGTAGCCAATCACGCCATCACACCGGGGGGGGCAGGGTGGGGTTTATCTCGATAACGAGCGGCACATGGCTGTTGATGTGTTGGTAGAGGATGCCTTCGGTCGTTTCGCCATCGAACGGCACGCGCCCCGTAAGCATTTGGAACAGCACCACCCCCATTTGGTACACGTCGGTTTGGCCGCTCAACGGCCGTGCCTTGGCCTGTTCGGGGGCCATGTAGCGCGGCGAGCCAATGACCGTCGTCGTTTGGGTGTGGTCGGTCAGCCGGGCGATGCCGAAGTCGGCCAAGTAGGCCACGCCGTCCTCATCGAACAAGATATTGGCGGGCTTAATGTCGCGGTGGACGATGTGGTGCTGGTGGGCTTTGTCCAAAGCGGCGCAGATGCGTTGCAGGATGACGGCCGTTTCTTCCAGCCCCACTGGCCCCACTGCCAACCGCTCCTTCAGCGAACCACCTAACATCATCCGCATGACGAGATAGGGTTGCCCTTCGTGTTCGCCGTAATCGTAGACGGGCACAATGGCGTGGTGTTCCAGCGCGGCAATAATCCGCGCTTCTTGGGCGAATTTGCTCCGCGTGCCGTCGTCATCCAGCCCATGCTGGTGCAACATTTTAATGGCCACTTCGCGGGCGAAGCGGTCATCATACGCCTTGTAGACGCTGGCCATGCCCCCCCGTCCTATCACCCCAGTTATTTGGTATCGGCCGACTCGTTGGTTTATCATCGCAGTTTGAGTTTGTCAGCGGTCAGCTATGCGCTTAATGGCTTGTTAATAAACGCCGCCATTGTATCATGTTTAGGGAGAGATTCATGTAATGGTATACTGTGGGCATTGGTCATTTGTCCTTCGTCATTGGTCATTTGTCATTGGCTCACAAGTTCCATGACCTTGTTTGCTCATTGCTCCTTGTTCTTGCATTGACGACTCAGCACTCAGCACTCAGCACTCAGCACTTTTCACTCCCTATGAACCAAGAACGCTTCCAAGGTTGTTTGATGGGCTTGGCCGTCGGCGATGCCGTGGGCACAACGCTCGAATTTAAGCCACGCGGCACCTTTACGCCCATTACCGACATGGTGGGTGGGGGGCCGTTTGGCCTGCAAGCGGGGCAATGGACAGACGACACCTCGATGGCGCTCTGTTTGGCGACCAGTTTGGTGGAAAAACAGGGCTTCGACGCGGCCGACCAGATGCGCCGTTATCTGGCGTGGTACCAAGAGGGGTATCTGAGCAGTACAGGCTCTTGCTTTGATATTGGCAACACCGTGCGCCAAGCGTTGCACCAATTTGAGCAAACGGGCGAACCATTTAGCGGCTCCACGGCCGCGCACACGGCCGGCAATGGCTCGCTCATGCGCCTTGCCCCCATCCCCATTTTTTACGCCCACGACCCCGCCCAAGCGGTGCATTACGCGGCCGAAAGTTCGCGCACGACGCATGGGGCGGCGGCGGCCGTGGATGCTTGCCGCTACTTCACCGCGCTCATTTTGCGGGCCTTTGCGGGCCACCCCAAAGCAGATTTATTCCTCAGTGGGGCGGATGAGTGGGGGCATGAGCCGCTGACGGCCGCGATAGACGCAATTCGGCGCGGCTCCTTCCAATACAAACAGCCCCCCGACATTCGCGGCACCGGCTATGTGGTGGAGTCGCTGGAAGCGGCGTTGTGGGCTTTCTGGCACAGCCATGACTTTCGGGAGGGGTGCTTGTTGGCCGCCAACTTGGGGGATGATGCGGACACGACGGCCGCTATTTATGGCCAGCTCGCGGGAGCCTATTACGGCCTCTCCGCCATCCCCGCCTCGTGGCGCACCCAAATTACCCTCCACGACCAAATTCTGACCTTAGCCAACCAATTGAGTGCTGAGTAATCAGTGCTGAGTGCTGAGTGAGTTTACTCAGCACTCAGCACTCAGCACTTTCTACTCCTAGGAGAATCCCATGAGCAAAGTTACGGCCGTTAACAAATCCAAAGTCACCGTGCAAACGTGGCGTTCGCGCAAGCAACGGGGGATGCCCATTACGGTGATGACCGCCTATGATTACACCTCTGCCCGTTTTGTGGAAAAGGCGGGGCTAGATGCCATTCTCGTCGGCGATTCGCTGAACATGGTCATGCTCGGCCGTGAACAGACCAATTCGATTAGCATGGACGAGATGATTCACCATTGCAAAGCGGTGGCGCGGGGGGCGCGGCTCCCCTTCCTCATTGGCGATATGCCCTTCCTCTCCTTCCAAATCAGCCGCAAGGAGGCGATTCGCAACGCCGGCCGCTTTTTGCAAGAGGGGGGCATGGAAGCTGTCAAATTAGAAGGTGGGGTGGAGATGGCTCCCACCATTCGCGCTGTGGTGGCGGCGGGCATTCCCGTCATGGGGCACATCGGCCTCACCCCGCAGAGTTTGTCGCAGTTGGGGGGGTATCGGGTGCAGGGGAAGACGGCCGTGGCCGCCCAAAAATTGCTGGCCGATGCGTTGGCCTTGCAAGAGGCGGGCTGTTTCAGCATGGTTCTCGAGAGCGTGCCCGAGCCTGTGGCCACTTATATCAGCCAGCAACTGGAAATCCCGACGATTGGCATTGGTGCGGGCAAGGGGTGCGATGGCCAAGTGCTCGTCTTCCACGATGCGTTGGGCATGTTCGACGACATCTTGCCCCGTTTTGTGCGCCGCTATGCCAATCTGAGCGATACGATTGTGGAGGCGATTGCCACCTACCGCGATGAGGTGCGGGCGGGGGAGTTCCCTGCGGAGGAGCATACTTATCCGATGGAGGAGGGGGAGTGGCTGGCCTTTTTAGCGGCCGTGGGGGCTGTGGGGGAGACGGAGTAGGGGGTGGGAGAAAAAACGGCCGCTGGCTCTTGTGGGGGTCAGCGGCCGCGAACTGGCTATTAGATTGATTTTAGCCAGCTATCCCAGCCAACAAGTGGGCGACCCGCTCTGCATCAGCACCCCATCCACCTGTTGCAAAACCTGTTCAGGCTGGTTTTGCCCTTGCGCCACCTGTAGCTGTTGGCGCAGGAGGGTGACTTCTAAATCGGGGAAGCCGTGGGCGGCACAGACGGCCAGCCCTTGCGCGAGGGAGTCGGCCGCTTGGCGCCATTCCGCACGGGCAAGGGCGACATCGGCCAAGTTGGAATAGGCGAGGACTTCGACTTGGTGGATGTGGTGGGTTTGGGCGAGGTGCAAGGCACGGCCTAGAGCCAATGTGGCTTCGTCCTATCTGTCCCCGCACCAACTCAATTTTAGCCAAATTTGCCCAGAAAACCGCTCTCGTAATGGATATGCCCAATTTGCTGGCTAAGGGATGGCTTGGTGAGATAGCAAGAGCTTCATCCAAACGGCCGAGTTTGCAAGGGAACGGCACACAAATTCCAAAAAGAGATGAGCCGTTGGATATTTTTAAGAGTAGTTGGCATTCAAATCCCTGTCTGGCATAAGCAAAGCCTGCTCAATACGCCCTGTTTGGCGGCACAAGATACTGAGATTATTAATGGCCACCAATTTGGCATCGGTTGGCCAAGGGGAAGAGGGTTAGGCTGGTTTGAGCCGCTTGCTCACAATCAGCATAGCGGCCGAGCATCCCGTAAAAGGTGCTTTGCTGGCTGAGCAGATAACCTCGCCATGGATCTTTTTCGGGAAGAGGCACGGGTGCATTTTCTAGCCACGCCACGGCTTGCGCCAGCCATGCCAACCCTTGGGCAGGGTCTGTTTGCTGGCTGAGCCGAGCGCGGAAAGGCGTGCCAATGGATGACACTTGCCCAATCGAGGCTGGTGGGTAGGAGGGTTCGGCTTGGTTAAGATAGTCGCTGGCGGCCGTGTTATCGCTTTGGCGCACGGCAAACCCCGCCGCCGCCACCAAGAGGGGCAAACGCAGGTCGGCACGGCCGAGCATTGTTGCGGCCGTCAGGGCCTTGTCTAACAAGCGGCGGGCATCGCTCCAGTAGCCGCGCAAATCTAAAAAGCCCAGCACCCCCAAATGAGGTTGAATTAGCCCTTGGATGAGGTGCAAAAAGGATTCCCATTCGCCCTGCGTTTCAGCCCAGTGCAAAAGACCCAAGATGTTGCCCCAATCTGCGTCTATGTCCTGATACCCATTTTGGATAGTGGCTTTGGGCAAGGCGGGTGGCAAAATAGTCGGCCGCCCGCTGGTGGCTACGGTGGCTTGGTCGCCCAGCTTTGTTAGGGCAAAGGCGCGTACCAAGGGTTGATTTCTGACCGTTCCAGCGTCTGGGGGTAATGAGTGAGGCAGTCGCGCAAGGCTTTGAGCGTTCCCTTGAGTTTGAGCGGGGATTCTTGGGTCACGGCCACCACGGCCGCCACATCAAAATTCAGCCCCTCAAACACAGCCAAAGCTGAAAACACCTGTTGACGCGGGGCGGGCAATTGGTTATAGCTAATTTCTAAGGCAGAGGTCAGGCGAGCATCGCCGTGGAGTTCGGCCAATTCACCCAACACGGTTTCCTGATGCTCGAATAGCTCCAGATACTCTTCAAATTCTACGTCGCTTGCTAGAAGGTCGGTGGCCAAGCGGAGGGCGAGGGGCATCCCCCCCACGGCCGTGTGGAGCCGCTTAGCCTGCTCGAAGTGAGCCATCACCCGTGCTTCGCCCAAGCTGGCTTGCAAATATTGCAGGGATTGCGCTTCGCTAAATGGTTTCAGGGGGATTGGCTGGTTGACCCGTGTCAGATGGGCTAAGTGGCGGGTGGTAATGAGGATGGCCGTTTGGGAATCAGCAAGCAGGAAATCCTCCAGCAGTTCGGCGTTGGTATCCGCTTGGTCGAGGATGAGCAACGCTTTTTTGGGAGCCAAAAGTTGGCTGAGAAAACGCACTTTCTCGGCCGTAGCCGCAATGCTGGCCATGCGCGTCTCTTGCCCATAGTAGCCCGCCAAACGCACAAGGGCGGAATCTAAATCCCGTGCCGAGAGGTCGAGCCGCAAAACGCCATCGGGGAATTGCTCCCGCAGTTGGCGGGCAAGCTGGCTGGCTAGTTCGCTTTTGCCATTGCCGGGCGAGCCGTATATGCCTACTATAATGGGGAGCGTGGGTTGGTGCAGTTGCTGGCTGATAATCGCGGCCGTGGTCGGGCGGTCTACCAAGGTACGAGGGGGTGGGGAAAGCTCGAAGGGGATTTCTAAAAAGGTGGCGCGGCCGAGAGCTTGGCTCAGGGTTTCGGTTGCTTCTGGCCACTGCAAATCGGGGCGCATCTGCTGGGCTTGGGTGATGAGGTCTGTTTGACGGCCGTGGCGGTAGACATACTGATGAGTTCCTCCACCACCCCTGATTTGCCAAGATTCGGCGGGAATTCTTCATAATCAATCCCCAGTTGAAGCACAGCGTCCGAAAGTCAGCTACACTGAAACGTCTCCCTAAACAAATCCCACAATGTTTGTTTCCATAATCAAAACCTTAACAAGATAACAATTTTATGGATTTTTCCTTGATAAAAGCCATCTTGTTGCTATTGAACTTAGACAGAATTAGCTTTTGGGCCAATCATTTTGACTGTTATGTCAACAATTTGGATTTCTTGGCACACCAAAACGTTTGTTAAACCTAATCATTAATCATTATGTCAATTTTTTTGCCAACTGGCCACTCGGAAGGCATGATTGAATCCTTCAAATGACAAGAAAGCTCAGTTTGGATTCTATGCACAGTTTAAGATAGGTGTCAAGGCAGTTTTAATTGCTGATGGTGATTCTGCTACAAAGTGATGTGGTGATAACCGAGAGAATCCCTAATGCATTGGTTTCGTTTAAGCTTTTGTGATTTCTCTCTTGAATCAGAGTGACAAAGATTTTTGTGACGATATGCCTATAAAGGATAACAGATGAAGACTAATTTGCCTTTAATGAATTCATTAAAATCAGTTTCATAGGATTGATGATTATTTTTACTTCTACTTTAATTCTACTTCTGCCAATAGTATTAGTTATGTGTTTGCTAGTGCAGAAGTTTTGTTTGATTGGAATGTGGTATGGAGTTCCCCAGAATCGGATTGGACCTCTGCGACGGCTTGGGGAGATATGGATGGAGATGGCGATCTGGATTTGGCTGTAGCCAATATTTATCAGCCAACACAGATTTACCGAGCTGAAAATGAAACATTAAATTTATTTTGGTCATCAGCAGAAGTAGGTAATGGACAGGATATTGCATGGGGAGATATGGATGACGATGGGGATTTAGATTTAGCTGTTGGCGGCGTACCTGTAAATTTAGTTTATGAAAACCGAGAGGGAGAGTTTGTACTGGATTGGTCATCCACCGAAAGCGCTACGACCCGTGCTATCGCATGGGGGGATGTAGATGGCGATGGTGACTTAGATTTGGCAGTAGGGAATGCAGGAATCAATCAGTTGTATAAAAATAATGGGGGCGCATTGACGTTAGCATGGTCTTCGGCAGAGGCTGATAATACATTTAGCTTGGCATGGGGGGACGTTGACCGTGATAATGACCTAGATTTAGTTGTTGGCAATTATGGTCTTACCGCAAATCGGCTTTATCTGAATAATTCGGGCACCCTTGCATTAAGCTGGTCATCAGCTGAGGAAGAGGACACAACCAGCGTGGCATGGGGAGATATAGATGGAGATAGTGATCTTGATTTAGCCGTGGGCAATTATAATGCCCAACCCAATCGCTTATATCTCAATACAGAGGGTAATTTAGATTTGGCATGGACGACCACGCTTGCCGATACCACATAGTGTAGCATGGGGGGATGCCGATGGGGATGGGGATTGATTTGGCCGTCGGTAATAACTTGCAACCCAATTATGTTTATGAAAATGATAGTGGGGTACTTAGTTTAGCATGGGCTTCAGCCGAATCAGATTATACATGGAATATTATATGGGGGGATGTCAATCAAGATGGCTATCTTGACTTGAGCGTAGGTAATTACAAACAATTTAATCGGATTTATATGAACCGTACCGTTGGGGTTGAGTTAGCATGGAGCACTCCCACCGCTAATTCAACAACCAGTTTAGCATGGGGTGATATAGATAACGATGGTGATCCAGATCTTGCTGTCGGTAACTATAATGCTCAACCCAATCAGCTTTATCAAAATAATAATGGCAATCTTTCCCTAGTTTGGTCATCACCTCAACTTGATTCTACAAATGACTTGGCTTGGGGAGATATGGATGCTGATGGTGACTTAGATTTGGCTGTGGCTAATTACAATCAGCCTAACCGAATTTATGCTAATACAAATAACCAATTAGCGTTAGTGTGGAGTTCGGCTGAAACAGATTTCTCAACGAGTGTAGCATGGGGTGATGCCGATGGGGGATGGGATTTAGGATGTCTTTTTGGCAACTTTGATCAACCTAATCGTCTTTACCAAAATCAGCAAGGCCAATTTTCATTGACTTATTCCTCACCTGAATCTGATGCCACACTATAGTGTAGCATGGGGTGATATGGATAATGATGGTGATTTAGATTTAGCAAT
>JADJSZ010000094.1 GCA_016711405.1 Candidatus Hadersleviella danica | reverse complement strand
GTCATGGTGCGCATCTTCAATAGCACTATGTGCCGCAATCTTGGTATCAATCTGGCTGGGGATGCCGTGCGCCGTGGTGGTCAACGCCGCATGGGTCGCAATTTTGTTGTCAATTTGGAGCGGTATCTGATGCGCCGTGAAGGTTTCGGCCATGTGCGCGTCAAGCTCGGCCGTGCCGCCGCCTCCCCCGCCTCCCGTGCCCGATGAACTACCCACAGCCAAACCGCCCACGGCAAAGTTGCTACTGCCCGCTTGGGGGGTGTTCATTTTCTGTTGGTTTAGGGCAATTTGCCCCGCTTCTGCTAATGCGGCCGTGGGCACATGCTCGGCAATGGTTCCAAAGACCATCCGCCATGACAAAATGCCGTCATTGCCCATGCTTTGGGTCATTTCGACAATGACTAAATCTTCGTCTATGGCCTCGGTCACTCCCCCGTCCGCGTCATAAATGTTGGCCACGACGTTCATGGTCATGCCCGGATGCACTGAGGAAGAGCGCAAGCCAACAATATCGGCCGTGTAATGCCGCGCCTCGTCTTTGTTGCGTTCCAAAAAGGCCACGCCCGAAGCGCAACAACTCAAGCGCGTTTTGGCGATTGCGCCCCGTGCCGCCGCCAACGGCTACGATGTTGGGGAAGTTGACGGTTTTAGGCAGTTCGGTGGCTAATGTCGCCTCTAAGGCCGTGTTGATTAACCAGTCGCCACTCACGGCGTAATCCGCGCCCAAATAGGCCGACACGTCCAGCCCGTCCAAGGGCGAAAGCGTTACCTGTGCCACGGGGTCATTGCCGCCGCCGCGCAAGTAGGCGCGGGTGATAATGTCACGGCGGCTACGGGTGCGATTCAAGCGGCTAATGTAGACAGAGGTGCTTGTGTCGCCGCCCTCGGGGGCTTCTTTGGCCGTTATGCCGCTGGAAATGGGCGAGGCCAACCACTTGATTTGGTTCGTGCCAATGAGGGCGAACATCTCCCCCGTGCGTTTGGCGAGGTCAACAAGGGCGGCTAACGCTGTTTGGCCAGCAATGTAGATTTGACGGCCGCCGTCGGCCGTGCCCGTTTCACTGCCCGAGGCCAAAGACCATCCTGCAGGGGCGTAATCATCCACCAACGTTTCCACATCGGTTGCCAGTGGCCCCATTGTGCGCACGGTGGTTTCTTTGATTTTGAACAGCGACAACGCCGCGCCGCTTACCCCAATCCGCCCCCAATACTGAGTAATGCCGTCGTGACGTATGGGGTGTTCTAATTCAGCCTTTGCCCATTCAATGTACCCGCTTTGGGCAAATGGCTTGCCCGCCACGATGGTTGTATTGGTGTCAATGGCGCGGGATTCCCATTGCCCCTCTGCGTTGAACAACTCTATAAAAATGGTCGAGGCAACCGATTGCACAATGTCGGTCGCGATGTTTAGGTCAATCCGCCAAAACGGGGCACTGTGCCCAAAATAGATAAACTTGACGTGCTGAATCAGCCTATCCTCTTCGGCCGCCGCCTCTTCGGGGAAGGTCGGGGGTTGTTGGGGTCGGGGAATCGTTAACGACCGAATCAAAATAAAGCCCGCCTCGGTTCCTGTATCGCCATCATTGGCCTCTGGCTTGGGGATAACCGTTTCGTTTTCGTAGGCGTACCAGCGTTCGCCCAACACCGACACTGGTATTTCGGTTGCAATTGCCCAAATTTCGGCGTGGGCTATCTCTTTTTTGGTCAGTTCCCCCAACATATCCATGCCGCTAATCGTGACCGTGTGAATATCTGGGTTTAGGTCGTCATCCCCCTCTTCTATGCGCCCCGCAAACAGCGGGTAATTGGTCACGCTGGGGAAGGCGGCAAAGCCAAAGGCGTATTTACCCGTGCCCATCGTGTCAGGGTCATAAGCGGCCAGCGGCATCGTAAAAGACCAATCGCCCGCCATGCTCAGGCGTTGGGTTCCACTGGGGTTGTAGACGGCCGTGGTCGTGGCCAATACGTCGCCCGTGGGGGTTGCCTTAAAATCAACGCGGACGCTATCCGCTTGCACTACTACGCCGTTGGTGGTCATAAGTGTTGGTTACGCTTGGGCAAGGGCTGTTAATTCGGCCAAAAAGAGAGTGATAACGGCCGCTGTTTCATCGGGGTTATCTTCACTCAGGAAAGCCACGGCAATGTTGGTGAGCGCGGCCGTGCAGGTGTAGGTGGTTGCGCCGCCCACGCGGGTCAGGGTCAATGTCCCTTTCTTGCCCTTGTCGGTAAATTCAAGGGTATTGATGTGGCTATGCAAATCAGCGGCCGTTGCGCCCTCAAAGATGTAGCGCACTTGTCGCACCCCCGGCTTGCGGCGGCTGGTTTGGGTTCCTCTGGTGTCGTAAACCCCCGCAATGGTTTCGACAAGGCGGTTTTCCATTGGCAAGTGGTCATAGCCCATATCCACCGCAAAGGTGGTTGTGCCGTTGTTTAAGGCCGTGACGGTCAGGGCAGAGAATGAGGTAGGTATCATTAGATTTTTTGCCCCATGAGCCGCGCCATTTTGCGGGCGGTTTGTTGGCCGCGTCGGTCAATCGTGCTGGCAATATCTTGGGCGGGTTGGTTGCCCGCATAGATGTTGTTGGTCATGCTCAGGTTGGCCGTATTTGTCGCATAGCTGTTACTCATGGCCATTTGCGCTTGGGCTTGTTTGGCTTCGTTCAGCAATTGGCGGGTTTGCGCGGCCGTGGCCACGAAGCCGCTCTTGCTGGGGAAAATCAGTTCCGCGCCTTGCTCCCCTACCATGTAGGGGACTGCCCGCGCTGATGTCCCCGCCCACGGCACGGGCTTCGGGCAAAGCGGCCGTGGCCGCGCCGTCTTTGCGCCCGCCGCCCGCCATTTGCTGGGTCAGCCCTACGGCTTCGCGCAACGATTCAATGCCGTCCACGCTCACGCTGACCTTGCTTTCTTTGTCGCCCTCGAGCTTGGCTAATTCAAGATTCAGTTGTTCGGTTTGGCTTGTGGCCGCTAACAGGGATTCGGATAAGCCGCCCTTGTCGGATATGGAGGCCGCCATTGTGGCCGCTTCCTCCGCTGAAGAGGCGTAGCCCAAAATAAGCAGTTGCGCGGCCTCCGCTTGGTCACGGGTGGAAGCGGCCGCAAATTCTTGCGAGCTGGCCAGCGTGGTCAGGGCGAGGGTGGTATTGGTAAACTCGAGCCGCGCCGCCGCCTCTGCCTCGGTCATAATGCCCAATTGAACGCCCGAAAGCTAACGTGCTTTCGGTCACGCCCGTTTGAGCCAGCAACGCCTCAAACGTGGTCGCCTTGTAACTGGCAATGATGGCTTGATTGGCTTCCTCGATGGCGGCGCGGGCTTCTTCGGCCGCCCGTGTGTCAGCCCCGTACACCGCTTCTAACCCGCCGCCCGCTAACTCGCCTGCCTCCCCTTGCAATTCAGCCATTTGCGCCACAAGACCCTGCCGGGCACTGTCGCTTAAATCGCCTTGCAAAGCGTTGTAGGCGCTCAGCCATTCGGCTGACCCTTCCTCTACCGTGCCCAAGATTTCTTGGAACGCTTTTTGCTGGTCTTCGCTCAAATCGGCCGCTAATTGGCCGCTGATTTCGGTTATTTCTTTAGAGGCTTGGTTGTACGCCCATACCGTGCCCGCGTTCAGATTGATTTGCGCGTTTTCGGCCTTTTCAAGCTCTTGGAAAGCGTCGCCAAAGATGTTGCCCGACTTGTTAAACGCGCCTGTCGAATCCCGCACAAACGCCTGTGTAGCGGCCAAAGCCGCTTTGGTTGCCGCTTCGTATTCGGCAATGGATTCGGCCGTTTTGCCCGCGCTTAGGGCTTCCTCTTTCAGTAATTGGTTTTTGGCTTCGCTGGTGCTTAACGCGGCTTCATTGACCTTGGCAATGCGTTCGTTGACCTGCTCATTGGCGGCCGTGGCCTCAGTCGCTTGTTCGTAAGCACGGCCGTTCTTTTCCAACTCCTCGGTCAAGTCGGTGATAAACACGGCCGCGTCATCGGCTTCTTTGCCCGTGTGGGCATACGCCCCGCTCACGTCCACAAGGCGGGACATGACTTGGGAGGCCGAAAAGACCGCGCCCTGCTCCACTTGTGCCCATGCCGCTTGAAACGCTTCCCATTCGTGAGGGCTGGTAAAGCTCATGCCCTCCGCGTCCATCTCGAATCCCGCTTCTTTCATGCGGGCAATTGCATCTTCGTAAGAGGTTGCACCCGTGACAACGGCCTTAGCCACCTGCACCATGCCCGCTTCAATCTCTTCAGCGTGGCCAAACACACGGCCGCCCGTGCCCGCGTTGCTAATGGCCGCGTCCAATTGCGCCATCTTTTCAGCGGCCGAAAGCGCGTTGTCGCCTACCACATTGGCCACACCTGCTACGGTTCGCTCCACAGCTTCGCTTTCACCCGCTATGATGCTCATGCCGTCGGCAAACGCGCCTGTCAACGGTCACTTGTTCAAGTTGCTTGCCAGCCAAGGGAGGGCGATGTTGGCAAGGCTTAACACAGCTTCGGCCGTTTGTGCCAAAGCAGGGGCGAGTGATTCGCCCAACATCAATTTGAGTTCGTTGACGGCCGCGCTTGCCCGCGCCATTGATTGCGCCGTGGTTTCGCCCATCAAATCGGCCGCCCGCCCTGTTGCGCCCGTCACGTTGCCAAACTCTTGCACGGCCGCCGTGAATTTCTCAGTCCCTTGCCCTGTCAAACCAAGGGCGATACTGCCCGCCTCCACCGAACCAAAGAGGTCGTTGATACCAACGTTGGTTTTGGCGGCGTACTCTTCAAGGAGTTGCAAGCCGTCCTGTAGACTGTTGCCTTGCGCTAAAAATTCCTTAAAGCCTACGCCCGCTATTTCCTTAAAGATGCGGCTGGTGTTTCCCCCTTCCTTACTCAGTTCCACAAACAGTTGCCGCATTTGGGTTGTGGCGACGCTGGTAGGTGTGCCCTGAGCAGTCACGGCCGCTAACCCCGCCGCTACGTCCTCAAACGAAACGCCCAAGGCGGCGGCCGTGGGGATGACATTAAAGAGGGAGGCGGATAATTGGCTAAAGTCGGTTTTGCCCAGCTTAACGGCCGTGAACATGATGTCACTGGCCTGTTGTGCGCTAACTACCTCTGAACCATACGCATTGACCACCGACGTGATACCGTCCACGGCCGTTTCGAGGTCAGTCACGCCGCCTAAAGCCGCGTCGCTGGCCACTTTCATAAAGTCAAATACGTTGGCTTGGGGAACGCCCGCGCTGATAGCTTGGTAGAGGGCGGGCACAACTTCGTCAGGCAGTCGCCCCGATTCAAGGGCAAAGGCGCGCACATCGGCCGTCATTGCGTCCATTGCCGCGCCTGATATGCCCGGCAACAGGGTAAAGACTTCGGCCATGCCCTTCTCAAAGGCCATGAATTGGGAGACCGAATCAACCACGAACGCAGTCACGGCCGCGCCCGCCGCCGCCCATGCGGCCGTGGCCAGCCCACTCATTTTGGTAAACGCGCTACCTGCTGATTCGGTGGATTTTTCGGCTTCCCCTACGCCCTTGCCCGCCTTTTTTGCGGCTGATTCAACCTCGCCCAAGGCCGTGGCCGCGCTCTTAATGCTCCCACTCGCCCCGCCAATGCCAGCGGCCGATTGCTTGACCTTATCCGCTTCTTTGCGGATTTTCTCAAGGTCACTCAGAATAGACTTGAACGCCGCGTCGCCTTGCAACGTGGCCTTGACTTCTATCTCTAAGGTGTCTTTTTCGTTAGCCATGTTGACGGGTTTTCTCGACTTCTCGAGCGATTTTTAGAAACTCGAGCGCGGTCTTGTCAGATTGTTTGTTTGGTTGCCCCATTTCGACAAAAACACGGTGCGCTTGGTAGGTCAGTTCCATTAGTTCCAATTGCTGACGGCCGTGTTCGGTAGCAACCTGCTTGTTGTATGTGCCAGCGGGGAAGTGGATTACTTCCCCGTTCTGCATATTCAGGCAGAGGCGGGCGGTATCCCAAGGGAAGGGCATTGAACCTTTGCCGTGGGATACCTTGCGCCATACCTGCCAGATTACTTTTTTGGGTCGAAAATGCTCACGAAGTAAGCGTCGGTTTGCCGCCCTAAGAAAGTGACAAACTTAAACGGTTCGGCGCTGGGGGAGTTTTTCCAGCCGAGCGCGGTGTCAATGCTGACGGGAATCCCATCAGCACTAACCACGTTCCAGCCGCCGTACTTTTTGATGAACTCCACGGCCGTGTAGAACATGACCCGCAATTGCGACGTGCCGCCCTTGCTGTGTTTCTTGTTCAAGGCCATAAAGTCATCGTACATGCGCCCCGTAAACTCTTCGGGGTCGGGCAAGGCTACAGTGCCAGTCATGCCGCCCACGGTTACTTCAATCACAAAATCGTTGGTTTCGGTTTCGGTTGTCATTGTCTTAGTCGTCCTCTAGGGTGAATGGTGATTCGGGTTAGGCGGGCACGTCGTCGAGTTCAACGGCCGAGGCGAAAATCACGAACTGGAACGTGGATGGGTTCGCTTCGGAGGCGTTCAAGTCGGGCAAGGTGCAACTGGTGAGCAAGCCGTTAACGGTCGTGAAACGGGGGTCGCCCGCCGTCGCGCCAAAGGCCGTCCATTGCACATCGCACTTGCGCCCTGCTGTGGCCGCTTCGTGGGCGGCGTAGACGTTTTGGAAAACGCCCGTGGCCGCGTTGTCATAAATGGCGGTGATGGTTACAGTCCGCGCCCCTTTGCGCCCCACGCTCACGATGGGGTCGCCCGCCAGCCGCATCATTTCGGCCGTGGGAGCTTCCCCGCCTGTCGTGGCGACGTTGGTTGTCCATGTGGAAACGGCCGCAAATGTGCCTGTCGAGCCTAAGTCAACGCCGAAAACGGCATTGGACATGTTCATTGCATCTTCGGCCGCTAAGGTTCCTGAGATAGCCATGTTGTTTTTCTCCTAAAAGAATTGGGTGACGGGTATCTCAACCATTTGGCCGAGCAGTACATTGCCGTCCCATTCCCAAATTGTGAAGTTGTCGCGTAAGTAGTAATTTGTGTTGCCGAGCGCGTGAATCGTGCCCGCCCACTTGGTCGTATCGGCCGCCAAAAGGCTTAACAACGCCCGTGGGTATGCTTTGCTGGCTTGTTGTGCGGCGGCAAAGGCGGAGCTGGGATAGCCCACATCGGCCGAGCCAACGGCAAAGTAGACTTGGGCAAGCCATTCGTAGGTGTAACGGCCGTTCAAGGCCGCTTTCCGCACGGGAAAATCCTCGCCAATGGCATAGTTCACAAGGCAAAAGGGGTAAGTGGCGATGGAAACAGAGGTGTAATCCTCTGACTGAACCCACACCCGTTGCCCCAAGTTGGACAAGGGAGCCGTGCCAGCGGCGCGAATCATATTGCGGAGGGCGATTAAGGCGGCTTCTTTATCCATTTGTCAGCCGTTCCATGTAGGCCGCTAACAACGCCCTGTGAAGAGCGGGGGTGTAGCCCACGACTTTGTCTTGCATCGTCCACCATCTGCCCTGATGGATTCGCGCTTGCGATTTCTTCCCAATCGCAAAGCGACGGCGCGGGGCGGTGTTACTGAGCAGAATCCGCCCGGCTTTCTGCAACGGCCGTGCTTTCCATTGAAAGCGGTTGCGTAACAAGAAAGTGCGGACGTATTTCTGATTGGGCAGTTGGGCGGGGTAAGCCTCGCCCGCCAGTTTTTGCACGGCCGCTTCCCCGAACTTGTTCAACTCCTCTTGGGCGATGGCGGCACGTTGGGCAAGCGTCTTTTGCCAGCGCAACGTCGTTTTGGAAAAGCCCTTGAGTTCAATGTCGAAGTCGAGCATTGCCCTAACCAGCCCAGAGAGACGGGGTTTTAGTGACCTCGCCCTCGAGTAATTCAACCTCTGCCGTCGCCTTGTTGTACAAGTCTTGGGCACGGTCAAAAATGTTTTTGCCGAATGTGATACTGCCCGCTACACCCGTGGCGGCCGTGGCCTTGTTGCCACTCGCTTGCATGACGGCTAACCAGAGTTCGCGCCGCCCGACTGCCCGGAGCAACTTAATGTTGGTGACATCGGCTATCTCGGCTGAGAGGTAAAGCCCAACCGAGATAACGATTTCATCAAAATCACCGCCGTCTACCGTCCAAGTCAGGTTTAGCCCTGCTATTTGGGAGAAGAGATAAGCCTTGAACGTGGCTTCGGTGTAGGCGGTGGGGAGTGCCATTAAGCCAATGCCTCACGAATTTCAACAACGGCCTTTTCGCCAATGCCTTTGAGGGCAATGAGTTGCGCGTCGGTAGCTGACCGCACGGCCGTAACCGTGGTGTAGCCACTGGCCGCTAACTTCGTGGCGTGGGGAAAGCCGCTGGGGAGCGTGTCAGAGGGCGGGTCAACAGGGGCAGAGTTACCCGCCCCTGTTTCTGGGGTGACAGGTTCCAACTTGTCGAGGAAGGGCACGGCCGCGAGTTCGTCCAGTACCACGGTGTCGCCACTTTCGTACTGGTCAAACGCCCCAAACCGCTTACCCTCACGCACTTTGTAAAGTTGGTCAGCCATACGTCACCCCCTTAGAGCGCACCTGTGGCATGAGCCACACCGCAATTGCTGGAAGCGTCGTACTTGACACGAGGCGCCATCGCCGCCATGACGCGGAAATTGCTGGTCAAGCGGCCTTGCTCTTCCCATTGGACGGTGGTCATGCCAACGCCCGTGGCAATGTCAATGACATCACTGGTGAGTTGGAACAAGACGGCCGTGCCAGCGGCAAGGGAGCGGGAGGGCTTGACGTAGGCGACTTGCCCGCCTGTGGCCAAACCAAGGTTTTCCATGAGGGCGGCCATTTCAGACTTGCCCGATTCGGTGCTAATCAGATTGCGGAGCTTGCTCCACAAGTTGTTGGCCACGTAGACCCCATAAGGGCCATAGAAACCTTTGTTTTCAATGCCAGCAATCATGCCGTTGATGGTTTTGTAGGCGTTCCCCGCCGTACTCCACGCCCCGCCGCCAAAGTTGGTAGCGGTGTCGGTGACACGATTGGTAGCGTTGGTCAAGCCCTGAATGGTGGAACCGTTCACGGTCAACGAAACGCCGTTGATAATCATGTCCTCGATGGCTTCGGCCACGCGCCGGGCAGAGCTTTCGGCGTGGCTAACGTCCAACCCTTCCATGCGGTTCATGCGGCTATTCATCAGCACCCGAGCGTTCAGAGAAAACTCTTTGTGGATGATGGGCACAGGAATGTTGATGGTCGTGTGGTTGAGGTTGGACATTTCGGCGCGGGTGTCGGCCGCCATGTCCACGTTGGCCGTGGTCAGTTCGCTTTGTTGTTCGTAGGAACTGAACATCAGCCCCAAACCAGCGGGCGGCCGTACAAGGCCGAAACGGGCGAGGTCATCCAAAACACTCAGGTTTTGGCGAGCGACTTTCACGACCGCGTCGTCAATCGTGCGCCAATCGTCTTGCCGCAAAAGCGCGTTGGCATGGAAGCCAGCGATGGGGCGCATTTTGTTGATGTCCAATTGGGACACCAGTTCAATGGTTGCAAATTCAGCGTTCATGGTTACAGCACCTCCACGCGGATTCGTTTATCCGCCGCGCTTGCGTCTACCGCTTCTAAGGCGGTCGCAATCCAAACTTCGTCAACCCCGAGGGCGGCCAATTTGCCCGTGCCGTCGTGGGTCAACTTCGCACCAGCGGCCACGTTCTCGCCCGAAAGCAAGATGGCGTAGACGTGACAACCCGAGGCGTTGCCAAACTGAACCCGTTCGCCCACGGCTAATTCGGTTTCAATCGTGCCCTCGAATACGGTGGCTTCGGTGGCAACCAGCGAGGGAGCGGCGGCGGCGGCTACGTTTTGCGGCCGTGCGCCTGTGGCTGTGCGAGCCAAGAACATGCCGGGCTTAACCACGGCATCGGTCACGGCCACTTCGTCAAAAACGGTGCGGTCGCGGCCTGTCAGGAAAATGGTGTAGGGATTACCCGTTGTGGTAGTCATTTACTTCACCTCCCCAAAGAGATAGGGCGCGGCGGGCGCATAGCCCATGTTGGGGTCAGCGGTCGTGGTGCGGCCGTTGATGCTCATGCCCATGCCCGCCATGTAAGCGGGGCGGAACTTGCCCTCGAGTTCAGCAAGGGCTTCGTCGCTGAAAGTTTTCAACGTGGCCACGCTGAACGGCTGATTGGCGTAGGTGGCCAGTTCAGCAATTTGCGCTTCACGCGCCTGTTGCTTTTGGGTTTTCCGTTCGCCTAACAGCTCTTCAATGAGCTTGTTCTGGTTGGCAACCAACTGATTTGTTTTGGCAAACGAATCAGCCAGTTTGGCAAGCTCGGCTTTCACCGCTTGCACTTGGTTCACTTCCAAAGAAGCGGAATCGGGTTGCGCTGGGGCAGTCGGGGCGGGGATTTGCGCCCCACTCGTTTCCACAGCGTCAACAACCTCGTCCTCTTCAATGGGAGCGTCTACTTGGGTGTTACCCGTCATAGTTTTTTCTCCTGTGATTGATGGATTGGGATTGACGACATGCCCAGAGCAACCGCAATCGCAGTTGACGGTCAGGGCTTGATTAGCTCGGAGCGTTCCACAGCCGTCGGCTACAGAACACGCGCCGGGCACATCTAACAAAATGGCTAAGTGGTCGGGGATAAAATTGCGGCCGATGACGGCGTAGGGCTTGCCCTTAAACTCCCCTTGGGCTGGCTCGGCTTGCATCCACCAGCCCCAACTCACTTCGTTGACCTTGCCCGTAGCGAGGTTGTCTAGTACCTCTTGGCCACGGGGGGCAGATTGGGCGGCGCGTTGGCTCACCCATAACTCGCCCGTCAACCTGTCACCATCCACGGCCGTGTTGTAGACCCGGCCGATTTTGGGGATGGGCTGACCCTTGGCACTGATAGGCGCACCGTTTACCGTGGGATGGCCTACAACAACAGGGCTATCGGGGTAGAGCGGTGCGCTCTGCTCTAACTCGCTGGCCAAAATCAGTGCCCCGTTCATTACCCCTTCGACCGCGCCCACGAACGGGGCAACCATGAAGTTGTCGCCATTGAACGCTTCGTAGCGGATGGCGGCGCGGTTGATTTGCAGGGCATGGTTAACCATGACGGGCGCGGCAAGGGCGACGGCCGCATGGGTTTCGGTGGCCGTTTGCTCTTGCTCTGGGGTTGTGGATTCGCCTGTTTGTTCGGGTTCCATAGGTGGAAACAAAAAAAAGGCGGGCACACAACACTTTTTGGTTGTGTGCCCGCCTTTTGGGTGGTAGACGGCCGATTCACGGCCTAACGGGAATTGGTGTTATTCGATTGGTGGCAAACAATTTGCCTATCGCATAGTAGTGTAAACGAAAATCAAAAACAGGTCAAGAAGTTCAGAAAAATAGCCAAAAAAAATAGGCCGTTGGCTAGTTTTGGGTCACTAACCAACGGCCGCAGAGAGGAGACTGAAAAAAGATTATACCGCAGTCGGTTCAGAAAGTTCAAGAGCAGGATTTAGCGCGTCGGTCAGCTCGCCCAACACGGCGTACATGCTTACCCCTTGTTTCATCTCGAAGCGGTGGGGGGCGACGGTTTGCACCATGATTTGCCCATCAATGACCACATACGTCAGCTTGCACCATGTAGGCACGGCCGCTATCGGCATTGGTTACACGCTTGAAAATATCGGAGGCGGTCAGGGGGTTTAAGTGGTTGATAGACATAGACTGGTTTATTTTGTGCTACAATCTGAACTGTACTTCACTGCAAAAGGAGGTGACAACGGCAACAAGCAGGGGAACAATCTATATATGGGAGGCGGGCGTAGTCTGGCCAGTTACACCCGCCTAAATCTAAAACTGCAATGGCAATAGGATAGGCACTTGCTATCGCCAATGGGGGGGAGTGAATTTATCGGCCGCCAGCCCACGCTGGCATAGCCCACACAATCGGTACAATGCTCGGCTGGAGCCAACACCCGCCGCTCTTGGTTAAAGCCCAAAATGTCCATTAAGAAGCGGTTGCTGTTGCCAAACACGCCATACACGGCCGCGCCGTACATGATTGCCCGGCTGTAAGCGGCCGTGTTTTTCCCCTCCCAATCCCGTTGCAAATCCACGGCCATATCCCTGAGCTTGCGCTCTTGAAACTCGGCAAGCTGGTACACCCCCTCCCACGCTTGGGGCGTTGTGGCGGTCAGTCGGCTAATCCCGCCCAAGGCAACCAGCACGGCCGCTAAATAAGCGTCACGGCTGGTATCGCGCATGGTGCTGTACCACTCGGCAAGGGGCACGTTGCCCTTTTGGAGCCGCTTGGTCATCTCCCCCAATTCGCCCCGCCCTACGCCATTGGCCAGCCGTTGCACATTGGCACGAACCACGGCAAAGGGGAGCAAGCGGCCGTTTGGTTGCACGAATTGCCCCGTTTGCGGGTCGAGCGGATAGCGGGGCAAGTCTTTCAACGAGGCGTACTTGCCCCATAGAGCCATGACGCGGCCAATCGTTTCCACACGGGCAAACGATTGGCGCACATCGGCCGCTATTTCGCCGTCGTTGGGCGGGGTGAATGAGAGGTCAGGCGTGGGCATGGGTTACGCCTCATCTTCGCGGGGGGGCAAGCCGCCAAAGCCGCGCACGTCGTTGTCATCCAAGGAACCGTTGACGGCCGCGACATCGGCCGCTTTCTGCATGGCACTCGCCCGCTTGTCCGCAATTTCGGCTTTTTCCATTTCATTGGCTTCTTCAATGCTCGGCCAAATCCATGCGTCGTGTTTGGGGTCATACGTGCCCACGTCGTAGCCTTCGTCGCTCTCAGGCGCGGGCAATACCCCCGTGTAAACCATCTGGTCAATGAACGGCCGCAAGATACTATCCTCCGCATACTCCACTTGCCGCGCCGCAATGTGCGCCGCCCAATTCCCTTCGTCTTGGTCACTGGCCAGCCGCCCCGCCTCGCTCCCTAACAGAATACGCAAGGGGATGGCACTGTAGCCCGAAAGCCGCTTGTAAATGGCGGTCACAATGCCCGTCGGGTCAACGGCCGTGGCGTGAACGATTTGGGGATTGCCGCCTGTAGTGATAATTGACCGCACAAGCTGATTGACACGGTCGCGCAATTGCTCGGTAAAATCTTCGCGGGCGGCTTCGGTGGGGAACTCATAGCCCTCATTCATGGCCATGACAATATCTTGCCCACTCGCCCGCCAAACCGATTCAGCCGCGCCGCCAATGGTCTTGGCCAAATCCTCGAGGTCATCTAAGACGGGCAAGAGAAAGGGAATCCCCTCCAAGGCCGCTTTGCATGGTGCTATCGGCCGCGTGAATGATACGGCTCCAATGCACATCTATCTCTTTGGTGGTAGGAGCCGCGTCACTGGAAACGACAATGCTTTCAACGAGGGTGTAGGTTTCGGGCAAGCCATAGCGACGGCTGGAAGGGTCAACATTGTTCGTTATCTTCTTAATCTGGTCTTCGCCATACGGCCGCAAAAAGTAGACATCGTCCAAACCGCGCTTGAATTGCTTTTCCTTAACGGCCGTGGCTAAATCCGCGTCGCTCTTGACATCTGAAAAGCCAATGAGCAAAACCGCGTACTTGCCCAACATGGCGAGGCGGTCAAGGCGGGGGAACGTTGTCCAAATCTTCTTTTGCTTGACCAATTGCTTCCAGCCTTTGCAAAACGGGGTATCGTTTGCATCCCCGTCGGTAATTTGGGGCGGCCGTCGCCATGTGGCCGATACGGGCTTGCTAATCATGGCATTGGCCACGGGGTCGCGCTTGAACCACGTCATAAACACATCAAACGTGGCCGAATCGGTTGCTGTGCGCCCCAGCACGGTATCAATCTCCCTATCGCCGCCGTGCGTTGTGCGGTTTATCGCCCCGCCCGTGTAGCCACCAATGGATTGCATGGCGGCCAGTTTCGGCCGTTGGCTCAAAGTGGGCGCAACCGATTGCATGTAATTGGCCACTTCGCCCATTATCATGCCCATCAGCCGCTTATCCATCTCTTTTGTAATTTCAATCATCTTGTCACCGCCTTGGATTAGAAAATTCTCGAGGAACCATGACCTTGACCCGTGCGGCCGAAAGAGCCAACGCCCATGCCCAAAACTTATCGGCATGGTGCTTTTCGGTGCGGTCGGTGTCGAAAACCATGTTTTTCGCGCCCGTTATCGTGCGCTTAATTGAATGAATCTGGTAAGCCAAGTCCCTGTTAGCGGGGATAATGGCCTTGAGTTGTTGGGCAAGCATTTTTGCATCAGTCGCCCAAACCGTTTTAGATTGCACCGTAAAATCCACGCCCTCAACCTTGCTGGGGAAGCGTTTCTCGAGCCGCTCGGCAAGGTTACGGCCGATACCGTTCTGGTCTATGTACCCTTTCTTAATGGGCAAGGTGTCGAACACGGCCGCCGCTACCGCAAGCTGGGTGTCGAAACTGGCATTTTCAAGGGTGAGGGTCAGGCGCAAGGGGTAGGTATCGGTTGTGGTGCAACCAACCACAAAGATTTCAGTGGCGTTGCGGGTGCGCCCTACGTCTATGCCCACGGCCATTGCCGTTTCCACCACGCCCCGCGTCACGGCCGCTTTCAACTCAGCTATGGCGTTCATGGCCTTGCTCACCGCTTCGCCCCGTGTATCGGCCGTAATCGTGTAGAGGGAGGGCTGTTGAATGGCTTGAATCTCCTCCCAAGGGAACCATGCGCTGGTTTCGTCCACGTACACACATTCATACTCGCGTTGAAAATCTTCGCTGTGCATGTTGTCGTGAATTGCCCGAATGCGCTGGTTGCCGAATCGTTCCACCCGCTCGGCCGTGGGCATGTTCGGGCGCAAGCTGGTAAGCCGTCCGCACGTCGTTGGAAAACGCCTTGACTTTCCACCACGGGGTTACGGAGCGGGTGTAGCCCGGATACGGCCGTAACCGTTGTTGGCTGACTTCCCAATGTTGCCCACTCGCTCCCATCAGGCTTGAACCAATCCGCAAACGGCCGCCCTTGCTTATCATGGGTAAGGCCGCTGAGTAAATCGCCCTATCCCGCATGATGTGACAAAACTCGTCAAGGTAGACATTCATCCGCGCCTTGCCGCGTGGCTCCCTCGAGGGCAGGGACATAATCCGCGCCCCGTTGTCAAACTCGAGGCCGAAAGTGTTGTCGCGGATGATTTGGGGGAGCCTGTAGTTTTGGATGTTCTCTAAAACTGATTTGGCATAGCGTATTTTTTCGCTGGCCTCCTCGAGATTGATAGAGACGAAAACGGAGCTTTGCCCTTCCAGAATGGCCTCGGCCGTGGCTTCCATTGCCACCAGAAAAGACCACGCAATTTGGCGGCTCTTGTCCTCTATCCTGAACTGCCCATCGTCGCACAAATGAGCCACTTGAAAATGCTCCCATTGGGCATCGTCAACGCCCGAAGCGCGGGGCAAGTCAAGGTGCTGGGTCAGAAACAGGAAGCGTTTGGTGGGGGTTCGTGGTTGGCTACTCATAGGTATCATCCTCCCCTTGCCCTTCCACAAGGCCGTCAAACAAGTGCAAAGCGTCGAACGCTTGCACCGCCCGTTTCTGCATGGCTTGCTCGGCCTGTTCGGGGCTGATGGTGTCGCCCTCGCCCTCGCTTTCGGCCGTGCTTGCGCCGTCGCTCTTGCCCCAATTGTGCTGTAAGACAAAGCGGGTCATGGCCGAATCGGGGGGTAACTCTTCTACCCGCCTTTCCCGCGTCTCTTTTACTTTCACGAATACGGGTTCTTTGCCCTCCCCCGCTTCCATGATGCTGTAAATCTCGGTTGTGACCTCAGTCACCTTACGGCCGCCCTTGAGCAGTTTCACGGCCGCTTTCCCCGCTTGCGCCGCCATCACTGACCGCGCCTCCCCCACCCGCCTGTAAAAACTCACATATGGCCAATCTTTGGTAAGCGGCTTTTTGCCAGCCCGCGCCCCGCCCTCGGCCATTTCTTCGTCCGCTTCACGGCCGCGCCGTAACGCGGCCGATAGCGTTTGGGGCGCAATGCCCGCGTACCTTGCCGCGTCCTTTTGGTTCATGCCCCACTCAAACGCCTCAAGCAGTCGCTTGAGTATTCTGTCATCGGTTATGGTGGGGGGTCGCCCTGCATCTGCCATAGGGTGTGGGGAAAAGAAACGGCCGCCTAAAAAGGTCGGCCGTGGCATAGGAAGTGGGGCGATGTGACCCAACACACCGCCCCTGTAACTGGATTCTGCCTCATTTTTTCCGTCTACCGCTTTTTATTGTATAGAATAGTTCAGGATTTGTAAAATACTAAACCAATTTGGGGCAAAACGGCCGTGCCTATTGCCCTGTATGTAACGTTTTGGTATGATTAGATAGTTCAGAAAGTTCAGTATCAGCAAGCGAGGTATCATGTCCACAATCAACCCCCAAACCCAAGAAGTTGCCACCATCACGGCCGACGAACTGCGCCAAATTCTCTTTCACATCTCCGACCAAGAAATGACGGTGAAAGAATTGCGCCGCCTGCTTTTCGACTGCCCCAAGAGCGGTGCAGAGATAGCAGTCGGGCACGGCATGTTTGCCAAGATGGGTGTCGAATAACCCCCACACTCACAAAGGAATTGCTCATGGAAAATAGCCGCTACACATTGCACCACGGGGACAACCGCGAAGTGCTAAAAAAATACCCTGACAATCACTTTGATTCGATTGTTTGCGACCCACCCTATGAACTTGGATTTATGGGCAAGTCATGGGATAGCACG
>JADJSZ010000093.1 GCA_016711405.1 Candidatus Hadersleviella danica | reverse complement strand
GCTATCGTTAAACGGCGGATTGGCAATTACAAAATCGGCCCGCAAATCCTTGTGGGCATTGTTCAGAAAAGACCCCTCATGGTTCCACTTCACCTGCGAACTATTGATGCCCCGAATGGCCAAGTTCATCTGTGCCAGCCGCCATGTCGTCTGGTTGCTCTCTTGCCCATAGATGGAAATATCATCCACCCGCCCCTGATGCTCTACCACAAACTTCTCCGACTGCACAAACATCCCCCCCGAGCCACAGCACGGGTCGAACACCCGCCCCTTATACGGCTCCAACAAGCTCACCAACAGTTCCACAATACTGCGCGGGGTGTAAAACTGGCCGCCCTGCTTCCCCTCCGCCAAAGCAAACTCTCCCAGAAAATACTCAAACACATGCCCCAACACATCCGCGCTCCGCGCCTTGGCCGACCCCAAAGCGATGTTGCTCACCAAGTCAATTAGTCCCCCTAAACTGGTGGGGTCTAGGTTTTGGCGAGCGAACACTTTGGGCAAAACTCCTTTCAGGGGCGGGTTCTCTTTTTCGATGGCCTCCATCGCGTCGTCCACATATTTGCCAATTTGGGGCTGTTTGGCGTGGGTTTGCAGGTGGCTCCAGCGGTAACAGGGGGGCACAAAAAAGATATTCTCGGCCGTGTACTCCTCGCGGTCTTCGGGGTCGCCCCCTGCGTAATCTCCTTCGCCCGCCTGCAATTTGGCGTGTAGCTCCTCGAACGAATCGGAGATGTATTTGAGAAAGATGAGGCCGAGGACGACGTGTTTGTACTCGGCCGCGTCTATGTTTTTGCGGAGCTTATCGGCCGCTTTCCATAGCTGTTTTTCCAGTGGTTCTTCGTTGGGGTTCGAGTATAGGTATTATGATGTGATTTGTAGTGGCGCAAAATTTTGCGCCACGGCATTGCTAAATAGTTTGGCCATTTATACCACCAATCGATGGGCACGGAACCACGCCCCATCGGCCACCAACTAATCAAACGTGAGCTGGGCACGGCGAAAACGGCGCATCGCCATCGCCAGCAGGCCCACATCCAGCAATGCCCATATGGCGGTGGCGGCGACAATAATCTGGTTCAGATTCATCTGCGCTACCCCATTCCATAATTGCTCCAGCCACGCGGCTGGCAAAAATTGGATGCCCAGCACAGGCACAAAAATAATCACCATAATGCCAATGCTCACCGTTTGTTGCGCTTGGCGCACCGTGGCCGCCCGCAACGAGACAAACACCCCCACGGCCGCTGTCATCAACGCGCCCAGCAAACTAAAGGCAAAAATCCCCAGCGTCACCGCCAGCGAATAAAAGAGGATTTGTCCCTCTCCATAAACCAAGGTAATCGTCAGTGCCCCCACCAACACACTGGCCCATGTAATGATCATGGACAAAGCCACGGCCGAAAACACCTTGCCCAACAAAATCGCATGGTCAGGCAAGCGCGAAGCCAGCAACGTCTCCAGCGTGTGCCGCTCCCGCTCCCCCGCAAACGAATCGGCCACATAGGAGGAGACGAAAAAGAGGGGAAGCCATGCCCAATAGACCAGTGTCAGGGGGGATGTGACCCATGTGGGGCCTGTCATGTAGGGCATATAGCCGCCAAAAACGGCGATAATCATCACAAACCCCCATTTGCCCCGCTGGCCACCACCGCTCCAAATTTCCAGCACCTCTTTGCGTAAAATCGTCCAAATATCGGTCATCATTTTTCCTCCTCCATCAGGCTCAAAAACAACTCTTCCAGACTGGCGGTTTCTTGCCGCACTTCGTCTAGCCGCCCGCCTGCCCCGACAATAAGCCCCACCACGGCCGAGGTGTCTTCGCGGCGGTGCAGGGCGACCTGCCACTGGCCGTTCTTTTGGGCGAGGTGGGCGACTTCGGGCTGGTTTTGCAGGGTGCTGACGAGCGTATCGGGGAAATTGTGGCCTGTGATGTGAACGGCCGTTGCCCCCCTTCGGGCGCGTAACTCATCCAAACTGCCCACGGCCAGCAATTTGCCTTGCCGAATGACCCCCACCTGTTGGCACAATTTTTCCGCCTCGGCCAAATTATGGGTGGTCAGGAACACCGTCACCCCCTCTTGGGCGACCAAATCGGCCAGTTCTTCCCGCAATTGGGCGGCGGCGATGGGGTCTAGCCCCGCCGTCGGCTCATCCAAAAAGATGAGTTGCGGCCGATGAAACAACGTGCGGGCGATGGCCAGCTTCTGCTTCATGCCTCGGCTCCATTTGTTCACCAACTCACGGCGGCGTTCCCACAGCCCCAAATGGGTCAGCAATTCTTGGGTACGGGCTTGCCGTTCGGCCGTGGGCATGTGCCAAATGCGGCCGTAAAAGTCCAAGTTGTCCTCGGCCGTCAGCCGCTCATACAAGCCCGAATGTTCCAGCAACGCCCCCGTGCGGGCGCGAATCTCGTCCCCGTGGGTGCGGGTGTCGTAGCCCAGAACTTCGGCACGGCCGTGGCTGGCCTCCAACAAGCCCAACAACAACCGGATGGTCGTTGTTTTGCCCGAACCGTTTGGCCCCAAAAAACCAAATATCATCTGGCTGGGCACTTCCAGTGTCAGTTGGTCTATCGCTCGTAAGGATGCAAAATCGCGGGAAAGGCTCTCGGTGCGAATGGCTAACTCTTTCATGGCTGTTTTCCTTGGCAGGACTAGCTTTTTATGGGTAAATTGTACCCAAATCCATTCCTTTTGTAACCGTTCAGATAGAGATAAGAGATAGAGGAGAATTCAGTTATTGAGCCTATCGTGTTTCCTCTATTTCTATCTCTACACGCTATCTGGGCACATCTGAATAGACACTTCCTTTTTACCTATCTGCCTATGTCCATCCCCGATTTACCCCCCGACTATTTTGCCCGCACCGATGAGCGGGACGATGCCCTGTTTTACTCCGTGCCCCGCAAAGTGATGCACATTGATGAAGCGGCCGTGCGCACCCTGACCAACGCTTACGCCGATTTGCTCCCCCACGGCGGCGTGTTTTTAGATTTGATGAGCAGTTGGCGGAGCCATTTGCCGCTGGAAACATTGTTGCCCGCCCGCGTGGTGGGGCTGGGCATGAATTCGGCCGAGCTGGAAGACAACCCCCAACTCGACGAGTTTCTCGTCCACGATTTGAACCAACGGCCGCGCCTGCCCTTCCCCGATGCCCACTTTGATGCGGTGCTGTGCGCCCTCTCGGTGCAATACCTCACCCAACCGATTGCGGTGTTTGAGGAGGTGTGGCGGGTGTTACGGCCGAACGGCCGCTTTATCTTGTCCTACTCCAACCGCACATTTCCCAGCAAAGCCACGGCCGTCTGGCTCGACACCGACGACTACCAGCACATCAATCTCATCTCTTATTATTTTGAGAAGTCAGGGGGGTGGGGGCAAATCAACGCCCGCATTCGCGATTCCCAAACGGGGGCGCAACCCAATGAAGACCCGCTCTATATTGTTTGGGCGGAAAAGGGAGGGGAGGGGGAGGAGGCCAATGAGCAATGAACAAAGGGGGTGCTGGAGCGGGGAGCCAGTGACCAATGACCAATGACCAATGACTAGGGACTAGGGACGACCGTCCCTGTTAACCCATCCGCATCGGCCGAGGTGAGGTGGACGGCCGTGATGCGCTTGAGGTCGTCGGCCGTGCCGTGGCCGAGCACGCGCATGTAGTTGTCCGTGTAGCCTGCGAGGCGCAAGCCCGCTTCATCCGCCCCCAGCACCGATTCCCACAACACAGGCATGGTTTGCCCCACATATTGCTCGTGGTAGGCACGGCCGAGTTCCTGCGCCACGGCCATCACCCGGCCGATGCGCTCTTTTTTGATGTGCTTGGGCAGGTGGTTGGGCATGGTGGCGGCGGCCGTGCCGGGGCGGGGGCTGTAGCTAAAGGCGTGGATGCGCGAGAAGTTCATGGCGGCCGTGAAGGCCAAACTCTCCTCAAAATCAGCTTCGGTTTCGCCGGGGAAGCCCACAATCAAGTCAGTCGTCAAATTCAGGTGGGGGATGTGCCCCCGCGCTTCCTCGACCAAGGCGCGGAAACTCTCGGGGCGGGTTTTGCGAGCCATCAGCCGCAAAATGCGCTCACTGCCCGATTGCAGGGGTAGGTGGAGATGGGGCAACAGGCGGGGATTTTCCCACAAGCCGAAAAAGCCATCGGCAATCTCCCACGGCTCGAGCGAGGAGAGGCGCAGGCGGGGCATGTCGGTGTGGGTGAGCAGGGCGGCTACCAAATCGCGCAGGCCGTGGGGCTGGCCAAGGTCACGGCCGTAGCTTCCCAAATGCACGCCTGTCAGCACCGCCTCCAAATAGCCAGCCGAGGCGAGGGCTTGCACTTCCGCCACGACATTGCCCAAGTGCCGGCTTTGCCCCGCCCCACGGGCGATGGTGGTCACGCAAAAGGTGCATTTGTTGTCGCACCCATCTTGCACTTTAATGAAGGCGCGGGTGCGGCTAGTGGTTCCTGCGTGGAACTCGCGCAAAAGCGGTTCTTGCTCGTAAACGGGCAAATCGGGGTTAATGAGCGGGTCAATCTGCTGGACGAGTTGGGCTTTGTGGCTGTTGGGGATAACGGCCGTGGCTCCCTCAACCCGCGCCAATTCACGGGGGGCGATGGTGGCGTAGCACCCTGTCAGCAAAATGTCGGCCGTGTCGTTGAGTTTGTGGAGCCGCCGGGTGAGAACGCGGGCATCGCGGGCCGCCTCGGCCGTGACGGCGCAGGTGTTGATGATGACTTTATCTGCCTCGGCCGCGTCGGCCACCACCTGATGCCCAGCGGCCAGCAGTTGCCGTCCCATTGTTTCTATTTCGCTGTGGTTCAGCCGGCAACCAATGCTGTGCAGATAAATTTTCATGGGAGAATGGGTTGATAAATTTGGAGAGAGGGGAGTTGATTGGGTAATTGTAAGGCCAAAAAATCAGAGAGGCCAATTGCGGTACGAGATTTATGGCCATGAAACGAACATAGGGAATGAAAAAAACGGCCGTGCAATTCATTATTGCTCGAACGAAATCAACGTACTGGTTGGCGATTGCGTTTGAGGTAAGCCGTGGGGTTAGCCCAATAATCGCTCCAAATTCATGAATGAAATGGGCTTGGTCATAATACCCCAGTTCGGCCGCCAAGGTGGTGGTGGTTTGTCCCTGCAATTGCTTCAGGCCAAGGCGAGCCGCCTCGACGCGCAGGAGTTGGGTGTATTGCTTGGGCGACATGCCCACCTGTGTTTGGTAGAGCCGCTCCAGTTGCCTTTGGCTAATGGCCAACTGTTGCGCCAAGTCGGGGATAGAGCCACGGCCGTTGGTTTGCCGCAACATCTCCAGCGAAGCGGGAATAAGTGCGTGCCGCTCTTGGCCGAGGGATAAGCGGCCGAGGAGCCACCCTTCCAATAACTCGATTCGGGCAGGCAGAGAAGTGGCTTCACCCAAACGAGCCTGCACCTCCAACAAGTGAGCGGGTTGGAGCGCATCCAACAAGGCGATTTCATTCCGCAATTCACGGAGCGGCAAGCCCAAAAACGGGTATGCTCCCCCTTCGTAAAAGCGGATGCCGATGAGGTCTACTTTGCCGATAAAGCCCAATTTGCGGGAGACGGTATTGGCTCCATCCAAAAAAACTGGGGCGGTGACGAGGTGTTCATCCAAGCGGACGGCATCGCCCAAGTTAAAGACAAGGCCAAACCCGCCTGTGGGGTGCATATACTCCTCGTGGTAGGCGAGCAAGGGGGTCGGGCGTTGAAAATGCCAATATGAGCGAATGTACGGCCGTAACCATGCACTCGGTGCGAGGCGTTGAAAGCCGAGATAGGCGAGTTGAGTTTCGGGGGTGGGCAACACAAGAGATGTCGAAAATTTACAATGATGGGGTGAGCATTCCGACTATTATATAAGGGCAATCGCCTAAACTGAGGGTTTATGTTCTTATCACGATATACCCTTTAGAAAACCCACTTACTTCACCACATAGGATTGTCTCATGAAACCGATTCATTATGCCGCGCTGTTGTTGTTAGGCTCCATCTGGGGAGCCTCTTTTTTGTTTATCGGGCTGGCTGTCCACGAATTTGGGCCGTTATTGCTCATGTTTTTGCGCGTTTTAGGGGCGGGGCTGGTACTCGTCGGCTTGGCGCAATGGCGGCAACGCCAGCAAAAAAGCGAAACAGGGCTGAATTGGCGAACCAATTGGCGCACCTATTTGGTGGTGGGGTTGCTCAACTCTGCTTTGCCGTTTACGTTGATTGCCTTTTCGGAGTTGAGCATTACCGCATCGCTGGCGGCCGTGCTTAACTCAACCACACCCCTGTTTGCTGTTTTGATTGCGGCCGTGTGGCGCAACGAGCCGCTGACGCGGCGCAAACTCTTGGGCGGGTTCCTCGGGGTCGTGGGGGTTAGCATCCTGACAGGGGGCGGCCCGCTGGCCGTCAATGCCGAGCTGATTGTGGCTGTGTTGGCCTCCCTTGCGGCCGCTTTGTGCTATGGCGCAGGCACAGTCTACGCCGCCAAAAACCTCAAGGGCTTGACCCCCATCTACGCCTCGATAGCTCAATTGCTGAGCGCGGCCGTTCTCTTGGCCATCCCGGCCGTGTTGGCCATTCCCACCACCATGCCCTCGCCCACCGCCATTATCGCCCTGCTCGCCCTGACCCTGCTCTCAACTTCATTCGCCTACTTGCTCTATTTTTTCCTGTTGCAAAATGTGGGGTCAACCCGCACCGCCAGCGTGACCTTTCTAGTGCCCGTGTTTGGCACAATTTGGGGCATTGCCTTCCTGCAAGACCCGTTCAACTTGGGCATGTTGCTGGGCATGGGCGTTATTTTGGCCAGTGTCGGGCTAGTCACAGGGGGGCAACCCCGCCCGTAGAACAGGTTGTAATCCCTCAGATCTCCTACACCACCGAATAAGGGGTGTCACTTTGTGGGCAAATCGTTTTTAGACACGAATTAGGCCATCCCTAAAATTTAACTATCCTGAAGGGTGAACGCTTTTTAGACACGAATTTCACGAATTTCACGAATGAGATTCGAGACAATTCGTGGAATTCATGTCCAGAGATGCCCTCCTAATAATTGAGATTTGTGTGGTTGACAAATTGGGCAGAATCTGACGCAAGGGCGCAGGGAAAAAGAGACCTTGCGCCCCTAAACTATTAACCACCTCAGAATCCAAAGAGCCATTATTTCCAGTCATTTCCGAGCTGGTAACAAAATTTAACCTATCCACGTATCGGGTGTAGATATATCATCTCTAATTGGAAGTGCTGATAAATAGCGTGATGCCCTTGGGCTATTTCCCAAACATCATCAAAGAGAGAAGAATATGAAAATGCGACCAGTGTGGGCGGGTCTTGTTGTGACAGTGGTGCTGTGCTTGATGACAGGCACAACCCATGCTCAAGAAAAATCATATAGTGCCGATTCCTTCGATGTTGAAATAACGGTTGAAGAAGGAGGATCGGTGTTGGTGACGGAAACGGCCGTCTTTAATTTTGTGGGTGGCCCTTTTACCTATGTCTTCCGCGAATTGCCCACCGACCATACCGATGGGCTTTCCGTGCTAGAAACCCGTGTGGATGGTGTGGTCTATCCCGTGGGTGAAAATGCAGGACAGGTGGAAATTGAAGCGGGCGATCCCATGCGGATTACATGGCATTTGGAGCCGACCAGCAACGCCATCCACACAGTCGTGCTCACCTATCGGGCCGATGGCGTGGTGCGCCAAGAAAACGGCACCGATGCACTTTATTGGCAGGCTTTGCCTGATGAGTACGACTATTTTATTGGGGCAAGCGAGACGGTGGTCAATTATCCAGCGCAGGTGCAGTTGGTTTCTGAACCCATTGTCGTAGCAGGCACGGCCGTTACCAGCCAATCCCCCCACCAAGTCACCTTCACCACCCAAGACCTGCAACCCAATTCCCCTTTGGTCATTCAGATGGGGTTTGAGGCAAACAGCCTTATCTCGGCTCCGCCCAACTGGCAAACGACCCAACAGACATTCACCACTCAAATTCCCTATTGGGTTGGCTCAGCGGTTGCGCTCTTCCTAACAGGGCTGGCGATGATGATTAGCTATCGCAGGCGCACCACCTTGCCGCCCACCACCACCAAGCTCACAACGCCCGAACCACCGGGCAAATTATCTCCCGGCATGGTGGGTCTGTTGGTGAGCGATGGGGCCACGCCGCAATGGAACCACGCCCTCGGCACGCTCTTCAGTTTGGCCGAAAAAGGGGTGCTGGTAATTGAGGAGTTACCCGAACAAAAATGGTATCGCAAGCATGATTTTGCCGTGAAACAAGTGGAGCCAGTTGCCAATTTGACACCCCATGAAGAGGGGTTTTTGGAGATGTTGTTCACGGATAAAGACGGCCGTGCCACCTCCCTCAAACTCTCCGACATGGGCACAAAAATTTCTGGCTCGGCGTGGAAAAAGTACCAAGAACCCTTACAACACGAAATCAAGCAAGCGGGCTTCCTCAATGCCGACCGTCAAACAATGCGGACAACGCTCATGGTGTGGGGCGGCGTGTTGCTTGTCATGGGTGCTGTTATTCTGTTCATCGGCGCGGCCGTTTTGTCTGATTCGTTTGGCTTGGGGCCATTGGCCTTGGCCATTGCGGCCATCCTCCTTGGCATCATCGGGCTGATTTTGGGCGGCTCCTTGTTGCCCTTGTCTGATATGGGTGCAGAAACGGCCGTGGCTTGGAAAGAATTCCAAAACTATCTCAATGAGGTCAGCAAAGGCAAACAACCCATTGATCGCCATGTTTGAAAAATACCTACCCTACGCCGCCACTTTCGGCTTACTTGATCAATGGGCGAAACAATTTGAAAAAGAAGGCTGGACCGAAATGCCCGCCTATTTTCGCGTTTTGCCCACCACAACAAGCGACCAAGCGATGGGGGTCTTTGTGGCCATGTCGGCAACGGCCAATTCATCGGGCGGCAGTGCGGCCGGGGCTGGGGCAGGCGCGGCCGGTGCTGGAGCCGCAGGCGGTGGTGCCAGTGGCGCTGGTTAATTGCAACACCATCATTTGGCTCTGAAAAACTATTCAGGGGTGGTGTTTTGAGAAGGTTACAAGTTACCGGTTACAAGTCGCTTTCCACCTGTAACTTGTAACCTGTAACCGAGAACCAAGGACTTAAACCCGATAGCTACTTCCACAACCCCATCGTTTGCCGCAAAACGCCTAGCTCCCCTGTGTGGTAGGCGTTGTGGCTGGCGATGATGTTGATTTCGCGCAGGATAGTGTGCCGGTAGTCGCCGCTATTGGGCAACGGCGCGAACAAATCCACCTCTGGGTCGTTGATGATGGCGATTAAAGCGCGGCGGTCGGCCAAGAACGCGGCCGTGCTTTCATCCCACTCGGCCGAGGTAGCCACGGCCGCTTGGTCGGGCCATAAATCATCGGGAAAAGTCGGCCACTTGTAGGCATCCGAGACGATGTACTCCAAAATATCCCGCTGGCAAATGCGCAAATGCTCCAGCAACTGCCAAAAGGTGTAGGCACAATTCGGCGGCCGACTGTTGATATGTGCCTCGGGGAAATCCGCCACCGCATCCTCAAAATCCATGTGCGCCTGCCGCACAATCAGCATATTCACCAACTGCTGGCGAAGTTCAGTTTCATTCATGGGGCCTCGTCATTTGTCATTGGTCATTAGCTCACAAGTACCATGACCTTATTTGTTCATTGTTCATTACTCATTGTTAAAGCGCCGCTTTCACCGAGCCGCCATCGAACATGAGGGCGTGGCCGTGGATGTAGCTGGCGGCTGGGGAGGCGAGCCACGCCACGGCCGTGCCAAACTCTTCGGCCGTGCCCATTCGGCCGAGGGGCATCATTTGCCCCATCGCCGCCGCTTCTTC
This sequence comes from Candidatus Hadersleviella danica, assembly GCA_016711405.1. GTDB lineage: Bacteria > Chloroflexota > Anaerolineae > Promineifilales > Promineifilaceae > Hadersleviella > Hadersleviella danica. The sequence goes on along the minus strand of JADJSZ010000093.1, from coordinate 26,497 downwards.
AGCGGCCGTGGTGCCTTTGCCGGCCGCCCGCACTTCCAGCAGTTGCGCCACCCTATCGGTGTAGGTGTAGGTCGGGTTAATCGAATTGATGCGCAAGCCATCCTTGCCGAATTCGTTGGCCAGCGACTTGAGCAAGCCGATGACCGCCATGCGAATCGAATTGGACAAGATAAGATTGTCGATGGGCTGTTTGACCGAGACAGATTGAATGGCGACGATGCTCCCCGTTTGCCGCGCCCGCATGTGGGGGATGACCGCGTAGCAGAGCCGCACCGCGCTCATCAGGGTTAAATCCACGGCCGCTTCCCAATCGGCGGGCGAAAAGTTGAGGAAATTGCCCGGCGGGGGGCCACCCGCGTTGATAACGAGAATGTCTATCTGGTCGAAATGTGCCAGCGTATCAGTCACAATGCGGTCAATATCCACGGCCGAGGTGACATCCCCCTGCATGGCCAACACCTCTGCGCCAGTGGCCGTGCGAATGTCTTGCGCGGCCGTTTCGATGGCGGGACTGCGGGCACAAATGGCCACCCGCGCCCCCTCTCGCGCCAATGCCTCGGCCGAAGCCTTGCCCAACCCCTTTGACGCGGCCATAACCAACGCCACCTTGCCTTGTAATCCTAAGTCCATGAGAGCCTCCAAGAGAAGTAGAAAGTAAAAAGTGAAAAGTGAGAAAAAGGACGAATTACGAAGTACGAAGTACGATACCCTCGAATAATTTCGTACTTCGTCATTCGTACTTCGTACTTTTTGCCCCGAACTCAGAAATTCGTTCGCCGCGCCCCTCTGGGGGGGCTACACTTATCCTGACAGATTAAACCATCAATCAGCAAAAGTAAAACAGGAGAAACATGAGCAACGCCTTTACCTATGAATGGCCGGGACGAGTGGTGATGGGGGCGGGCACGGCCGCCCAAACGGGAACCCAAGCGCAAAGTTTAGGCATTCGCCATGCGTTTGTGGTGGTAGATCCGGGTATTTTGCCCTTGGCCGAGACGATTGTGCAATCGCTGACGGCCGCTGGCATTGCCCACACCCTTTTTAGCGAGGTGATTGGCAACCCCGACGTGGCCCACACCGATTCAGCCGGTGCCGCTTATCGCGCCAGCGGAGCCGATGGCATCATTGGGTTGGGCGGGGGCAGTGCGCTGGATATGGCCAAAGGGGTGCGCTTGCTGGCAGGTGTCGCGGCCGAGCATAGTTGTGCTGAATACATGTCTACCCGTGCCGACCGCCGCCCCGCGCCCCCTGCCCACACCTTGCCGCCCATGCTGGCCATCCCCACCACGGCCGGCACGGGGAGCGAAGTGACCCCGTGGGGAGTAGTAACAGACCACGACACCCAGCAAAAAGCGGGCATTGGCGGGGTCAGTCTCATTCCCAACGTGGCCATTGCTGACCCCGAACTCACCGTGGGCTTGCCCCCCTTCCTCACGGCCGCAACGGGCATGGATGCCCTCTCGCACCTCATCGAAGCGTATGTTTCCACCAACATCAACCCGCTTTTGGATGGGCTGATTTTGCACGGCATCCGCTTGGTGGCCGAAAACTTGGCCACGGCCGTAGCCAACCCCACCCACCTGCCCGCCCGGCAGGCGATGATGGAAGCGGCCGTGTTGGGCGGCATCGCCATCAGCTCCAATTGGTTGGGGGGATGTCACTCCCTCGCCCATCAGCTCTCCACCTTTGCCAATATGCACCACGGCTTGGCCTGCGCCATTATGTTGCCCCCCCAAATGGCGTTTAGCGCACCCGCCGCCCCCGAGCGATACGCGGCCGTGGCCGCCGCGCTCCGCCCCGGCGCGATAGACGCGGAAGACGCGGCCGAGTTGGTGGCCGAACTAAACGCGGCCGTCGGCTTGCCCTCGCGCCTCTCCCAAGCCGGGGTGACGGCCGAACTCATCCCCACCCTAGCCGCGTTTGCCATCAAAGATTTGAATTGGACGACCAACCCCCGCCCCATGACCGAAGCAGACATGGCCGCCCTCTACACCGCCACCCTCTAACCTCTCTTCTCTCTTTTCTCTCCCCCCATGTCTATCCTCCTCATCCCTTGGGCCGCCCTCCTCTTTGGCGGCTTTCTTTTCGGCAAGCCCGATACTTATCGGCGGATGCCCGTGTGGACGCGCATGGCCTCCTCGGCCGTGCTGGTTGTGGCGGGGTGGGGCTTTGCCCTTCAGCAACCCACCCCCTACACGCTTCTCATCGCCCTTGGCATGAGCCTTGGCTTGCTGGGCGATTTGTACATGGCCGAGCTGATTCCGTGGCCACGGCCGCATGTGTTGGGTGGGATGGGGTCATTTGGGTTGGGGCATGTGGCCTATATTGCCGCCTGCTTGTGGTTCGGCCGTGCCCATGCCTTGTCCCAGCCCCAAATGCAGTGGGGCAGTTGGGTGGGATGGCTGGTGGTGGCGGCCGTCATCTGGTACTTCCTCATCTATCGCGGCACCACCAGCCGCAGTGTGCTGGTCTACGCCGCCCTGCCCTATGCCCTGTTGTTGGCCAGCACGGTGGGGGTGGGGATGGGGTTGGCGTGGGGGTTCGGCGACGGCCGTTTCCTGCCCTTCACCATTGGCGCCGCCCTCTTCCTCTTCAGCGATTTGCTCATCGCCGTGGATTTATTCACCCACCGCCGCTTCCCCCTCATGGGCGACCTCATCTGGCTCACCTACGGCCCCGCCCAAATGCTCATTGTCTATAACCTGAACTTGTGAGGGGAGTGAGAAGTGAAAAGTAAAAGGTAAAAGGTGAGAAGTGCCCAGCGACTGCCTTTTCACTTTTTACTTCTCACTTTTTACCTTTTACTGCCCCCCACCGCCAGCCCTACCAACGCCAAGGCCACATCGCGCACGCGGATGAGGAGGCTGAGGCTGAGGCCGAGGGCGGGCGGCAAGCCCATCGCCCCCAAGGCCCAGATTTGGCTGGCTTCTAATGAGCCAATGACACCGGGCATGGGCAAGAGGTAGGCAAGCCGCACGGCCGTCAGCAACGCCACCGCTTGCCAGCCCGTCATCCTCAGCCCCACAAACTGCGCCATCAGCCAATACTCCCCCGCCAACAAGAGCCAACTGACCACCGAAAGGAGCATGGCCAGCCAAAACGCCCCCGCATGGTCGCGGCAAAAGATGACAATTTGCTCTTCCGCCTCGGCCACAATGGCCAACGGCCGCAAATGGCTCAGCCGCAAGACGGCCGCCAAGGCCGCCAACGGCACTCGGCCGCGCCACCACCCCACCAACAAGCCCAACGGCAACAACAGGAACAAGCTCCCACCCCACACGGCCGCGCCATTGACGGCCGTGCCCAACACCCCCCCATAAACGACAATCCCCCCCAACAGCAAAAAGCCAAAACTCGTCACCAAGGCCAACGCCTTATCCAGCACCACCCCGGCCGTGGCGGTGGCCAGCGAAACCCCGTGCCGTGTGTGGAGCAGATAGACCTGCAACGGCTCTCCCCCAAATTGCGGCCCCGGCGTGAGATAGCTCACCGCGTAACCCGCCAGCCCAATCTGCGCCACCTGCCCCAGTGGGATGCGGTGGCCTTGGGCGTACAGGATGACCGCCCAACGGCCGAATAAAGTAGCCAACATGCCCCCATTGGCCACCACCAAAACTGCCAATTGCCAGCCCCGCAACTCGCGCACGGCCGTCCATGCCGCCCCCCAATCCATCCCCCGCAAGACAACATAGAGCAACACGGCCGCCAGTACCAGCCACAATTTAGAAAGATGTCGTTTCATGGGGAATGTATCTGTTCAATGCGCAGAAATCGGGTGGCTCCCTACCCCAAAATCGGCCGTCCCGTTCATCGTTCTTGAGATGTGTCGCCTGTCAGAAGGAAAACAGGGTCGTCACTCGTGCCACGTCACTGTTTCCACGGTCGGCACTCGTGTTTCCGTGGTCGGCACTCGTTTTTCCATGGTCGGCACTCGTGTTTCCATGGTCGGCACTCGTTTTTCCATGGTCGGCACTCGTGTTTCGTGGTCGGCCTTGTTTTCCCTGGTTGTCACTCGTTTTTCCACGGTCGGCACTCGTTTTTCCATGGTCGGAACCCGTGTTTCCATGGTCGGAACCCGTGTTTCCACGGTCGGAACCCGTGTTTCCACGGTCGGAACCCGTGTTTCCACGGCCGCCAACCATCCCCACCCCAAAACACCCCTCATTCACAATTAACCATTCCCAATTCCCAATTCACAATTACCCCCCGCCCTTCAACCGCTTCGCCAAACGGCGCAGAGAGGCCAAATCAATGCCCAGCGTCGCAAAGCGCACGATGACCTGATTGACCCAACCGGGCACAACCACCACCTGCCCATTGCCCAGCGCGTGGAGCGACTCCTGCACCACCGCCTCACTACTCATCCACAACCAGCCCGGCACTTCGTTGCGGCTAAACTCATTGTACTCTTGGCTGTCGTGGAACTCGGTGTAGGTATAGCCGGGGCACAACGCTTGCACCACCAGCCCTTTGTCCTTCATTTCTGCTTGTACCGCTTTGGAAAAGGTGTTCAGGTACGCTTTGGTGGCGCAATAATTGGCACTGCCCGCCCCGTGGAAGAAAGCCACAATGGACGAAACGTTAATCACCCCGCCATAGCTGTTGGGAACCATGCGGCTGAGTGCGGCGCGGGTGAGGCGCATGGCCGCATTGACATGGACATGAATCATGTCGAGTTGGCTGTACAGCCCCTTTTCGAGCAGAGGCCCCATCGTGCCAAAGCCCGCGTTGTTGACCAGCAAGACCAAATCGTCGAGCTTGCCCATCGCTTCTTCCACCCGTTCCACCCCTTCAGGGGTAGCCAAATCGGCCGACAACGCCTCGGCCAACACGCCGTGGTTGAGGCGCAACTCGGAGGCCAATACCTCCAGTTTGTCGAGGCGGCGGGCGACCAGTATCACATCGTAGCCCGCTTTGGCCAGTTGGCGGGCGTACTGCTCCCCAATCCCGCTGGATGCGCCCGTGACCACGGCCGTGCCCCGTGGCGAATCGGCCGCCAAAAAGCGCCCCGCCCGGCCGTCCTTCTGCACCTTTTGCCAGCCCAAATAGCCAGCCACCCCTCCCGCCACAATCCATTTCCATGTTGATTTTGTCATAATAGTCTTTCAGTCGGTCAGTCTTTTAGTCGGTTAGTCATGCTCTGGGCGGTCTCCAGACCGTCCCCAGCGAGTTGTCTGAACGTCAAATCTTGGTGGATGGCGTTCTGTAGGGGTAGGCCTTGTGCCTACCCTTGGAGCCGGGCAACCACAAGGGTTGCCCCTACAGACTTGTTCAGACGGCGAGGTGGGTCGGTCAGAAGACCGTCCACAGCAGGGGCGTTTAGCGTCGCGCCCGAATGTTTTTGCCCGCCAACACCATCGCCAAAAATTGCGCCCCTTGCCGCTCCGCCCAAAACGTGGGCTGGCGAGCCGTGCCCTCCATAAAACCCACATGCCCCCCTGTGCGCGGGAAAAGCGGGTGCAGGTGCGGATTGGCCGCCAGCACGGCCGTCGGAATATCGGCCGCGTCAATCATCGGGTCGTCGAGGGCGCGAATGAGCAAAGTCGGCCGTTGGATGCCCGCCAAAAAGCGGGCGGAACTGCATTGGCGGTAATAATCGTCCGCGCTTTTATACCCGTAAAGCGGCGCAGTGGCTACCTCGTCAAATTCACCCAGCGAACGAGTGGCCAGCACCTGCGCCACATCCAGCTTGCCCGTTAGCAGATGCGCTTTGGCGCGTACTTTGCCGTGCAAACTGTGCAAAAGGCGACGGCCGTACAACTTCCCCAACGGCGTATCCAACGCCTTGCTCCCAATCCACATCTGCAACGGGGGCGAGATGGCCACGGCCGCCCGCACATCCGCATCCAAATCAGCCCCCTGTTCCCCCAAATACTTCAACGCCATATTGCCCCCCAGCGAAAAGCCCACCAACGCTTTGGGCACATCTGGCTCTTGCGCCTCCAAATGGCGCAACACATGGCCGACATCGGCCGTGGCCCCCGCGTTGTACAGCCAATGGGTGCGGTTCATCTCGCCACTGCACGAGCGGAAATTCATGCCCACCGCCCGCAAACCGCGCTGGTTGGCCAGTTGGCGATACAGTTCGCAAGCGTAGCCGCGCTTGGCGTTGCCCTCTAGCCCGTGCAAGACGAGAACCAACGGGGCAGTCGGGGGCAAGGGGTGTTGCGCGGCCGTCGGCCAATCCAAATCCACAAAATCCCCATCGGGCAGTTCCAGCCTCTCCCGCCGAAAGGCAAGGCCATCGGCCGTGCGAAGCACATTGGCCAAGATCGTTTGCAGGTGGGCGTTGCCAATGCGCGGCCGAAAGGTTGGTGGGATGGCCGTGATCGGCGCAAAGGGACTATTGGTTATTTCCCATGATTTTGGTTTTGGGTAGCTTTTCAGCCTCCACTGGTTGTTGTGGCAAGCCCTTGTGGTTGCCCTGAATACTGGGTTAACCAAGGTTCTAGGATAGCCACAAGGCCTACCCCTACAAGGTTCAAATGAAACAACCCATTGGTTACTCGTATGCGCCAATAACAAATAACGAGTAACCAATAACTACATTTTCTTCACCCGCAACGTCAACCCATCCACCGCTTGCACGGTGATTTTGGTTTTGGCGGGCAGGGGTTCATCCGCTTCGGCACGCCAGATGGCGCCGAAAACGTAGACAGAGCCAGCATAGGAGGCGTTATCGGCCGCAAAATCCCCCCGCACCCGGCCGACACGCCCCACCATCCCCTCGCCGCCAATGGCGGGCTGGAGCCTTTGCGCCGCCCATGCTCGGCTAAACAGAAACAGGAAAAAGCCCGCAATGCTGGCCGTCAGAATGACAGCACCCGGCACAGAAATGCGGGCGTATTCAGGCGTGCCGGGCGAGTTAAACGTCAGGAGCAAGCCTGCCAACAGGGTCACTGCACCCGTCAGAGCCAACGCGCCATAGGTGGGCGTAAACAGCTCCATGACAAACAAAATGAAGGCGACGATGACCAAGGCCAGCCCAAAATAGTTGGCGGGCAGTTGCCCCAAGCCATACAGAGCCAACCCAATGCACAAGAAGCCAATAAAGCCCGCCACCCAGCCGCCGGGGTGGGAAAACTCAAAGATAATCGCTTGCACCCCAAGGCCAATCAGGGCACTGATGAAGAGGGGGGTCATTAGAATGGTGGCGAGGCCGTAGAGGAGCCGCTCCACGGCCGTTGGCTCCACCAGCACTACCTCGGCCGTGGCTGTGTTCAAGAGGCGCTCCTCGCCCAAGACGATGACTGGTTGGCCATCGAGTTGGCGGAGCAAATCGGCCGTGTCCTCCGCCACAACATCCACAAACCCCACCGCCAACGCCTCTTGCGCCGTCACCGCTTCGGCGTTTTCAATCATGCTTTCGGCCAGAGCCACGGCCGCTTCCCCGCGCCGCTCCGAAAGGCCGCGCACCGTCGCCTTCATGTCCTCCACCACCTTGCGGTACATCGTCTCTTCGATGCTTTCGCCACTGCTTTGCACGGGCGAGGCGGCGCCGATGACAGTTTCGGGAGCCATGCCCGCCGCGTGGGCGGCGAGGGTGATGACACTGCCGGCCGAGGCGGCTTGTGCGCCAGCGGGCGCGATATAGATGATGACGGGCACGCGGGCGTTGCGGAACAGTTGCACAATGTCGAGGGTGGCATCCAATGCCCCGCCGGGGGTGTCGAGTTGGATGAGCAGTGCTTCGGCCTCGGCCGCTTCCGCCCCCAAAATGACGCGGCCGAAATAGCTGACCATCGCTTGGTTGACAGGCCCGCTAATTTCGACCATGTGGACAGGCGCGGCCGTCTCCTGCCCCCGCGCAGGCCAGACCCACAGCAACCCCACCACCAAGAGCAAAATTTTAAGGCGAGACATGGAAATTTCCTCGGAGCCGTAAGCTGTAAGCCATAAGCCGTAAGCAATGCATTTGCTTACGGCTTACAGCTTATGGCTAACAGCTACAAATTAAAGCGGAAGTGCATCACATCGCCATCTTGGACGACGTACTCTTTGCCTTCCACGCGCATGTCGCCGGCCGCTTTAACGGCCGCTTCCGAACCATGCTTGAGATACGCATCATAGCCAATCACTTCCGCCCGGATAAAGCCTTTCTCGAAGTCGGTGTGAATCACCCCAGCCGCTTGCGGGCCTTTGGCGCCGCGCCGCACCGTCCACGCCCGCACTTCTTTGGGGCCAGCCGTAAAATAGCTAATCAACCCCAAGGCGCGATACCCCTTGTGGATGACTTGCTCAAGGCCGCTTTCGGTGACGTTCATGCTGTCTAAGAACTCTTGCCGCTCGGCATCGCTCAAGCCAGCCATCTCTTCTTCCAGCTTGGCGCAGAGCATGACCACCTCGGCCGCTTCTTCGGCCGCGCACGCCCGCACTTGTTCCACATATTCGTTGCCGTTGTTGGCGAGGCTTCCTTCATCCACATTGGCCACGTAGATAATCGGTTTGGCGGTAATAAAGCGCATCTCGCTGACGAGTGCTTGATAACTTTCGGGGTCGGCCGTGGGGAAGGTGCGGGCGGGTTGACCTGTTTCCAGATGCGCTTTGAGTTGTTCGGCCGTTTCGAGGAGCGGCCGTGCGCTTTTGTCCATCCGCGCTTGTTTGGTCAGCCTGTCCAGCTTGCGGTCGAGTTGTTGCAAGTCGGCCAAGATGAGTTCGAGGTTAATGACGCTAATGTCGTCGGCGGGATTCGGCCGTTCGCTGACATGAATGACATTCTCATCCTCAAAACAGCGCACGACATGCACCACCGCTTGGGTCTCGCGGATGTTGCCCAGAAACTGGTTGCCCAAGCCCTCCCCTTGCGACGCGCCTTTAACCAGCCCCGCAATATCCACAAATTCAACAGTGGCGTACATAATGCGCTCAGGCTTGACCAGTGTGGCCAGTTTGTCCAGCCGCTCATCGGGCACGGCCACAATTGCTTTGTTGGGTTCGATGGTGCAGAAGGGGTAGTTAGCCGCTTCGGCGTTTTGTTCTTTGGTGAGGGCGTTAAAGGTGGTGCTTTTGCCCACGTTGGGCAAGCCCACAATGCCAATACTTAAAGCCATTTCGTTCTATCTCCGTATAAATTGCTGGGAATGAAGGGGGAGTGTCATTTGTTATTCGTCATTCGTCCCTTGTCATTTGTTGTTTACCCTTCTAAGTATACCTGCTCTCGCTTTATCTCTACAGGTTGGCTTTCCCAAAATGCACGGCAACAAGATGGCCAACTTGTAAGTCAAGCCCTTTTTCAACGCAAAGTCGCAAAGAAGCCAAGGCGCAAAGGGGTTGCTTGCGCTAGAAAGCTCTTTGCGCCTTCGCTGTTCCTACACCCGATGGTCATGCCCCGTGGCTAGGCTGGTTTGCCTGTGCTAAAATCCACAAGCGCATAGTTTTGCTTAGATTTACTCCTAAAAACAGCTCTCACAGATAAACCCATGACCCAACCAATCGTTCCTTTTCGGCCGTGGCGGCTCGCCCAACTCAGCTCCTTTCGCATCGGCTCAGCTATGGTCGAAATACTGGCAACCAGCATTTGGAACCGGGTGATGATAACCAACCTTGGCTTGCCCGCTACCTTTGTAGGGCTGTTGTTGGCCATGCGCTACTTTCTGGCCCCGTTCAGCGTGTGGGCGGGGCATCGCTCCGATACAGTGCCGTTGTGGGGCTATTACCGCACCAGCTATATTTGGCTCGGCCGTGGTCTCACCATGCTCAGCCTGCCCCTGCTCGGCTTTAGCCTCATGCGTTTGGAGGCGAACCACAACGATGGGGTGGGCTGGTGGCTGGCCGTCATCTGCTTTGCCATCTACGCCATCGGCTCCGTGCTGACGGGTAGCCCCTACCTCGCCCTCGTGCGCGATTCTGCCCCCAAGGCGCGGCAAGGGTTCTCCATTAGTATCACCGAAACTGTGTTTATCATTTTTATTGCGGTGGCTGGGATAGGTTTTAGCCGCTGGATGGAAAGTTATAGCATGGGCGTGTTTTGGCAAATGGTGTTGGCCTGCATAGCTTTGGGCGGCTTTTTCTGGTTTTTTGGCATTTATGGGGTGGAAAAGAGCAGTATTGCCCCCGCAACACGCGCCACAATGGTGGTGGCAACGGCCGTGCGAGCGACTTTCCTCCAAACCCTCACCAAAATCTGGGCTGACAAACGCACCCGGCTTTTCTTTGTTTTCCTCGCCCTTTCCACCTTTGCCGCATGGTCGCAAGATACCATTTTGGAGCCATTTGGGGCAGAAGTGTTGCATTTGCCCGTGGGGGATACCACTCGTTTCACCAGTTATTGGCAGGGCGCGACAGTAATCACGTTGGTGGGTGGGGCGTGGGCGTGGCGCAAACGGCCGCCCGCCAGCCAAGCCAACATCTCCCGCTGGGGCTTGCTCATCATGGCCGCAGGCATGGGGCTGATTGCCGTCGAATCGTTCCTCGTTTATGCGGGCCTTATTCGCCTCGCCCTGCTCGTGTTTGGGGCGGGCTTTGGCGTGTACACTTTCGGGAGCCTTAACCTGATGGGTTCCATGTCTTCGGACGAGGATGCAGGGGCTTATTTGGGGTTGTGGACGATTTCGATTTTGTTGTTCAAGGGGTTGGGAACCTTTTTGGGGGGGGCGATGCGCGATTTGTTCTTGTTGGTCATGGGGCTAGAAGCGGCCGTGGCCTATGGAGTCGCCTTTGGGTTGGCGGCCGTGTTGCTCTTTGCCTCCGCCCTGCTCTTGCGCGGGCTGGATGTGGAGAGTTTTGCGCGGGAAAACGGCCATCACCCAGCCGAGGCACTGCCTGTCCCCCTCCCGGCCGTCGAAATTTAAGCGACACGGCCGTTCCCCCACAATTGCATATCGGCGAAAACCCCCACACCTGCTATGATTAGGGGGTTCCTTCGGATACACCCACCCTCCATCACCCTATCAGAATAAGGATTTTTTATGTCTGCCGCTAAACCATTTTCTGGTTTGTCTATGTCTGTTTTCACTGCCTTTGGTTGGGCGGGGGAAACGGCCGCCTTAGAGTTTGCCCTTGGGCAACTCGACACGTTTATCCACACACTCCAAACCAAACTCTCCCGTGATGCCCAACGCATGTTTCCCGTTTGTGGTTTAGATACCGAAGGGCAAACTGTTTATTTGGCCGTCAGCGAAGCGATAGACCGCGAGCCACACATCCGCTTTGCCGCCCGCCCCGCCCATTTCGAGCTAAGACTGAGCATCAACAACCGCACAGCCTTGTTGCGGGGGTTAAAATCGGCCGAACCAGACTCAGTGCTCTGGCATCGCCACGTTTCCGAGCTTGGCCCAGAATGGAGCCTGCATGTTCAGCAGGTTCAGGTAGATGAGGAAAACGGCGAGATAACCAGCTACCAAGATATTTTCAAAGATACATTGGACAAATGGGATTTAGATGCCAGCACGGCCGCCACCAGCCGCACCCTCTTCCTCAATGGCGACCCCCGTTGGTTGGCTCCGTGGCATATCTATCGCCGTTGGCGAGCCGACCCCATCTCCATGATGGGCGATAAACTGGTGGGCATTATGGCGCAAGAAGTCGAAAAGCTCATCCCTGTTGTCACCCGCTTTGCGCCCCCGCTCAAACCTGTGGCCACTCGGCGCAATAGCGGCCGTACTCCGCGCACCAACACCCCCCAAGCCCATGTGCCCGATGTCATTCCCGCCCCCCTGAGCAATGGCACGGCCGAACAACCCAGCCAATTCACCTACATTGCCGAACTAAAGCCCCTGCACATCCGCAAAGGGTTCATCAACCTCACGGCCGAACACTGGCCTTTCTTTGCCGATAGCCCCCGCACAGGGACGCGCAAAGTCACGCTTTATTACAATGGCAAATACGACAAAGAGACGGCCGTGTGGCGTTTGCAACCCGAAGAGACTGCCCGTGTTGTATTAGGTGAAAAAGTCCAAAGCTGGTTTGCCAAAGCCTTCGACGGCCGTACCCAAATCAAAGTCACCGCCACCAAACTGCCCAAGGACGAAATTCAGATTAACCTTTCCGTGGTAGAGTAAAAAGCACTCCGCACTCAGCACTTTCCCCTCAGCATTTCTCACTATGTCACGCACCAAAATTGTGGCCACTATTGGCCCAGCCTCCAATAACCGCGACATCATTCGGCGCTTGCTCCATGCTGGCATGAACGTCGCTCGTATCAACTTCTCCCACGGCGACCACGAGACCCACAGCGCCACCATTCGGCTCTTGCGCGATGTGGCCAAAGAAGAGCGCAAAGTGCTGGCCATTTTGGGAGATTTGCAAGGGCCTAAATTACGGCTCGGCCGTTTCGAGAGCTTCACTGTGGAAGCGGGCGATCCCGTCACCATAACCGTTGACCCCGAAAACACAGAAGCCATCTTCTTGCCCCATCCCGAACTGTTCGAGGCGTTGCAACCGGGGGCGCGGCTGGTGCTGGGGGATGGCGAGATGGAACTCAAAATCTTCGCCAAAACGGATACCGAATTGCTCTGCACTTCGACCTTTAATGGCAAAATGGAGCAGAGAAAGGGCATCAACACTCCCGGCACGCGCTTGCCGATTGAAAGCATTACCGAGAAAGACAAAGAGGACTTGAACCTCATCTGCGCCCTAAACCTCGATTTTGTGGCCATGTCATTTGTGCGCTCCGGCGAGGACATCCTCGCGCTCCGCGCCCTCATGGCGGAGCAAGACACCCAAATCGCCATCATTGCCAAAATCGAAAAATTTGAGGCGATTGAAGAGCTAGAAGGGATTGCCAAAGAAGCGGATGGGCTGATGGTGGCACGGGGCGATTTGGGCATTGATTTGCCCCCCGAACAAGTGCCCCTCATCCAAAAGCGGATTATTCGGCTGGGCAACAAATTGGGCAAACCCGTCATTACGGCCACCCAAATGCTCCAATCTATGGTGGATTACCCCCGCCCCACCCGCGCCGAAGCCAGCGACGTGGCCAACGCCGTCCTCGATGGCACCGATGCGGTGATGCTTTCCAATGAAACGGCCTCGGGCAAATACCCCGTCGAATCAGTGCAGATGATGAAAAACATCTCGATTATGATGGAATCGGAGTTCCCCTACGATTTGTGGCAACAAAAGCGGTGGGAAATTGCGCGGGTCGGCCGCACGAGCGATGCGATTAGCACGGCCAGTTGTAGCATTGCCGAGCGCATTGGGGCCAAGCTGATTGTGACCAGCACCATGTCGGGTTACACGGCCGAGCAAATCTCCCGCCATCGGCCGCAAACCCCCATTTTGGCCGTCTCCCCCTTGCCCCGCACCCAGCGTCGGCTGGCCTTGGTCTGGGGTGTCGAGTGCCTGATGATGGGGCACGTTTCCGACACCGACGAAATGATTGAACGTACCGTCGAAGCAGTTGCTTCCTCCATGCACCTCGAGGCAGGGGACAAACTGGTGATGACCAGCGGCGTGCCCTTCGGCCGTTCAGGTCTCACCAACCTCGTCCAAGTGCATGAAATTACGGCCGAAGACGTTCAGCGGTATCGGTAGGGGGTTACAAGTTACAAGTTACAAGTCGCTATTACTTGTAACCTGTAACTTGTGACCTGTAACTCTTTTACCCCAGCCACTCTACTCGCAAACAGAGTGGTTCGGGGGCGGTGATGAGCAGTTGCACGGCCGGGCAACTCTCCACCACCTCTAGCACCCACGCCACCGCCGCTTCATCGTGCGGGTCAAACTGGTGCAGGAGCAGGAGCAGTTCACGGCCGCGCAACACCTCGAGTAAAGCCGAGGGCGGCACGGCAAGGGCACGGCCAACGGCCGACGGAACCGTCTCCCCACCCCCCAATTCCACCCCCCAAATGCCATCCAAATACTCCCCGCCCCGCTGGTCGGCCAGTGCAACCGCCAGCGGGAGCAATTCGGCTGTGTTGGGGCTGGTCAGCGTGAGCAAGCGGCAGTGGGGGGCGGCCAACCGCGCCGCCAAGGTTGAGAGATGGTCTGGGGCGGTTGTTGCGAGCGGAACGGTAGGGGGCAATTGGTGGGGGATGGGCCAGCGCATTTCTTGGATGCGCTGGTGCAAGGTGGTTGTCTCGGCCGTTGGCTCCACCCCTAGTTCGGCCGCCAACAGGTGGCAAAATTGCTCATACGCTTGTTCGGCCGCCAATTTTTGCCCCATCTGCCCATAAAAACGCAACAATAAGCGCACCCCTGCTTCGTAAAATGGGGCAATTTCGGCCAAGGCGCGGGCATGGTGCAAACCCAATTCGAGTTGGCGGGTGCGTAGGGCGTGTTCGGCCGCTTGCTGGTGGGCACGGAGCGCCAACTGCTGGTAACGCTCCCGTTGCACCACCACCCACTCTTCCAACCCATAACTTTCGCGGATGGTGACACCCGCCAAAAAGGGCCGCCATACAAGCCAAGGGCGGCGATGGTTTCGGCGGCCGTGGGGTTAGCCGCCAATCTCTGCTCAAATTCGAGCGCATCCACACAGAAGGGCACATCTTCCGCCCAATAAATCGCTTTGCGGTCGGCCGTCAGCAGGGGCTTAATCGGTTCGGGCAGTTGGGCGAGCAGAGAGCGCAGGTTGGAGAGCGATTGCTCATGGGTGCGGTCATCCCACAACAGGGTGGCGAGGGCTTCACGGCCGTGGGGGCGGCGGTTGAGAGCCAAATAAGCCAGCAATAACTCCGCTCGCTGGGAAGCAAACGACAGTGCTTCCCCATCCAACAAAATCTGCAAACGGCCGAGAAGGTTGAAATAGAGCATGGGAGGGGGTAGTGGCTAGTGGCTAGTGAGTAGTGAGTAGTGAGTAGTGAGTAGTCATTCCGCAATCCTCATTCCCCATTCCGCAATCCCCATTCCCGTCACTCTCCCATCGCCGTGCCGAGGCGGCGGGCACTTTCGAGGAGGGGGTGGTCGGTGGGCACAAGTTTGAGTTTGCCCGCGACGAGGGGCAGGGGCACGGGCACGCTTTGTTGGCCGTGAATGGCAACCATGACCCCAAATTGCCCTTGGTGAACGAGTTCGGCGCAGGCAGTTCCCAGTTGGGTGGCCAGAATGCGATCCACGGCCGAGGGGGTTCCGCCCCGTTGGACATGCCCCAAAATTGTCACCCGTGCCTCGAGGCGGGTGAGCGCTTCGAGCTGTTGCGCCAGCCGCAACACATGCCCTTTGTGTTGCTTTTCCCAATCTGCCAACTGGTTTTTAATGTGCTGGCGTTCGGCTTTGCCGTGGGTTTGGCTGAGTGCGGCTTGGAGCGGCCGTAACACGGCCGCCTCCTCCTGCGACATGGCTCCTTCGGCCACGGCCACAATACTAAAATGCTTGCCCTTGCGCCGCCTGTCTAAGATGGCTTCCGCTACTTGCTGGAGGTTATAGGGAAGTTCAGGGATGAGAATGACATCCGCCCCACCCGCTACACCTGCGCTAAGAGCGAGCCAGCCCGCGCTGTGCCCCATTACCTCGACCACGATGATGCGGTGGTGGCTGTGGGCGGTGCTGTGCAGGCGGTCTATGGCCTCGGTGGCGATGCCCACGGCCGTGTCGAAGCCAAAAGTCATGTCTGTCTCGGCCACATCGTTGTCAATCGTCTTGGGCAAAGTGATGATGTTCATGCCCTTTTCCATGAGTTTGAGGGCGTTGCTTTGCGTGCCATTGCCCCCCAAACAGATTAGCGCATCGAGGTGGTGCTTGCGGTAATTGGTCAACATCACATCGGTCATGTCCAGCGTTTTATTGCCGATGGGCATCTTGTGGGGTTTGTCGCGGCTGGTTCCCAAAATGGTGCCGCCCATTGTCAGAATCCCCGAGAGGGTTTCGCCATCGAGCCGCACGGTGCGGTTTTCCATCAACCCCCGAAAGCCATCGCGGAAGCCGATGACTTCCATGCCATAGGTGTGTTGGGCCGCTTTGCCAAGGCCGCGAATGGCGGCGTTGAGACCGGGGGTGTCGCCGCCGGCCGTGAGAATGCCAATATATTTGGTCATAAGAATTTCCTTGAGGGATAGTAACTATTCCAATTTAGTTGGTAGTGGCGGCTTTAGCCGTTTTTTCTAACCACAGAGCGCACGCTTTCTCTAAACCCTTTGCCATATTGCGCCTTTGTGCCGTAGCGTTCCACGATTTTGATAAACACGCGAACAGTGACAGGGCGAAGGTGGTTTGCACGAAATGGGTGGGGTGGGGATAATATAAGGCTATCTGGCGACGTAGCCAAGTGGTAAGGCATGGGTCTGCAAAATCCTGATCACCGGTTCGAATCCGGTCGTCGCCTCTCAGATGCTATTGTGCCCCTCTTATTAAGGGGGGTGCAACTCATAAAAAAGGTCAATAAACAATTGACACATCTAATAAAAAAACCGCTGGCAATTTGCCAGCGGTTTTTTGTTGGAAAACCACTTTAGGAAGCCACACCTATATCCTGATTACCCATTGAGCTTGGGGTTATTGGCGTGCCGCTCTTTATCGCGGGTGGTCTTTTTGTGGAGATTGCGCTCGATAACGGCCGTTAAATCCACCCCTGTTTGGTTGGCCAAACAGACCAGCACGAAAAGCACATCGGCCATTTCGTCGGCCATGTCGGCCACGGCCGTCTCCGCCTCCTCGGGGCGCTTAAAACTCTGCTCGCCATACAACCTCGCCATCAGCCGCGCCAACTCCCCCACCTCTTCCATGAGCAGGGCGGTGTTGGTTAGCTCGGCGTAATAGCGCACGCCAATTGTTTTAACCCATTCATCTACAATTTGTTGGTATTGTCGGATTGTTAAATCTTGCATAGGGGATTGGGACTAAGGACTAAGGACGAGGAACGAATGACAAATGACGAGGGACGAATGACCACTTCTCAGCTATAGTTGTAACGGTTTTGCGGCCGTTGTGCCAATCCTCGAAACCAACGCCTCATCCCCCCAAAGGAGTGATTTATGTCTGAGCAAAGCAAGCTGGATAAAGAGCTGGTCTTAACCTTGGTCAACGAAAAGCGGCTGAAAGAGTTGCGTGCTTTGCTCGAGGAGTACCACCCTGCCGATATTGCGGAGTTGTTGGATGAGGTGCCATCGAAAGCGGCCGTGGTCATCTTTAGCCGCTTGCCCATCGAAATGGCGGGCGAAGTGCTGGACGAAACGGGCAGTTTGGTGCGCCAAGAGCTGGTCGAAGAAGTAGACGATGAGATTTTGGCCAATATCCTCGACGAATTGCCGATGGACGACGCGGCCGAGTTTTTAGAAGACCTGCCCGACGAAGTTTCGGACAGGTTGCTCGATTTGATGGAACCCGAGTGGGCCGAAGATGTGCGCGAAATTCTCAGCTACGATGAGAACAGTGCAGGGCGGCTGATGACCACCGATGTGGCCGCCTTGCGCCGGCAATGGACGGCCGCTGAAGCCATCGAATACATGCGTTCGCTCCAAGATATTGAAACCTTTCACTATCTCTATGTGGTAGACCGCCACCATATCCTCATCGGTGTGGTTCCCATCCGCTATTTGTTGCTGGCCCAGCCCGACCAACTCATTGAAGAGTTGATGATAGACAATGTCCTCTCGATTAAGGTCACGGCCGACCAAGAGGAATTGGCCGATTTCATGTCCAAATACGACTACACGGCCATCCCTGTCGTAGACGACGAAGGGCATTTGTTGGGTGTCGTGACCGTGGACGATGCCTTGGACGTGTTAGAAGAAGAAGCCACCGAAGACATTCAGCGGTTAGGTGGCTCTCAACCGCTCGACCAGCCCTATTTTAATGCCTCGGTTTATACAGTGGCGGGTAAACGGGTGGGTTGGCTCCTGCTCCTTTTTGCGACGGGTTCACTCACGGCCGGGGTTTCGCTGGTCTTCAGCGATGTGCTGGTGCGTCTGCCCTTTTTGACGCTTTTCGTGGCCTTGCTGATAGGCACGGGCGGCAATGCGGGCACGCAAACGGTGGCGACGATTATTCGCGCCATCACTTTGGGCGAGGTGCGGATTGGCAACCTCGGCCGTGCATGGCGGCGCGAAGTGGCCGTGGGTCTCATGCTCGGGTTGGCTATGGGCGTGGTGGGGTTTGCTTTCGCCGCCCTCAGCACCCCGGCGATTGGCCCAATGCCCTGCGGATGGGCTTGGTCATTGCTCTTTCCCTGCCCGCCATTGTGGTCTGGTCTACGACCATTGCCACCCTTGTGCCCATTTTGGCCGACCATTGGGGCATTGATGCGACGATGGTGAGCGGGCCGATGATTAGCACGGTGGTAGATGCCACTGGTTTGGGGATTTACTACCTGCTGGCGGGGCTTATTTTTGGGATTTTTTGATGGGCAACTATAGTTACAACGGTCGCAAATTGCTGGTTGATAGGGAGTGGTATATAAGTCTATTGGTGTAGTAGTGTATTAAAATAGACCAATACACCACTACACCAATAAACTAAAATGCCAGATTATGAGCCTGCAAAATATAGACAACCCTTTTGGTCAGCCTGCCTTAGTCAGCTAAAATGCTAACCAACGCACCAATTTACAGGAGTGCTCATGTCTCAAGAAAAAATTCAACTTATTGTCACGGGGGGCGAATCCGCAGGAATGTTTGGCTATCGCTTTGCACCCGGCGCAACCATTGCGGGGCAAGTCGCCCTCTTTCCTGAAGAAGAAGTCAAGTGCCGCCGTGTGACTGTTTCCCTCGAATGGCGTACCGAGGGGCGCGGCACACCCGCCAGCCAAAAAGTGGCCGAAACCACCCTCCACGAAGGGGATTTAATCGGTCTCTTGCCCCAACAATTCCCTTTCTCGCTCACTGTTCCCGAATCGCCGTGGAGCTACGACGGCCGCTACATCAAAATTGTCTGGGAACTCATCGCCAATGTGAATATCCCGTGGGGGCGCGATTGGGTCGCTACGCAAGCAGTGGTGGTGGAGCCAGAAAGGCGGTGAGGGAGAGGGGGAGAACCAATAACCAATAACGAATAACCCGTAACCAGTAACATCCCATGACCAATTACGAATTTTTGCAACTTAGTGTGGAAGAAGGGGTGGCCACCATTGTGCTAAATCGGCCGCCTGCCAACGCGCTCAACGCGCAAATGACGTATGAACTGTTTCAAGCGGCCGTGCATTGCTCGGCCACACCCGCCATTCGCGCCGTCGTTCTCACAGGTGCGGGCAAGCTGTTCTGCGCGGGCGGCGATTTGCCCGAATTTGCGGCCGCCGACAACCTCGATGCTCATCTGAAAGTGATGACCACCCACTTGCACGCGGCCGTCTCCCGCTTTGCCCGCATGGATGCCCCCCTGATTGGGGCGATTAACGGCACGGCCGGCGGGGCGGGCTTCAGCCTCGCTTGCGCCTGCGATGTGACCTTGGCGGCCGAATCGGCCAAGTTTACGCTGGCCTACACGGCCGCTGGTCTCACCCCCGATGGCTCCTCCACCTACCACCTGCCCCGCCTCGTTGGGTTGCGCCGGGCGGTGGAATTGGCGCTCACCAATCGGCGGCTCAGCGCGGCCGAAGCACTCGAATGGGGTCTGGTCAATCGCGTTGTACCAGATGACCAACTGCTGGCCGAGGCGCACAAACTGGCGCGGCAACTGGCGCAGGGGCCAACGGCCGCGTTTGGTGCCACCAAACGCCTCTTGGCCAATGCCCTCAACGAATCGCTGGAAACCCAAATGGAGAATGAAGCGCAAAGCATCATCGCCATTGGCAAAACGGCCGATGCCCAAGAGGGATAGATGCCTTTCTGAACAAGCGGTGCCGGAGTTTGGCCGTAAGCCATAAAGCTATAAGCCGTAAGCCAGGCATTTGCTTACGGCTTACAGCTTACGGCTACCTTGGTAGACGCACACTGACTTCTGTGCCCGTGGGCAGGGGGATGAGGCGTAAACGGCCGCTTAAATCGCTTTCCACCAGCGTTTCGGCGATTTCCAAGCCCAGCCCTTTGGTGTAATCGGCGGGCAAACCACGGCCGTTGTCGCGCACCACCACAATGTATTCGGCGGCCGTTCGGCCGAGCGAGATTTCCACCCGCCCCACTTCCCGCCCCGCAAAACCATGTTCAAGGGCGTTCAAGAGTAGTTCGTTGACCACCAGCACAAGGGCGGTGGCCTCCTTGCTGGGCAAGAACAACGCCTCGCCCAACACCTCAATGACAATTTGCTGGTGCGGCGCTGTCATCATTTGGGCGGTGGTGGGGGCGATGCGGCGCAGAACGTCGCGCACATCTACCAGCCGAAACCCTTTGGTGGACAGCTCTTCGTGAACGGCCGCAATGCTCTGGATTCGGCTGATGTTCAGTTCGAGAACCTCGGCCGTGGTTAGTTTATGCGCGTCCGCCATTTGCAGACGCATCAGCATGGCCACCGTTTGCAGATTGTTCTTGATGCGGTGGTGCATCTCCCGAATGACGGCCACATTCGTCACCAATTGGGCATTTTCAATGGCCAAGGCCGTTTGGTTGGCCAAGGTGGTGAAGAGCGATTGCTGTTCTTCGCTGAACTCGCGGGGGGTATGCGTGTAGCAAGCCATCACCCCAATGACACGGGCACGCACCTGGAGCGGCACGGCCAGCATGGAGACCAGCCCTTCGGCGCGGGCGAGGATTGGCCGAGGTAACGGCCGTCTTGGCGCACATCCCACACGACCATGCTTTGCCCCGTTTGGGCGACATGCCCAATGACCCCTTCGCCCACGCGCGCGGAGGGCGCGGCCGATAATCCCCCAACTCGCGCCGCGCCGAGCGCAATTCTAAGTATTCCCCTGTTTCGTCGAGCAAAAAAATGGAGCAAACGGCCGCGCCCATCGTCTTGGCCGCCATTTCCGTCACCACATCCAGTAAATCGCCCAAGTATTGGGGGGCTGTCACCGCTTCGCTCAAGCGGGCGAGGAGTTGTAGCTCTTGCAATTGGCGGTGCTGGCTGTCGTAAAGCTGGGCTTTGGCCAGTGCCCCGGCCGCCAAATCGGCAATCAGCGCGAGTAGCTCCACCTCCTGTGGCGTAAACGGGTGGGGCTGGAAGGTTTGCACGTTCATCGCCCCAATGGGCTGTTCTTCGATGGCCAGCGGCACGGCCAGCAACGACTGAAAAATCCCCTCGTCGGCCTCTTCGACGGGTTTGTAGTGGGGGTCGGCTTGGGCGAGGGTGGCGTAGACGGGGGCGTTTTGGCGCACGGCGTGGCCTGTCATGCCTTCGCCGACGCGCAGGGTGGAACGGCCGAGTGCCCGCGCCGCCAGCCCTGTGCTGGCCCGCAAGCGCAAGATGTCGCTCTCGGGGTCGAGCAGGTAAATGGTGCAGGAGTCTACGGCCATGACCTCGGCCGTTTTGCGGGCAATTAAATCCAGTGTGGTGTCTAAATCCACGGCCGAACTAAGCGACCGCGCGATTTGCCGCAAGGCTTGGGTGATAGGTGGGGCGGAGTGGGGCATTTGATTTTGGATTGGGGATTTTGGATTTTGGATTAAAATCCGCCCCTCTTTTCTCTCTTCTCTCTTCTCTTAGAACATGACATTTGGAACTTTACACCATCTCAGGGTTGTGATAAAGTCCCCATCCTTTTGATAAATACGATTGATTGGATGAATGGTAGCTGTTAGCTAGTCAGCAGTTCAGCTAGTCAGCTAATTCTCATTCCGCAATCCGCATTCACCATCCCGCAATCCGCATTTCCATGCCCGCTGGCCACCTCGAATCTCCCTTCTTGCAATACCTCATCCACCACGACTTAGGGGTGGGTGAGCGGTTGCCTACGTTGCAGGAACTGAGCGGTGAGTTGGGGGTTAGTGTGGGCAAATTGCGTGAGCAATTAGAGGTGGCGCGGGGGTTGGGATTGGTTTCGGTACGGCCGCGTCTCGGCATTCAGCGGGAGCCATTTGATTTTGGGACGGTGGTGCGGGAGGGGATGATGTTTGCGCTTGCCAGTGGGGAAGGGACGTTTGAGCAAGTGAGCAACATGCGCCAAGTGTTAGAAATTGGGTTGTGGGAGGCGGCCGTGGAAGCGCTGACGGCCGAGGATATTGGCCAGTTGCGCCAGCTTGTGGCCAGCGCATGGGACAAATTGCGCGGCGAACCTGTACACATTCCCACGGCCGAACACCGCGCCCTGCACCTGACCATTTTTAGCAAGCTCAACAACCCGTTTGCGCAGGGGTTGCTTAACAGCTATTGGGAAGCATATGAAGCGTACCAACTGACCCGCTTTACCCAATATACTTATTGGATAGATGCGGAATTACCACGAGCAAATTGTGGAGGCGTTGGCCGCTGGGAGGCGATGCAGGGGCAAGCAGTTGCTGATTGAGCATTTTGCGTTGTTGCGGCCGGCCGTGGGGGGCGAGAAGTAAAAAGTGTGAGTGCGAAGAAGCCCAAAAAGAGGAAATGATGATGAATGAGTTAACTATTATCCAAGAGATAGCCTCTTTACCACCTGAAATACAGCGGCAAGTGGCAGATTATGTCGCATTCTTGAAGGAGCGTTATCCCAACCCAACGGCCGTAGCATATGCCCCCATACCGCTTAGAGAGGAACCCTTTATTGGAATGTGGCGCGGCCGTGAGGAGATGAAAGACAGCACAGAATGGGTTCGTAACTTGCGCCGTCGTGAATGGGAACGTCAAAAATGAATCACTTTACCATTATAGACACAGACATTCTCATTGATGCTGGTTGGCAAATTAGCCAAGCAATAGATTGCTTAGACCAAATTGAACAAACATCCAGATTGGCCATCAGTGCTATTAGTCAAATGGAATTGTTAATCATTACCAAGAACCAGCGAGACTACCGCTTTATTCCAGATTTACAACTTTTGCCTTACCCGCCAAAGTAATTTCTAGAGTAGGGTAATCACGTTGTCTTTACCCCCAACAATACCCCCGTTACATCGAACCTACATTGAATGAATCTGTTAAGGAGAATTTGAGATGGCACTTGAAGAAGCATTGCCCCGCACGGCCGTTGTGCCCGAGGGCATGGAACCTATTATTAACGACTTTGCCATTGTCGTGGCAACGCCCAATGGCACAGGAAGCCAGACATCCAACATGGCCATTATCCGTGCCTTTTACAAAATGGGCATTCCCGTCAATGGCAAAAACATCTTCCCCTCAACATTCAGGGTTGCCCACGTGGTACCACATCCGCGTCAGCAAAGATGGGTATGTCCTGGCGGGAAACCTCCGAAATTTTGGTCGCCTTTAACCCCGATAGCGTGGTTCAAGATGTGCAAAACCTGCCCCGTTGGCGTGTGCATCTACAACGAAAACATGCGCGGCTTGCCCGAGCGGGACGATATCACCCCCTATCCCCTACCCATTACCAAAATGCTGAAAGATGTAGGGGCGACGGGCAATTTTAAGGAGCGGTATACCAACATGTTCTATGTTGGGGCGGTGGCCGCTCTGCTGGGCATGATTTGGCCGCCATTGACCAAGCGTTGGATATTCATTTCGGCCGTCGGCGCAAGCTGGTGGACATGAATATGACCGTCATTAAGCTGATGCACGATTGGGTGCTGGAGAATTTGCCCAAGAAAGACCGCTACCTTGTCGAGCCAATGGACAAAACGGCTGGTCAAATCATCATCACAGGCAACGAAGCGGCGGGCTTGGGGTCTGTTTTTGGTGGGGTCACATTTTGCCGAACTACCCGGCGTGTTTTGGGACATCCAGCGGGTTGGCCCCAGCACAGGTTTGCCCACCCGCACAGGCCAAGGGGATGTGCAATTCGCCTACACCCTCGGCCACGGCGATGCCCGCCACCCTGTTCTGCTCCCCTCCAGCGTCGCCGAATGCTTCGAGTTTGGAACCACCTCGCTCAACTTGGCCGACCACCTACAAACCCCTATCTTTGTGCTCTCCGATTTGGATTTGGGATGAACAACTGGCTGAGCGAGCCATTTTGGTATCCCACCGAGCCAATTACGCGGGGCAAAGTGCTAACGGCCGAAGATGTGGAAACCAAAGGGTTCCGCCGTTTTGCCGATTTGGATGGGGATGGCATTGGCTACCGCACCCTGCCGGGAACCAAACACCCCAAAGCGGCCTATTTCACCCGTGGCACAGGGCACAATGCGGCGGCCGTTTGAACGCCCCGAAGATTGGAGTGGAAAACATGGCGGCTGACCCGCAAATTTGAGACAGCCCCGCCAACTCGTGCCGACTCCTGTGGTAGACCATGTTGAAGGGGCGCAATACGGCATCATTGCCTATGGCACAACCCGCTACGCTATTGACGAAGCGCGGGACAGATTGGCCAGCAAAGGACTCAAGACCAGTTTCTTGCGCATTCGCGCCTTGCCCGTCAATGGGGATGTGCGCCGGTTGTGGCGCAGTTTGACCCATGTCTACGTCATTGAAATGAACAGCGACGGCCAAATGCACCCGATTTTGCAAACGGAAATGCCCGAATTTGCCACCCGCCTCCGCTCCATTGCCTATATGGATGGCTTGCCCCTGACGGCGCGATGGGTGATGGAACAGTTGCAGGTGCGGGAAGGTTAATAGTTTCGTAATCAGTGTTCAGTGTTTAGTGGTCGTGACCGGGTTAATTACTTGCAAGCGCCAATTACCACTTGCCAGTTCCTAAATAAGGAATAATCATGGCAGTCAGAAGAAATACCAACGAAATAGGTTTAACCAAAGCAGATTACAATGGTGGCAACCACGCTGTGCCGGGGTGTGGCCATAACTCGATTTCCAGCCAGATTATCACGGCTTGCTACGACTTAAACATTCAGCCGTGGAGATCATCAAGCTAAGTGGGATTGGTTGCTCGAGCAAATCCCCGCTTACTTTTGGGGCAATCGCCTGGGTTTAATGCGTTGCACGGCCGTATGCCTGACAGTGACAGGCAGCTTTGCTGGTAAACCACCAACTCAAAGCCCTCGCCGTCAGTGGTGATGGCGACACTGGGCACATTGGCATGGGGCAATTCAAGCATCTCATGCGCCGCAATGTAGACGTGGTTTACATTGTGGAAAACAATGGTGTATGGGCTGACCAAAGGGCAATTTTCCGCCACGGCCGATGAAGGGCAATTCCTCAAATACGCGGGCCACAATGAACTGCCCCCATTGATTTGTGCATGGAGGCGATTGTGGCGGGGGCAGGGCTTCGTCGCCCGCTCCTTCTCGGGCGATGCCAAGCAGGTGCGCGAACTGCTCAAAGCGGCGCTCAGCTACGAAGGCACCGCCTTGATTGACATTATCGGCCCCTGTGTCACCTTTAACAACGACGAAAGCTCCACCAAGAGCTACCCCTACGGCAAGGACAACGAAATTCCCTGCACGACACTCCTTTGTGCCCAAGTTGGAGGAGATTAGCGTGGGCGATTACGAACCCGGCACAACGGTTAACGTGGCCATGCACGATGGTTCGCTGATTCAATTGCACAAGTTAGAAGAGGATTACGACCCCACCGACCGTATGGGAGCGATGCACCGGCTCCAATGGGCGCAGGAAAAGCAGGAATTTATTACGGGCTTGATTCACTACAACGGTAACCCCAAAACGCTGGCTCAAGTAGAAAACTAGGCACCACTGGGAAGGGCGCATCTCCAAAATCGGCGGGAGCCACCCACCATGTTTGGTATTGCACCTCATCCAATGTGCCGCGCCAACCTTCCACGTCGTACCAACGGCCGTGGCCATCCCCCCACTGCACCACCGTCCATACCCCTTCAGGAGCCGAACCCATCACCAGTTGGATGAGTGCCCATCCCCCACCACCGTTGGCTGAGATATAGGTGTGGCGGTGGGCACATCTGTGGGGCGAGGGGTAGCGGGCGTGCCTCGGGGCGAGTGGGCAGGGGGTCATCAACACGGCCGCATAAGCTGTGGGTGGGGTTGGGAAACGGCCGTGGCGGCTACCCCAACAGCAAAACCATACTCATCACCGTCCAAAAAACTGACGCATCATAAATACCTCTTGAACAGATAGAGACGAGAGATAGAGGAATATGTAGTCGTGACCATCCATGTATCCTCTATCTCAATCTCTACCCTCTATCTCGACAATGCGTTTATAGTACCAAAGTTTCACCAATCTCTTCAATCATCTTGTGTTTTGCCCCTCAGTTCCGCTTATATTTACCCTGCAATTAGGAGCAGTGAGTCAGTGGAACCATTCAATATCCCTAATTCAACAGGCAAGCGCAATGAGTGCCAAAGGATTTTATAGCAATGATTACCTCCTCCCTATTTCTGCGTCCAGTTGGTTTTGTGTTGTATCGTTGATGATTGGGCTGAAATCGCAGGCTTTGGGCAAAGGCACGGCCGCCGCCTCTACCCCCTTGCTCACTTATGAGCTACGGCCGACGGCCGCCGCCCCCCCTGCACTGGCATCGGGTGATGGCTTGCGTGTTGTGTTGAGAGTACCGGTGCCCCCGCCACCCTCCGCTACGACCCCACCAGCAAGGAGTTATGGCTGACCAGCACGGGGTTGCTGGATGTAAAAGGTTGACCGCACCCGGCTCGGCCGTTCTCCGCGCCCCAATCATCCGCCTCACGACAGCCCCACCGCCCCCATCAAGTGGATGCGACGGGGAGCCTCACCCTCCACGCTGAAACGATAGATTTGTTCGCCCTGCAACACCCGTCAGTTGGCTCC